>NZ_SPKQ01000042.1:440470-766542 GCF_023127895.1 Pseudomonas sp. NCIMB 10586
GTTTGATCCGGCATCCTGGTCGGCCCTAAGGCCGCCATCGGGAGCAAGTCGAATCGTCGCACCGCCCCTCCCACAGGGACAGCGCCATACCAGAAGTTGTGTAGATACCCATGCCCATCGCAGGCAAGCCAGCTCCCACATTCGACTGCATTCCTTCAGACAAAATGCGGTCAACTGTGGGAGCTGGCTTGCCTGCGATAGCGGTCTAAAGGCTACACAGCTTCCCGATACGGATTACGCGGATCCTGCGTCCAATTCAAAAATGGCTTGCCGGTGTCCATCGGCACCATCTCGATGCAGTCCGCCACCGGGCAGGTGATCTGGCACAAGTTGCAGCCCACGCACTCATCATCAATCACTTCATACTTATGCGTGCCGTCCGCCTGTTTCAAACTGGCGATTGCCTGGTGTGAAGTGTCCTCACAGGCAATGTGGCAACGCCCACAACCGATACACGCCGCCTGATCGATCCTGGCGATCACCTGGTAGTTGATATCCAGGTACTTCCAATCCGTGGTGTTACCCACGGCCCGCCCGGAAAAGTCCTGCAGGCTGGTGTAACCCTGGCTGTCCATCCACCGCGACAGGCCGTCCTTCATCTCGTCCACAATCCTGAAGCCATGCAGCATCGCCGCCGTGCACACCTGCACTGCGCCACAGCCCAGGGCGACGAATTCCGCTGCATCGCGCCAGTTGCCGATACCGCCGATGCCGCAGATCGGCAAGCCCTGGGTCTGCGGGTCACGAGCGATTTCGGCGACCATGTTCAGGGCGATCGGCTTGACCGCCGAACCGCAGTAACCGCCGTGGGTACTCTGGGTGCCGACCACCGGCAGGGCGACCATGCGCTCCAGATCCACGCTGGTGATGGAATTGATGGTGTTGATCAACGACACCGCGTCCGCGCCGCCGCGATACGCTGCCCGCGCCGCCACGCGGATGTCGGTGATGTTGGGCGTGAGCTTGACGATCACCGGTAGCGAGCAATATGTCTTGCACCAGCGCGTCACCTGTTCCACATACTCCGGCACCTGGCCGACCGCTGCGCCCATGCCACGTTCGGGCATCCCGTGGGGGCAGCCGAAATTCAACTCGATGCCGTCGCAGCCGGTCGCCTCCACCAGAGGCAGGATGTTTTTCCAGGACTCCTCAACACATGGCACCATCAGCGATACGATCAGTGCACGGTCAGGCCAGTCCTTTTTCACCTGGGTGATTTCCCGCAGGTTGATCTCCAGTGAGCGGTCGGTGATCAGTTCGATATTGTTGATGCCCAGCACTTCACGATTCGCCCCGAAATGCGCCGAGTAGCGTGACGACACGTTCACCGCCGCCGGGTCTTCGCCCAGGGTTTTCCACACCACGCCACCCCAGCCGGCTTCGAACGCACGGACCACGTTGTAGGCTTTGTCGGTGGGCGGCGCGGAGGCCAGCCAGAACGGATTGGGGGCTTTGATACCGGCGAATACAATCGAGAGATCGGCCATTACGCAGCCTCCACATTCAGCATGAGTTGGGCGTGCATGGCCTCGGCGGCCAGCTTGCCGTGTTGCACGGCCTGCACGGTGAGGTCCTGGCCAAGGTTGACGCAATCGCCGCCGGCATACACGCCGGGGATACTGGTACGCAGCTGTTCATCGACAAAGATGCGCTCGCCCACGCGGTGCAGTTGCTGGGCCAGCAGGTCGTGCAGTGCGTCGTTGTCAAAGCCTTGGCCGATGGCCTTGAAGATCGCATCGGCGGCCAGTTCGAAGGTTTCCCCCGTCGGTAGCAAGCGACCATTTTCCAGGTGGGTGCGGGCCAGGCGCATACCGCGTACGCGGCCCTGGTCGTCGAGCAACACTTCGTCGGGTTGGGCCCAGGTCAGCAGCCGCACTTGATTGGCCTTGGCAATGTCTTGTTCGTGTTGGGTCGCGCCCATGTCCGCCAGGCCACGGCGGTACACAAGGTTTACCTCGCGGGCACCGAGGCGGGCCATTTGCACGGCCATGTCGATGGCGGTATTGCCCGCGCCGAGCACGATGCAGCGGTCGGCCAGGGGCAGTTGGGTGAGGTCATCGGCCTGGCGCAGCTCGCGGATGTAGTCGGTGGCGGCGAGCAGGCCGGGGGCGTCTTCGTGGGCCAAGCCGAGCTGTTTGCTGGCCGCCAGGCCGAGGCCGAGGAACACCGAATCGAATTGCTGATGCAGTTCGCTCAAGGTCAGATTGTCGCCCAGGCGCTGGCCATGGCGGATTTCGATGCCGCCTACTTGCAGAAGGAAATCCAGTTCTTTCTGAGCAAAATCATCCACCAGCTTGTACTTGGCGATCCCGTATTCATTCAGGCCGCCGGCTTTCTCCTGCGCTTCGAAAACCACCACGTCATGGCCGTGCAACGCGGCGCGGTGGGCGCAGGCCAACCCCGCCGGCCCGGCGCCGACCACGGCGATGCGCTTACCGGTGGGCGCGGCGCGCTGGAACGGGTGTTCGCTGAAGTGCGCGTTGTCGATGGCGTAGCGTTGTAACAAACCGATCAGCACCGGCGCGCATTCTTGGGCGTTGTTACGCACGCAGGCTTGCTGGCACAGGATCTCCGTGGGGCAAACCCGAGCGCAACTGCCGCCGAGGATGTTGGCCGAGAGGATTTTCTGCGCAGCGCCTTGCACGTTCTCGGTGTGGATATTGCGGATGAACGACGGGATGTCGATCTCGCTGGGGCATGCGTTCACGCACGGTGCGTCGTAACAGTACAGGCAGCGCGAGGCTTCCAGATGCGCTTGCCGGGCGTTGAGCGGCGGTGCCAGGTCGCTGAACTGGCTGGCGAGGGTGGCCGCGTCATCGCGGGGGTGGGGAAGGTGGGTCAGGGTCTGGATCACGGTATTGGCCTCACGGTTATTGAGGTGCTGCCTCTGATGGGCATTGGTTTTTGTGTTGATTGTTCGGGCCTCATCGGGAGCAAGTCGAATCGTCGCACCGCCCCTCCCACATTGGAATGCGTTCCACTGTGGGAGGGGGCTTGCTCCCGATAGCGGGTTCAGCGGTTCACAGCCACTGGTTTGGAAAGCGCTGCCCGCTTGCTCAACTGCTCGAACACCGACGGATACGCCGGCCGCTCCACATAGCGCCCGGCACCCCGTTCTGCGCGCAGGTCGCCATCGGCCCAGACCAGCTTGCCCTGGCTGATGGTGTGGCTCGGCACGCCGCGCACGGTCTTGCCTTCGAAGATGTTGAAGTCGACCTGCTGGTGGTGGGTCTTGGCCGAAATGGTTCGCGTGCCTTCAGGGTCCCAGAGCACCAGGTCGGCATCCGCCCCGACGCGAATCGCGCCTTTACGGGGGTAGAGGTTGAAGATTTTCGCCGTGTTGGTGGAGGTCAGCGCAACGAACGCCTGCATCGACAGGCGCCCCGTGTTGACGCCTTCGTGCCACAGCAGCGCCATGCGGTCTTCGATACCGGCGGTGCCGTTGGGGATCTTGCTGAAGTCGTCACGCCCGGCGGCTTTTTGCTCGGCGCAGAAGCAGCAGTGGTCAGTCGCGGTGGTGTGCAGGTTGCCCGATTGCAGGCCGTGCCACAGGGCCTCCTGATGCCCGCGCGGACGGAACGGTGGGCTCATGACATAGCCGGCGGCGGTCTGCCAATCCGGGTGCTGGTAGACGCTGTCGTCCAGCAGCAAGTGGCCGGCGAGTACTTCACCGTACACCGCCTGGCCCTTGCCCCGAGCGTAGGTGATTTCATCCAGCGCCTCTTTGGTTGACACATGCACCAGGTACAGCGGCGTGCCGATGGTCTCGGCAATTCGTATTGCGCGGCTGGCCGCTTCGCCTTCCACCTGGGATGGGCGCGACAGCGGATGGGCTTCCGGTCCGGTGATGCCCTGGGCCATCAGCTTGCGTTGCAGGTGATACACCAGCTCGCCGTTTTCCGCATGAACGGTAGGCACCGCGCCCAGCTCCAGGCAGCGTTCGAAGCTGGCTACCAAGGTATCGTCGGCGGCCATGATTGCGTTCTTGTAAGCCATGAAATGCTTGAAGCTGTTGATGCCGTGATGGCTGACCAGTTCGGCCATTTCCTCGCGTACCTGCTCGCTCCACCAGGTGATCGCTACATGGAAGCCATAGTCGGATGCGGACTTTTCTGCCCAGCCGCGCCACTGGTGGAAGGCTTCCATCAACGATTGCTGCGGGTTGGGAATCACAAAGTCGATGATCGACGTGGTACCACCGGCCAAGCCTGCGGCCGTACCACTGAAAAAGTCTTCGCTGGCCACGGTGCCCATGAAGGGCAGTTGCATATGGGTGTGGGGATCGATGCCGCCCGGCATCAAGTATTGGCCGCTGCCATCGAGTATTTCAGTGCCGGCGGGAATATCCAGATCGGTGCCAATGGCCCGAATTAGACCGCCTGCGCATAACACATCGGCGCGGTAACTTTCATCATGGGTAATAACGGTTGCGCCACGGATCAACAGCGACATGTCGAGTTCCTCACAGGCTTGACCGGCTTATGCCAGTTCTAAGTGTTGTAATACTGCCGGTCGATGGAGGATTAATTCCTGTCATCGGTGACAGGAATAGAAACTAGCCCGAGTTTTTCGATTGAGCAAGAAGATTTTTCTTAAGCTTATAATTAAATTAAGTGACTGAATTAAAAGATAAAAATAACAAAATCACCAAAATGTAGCGAGCGCTCACCATTTTGACGCACTTGACAGCTTCTGTTTTTGAGCAACATTTCTTATTGCAAATCAGGCGCTTGAGATATGCCTCTTGACGGCACTGAAAAATAAAAATAATTGTGTTGCACCAGATTGAGACCTGACGGTTCTGGCAACTTGCGCAATGGCTGGCCCCAATAGCGCGGCAAGTAACCCAGGCTCACTCGGAAAGCTGATAAACATCAGCATGTTATATAAGTGGTGCGGGTTCAGCAGCCGTTGTCGGCACGGTAATTGAGTGCAAAGGCAATTGGTCGGGGCCCGAGATGTCATGTTGTTTATGCGGTACTCCGGCCTCCTGTACACAGCGTGCAGGTGAGCAAAAATAATTTTAAAAAAACCGTGGAGCGGCCATGCAACAGAACAGATCGCAAGTCATCGAGCGCAACGGCCTGTACGAACTCGACGCCGGCCCCGACGTCCTCGACAGCCCTCGCTACAACCATGACATGGCACCCACCAAGGTGCATGAGCGCACCTGGAACAAATGGCACATCACCGCATTGTGGGTCGGTATGTCGATTTGCGTGCCGACCTACACCCTCGGCGGGGTACTCACCGCGTATTTCGGCTTGTCGGTGGGCGAGGCGCTGATAGCGATCCTGCTGGCCAATATCGTGGTGTTGATCCCGCTGACGCTCAACGCATTTCCCGGCACCAAGTACGGCATCCCGTTTCCGGTGCTGTTGCGCTCGTCATTCGGCATTCTCGGTTCCAACGTGCCGTGCCTGATTCGCGCGTTGGTGGCCTGTGGCTGGTTCGGGATCCAGACGATGTTTGGCGGGTTGGCGATTCACCTGTTTCTCGGTTCGATTTTCGAGGGTTGGAAGTCGCTGGGTGGTACCGGTGAAGTGATCGGCTTCATGATTTTCTGGTGCCTGAACCTGTGGGTGGTGTTGCGCGGTGCCGAGTCGATCAAGCGCCTGGAAACCCTGTCGGCGCCGTTGTTGGTGGCGGTAGGTATCGGCCTGCTGGTGTGGGCGATGCCGAATGTGTCCCTCAGCGAGCTGATGGCGATCCCACCCAAACGCCCTGAAGGCGCAAGCCTCACCGGCTATTTCATGGCGGGTCTGACCGCGATGGTAGGCTTCTGGGCCACCTTGTCGCTGAACATTCCCGACTTCAGCCGCTACGCCAAGAGCCAGAAAGACCAGATCCTCGGGCAGATCTTCGGCCTGCCGCTGACCATGTTCCTGTTCGCCGCCCTCGGCGTGATCATGACCGCCGCCTCGGTGAAACTGGTGGGCGTCAGCGTCTCCGACCCGGTGACCCTGATCGGCCATATCCAGAGCCCGGTGTGGGTGGCCGTGGCGATGGCGCTGATCATCGTCGCCACCTTGTCCACCAACACGGCGGCGAACATCGTTTCGCCCACCAACGACTTCCAGAACATCGCGCCCAAGCTGATCAACCGCACCACCGCGGTGATCCTGACCGGGCTGGTAGGGCTGGCGCTGATGGCCCATGAGCTGCTGAAAAAGCTTGGGTTGATCGTTTCCGATGTCAGCCTGGAGACCGTTTACTCCAATTGGTTGCTCGGCTATTCGAGCCTGCTGGGCCCGATTGCCGGGATCATGGTGGTGGACTACTTCATCACCCGCAAACAGCAACTGGACCTGGCAGGACTTTACCGTGATGACGTGTACCCGGCGTGGAACTGGAGTGGTTTCATCGCCTTTGGCGTGCCGGTGGTGCTGACCCTGTTGTCGCTGGGCAGCGATGCGTTCAGTTGGTTCTACAGCTATGGCTGGTTTACCGGTTCGGCGTTGGGCGGGGTGTTGTATTACGGGCTCAATGCCAAGCGCGGTATCAACCCGGTCGCAGCCAAATCATCCTTGTGAACGCGGTCAATGTGGGAGGGGGCTTGCCCCCGATGGCGGTGTATCAGTCATGCACATATCAACTCGGCCACTGCTATCGGGAGCAAGCCCCCTCCCACATTGGACTGCGTGCCACCTGTTCCAATCATAAGAAATACAGCCTGAGGAGATCCCCATGAACGCTGCCCTCGACGTTCTGCAATCGACCCATCAGCACATCAACCGCGACCGCCTGTGGCAGTCGCTGATGGACCTGGCCAAGCTCGGCGCCACCCCCAAGGGCGGGGTGTGTCGCCTGGCCCTTACCGACCTTGACCGCAAGGCCCGCGATCTCTTCGTGCAGTGGTGCGAAGAAGCCGGCTGTACCGTAAGCATCGACGGTATCGGCAATATCTTCGCCCGCCGTCCAGGGCGCAACGCGGACCTGCCGCCGGTGATGACCGGCAGCCATATCGATACCCAGCCTACCGGCGGCAAGTTCGACGGTTGCTTCGGTGTACTGGCGGGGGTGGAAGTGTTGCGCACCCTTAACGACCTCAAGATTGAAACCGAGGCGCCGTTGGAAGTGGTGGTGTGGACCAACGAGGAAGGTTCGCGGTTTCCACCGTGCATGATGGGCTCCGGCGTGTTCGCCGAAAAATTCAGCCTGGCCGATACCCTGGCCAAGGTCGATGCGGACGGCGTCAGCGTCGGCGATGCGTTGAATGCCATCGGCTATGCCGGGACCCGCCCCGAGAGTGGGCATAAGGTTGGCGCCTATTTCGAGGCGCACATCGAGCAAGGGCCGATTCTTGAGGATGAAAAGAAAACCATCGGCGTTGTACTCGGCGCCCTCGGACAAAAGTGGTTCGACCTCAAACTGCGCGGTGTCGAGGCGCACGCCGGCCCGACGCCGATGCACCTGCGCAAGGATGCCCTGGTGGGCGCAGCGGTGGTGGTGGCGGCGGTGAATGCGGCGGCGCTGGGGCATCAGCCGCACGCCTGTGGCACGGTGGGTTGCCTGCAAGCGTATCCAGGGTCGCGCAACGTGATTCCGGGGGAGGTACGCATGACCCTGGATTTCCGTCATTTAGAGCCAGCACGGCTGGACTCGATGATTGCCCAGGTGCGCCAGGTGATTGAGGACACTTGTGCCAAACATGGGCTGAGTTACGAGATGGAACCCACCGCCGACTTCCCGCCGCTGTACTTCGACAAAGGCTGCGTCGACGCCGTGCGCGATGCGGCCAATGGGTTGGGCCTGTCGAATATGGACATTGTCAGCGGGGCAGGGCACGACGCAATCTTCGTCGCCGAGCTTGGTCCGGCGGGGATGATCTTCGTGCCGTGTGAAGGTGGCATCAGCCATAACGAAATCGAAAATGCCGCGCCGGATGATCTGGCGGCGGGGTGTGCGGTGTTGTTGCGCGCCATGGTGGCAGCTTCAGCAGCTATCGCCAGCGGTTGAAAATGTGGGAGGGGGCTTGCTCCCGATGACGGTGTGTCAGTCAATTTGTCCGTCGCTGACCCGCCGCTATCGGGAGCAAGCCCCCTCCCACATTTGGACTTTTTTTGAAGTTACACCCAGATGGCATCCCACAGGGGGTAGTCGCCAATTCGCTCGACCAAGCCCGCTCGCAATGGGTTAGCCACCACATACCTGGCCATTTTGATCAGGTCATCTTCCTTGCGCAGCACCCGATCATGGAAGCTCTCCTGCCACAGCCGCCCGTTGCGTCCGCTAGCACCATTCACGGTGCGTGTGCTTTTGGATTTTACCTGGCACATCAAGTCCGCCAGCGAGCCTTTTTTCAGTTCGAAAATCCAGTGAAAGTGGTCGGGCATGATCACCCATGCCAGAGAATTCACCAGCCCTTGGTACTGAGCGAGCCGAAACTGCCAGACCACCAGGCGCCCGAGATGAAAGTCGCTGAATAGGCGAATGCGTTCATGCGTATTAGTGGTGATCAGGTAGACGCGGTTCGGTTCACTGAAGCGCCCGATGCGCAGGCGGTGTGACGCGGGTAGATCTGCCATTCCATGGCCCTCTCGTGTTGTGCTTGGAGAGGCTAGATTGCAGTGCCAATAACTGACGGGCAGGCTTATGGCAGGATGTGTCCGGGCGGACGCAATCGGGAGCAAACCCCCTCCCACAGGGGGCCGCGGTGTTCATACATAGTGTGTCTGGCGCGGAACCAGTGTGGGAAGGTGGGCAGCTCCTCCCACAGAGGGGGCATGTTCATACAGGTTGTGTCTGGCGCAGGACAAGTGTGGGAGGGGGCTTGCTCCCGATTGCGGTATTGACGTCAGGCGCCAGGTTGCCAGCCACCGCCGAGTGCGGTCAAAAGCCCCACACTTGCCACCAGCTGCCGCGTCTGTACGGCCTGCAATGTGCGCTGCGCCTGTAGCGCCGCCGTTTGTGCGGTGACCACATCCAGATAACTCACCGCCCCCGCCTGATAGCTGTTCATCGCCAACGCCTGGGTATGTTGCGCCGCCTGCGCCGCCGCCTGTTCATCCTGGGCTTGCTGCTGCAAGTCCCTCAGTTGCCCCAGGTTGTCCTCTACCTCTCGTACGGCTTGCAACACATGGCTACGGTATTGCGCCGACGCCTCTTCAAACTCGGCCTTGGCCTGGCGCTCATTGGCACTCAACCGCCCGCCATCAAAGATCGGCAGGCTCACCAACGGCCCCAACGCCCAATATCGATTGCCAGCTGACAGCAGATTCCCGACGCCTTGCGTCTGCCCGCCTATCAACCCGGTCAGGCTGAAATCCGGATACCACGCTGCCTTGGCTACGCCGATATTTGCGTTGGCCGCAAACACCCTGCGTTCAGCCGCGGCAATGTCCGGGCGACGTTGCAGCAAGTGGCTTGGCAACTGCGATGGAATCCTTGGCAAGGCCATCAACTGCGGGCTGGGCGGCAATGAAAAATCACTGGCCGCCACGCCCACCAACTCGCCGATTGCATGCTCGGTCAGGTTGCGTTGCCCACGCACTTCATCCAGTTGCGCCTTGGCCTCGGCCAGTTGATTTTGTGCGCGGGTCAGGTCCAGTTCCGAGGCAATCTGGCCTTCGTAGCGACTGCGCGTCAGTTGCAGCGCCTGGCTGAAATCCTCCAGCGAGCTGTCGAGTATTCGGCTCTGTGCATCCAGGCCATTGAGTTGCACATATAACGTCGTCAACTGCCGTTGCAGGCTCAGGCGAGCCACCGCCAAGTCATCGCCTGACGCTTGCGCCTGAGCGTCGCCGGCCGCGACCTGATTGCGGATCTTGCCCCACAGGTCCAGGTCGTAGCTCAACGAAAACCCGGCAATGTTGCTGTTGTACACCGACGGCTGCGTTGTGCCGCGCAACGGTCTCGCGTCCGATTGCCGTTGGCGCTGCGGCTGTGCGCTGGCCCTGATTTGCGGGAACAGCCCGGCGTGCAACTGGCTGGCATACGCCTGGGAGGCATCGAAGTGCGCCAGTGCCGCGGCCAGGTCCGGGTTGCTGTTGAGCAATTGCTGCTGCAGCTTGTTCAACGTTGGATCGTTATAGAGTTGCCACCACTGGGTCACCAACTGATCGGACGGTTGCGCGCTGTGCCATGGGCCGTCGCTGGTCTGTTCGCGGTAGTGGGCGGGCAGGTCAATCGATGGCGCGGTATAGGTCGGTGCCATTGAGCAACCCTGCAACGCCAGCAGTATCAACGCCGCGAGCGGTTTAAGCCTTGGGCGCATGGGCACCTCCGGCGGCGTCGGCCAGTTGCACCGGGTCGCCTTCGCGCAGGGCATCGGGCGGGTTGTCGATGATGTGGTCGGTGGCTTTCAAACCCTGGTCGATCACCAGGCGCTCGCCCAGGTCCAGACCGATGTGGATGTCTCGCAGGTGCACATGATTCTGCCCATCCAACACTGCCACTTGCGTACCCTGGGCGCGGAAGATCAAGGCGCTGGCCGGGATGCTCACGCCGTGAGTGTCGGCCGGAATCGGCAGGCTGGCTTCGGCGTAGTCGCCCGGTAGCAATTCACCGCTGGGGTTGTCGACGACGAACTGGGCGAGCAGGGTGCCGGAGCGGCGGTCGATGGCGGTGGAGTCACCGATCAGGCGCGCCTTGAAGTGTTCGGCTGGGTGCTCAGGCACGGTCAACTCGGCTTGCAAGCCCGGATGGATTACTGCCGCGTAGTTCTGCGGCACCGGCACATACAGGCGCAGTTGGTGGGTGTCGGCCAGGGTGAACAGCGCCAGGTCGCTGTCGGTATCGGCCTTGATCAACTGACCGATATCGGTATGCCGCGCAGTGATGGTGCCAGCGAATGGCGCACGCAGGGTTTTGTAGCCCTCCAATGCTGACAAGCGAGCGTAGTCCGCTGCGCCAGCCTCGGCATTGGCTGTGGTCGCGGCGGCGTTCGAGGTTTTTTCATCGGCTTCCTGACGCGACACCGAATGGCTCGCCAACAGGTGTTGCCAGCGCGTGGCAGTGGTGGCTGCCAGACGTGCATTGGCCTGTTCCTGAATCAGCCGAGCGTGAGTCTGCGCCAGTTGCTGGTCGAGGTCAGGGCTGTCGATTTCGGCGAGGATTTGCCCGGCCTTGACCTGCGTGCCCATATCCACTTTCCAGTCTTTCAGATAGCCGCTGACCCGCGCATGGATCGGCGCTGTGCTCCAGGCTTCCAGGTGCGCCGGCAAGCGCAGCGTATCGCCGGCAGTGTTCTGTTGGGGTTGCAACACCATCACTTGGGGAATGGCCGCCGTTTCGGTCCAGGCAGCGACTGAACGTTCGTGCAGCGTGCGGGCGTGCAAGCCGCTGGCGACCAACAGGGCAGCGAGGGTCAGGCCGCCGACACCCATCAGCATCAGACGCTTGCGCGAGGGTTTGTGATCAGACGACATGGGGCGTTTCTCCAGCAATTGCGCGAGTAGGGTGACGGCCGTGGACCAGGCTGAAGACCACGGGTACAAACAACAGAGTGGCGATGGTGGCGAAGATCAAACCGCCGATAACGGCGCGGCCCAGCGGCGCGTTTTGCTCCTCGGACAGCGCCAGGGGCAACATGCCGATGATCATTGCCAGGGCGGTCATGCACACTGGGCGAAAGCGCGTGTAACCGGCCTCCATGGCGGCTTTCAACGCGTCGCCATGTTCGGCCAGGCGTTCACGGCAGAAGCTCACCACCAGGATCGAGTTGGCGGTGGCCACGCCCATGCACAAGATGGCGCCGGTGAGCGCCGGGACCGATAACGAGGTGCCGCTGAGGAACAGCATCCACACGATCCCCGCCAGTGCGGCCGGTAACGCCGTGATGATCACAAAGGGGTCGGCCCAGGACTGGAAGTTGACCACGATCAGCAAGTAGATCAGCACCACGGCGCCGAGCAGCCCCAAGCTCAAACCACTGAACGCCTCATGCAGCGCATCGATTTGCCCGTGCAGGCTGATGGTCGCGCCTTTGGGACGCATGGATGCAGTGTCGTCCAGCACTTTTTGCACATCACGGGCCACGCCGCCCAGGTCGCGACCTTGTACGTTGGCATACAGGTCCAGGGTCGGTTCGATGTTGTAGTGGGTGACCACCGCCGGGCTTTGTACGCGGGAGATGGTCGCCACGCCCCCGAGGATTTGCGATTGGCCATTGGCACCGGTCACCGGTAGGGCCTCCAGTGATGGCAGGCTGTCGAGACGGTACTGCGGGGTGGCGGCGACGATGGAATAGGACACGCCATTGGCCGGGTTGAGCCAGAAGGTCGGTGCCACCTGGGAGCTGCCGGCCAGGGAGGCGACCATGCTGTTGGTGACGTCTTTTTCGGTAATACCCAAGCCGTTGGCGCGCAGGCGGTCGACATTGACCTGCAAGGAGGGGTAACCAGTGGACTGCTGGATACGCAGGTCTGCAATGCCTGGTACGTGTTGCAAGCGTCGTTCGAGTTCTACGGCGTAAGCGCGGTTTTCTGCATCGCTACGCCCGGAGATTTTCACATCCAGCGGGGCCGGCGCGCCGAAGTTGAGAATCTGGCTGCTGATGTCTGCCGGCAGGAACGCAAAGTGGCTGCCGGGGAAACTTTGCGGCAGGGCTTCACGCAGTTTTTTCACGTAGTCGGCGGTGGGGGCGTGGTGCTTATTCAGGGTGACCTGGATATCGCCATCCTGAGGGCCGATGGTGCCGCTGCTGCTGTAGGCCATGTCGATACCGCTGAGCGGGATGCCGATATTGTCGACGATGGTGTCGAGTTCGTCGGCGGGGATGACCTCGCGAATGCGTGCTTCGATGCGATCGAACGCAGCGGCGCTTTCCTCGATTCGCGTGCCCAGCGGCAAGCGCACATGCAGCGCGAGGGCACCGGCATCGGTGGCCGGGAAAAAGTCCTGGCCCAGGCTCGGCAGCAACGCGAATGAGGCGATTACGCAGGCCAGGAAGCCGACAATGAAGCGCTTTCGCGCCCCCAGCGCCAACGTCAGCAAGCCATGGTAAGTGTCACGGATATTGGAGAAGTGACGCTCAAAGCCCTGTTGGAAATTCAGCACCGATTGCAGCAACGCATTGCGCGGTTTCGCGTGTTGCTCACCCTCATGATGGTTGATGAATTGATCTTCGGGATGATGCCCCACGCCTTGCTCCGGCGTATGCGGCTTGAGCAGGAACATCGCCAGCGTCGGCACCAGGGTGCGCGAGAGGATGAACGAACTGGCCATGGCAAAGATCACCGCCAGCGCCATTGGCCGGAACAGATAACCGGCGATGCCTTGCAGCAAAAACATCGGCACAAACACGATGCAGATGCACAGCAGCGAGACAAACGCCGGGCCGACGATTTGCGCGGCACCGTCGAGGATCGCAGTGTTCACCGCCTTGCCTTGTTCCAGGTGCCAGTTGATGTTTTCGATGGTCACTGTGGCGTCGTCCACCAGAATCCCCACCGCCAACGCCAGCCCGCCGAGAGTCATCACGTTGAGGGTTTGCCCGCTGACCGCCAGCAGCGCGATGGCCGAGAGCACCGCCAGCGGAATCGACGCGGCGATGATCAAGGTCGAGCGCCAACTGCCGAGAAACAACAGGATCATCGCACTGGTGAGCAGCGCGGCAATGATGCCTTCCTGGGCTACGCTGCCCACCGATTGCTTGACGAACACCGAGGCATCACCCAGCAGTGAGGTTTTCAGTGAAGGCGGCAGGGTTTCGTTGATGCGTGGCAGCATCTGGCGGATGCCGTCGATGATCGACAGGGTAGAGATGCTGCCGTTCTTCAACGCCGGCATCAGCACCGCGCGATGGCCGTCGACGCGCACGATGTTGGTTTGTGGCGGCGAACCGTCGCGCACATGGGCGACCTGGCCGATGGTGATGATTGCGCCGTCGACTGTTTTGATCGGCAGGTCATTGAGTTCATCAATGGCCTTGGGGCTGTTGTTGAGCAGGATCGTGTATTCGTTGGAACCCAGCTTGGCGGTGCCCACCGGGATGATCTGGTTCTGCAAAGCCAGGGCATTGCCGACGTCCTGGGCCGACAAGCCCTTGGCAGCCAGGGCCTGGGGGTCGAGGTCGAGGGTGATCTGACGCTGCTTGCCGCCCATCGGCGTGGGCATGGCCAGGCCGGGCAGCGCGCTCAGGGGCAGGCGGATGTTGTTCTGCACCAGGTCGCGGATCCTGGCTTCCGAAAGGCTCGGGCTGGAGAACGCCATTTGCAGGATCGGCACCGTGGAGGCGCTGTAGTTGAGGATCAGCGGCGGCGTGATGCCCGGTGGCATCTGCTTGAGCACGGTTTGCGACACCGCTGTGACCTGGGCGTTGGCGGTGCGGATATCGACGCCGGGCTGGAAGAAGATCTTGACGATACCCATGCCGGGCAGTGATTGCGATTCGATATGTTCGATGTCGTTGACGGTGGTGCTCAAGGAGCGTTCATAGGTGTAGATCACCCGCCCGGCCATGGCGTCCGGGGACAGGCCGTTGTACTGCCAGACCACCGCGACCACGGGTATGCCGATATCGGGAAACACATCAGTGGGCGTACGCAGGGCCGCCATGGGCCCGATGATGCAGATGAATATGGCCAACACGATAAACGTGTACGGCTTTTGCAGTGCGGTCTTTACCAGCCCGAGCATGCGTGAGTCTCCGAGAAGAGCAGGATTGCAAACCCCGGCAGTCTTGCCCGACCCACCTAACACGCACCTTTCAGCCAGGTGAAGGAAGATTTAGGTAATGGCTGAAGATCGTTTCATTTGTATTCATTTGTTCTGCAAACGCCGGCTCTTCAAGCTTGCCAGCCATTGGATACGTCTTTTTTTGATGTTCTTTGGAGCCCTGCCATGTCACTGAAAACCCTGTTGTTGATACCTATGCTGAGCGTTGTTGTGTTGCTCTCGGCCTGCGCCGGCCCGCTGCCCAAGGCCGACCCGAGCCAAGCCTGGATCGGCCTGAAAGAGGAAGCGCCAAATGACCTGATGGCCGAGCGGGTGGACGGTAAACGCGTCGATGACGGGCGCTACTTTGAAGTCAGCCCCGGTGACCATCGGCTGGACGTGACCTTGTTTGAAGACGAACCCGGCGACGACAACCAGCAAGACTGCCAGGGCCGGGTGGAATACAAACACTTCAAGGCGGGTGAGCATTACACACTGGAAGAGTCGAGCCTGGGCACCACCGTGCGTGCATCCCTCAAGGACGGGCACGGCAAGGAAATCGCCGCCACCCAAGACTTCAATTGCATGCCTGGCTAGGCGTGATGGGCCGTCGCCTTGGGAGGCTTGGCGGGCGCGGCAGGTTTGACGTGGGGGTGATGATGCCGGCGAGTCACGCGCATGACCCCCCACAACATGGCCGCGGCCACTGCCAACCAACCACAGATCAACAGAAAAATTGTCGTCGCAAGGCTCATTCGGGCCTCCTTTCGCCCACTTGGGGCACACACAGTCTTCTCAATGGACAGTCTAGCTACCTGGCGGTTGCCTGCTATTGACCAATGGTCGTGTCTGTCCAACTTGTTTGCTCTATCGCGGGTGCTTTACTGATGTGCCAGGCTATACCCGCGCTCAAGAGCATCCTATGATCAGGGCCCTCACCGCCCGTTGATCAAGAGAGTAAAACATTGCGCTTACGCTCGAACCTTAAAACATCCATCTTGCTGGCTTGTGCCCTGGGGTTAACGGCTTGTTCCAGCCAACCGTCGAAGCTGTCCGGCCTGCCGGAGCGCGTTGAACTCAACGGCGTGCCGACCTTTCGCAGCGAGGCTTATCAGAGCGGTCCTACGGCACTTGCCAGTATGCTGTCGCAACAAGGCATTGTCATGACACCGGGGTTGCTGGACAAGCCGCTGCGCCTGCCGGGTGCTGAGGCGAACCTCGAACGCAACATGCAGGTGCTGGCGCGCGAATACGGGCTGATGGTGTACCCACTGGACGCCAAGCTGACCGCGGTGCTGGCGCAGGTGGCGGCGGGTTACCCGGTGATGGCGCGAATCAATTCCAGCTTCTGGTCCGGAGCGCGTTATGTCGTGGTGGTGGGGTTCAACCAGCAGAAGAGCACGGTGTTGTTGCGCTCTGGAAACGAGCGCCGATTGATTATGGAATTCAGCGACTTCGAGTCGGCGTGGAAGAGCGCGGGGCACTGGGCTATCCTCACCCAGCGGCCGAGCCAATTACCGGCCAATGTGGATGCGCAGCGCTGGCGTGATGCGGCGAATGCAACAGGCCAGGCGGGGCAGGAAGGGGCAGCGGCCCAAGCGCTCAAAGTGTTGGCAGAACGCAAATAAAAATGTGGGAGGGGGCTTGCTCCCGATAGCGGTTGATCAGGATAAGTTTTATAGCCTGGCACACCGCCATCGGGAGCAAGCCCCCTCCCACATTGGGCCTGCTTATTTCAATAAGATGGTGGTTAGTTAGCGGCGAACTTCTACCGCATTCCCCCGGTTCTTCAGATTCTTGTCAGCCTTGTAGCGCAACGCAACGTCCGGCACCGCGCCGCCTTTGCCGGTCTCAACCCAGCTGCGAATACGGCTGGCATCGGCAAAGTGGGTGAACTTGCCAAAGGCATCCAGGATCACCAGCGAAACCGGGCGGTTGCCCATGCTTGTGACCAGCACCAGGCAATGCCCCGCCTGGTTAGTGAAGCCGGTCTTGGTCAGCTTAATGTCCCAGTTGGCGCGGTTGATCAGGTGGTCGGTGTTGGAGAAACCCAAGGTGTAGTTGGGCTTGCGGAACGCCACGGTCTTTTCCTTGGTGGTGCTCAACTGGCTCAGCATCGGGAATTTACGCGCGTACGCCAGCAGCTTGCTCAGGTCGCGAGCGGTCGAGACGTTATGGATCGACAGGCCGGTAGGCTCCACATAGTGGGTGCTGGTCATCCCCAGGGACTTGGCCTTGGCGTTCATCGCCGCAATGAATGCCGCATAGCCACCCGGATAGTGGTGGGCCAGGCTCGCCGCGGCGCGGTTTTCCGAGGACATCAGCGCAATCAGCAGCATTTCCTTGCGCGGCATCTGGCTGCCGATTTTTACCCGGGAGAACACGCCTTTCATCTCTGGCGTGTCGGTGATGTTGATGTCGATGTACTCATCCATGTTCTGCTTGGCTTCCAGCACGATCAGGCCGGTCATCAGTTTGCTCACTGAAGCGATGGGGACCACCACGTCGGGATTGCTGGAATAAATGACTTTGTTGGTTTGCAAGTCCACCAGCATGGCGCTGCCGGAGGCGATTTGCAGTTTGGAGGCGTCACGCGGGGCCAGGGTGGATTCGGCGGCGTGGGCGAAGGTGCCTGTCAAAGCGAAAAACAGGCCGACAATAGAGAGACGAATTTTCACGCGGATGAACTCGCTAAAAAGTAAGGAAATACCGTTCGGGAACGGGCTTTATGAAAAATGACGTTACATTCTAGGAGTATGGATCAGAAACTGTCGAATGTTCTTCCAGAACCGGATGAAAGTGCTTAAAAACTAAGAAAAAACAGTTTTTTCTCAGGCAATAAAAAGCCCCGCACTAAGGCAGGGCTTTTTCATTACGCTTGGTTATTAACCGTGCAGGGTTTCTGCTGCGTACAAGGTATTTTCCAACAGGCAGGCGCGGGTCATCGGTCCGACACCACCTGGCACTGGCGTGATCCAGCCGGCGCGGGGCAGGGCAGTGTCGTAGACGACGTCGCCGACCAGCTTGCCGTCATCCTGGCGGTTGATGCCCACGTCGATGACGATGGCGCCTTCCTTGATCCATTCACCTTTGACCAACCCCGGCTTGCCAGCAGCGACCACCACCAGGTCGGCGCGGCCAACGTGGCCAGCCAGGTCCTTGGTGAAGCGGTGGGTGACGGTCACGGTGCAGCCGGCCAGCAGCAGCTCCATGGCCATCGGGCGACCGACGATATTGGATGCGCCTACCACGACTGCGTCCAGACCATAGAGATCGACCCCGGTGCTTTCCAGCAAGGTCATGATGCCTTTGGGTGTGCATGGGCGCAGCAGCGGGATACGTTGGGCCAGGCGGCCGACGTTATAAGGGTGGAAACCGTCGACGTCTTTGTCCGGGCGGATGCGTTCCAGCAACTTGGAGGCGTCCAGGTGCTCGGGCAGCGGCAGCTGCAGCAGGATGCCGTCCATTTCCGGATCATCGTTGAGGCGGTCAATCAGGTCGGTCAGGGCCTGTTGAGTGGTGTCAGAAGGCAAGTCGTAGGCTTTGGAAATAAAGCCGACCTCTTCACAGTCTTTACGCTTGTGCGAGACATAAACCTGAGAGGCAGGATCGCTGCCGACCAGGATCACCGCGAGGCCAGGCGTGCGCAGGCCTTGCTGGCGACGCTCGGTGACGCGTTTGGCGATCTGCTGGCGCAGGCTGGCGGCGATTGATTTGCCGTCGATAAGTTGTGCAGTCATTACGCGTGATTAACCATCGAGAGGGGGAAGAAAAGTGCGCGCATTCTCGCACGCCAGGGCGCGAGGGCAAAGGCGCTTGGTCTGCAAATTGCCCTAAGCCCTTAAATAAAATCAGTTTTTTTTAAAAAAGATTTGACGGGTATCAGGACGCTCTATACTATTCGTCGCACTTGTCGGGCACAGCCTAGCACTGGTTAGAAGGTCGAGCAGAATTGTTGTCCTGCAAGGCTGGAAACACTTAGTTTGTAATCCTCCAAGAGTACAGATTAATCAGGCGCCCGTAGCTCAGCTGGATAGAGCATCCGCCTTCTAAGCGGATGGTCGCAGGTTCGAGTCCTGCCGGGTGCGCCATTAGGCAGCTTTGGCACAAGTAGCGCTATATGGTGGGCGTAGCTCAGTTGGTAGAGCACGGGATTGTGACTCCCGTTGTCGAGGGTTCGATCCCCTTCGTCCACCCCATATTTTGAAAGGCGCCAGATTAATCGTCTGGCGCCTTTGCTTTAAGAGCTTCAAGCGCGGATGTGGTGGAATTGGTAGACACACTGGATTTAGGTTCCAGCGCCGCGAGGCGTAAGAGTTCGAGTCTCTTCATCCGCACCAATTAAAGCTTTGCTGTGCCGCCAGGCGGGGCAGGGCTCAACAAAGAAGTAGTTTGGTTTCTTTGTTAACGCAATATGGTGGGCGTAGCTCAGTTGGTAGAGCACGGGATTGTGACTCCCGTTGTCGAGGGTTCGATCCCCTTCGTCCACCCCATATTCGAAAGGCGCCAGATTTAACAGTCTGGCGCCTTTTTTGGTTTTAGCGGTTCGTATATCCGGCAGCTGCAGGTGCAAGGTCGAAAGGGTGGGGTGTTTCATCGTATTTGTGTGTCTCGATGATGCCGCGCTGCCCGCAGGCCCTGTGCGCGGGGTCGGGCGTCAGGGAAATGACTGGTTTCTTCTATATAGAAGAGGCGGCGCAGAGCCCTGGCGCAGTTGGCTGTATTTGTCACCGGGGCGAGGTGCATCCGTGCCTTCGTACCGATAAATTGCCGGCTGTTTTCCGCTGTATTTTCAGTAGGGTGACTTCTTGAGTTTGACCCACTAGAATGCATGCCCTTGATTGGGGTCGGAAATGGCCGGCTAACGTCTGTGCAACGAGGAATATCCATGCAAGTTTCTGTTGAAAATACTACTGCTCTCGAGCGCCGCCTGAGCATCACCGTGCCGGCAGAGCGTATCGAGACTGCGGTCAACAAGCGTCTGCAGCAGACTGCCCAGAAGGCCAAGATCGCTGGTTTCCGTCCAGGCAAAGTGCCGATGAGCGAAATCAAGCGTCGTTTTGGTGCCGATGCGCGCCAGGAAGCTGTAGGTGACGTGATCCAGGCTTCCTTCTACGAAGCCGTTGTCGAGCAAAAGCTGAACCCGGCTGGCTCGCCTTCGATCGAACCCAAGTCCCTGGAAGCTGGCAAGGACCTGGAATACGTTGCCGTATTCGAAGTGTTCCCGGAATTCGAAGTGGCTGGTTTCGAAGGTATCGAAATCGAGCGTCTGAGCGCCGAAGTGGCTGATTCGGACCTGGACAACATGCTGGAAATCCTGCGCAAGCAGAACACCCGTTTTGAAGTGGCCGAGCGTGCTGCCCAGAACGAAGACCAGTTGAACATCGATTTCGTTGGCAAGGTTGACGGCGAAGTGTTCGCTGGCGGCTCCGCCAAGGGCACTCAGCTGGTGCTGGGTTCCAACCGCATGATCCCTGGCTTCGAAGACGGTCTGGTTGGCGCCAAATCCGGCGAAGAGCGCGTTCTGAACCTGGAATTTCCAGCGGACTACCAGAACCTGGACCTGGCCGGCAAAGCTGCCGAGTTCACCGTTACCGTCAACAGCGTTTCCGAGCCTAAGCTGCCAGAGCTGAACGAAGAGTTCTTCGCTCAATTCGGTATCAAGGAAACCGGCATCGAAGGTTTCCGCACCGAAGTTCGCAAGAACATGGAGCGTGAACTGCGCCAGGCCATCAAGTCCAAGGTCAAGAACCAGGTCATGGACGGTCTGCTGGCCGCCAACCCGATCGAAGTGCCAAAGGCCCTGCTGTCCAACGAAGTGGATCGCCTGCGCGTACAAGCTGTTCAGCAGTTTGGTGGCAACATCAAGCCTGACCAACTGCCAGCCGAGCTGTTCGAAGAGCAAGCCAAGCGCCGCGTTGTGCTGGGCCTGATCGTGGCTGAAGTGGTCAAGCAGTTCGACCTCAAGCCTGACGAAGACCGCGTTCGCGAAATGATCCAGGAAATGGCTTCGGCCTACCAGGAGCCTGAGCAGGTCGTGGCTTGGTACTACAAGAATGACCAGCAGCTGAACGAAGTACGTTCGGTTGTGCTTGAAGAACAAGTTGTGGATACTGTTCTGCAGAAGGCTAAGGTGACCGATAAAGCGGTCTCTTACGAAGAAGCAGTCAAACCGGCGGAAGCAGCACAAGCCGACTGATTGTCCAACTCGTTGGAAATTCAACCATAAGCCAGCCTCGCGCTGGCTTATGCGTTTTCAAGACATGACTATTTGGGAGTAACTGCAGAGCATGTTCCGTAATTCCTATATTCAGCAGAACTCTGATATCCAGGCCGCCGGCGGCCTGGTCCCGATGGTTGTCGAGCAGTCCGCTCGTGGCGAACGCGCCTACGACATCTACTCGCGCCTGCTCAAGGAGCGAGTGATCTTTCTGGTTGGCCCGGTAGAGGACTACATGGCTAACCTGATCTGTGCGCAATTGCTGTTCCTTGAAGCGGAAAACCCGGACAAGGACATCCATCTCTACATCAACTCGCCAGGTGGTTCGGTGACCGCAGGGATGTCGATCTACGACACCATGCAATTCATCAAGCCAAACGTGTCGACTACCTGCATCGGCCAGGCTTGCAGCATGGGCGCGTTCCTGCTGACGGCGGGTGCCGAAGGCAAGCGTTTCTGCCTGCCGAACTCACGCGTGATGATTCACCAGCCACTGGGCGGTTTCCAGGGCCAGGCATCGGACATTGAAATCCATGCCAAGGAAATCCTCTTCATTCGTGAGCGTCTGAACACGCTGATGGCCAAGCACAGCGGGCACACACTGGAAGAAATCGAGCGCGATACCAACCGTGACAATTTCATGAGCGCAGAAGCCGCCCGTGAATACGGGTTGATCGACGCAGTGATCGAAAAGCGCCCCGCTTAATATAAGCCGCTCAAAATAGGGCTGGTCGGCATGTCCGACCACTTGCGGGCTTGAAAAAGCCCGCATAAGCCTTCATCTTGTGTTGCAAGCCTATCGGATTTGGATCGAACGAATGACTGACACCCGCAACGGCGAGGACAACGGCAAGCTGCTCTATTGCTCCTTCTGTGGCAAAAGCCAGCATGAAGTACGCAAATTGATTGCCGGCCCCTCGGTGTTTATCTGCGACGAATGCGTCGACCTGTGCAATGACATCATCCGCGAGGAGGTGCAGGAAGCCCAGGCCGAGAGCAGTGCGCACAAACTCCCATCGCCTAAAGAAATCAGCGGCATCCTGGACCAATACGTTATTGGCCAGGAGCGTGCAAAGAAGGTTCTGGCCGTAGCGGTGTACAACCACTACAAGCGCCTGAACCAGCGTGACAAGAAAGGCGACGAGGTCGAACTCGGCAAGAGCAACATCCTGCTGATCGGTCCTACAGGCTCGGGTAAAACCTTGCTTGCGGAAACCCTCGCTCGCCTGCTGAACGTTCCGTTCACCATTGCCGACGCCACCACCCTCACCGAGGCTGGCTATGTGGGCGAAGATGTCGAGAACATCATTCAGAAACTGCTGCAGAAGTGCGACTACGACGTAGAGAAGGCCCAGATGGGTATTGTCTACATCGATGAAATCGACAAGATTTCGCGCAAGTCCGACAACCCGTCGATCACTCGGGACGTTTCCGGTGAAGGCGTGCAGCAGGCACTGTTGAAACTGATCGAAGGCACGGTTGCTTCCGTACCGCCACAAGGCGGCCGCAAGCACCCGCAGCAGGAATTCCTTCAGGTTGATACGCGCAACATCCTGTTCATTTGTGGTGGCGCATTCTCCGGCCTGGAGAAGGTTATCCAGCAGCGCTCCACCCGTGGCGGCATTGGTTTCAGTGCGGAAGTGCGCAGCAAGGAAGAAGGCAAGAAGGTGGGCGAGTCCCTGCGTGAAGTCGAGCCTGACGATCTGGTCAAGTTTGGTCTGATCCCGGAATTCGTCGGCCGCTTGCCGGTCCTGGCGACATTGGACGAATTGGATGAGGCGGCTTTGATTCAGATCCTCACCGAGCCTAAGAACGCCCTGACCAAGCAATACGCCAAGTTGTTCGAGATGGAAGGCGTGGACCTCGAGTTCCGTACCGACGCGCTCAAATCGGTGGCCAAGCGGGCACTGGAGCGCAAGACGGGTGCACGTGGCCTGCGTTCGATCCTCGAAGGCGTGTTGCTCGACACCATGTACGAAATCCCCTCGCAGTCTGAGGTGAGCAAAGTGGTGATCGACGAAAGCGTTATCGAAGGCAAGTCCAAGCCACTGTATATCTACGAAAACAGTGAGCCGACGGCCAAGGCTGCGCCAGACGCGTAAGCGTTCAGCAGTTGCGGTACAAGCAAGGGGCCTTTAGGGGCCCCTTGTTTTTTGGGGCGTTTTCTTGGTGCGGTGGTTAAATTCGCGTGTATTCATGCGTTTAACTACTGGCATTGAGCTTGTTTTTTTTGCATGTAACCCCCATCTTGGTTTCATGCTTACTTATCAACTGTCATAGAGGCGAAATCATGAAGACAACCATCGAATTGCCTCTCCTGCCGTTGCGTGATGTCGTCGTCTATCCGCACATGGTTATCCCGCTGTTCGTGGGGCGCGAGAAGTCTATCGAAGCCCTCGAGGCTGCGATGACGGGCGACAAGCAGATCCTGCTGTTGGCCCAGAAGAATCCTGCTGATGATGATCCGGGTGAAGATGCCCTGTATCGCGTCGGCACCATTGCCACTGTGCTGCAATTGCTCAAGCTGCCTGATGGCACCGTCAAGGTGCTGGTGGAAGGCGAGCAGCGCGGTGCCGTAGAGCGTTTCATGGAAGTGGACGGGCACCTGCGCGCCGAAGTGGCACTGATCGAAGAAGTCGAAGCTGCCGAGCGCGAATCCGAAGTGTTTGTGCGCAGCCTGCTCTCGCAGTTCGAGCAGTATGTGCAGTTGGGCAAGAAAGTCCCGGCTGAAGTGCTGTCTTCCCTCAGCAGCATTGATGAACCAAGCCGCCTGGTTGATACCATGGCCGCGCACATGGCGCTGAAAATCGAGCAGAAGCAGGACATCCTCGAAATCATCGACCTGTCGGCCCGTGTCGAGCATGTGTTGGCGCTGCTGGACGGCGAAATCGACCTGTTGCAGGTAGAAAAGCGCATCCGCGGTCGGGTGAAGAAGCAAATGGAGCGCAGCCAGCGCGAGTACTACCTGAATGAGCAGATGAAGGCTATTCAGAAGGAGCTCGGCGACGGCGAGGAAGGCCACAACGAAATCGAAGAGCTGAAAAAGCGCATTGATGCCGCTGGCCTGCCCAAAGATGCCTTGACCAAGGCTACCGCGGAGCTGAACAAGCTCAAGCAGATGTCGCCAATGTCGGCCGAAGCCACCGTGGTGCGTTCCTACATCGATTGGCTGGTGCAGGTGCCGTGGAAGGCCCAGACCAAGGTACGCCTGGATCTGGCTCGCGCTGAAGAAATCCTCGATGCCGACCACTATGGTCTTGAGGAAGTCAAAGAGCGCATCCTCGAATACCTTGCCGTGCAAAAGCGCGTGAAAAAGATTCGTGGTCCGGTGTTGTGCCTGGTTGGCCCTCCGGGTGTGGGTAAAACCTCCCTGGCCGAGTCGATTGCCAGTGCCACCAACCGCAAGTTTGTGCGCATGGCCCTGGGTGGTGTGCGTGACGAGGCGGAAATCCGTGGTCATCGCCGTACCTACATCGGTTCGATGCCAGGAAGATTGATTCAAAAGATGACAAAAGTGGGCGTGCGCAACCCGCTGTTCCTGCTCGATGAAATCGACAAAATGGGCAGCGATATGCGTGGCGATCCTGCCTCCGCGCTGCTTGAGGTGCTCGATCCGGAGCAGAATCACAACTTCAACGACCATTACCTGGAAGTCGACTACGACTTGTCTGACGTAATGTTCCTGTGCACCTCCAACTCCATGAACATTCCGCCAGCCTTGCTGGACCGGATGGAGGTGATTCGTCTGCCGGGTTACACCGAAGACGAGAAGATCAATATCGCCGTCAAATACCTCGCACCCAAGCAGATTTCGGCCAACGGCCTGAAGAAGGGCGAGATCGAGTTTGAGGTCGAGGCGATCCGCGACATCGTGCGTTACTACACCCGCGAGGCCGGTGTACGGGGCCTTGAGCGCCAGATCGCGAAGATCTGCCGCAAGGCGGTGAAAGAACACGCACTGGAAAAACGTTTCTCTGTGAAGGTAGTTGCCGACTCCCTGGAGCACTTCCTGGGCGTGAAGAAATTCCGCTACGGCCTGGCCGAGCAGCAGGACCAGGTCGGGCAGGTGACTGGCCTGGCGTGGACTCAGGTGGGTGGCGAATTGCTCACCATTGAAGCTGCGGTGATTCCCGGCAAAGGCCAGTTGATCAAGACCGGCTCCCTGGGTGACGTGATGGTCGAATCCATCACGGCCGCGCAGACCGTGGTGCGCAGTCGCGCCCGCAGCCTGGGCATCCCGCTGGACTTCCATGAGAAGCACGACACCCATATCCATATGCCGGAAGGGGCGACCCCGAAAGACGGCCCTAGCGCGGGCGTAGGCATGTGCACGGCCCTGGTGTCGGCATTGACTGGCATCCCTGTGCGCGCTGACGTCGCAATGACCGGGGAAATTACCCTGCGTGGTCAGGTATTGGCCATCGGTGGTCTGAAAGAGAAATTGCTGGCGGCTCACCGGGGCGGAATCAAGACGGTGATCATTCCGGAAGAGAATGTTCGCGACTTGAAGGAAATTCCTGACAACATCAAGCAGGATCTTCAGATTAAACCGGTTAAATGGATTGACGAGGTCCTGCAAATTGCGCTGCAATACGCGCCGGAACCCTTGCCGGATGTAGCTCCGGAGATAGTCGCGAAGGACGAAAAACGCGAGTCAGATTCCAAGGAAAGAATTAGCACGCATTAATGTGTTAAAGCCTCGGGGCTTCCTTGACAGCTTTTTAGAGCCCTTGTTATAAAGCGGCTCTTAAGTGTCTGTAGGCCACCCAGCACTGGTTTTTGCTTTTACCAAAAAACTTAGAATCATACTCAATAGATATATAAGGGGACTTAGAGTGAACAAGTCGGAACTGATTGATGCTATCGCCGCATCCGCTGATATCCCGAAAGCTGCTGCTGGCCGTGCGCTGGACGCAGTAATCGAATCCGTCACTGGCGCTCTGAAGGCCGGCGACTCCGTGGTACTGGTAGGCTTCGGTACTTTCTCTGTGACTGACCGCCCAGCTCGCACTGGCCGTAACCCACAGACTGGCAAAGCACTGCAAATCGCTGCTGCCAAGAAACCAGGTTTCAAAGCCGGTAAAGCCCTGAAAGAAGCCGTTAACTAAGCTTCGATCAAGCCTTTGCTTACCCGGGTCGGACGCACGTCCGACCTGGCAGCGGAGCGGTAGCGACCCACGTATCCATCGGGTCGCCACGCCGGGGGTGAGAGTTCAAACCCCCGTCCGCTCCGCCAGTTACGAGAAGGCGCATCCTCGGATGCGCCTTTCTTCTATCCGGACTCTACCCACGCTCCACGGTTGCCTATTTTTGAAGTTCAACCGTTTCTGGGGGACGCATGCTGCAAAATATCAGGGACAATTCACAAGGCTGGATTGCCAAGACCATTATCGGGATCATCGTCGCATTGATGGCGTTCACCGGTATCGAAGCCATTTTCCAGGCTTCGGGTAATAACGCGCAGGACGTGGCCAAGGTCAACGGTGAACAGATCACCCAGACCGAACTGAGCCAGGCTGTCGACATGCAACGTCGCCAGCTGATGCAACAGCTGGGCAAGGATTTCGATGCTTCGCTGCTGGACGAAAAACTGCTGCGCGACGCGGCCCTCAAGGGCCTGATCGACCGCAAGCTGCTGCTGCAAGGCGCTGCTGATGCCAAGTTCGGCTTTTCGGAAGCCGCTTTGGACCAGGTGATCCTGCAGACGCCGGAATTCCAGGTGGATGGCAAGTTCAATGCCGAACGTTTTGATCAGGTGATCCGTCAACTGGGCTATAGCCGTATGCAATTCCGTCAGATGCTGACCCAGGAAATGCTGATCGGCCAGGTTCGCGCAGGTATCGCCGGCAGCGGTTTCGTCACCGATGCCGAGGTGCTGGCATTCGCCCGTCTGGAAAAACAGACCCGCGATTTCGCCACCGTCAACATCAAGGCAGACCCGGCAGCGGTGAAGCTCACCGATGATGAGGTCAAGGCTTACTACGACCAGCACGCCAAAGAGTTCATGACCCCGGACCAGGTGGTCATCGACTATCTGGAATTGAAGAAGTCCTCCTTCTTCGACCAGGTCACCGTCAAGGACGATGAACTGCAGGCTGCCTACGAGAAGGAAACCGCCAACCTCGCTGAACAGCGTCGTGCCGCGCACATCCTGATCGAAGTCAACGATAAGGTCACCGAGGCGCAAGCCAAGGCCAAGATCGAAGAAGTCCAGGCACGCCTGGCCAAAGGCGAGAAGTTCGAAGCCCTGGCCAAGGAGTTCTCCCAGGATCCAGGTTCGGCCAACAATGGCGGTGACCTGGGCTTTGCCGGCCCTGGCGTCTACGATCCGAACTTCGAAACGGCCCTGTACGGCTTGAAGCAAGACCAGGTATCGGCGCCGGTGCGCAGTGCCTTCGGTTGGCACTTGATCAAGTTGCTGGGCGTTGAAGCACCTGAGGTGCCATCGTTTGCCAGCCTGAAAGACAAGCTGACCCGCGAGCTCAAGACCCAACAGGTTGAACAGCGGTTTGTCGAAGCGACCAAGCAATTGGAAGATGCGGCATTCGAAGCGTCCGACCTGGCCCAGCCGGCATCTGACCTGAAGCTGACCGTCCACACCTCGGCGCCGTTTGGCCGTGAAGGTGGCGAAGGCGTTGCAGCCAACCGTGCCGTGGTGACTGCGGCATTCAGCCCGGAAGTGCTGGATGAAGGTGCCAACAGCAGCGCCATCGAGCTGGACCCGGAAACCATCATCGTGTTGCGTGCCAAAGAGCATCTCAAGCCGGCTCAACTGCCGCTTGAGAGCGTTGCTGCGGCGATTCGCACCCAGATGACCAAGGAGCGTGCGAGCGCTGCCGCCAAAGCCCATGCAGACGAGTTGATCGCCAGCCTGCGTGACGGCAAAACCGCGCTGGACCAGCCGATTGACGGTCAGGCCTGGAAGGTGACTGAAGCGGCGACCCGCGGTCAGGAATCCATCGACCCAGCCGTGCTGCAAGCCCTGTTCCGCATGCCCAAGCCTGCGGCCAAGGACAAGCCTACCTTCACCACGGTGACGCTGCGTGATGGCAGCCTGGTGATTGTGCGCTTGAACGGCGTCAACGAAGCGGCTGCCCCTACGGACGAAGAAAAGGCGCAATACCGCCGCTTCCTCGCTTCCCGTATCGGCCAGCAGGACTTCGCGGCGTTCCGCAAGCAGCTGGAAACCCAGGCAGACATCAAGAAGTACTGATGTCGGCTTGAATAAAAAAGACCCCGTCCTGAAAAGGCCGGGGTCTTTTTTTGCCTTTGATAAAGTGGGTGCTTAACTCGCCTTATGGGTGCTTGCCTGAAAACTTGAGCTTGCCCCAGGTCAGGCCGATCACCGCTGCCAGGGTCGAAGCGGCCAATACACTGAGCTTGGCGGCCGAGAGCAAGGCAGGGTCCGAGAAGGCCAGAGAGGAGATAAAGATCGACATGGTGAACCCGATCCCGGCCAGCAGGCCAACCAGGCCGACGCCTGTCCAGGTCACACCGTCCGGCAGCTTGCAGATATTGAGCTTGACCAGCATCAGGCTCGCCAGCATCACGCCCAGGGGTTTGCCGAGTACCAGCGCAAAGATGACCCCCATGAACACCCCGTGAGCCATCGGATCATCCAGGTTGAAGCCGTGCAGGCTCACGCCAGCATTGGCCAGGGCGAAAAGCGGCATCACGCCGAATGCCACCCACGGATGCAGTGCCGATTGCACCCGTTGCACCGGCGGCAATATCTCCCGCTGGGCTTGGCGCAGTTGCTTGAGGGGCTGGGCGACCTGTTGGGGGCCTTCTGCCGAATGCGAGAAGCGCTCCATCAGCTCGTTGAACGTGCGTTCAATGGTCTCCAGCGGGCGCTCCGTGGTGGGCTTGGAGTTGACCGGCGTCATCAAGCCCAGGATCACCCCGGCGAGGGTCGGGTGCACGCCGGTCTTGAGCAGCCCGAACCATACAATCGCGCCAGGTAACAGATAGATCGCGGCCTTGCCGATGCCCATGCGTTGGAACACCAGCACCAGCGCCAGCCCGCCTGCGGCAATCACCAAGCCCATGTAATCGAGACTGGCAGTGAAGAAGATCGCGATGATCAGGATCGCCACGATGTCATCGATGATCGCCAGGGCCAGCAACAGGATACGCACGCCACTGGGAATCGACTTGCCCAGCAGCGCCAGCACGCCCACAGCAAACGCGATGTCGGTCGCGGTGGGTACCGCCCAGCCACTGGCGGCGACGGTGCCGTGGTTGAGCAGGGTGTAGATGAGTGCAGGCATCAGCACACCGCCCAGCGCAGCGCCCAAGGGCAGCGTGGCCAGTTTCAGGTTGGCCAGGGCGCCATCTTTGATTTCCTGACGGATCTCGGCGCCGACTACCAGAAAGAAGATGGTCATCAGCCCGTCATTGACCAGAAAGTGCAGGGAGCGCGACACGCTGTAATCGCCAAGTCCCAGGGTAACAGGCGTATTCCAGAAGTGCTCGTAGGTCGCTGCGGCGGGGCTGTTGGCCCAGATCAGCGCCACGATCGCTGCCAACAGCAGGACGATACCGCTCACGGCTTCGATATGGGAAAAACGCTCAAGGGCAGACAGCGCGCCCTCAGTCAGGCGCTGAGGGCGGGGGATGGCAGGGTGTTTATCAGGCACGACAAATCTCCATTGGCGGCCCGACCAATGCTTGGCTTTTAACCTGCGCCGCGCCTTATGCAGCAACGCACCCAGAGGCGATGATAGGAAGTTGAGGAATAAGTTGTAAACAAACTTGTCATCGGCCGTGCCAGGCCTTGCCCGTCATTGCACCCAGCGCCAGCGCTATCAACCCCAGCACGGCCCATGGAAATGCGATGACGCCCCAGTGTTGGAGCATCAAGCCGCCAGCCAACCCACCCCCGGCAATGCCAAGGTTCCATGCGGTGACCAGCATGGATTGCGCGGCATCAGCCGAGTTGCCGGCCGACTTCGCGAGTGCGGTTTGCAGCAGGGCCGGTAGGCCTCCGAAAGCCAGGCCCCAGGCCGCCACGCTGATGTAGATGCAGATCGCAGAGCTGATCCAGAAACCCAGGAGCAGGGCAGCTGCGGCGAACGTCGCGCAACTGATCAGCGTCAGCAACCGCAGGTGTTGATCAATCCATATGCCCACCAACCAGATGCTTACCAACGCCATCAAGCCGAACACCAGTAATACCTGGTCGATCTCGCTGCCGATGCCGGCGGGCACCAGCAAGGGAGCGATGTAGGTGTAGAGGATGTTATGAGCCAACACATAGGTGAAGGTCACCCACAGCACTGGGCGGATTCCCGGCATGGCCAGCACGCGATTCAAGTCCAGACGTTTGCTGGCTGCTTCTCCGGCAAAATCCGGCAATTGCCAGCGCGCCCACACCAGCAGTAACAGGGTCAGGCCGGTCATGATGGCAAAGCTGCTGCGCCAACCGACCAGCGTGCCAAGCAGGGTGCCAGCAGGTACGCCGAGGGACAAGGCCAGCGGCGCACCGAGCATGGCCACGGCGATCGCCCGGCCCTGCAGATGAGGGGCAACCATGCGGCTGGCGTAGCCTGCCAACAGCGCCCACAGCAGCCCGGCGAATACACCCGCAAAGAAGCGAGCGATCAAGGTCACGCCGTAGTGGTTGGAAAACGCGGTGACACTGTTGACCAAGGCAAAGCCGCCTATGGCGATCAACAGCAGAGGCCTGCGACGCCAGCCACGGGTCAGCAAGGTCAGCGGGATGGCCGCGAGCAATGAGCCCAGGGCGTAGAGCGTCACCAACTGCCCGACCAGCGCCTGTGACACTTCCAGCCCGGCGCTCATTTGCGGCAGCAGCCCGGCGGGCATGGCCTCGGTGAGGATGGTGATAAAGCCGGCCGAGGCCAGGGCCAGCAACCCTGCCAATGGCAAGGGTTCATGCACGGGCGCCGTAGCGGTCACTGAAGTGTTGTTGTTCATGGGAGTCTCCTTGAAGGGGCAAGGAGGCAGGGTAGGGGGCTGCGATGCGCGGAAAAACAGGCTAAGGTGCCGAACTTATCGGACATTTTTGTCCGCAATCGACCAAGGCATCAGCATGGACAGTCTGAGCGGGCTCTCGGTATTCGTACAGGTCGCGCAAACGCGTAGCTTCACCACCGCCGGGCGGGTATTGGGCGTGTCATCCTCAGCGGTAGGCAAAAGCATCGCACGCATGGAGGAGCGCCTGGGCGTCAGGCTGTTTCATCGAAGTACCCGCAGTATCACCCTGACCAGTGAGGGCGCGCTGTTGCTGGAACGCTCGCGGCGTATCCTGGCGGAAGTGGAAGCGGCTGAGCTGGAGTTGAGCGAGGCCAGTGCCACTCCGCGGGGCAAACTGCGTATCAGTGTGCCCCAAGTGCGCGGGTTGTTGATGCCGGTGATCAGTGGCTTTATGCGCGCCTATCCGGATATCGAGTTGGACGTGGATTTTTCCGACCGTATGGTGGATGTCATCGATGAAGGCTTCGACGCGGTGATCCGCACCGGCAAGCCGGAAGACTCGCGCTTGATGGCGCGCCATCTGGGGCATTACCAATTGGTACTTGTCGGTACGCCCGGCTATTTCGACCAATACGGCACGCCACTCCTGCCCCAGGACTTGAGTCATCACGCCTGCCTTCGGCATAAATTCTGCGCCTCCGGCAAACTCGAGCCCTGGCCGCTGCGACTGGTGCCGGGCGCGGCGGAGCCGAGCTTGCGTGCGCCGCTGGTCAGCAGCACCATTGAGTCTCTCAAGCATGTGGCTCAGGAAGGTCTCGGTATTGCGTGTCTGCCGGACTACATGGTCAACGAGGCGGTTGCGCAAGGGGCTTTGCAGCGCGTGCTGGATGAACACCTCGAACACCGCGGCAGTTTCTGGTTGCTGTGGCCGGCCAGTCGCCATGCCTCGGCCAAATTGCGCGTGTTTATCGACCATATGTGTGCCGGGCTTTTTCCTACTGACGCGGCTTCACAAGGCTGAGATGTTTAACCGACAGGAATGCGCGCTTCAAGGCCGCGTTCTGTTGCACAATACCGTCCGGACCGTTTTCCACAGGATTTTCAATGTCGACATCATTTCACTTGCGTAGCCTCGGGTTGGCGCTGGTGCTGGCGGGCGCCGCGGGCTGCTCCTCACCCAAGACCGCTATCTATGAACATGAGAATTTCGACGATTCCGGTACGTTTTCCCGCGATTACCCGGTCAGCGATGTAGCGGCGTGTGAAGCGGCGCGTCGTGCCCTGCTGAGCCAGGGTTACATCATTACCAGCAGCGATCCTAAGCTGGTGGCGGGCAACAAGAGTTTCCAGCAGACCGGCGAGACCCATCTGCAGATCAGTTTCAACGTGGTGTGCGCTGCTGATGGCAAAGGCAGCAATCACTCGACGATGTTTGCCAACGCCTTGCAGGATCGCTATGCGCTGAAGAAGGTCAACAACTCCGCCAGCCTCGGCGTGGGTGTATTGGGTTCGGTGTCGATGCCGATCGGCTCCACTGACGACTCGATGGTGAAGGTCGCGAGCGAGACCGTCTCGGCGCCGAAGTTCTACGAGCGTTACTTTGCGCTGGTGGATGTGTTCCTGCCGCAGGAGGTCAAGCAGGCCGAGCATATACCCGAGCAGCCCAAGGCTGACCTGGGTGTGCCTGAACCCAAGGCCGCTCCGGTAGCCGAGAAGGTCGAGGCGCCGAAGGAGGCACCTGTAGCGCCTGCCGCTTCGCAACCCCTGGCACCGCCACCTGAGGCTGCGCCGATCGCACCGACCCCGGAACCTGCGCCTGCCTCGATGCCAGCAACCGAGCCCGCGCCGGCGCCGACCAATCCCAGCCTGCCTGCGCCGACAGAGGCAATACCGCCCTTGCCAGCGCCTGCGCAGTAACTCAGATGGCTACGGGATCGGCCTTGTCGACGTTGATGCCGTAGCGGCTGATGGCCAGGGCGACGTTGTCACGACCAATCACACCGTCATCAGCCAACGCCTTCAAGGCTGCTAAAGCGATAAAGTGCCGGTCTACCTCGAAGAACTCGCGCAATGTCTCGCGGGTGTCCGATTGCCCGAAACCGTCGGTACCCAGTGCGACAAAACGGCGGTTATGCACGAAGGGGCGAATCTGGTCGGCGAACAACTTCATGTAGTCCGTGGCCACCACCACAGCGCCGGTTCTCCCGGCAAGGCAGGTTTCGACGTAGCTTTGGCGCGGCTCGCTTTGCGGGTGCAGGAGGTTCCAGCGCTCGGCGGCGTGCCCATCACGGCGCAATTCGGTCAGGCTGGTGACGCTCCAGACATCGCTGTGCACGGCGAAATCCTTGGCGAGCAACTCGGCTGCGGCGATCACTTCGCGCAAGATTGAACCGCTGCCCATGAGCTGCACCTTTGCCTGCGGGTGGCTGCTCAGCGGATACATGCCCTTGAGAATGCCTTCTTCAACGCCTTCCGGCATCGCCGGGTGCGGATAGTTTTCGTTGAGCAGGGTGATGTAGTAATAGATGTCCTCCTGTTCGACATACATGCGCCGCATACCCTCGCGAATAATCACCGCCAGTTCGTAGGCAAAAGTCGGGTCATAGGCCACGCAGCAGGGAATCACCGACGCCAGGATATGGCTGTGTCCGTCGTCGTGCTGCAAGCCTTCCCCCATCAGCGTGGTGCGTCCGGCCGTGGCGCCCAGCAGGAAGCCCCGCGCTCGCGCATCGCCCGCCGCCCAGGCCAGGTCGCCGACGCGCTGGAAGCCGAACATCGAGTAGAAAATATAGAACGGCACGGTCATCAGGCCATGGTTGCTATAGGACGTGCTTGCCGCAATCCAGGAAGAAATGGCGCCGGATTCATTCAGCCCTTCCTGCATGATCTGTCCGTCTTTGCTTTCTTTGTAGTAGCTCAATTGCCCGGCGTCCTGTGGGGTATAGAGCTGGCCGACGGCTGAGTGGATACCGATCTGGCGGAACAGGCTTTCCATGCCAAAGGTGCGCGACTCATCCGGCACAATAGGCACGATCAGCTTGCCCAAATGCGGGTCCTTGAGCAGCGTGCCGAGGATGCGCACAAAGGCCATGGTGGTGGAGATGGCGCGCTCACCGGTGTCTTTGAGTTGGGTGGCGAAGACGCTCAGCTCGGGGATTTGCAGCGGCGCAACGCTCGTGTGGCGCGCTGGCACATAGCCTCCCAGCGCCTGCCGTCGTGCGGCAAAGTAGTGGGCCTCTTCGCTGTCGACGGCGGGTTTGAGGTAGGGGATTTCTTCGAGCCGGTCATCGTCGACCTCCAGGCCGAAGCGGTCGCGGAAAGCTTTTACCGCTTCGGCCCCCATCTTCTTCAGCTGATGGTTGATGTTTTGGCCTTCGCCAGCTTCACCCATGCCGAAGCCCTTGACCGTCTTGGCCAGTATCACCGTGGGCTGGCCCTTGTGGCGCACGGCGGCGGCGTAGGCGTTGTAGACCTTGTCCGGGTCATGCCCGCCCCGTGAGAGTTTCCAGATGTCGTCGTCGGACATGTCCGCAACCAGCACCAGCAACTGCGGGTATTTGCCAAAGAAGTGTTCACGCACATAAGCGCCATTCTGGGATTTGTAATTCTGGTAGTCGCCATCCACGCATTCCATCATGCGTTGGCGCAGCAGGCCGCTCTGGTCCTTTTCCAGCAGCGCGTCCCAGCCGCCGCCCCAGATCACCTTGATCACATTCCAGCCGGCGGCACGGTACAGGCTCTCGAACTCCTGGATCACCTTGGCATTGCCGCGCACCGGACCATCCAGGCGTTGCAGGTTGCAGTTGACCACGAAGATCAGGTTGTCGAGTTTTTCGCGGCCCGCCAGGGAGATGGCCGCCAGGGATTCGGGCTGGTCCATTTCGCCATCGCCGAGGAATGCCCAAACCTTGCGGCCCTGATGCTGCTTGAGGTCTCGAAACTCCAGGTACCGCATAAAACGCGCCTGATACGCGGCGGTGATCGGCCCCAGGCCCATGGAGACCGTAGGGAATTGCCAGAAGTCCGGCATCAACCGTGGGTGAGGGTAGGAAGACAAACCCTCGCCACCGGCCTCGCGCCGAAAGTTATCCAACTGCGCTTCGCTGATACGGCCCTCCAGGTAGGCACGGCCATAAATGCCTGGTGAGGAATGGCCCTGGATGTACACCAGGTCGCCGTCGAATGTGTCGGTTCGGCCACGGAAAAAATGATCGAAGCCTACGTCATACAGCACGGCGGCTGACGCATAGGTGGCGATATGCCCACCCACGCCTGAGTGTTTGCCTGCGCGCAATACCATCGCCATGGCATTCCAGCGGATGAACGCATTGGTGCGCCGCTCGATGGCCTGGTTACCGGGGTAGGGCAACTGGCGCTCAACCGGGATGGTATTGACGTAGGGGGTGGTCACCCGCCCGTAGAAGTCGCCATGCCGTGCAACGTCGAAATCCAGCAACTGATCGATCAGGTAATGAGCGCGGGGACGGCCCTCGGTGGACAGCACCGATTCGATGGAGTCCAGCCATTCGCGGGTTTCCTGCGGATCATCGTCGAGTCTTACTGGGTCATTCGGGTTCATGTGAGGCTCCAGGGTAGGCGGATTCAAGCAGCGAGCTCCTCGCGGGAGTGATGCAAAATGTAGTTGCAATTGCAACGACATGCCAGAATCTAGCGCGGGATGAGCTACTATTGCAACCTTCTTGAAATTACCCGGATGGTGTTGCATGTCGTCGAAAGAGCCGGATGTATGGTTCCGTTTTGTCAGGGCTCACAGGACGGTCATCCGTGAAATCGAGCGGCGCCTGGCTGCGGCGGGCCTGCCGCCGTACGCTTGGTACGATGCGTTGTGGGGCCTGGAAAGCGGGCCCGGCGGCACCCGGCGTATGCACGAACTGGCCGATGTGCTGGCCATTGAGCGCTATAACCTCACGCGCCTGGTGGACCGCCTGGAAAAGGACGGCCTGGTAGTGCGTTCCCGCTCCGATGGCGACGGTCGTGCGGCGTTTGCCTCGATCACGGACACGGGTCGAGCGCTGCGCAAGAGCATGTGGAAGATCTACGAAAGCACCGTGGACGAGCTGTTCATTTCGCAAATCGAACCCGAGCAGCGCCAGGCATTTGCCGATGCCCTGGAGCGCACGGCGGGCTTGGCGATGGATGCGGGTGTGCAAGTGCGCAGCCGACGTAAATCGTAGGTTCGAAAACAGACTCAGTGCGGGGGACCTTGCTTGCGCAATTGCATTCCCCCTCACTTCAGGTGATAGCGCTGCAGTGCGTTTTCCACCTGCTGCACCTCGGTACGCCCTTCATCGGCCAGCGCTCTTAACGCTGACGCCACAATCCAATAGCGGCTCGGCGCAGAGGCCTGCATCGAGCCTGCGCCCAAGGCGATAAATCGTGCATCTACATGCGCGGCTAATTGATCGACAATCACCTGCGGATAACCGGTGACGGCAATGACGGGTGCGCTACTGCCTGCCAGGCAATCACGTAAATGGCAGCTGCGCCTGGGGGCCAAGGGGTGCAAGCGGTTCCAGCGCTCCGCGGTCGCCGCCTCACGGGCCAATCGTGTGTAGCTGGGGCTGCTCCACACCTGCGCCGTAATATTCCAGTCCTGTTCCAGCAACTCTGCGGCGTACATCACCTCTTCCAGCGCCCGGCCAGCCCCGAGCAGGCGCACATCGGCTGCTTGGCCACGCCGGATCGGATACATGCCTTTGTGGGCATCCTCTCGGTCCTGGGCAGACAGTGTCGTGTGGGCATCCTGGTCATGCAGCGCCAGATAATAAAAACCTGGCTGGCCGTCGACGTACAGCGTGCGTAGTCCTGCCAGCACAATCGCTCGAGCTTCGTCTCCCGAGGCGGGATCGTAGGGTGTGCAGCGTGGATGAGCCGCCAGCCATACTGGCAATGACGGGTGCGTGCCCTTGGGCCACGGGGAAGGCTGGTTCTCGATGTCATTGCACAAGATGCCACGTTGGGCGGTCTGCTCCGACAGTGCGCACAACTGTGCAGACGACACTGCGCTGTGCAGATAGAGCAGGGGTTTTTCGCCGCGATTGCGCGCAAACCAGATAGGCCAGTTGCCCACGCGGCGGCTGCATGACTGGCCACGGATCACCCAGGCGTGCCGGCTGGATTCCAGAGTATTGGCCATGCTCATCACCGTATACAGCGGCGAGTTGCCCGGGCAAACGGCGGTGCTGAGTGCATCGATGCAGCTCTGCGCAGAATGCGCGATAGAGGCAGGCATGGGTCCAAGCTCCTTCCAACGGATACTCGTACCCTACTGGAAATATGATTGCATTTGCAATGATTGCAATCGCACTTCAAGTCATGGGATTAAATTATCCGGCGCCTGTCGCGTTTAACTTTTCAAGCGCAGGAATGTCACAACGTCGACATTTTTTCGTCATGACGGCACTTTAGGCTGGGTTCGCAGGTCATTTACCTGCCACCGCTTTCATTTGAAGAAGGAGTCCACCATGGACGATTACCAGGAAGAACTGCTGGAGTATCAGGCATTCGAGTTGGACCCGCTGGATCCGGTCGACGATGCCACCGAGCTGTAACGCTGACTTCAGGCGGAATGCCGCTGACTGCGGCGAAATTCCCCTGGGGTCTGGTTATTCCAGCGCCTGAAGGCCCGCTGGAAGGCTTGGGCTGAAGCAAAGCCAAGCAAGTAGGCGATCTCGCCAAATGCCAGCTCGGTATCGCGAATATAGGTCATGGCCAGGTCGCGGCGGGTGTCGTTGAGAATTGCGCGAAACTGTGTGCCTTCCTCGGCCAGTTTGCGCCGCAGTGTCCAGGTCGGCAGTTTCAAGCGTGCCGCCACCTCTTCCAGGTCGGGTTCCCGGCCGCCATTGAGCATCGGCCCGAGCAACCGCGTGATGCGCTCGCGCAGGCTGCGGGTGCGAGTCAGCTGCTCCAACTCCCTTTCACACAGCTGCAGCAGCAGGTGCCAGGTGCTTGGGCAGTGCTGTGGGTTGCGCAGCGCCAAGGTGGGTTGGCTCAGACGCAGTTGATTGGCATCGGCGCCGAAGTGCACCAGGCCGCTTCCCAGCCTGTTGTAGTGTTCGTGATAGTCCGGCGCGTCGAATTCGATTTCTATCCGTTGTGCCTGCACCGGCTGTTGCGCCAGGCTGGATAATTGTTGCAGCCAACCGGCGATGATCGAGTCCACCACAAAGCGGTTATAGGCGTTGTAGGGGCTGATGGAGTAGAACCGCAGCCAGGCGCCTTCGGCATCTTCATGAAAGCTCGATTGCCCGCGATAGTTGGAGCCGTACAGCGCTTCAAAGCGTGTGAGCGTGCGCGCCGCTTCGCGCACATTGGGGGCCTGGGCGGCGGTGACACCGGCCAGGCCGGCCTGGCTCAAGCGGCTGAGTTGGCCCATGCGCAGGCCCAGGCCCGGGTCGCCGGTCAGTTGGATGGCCGCGTGGCCCAGGCGCATATAGCGCGGGATCGACAGGCGTGCGCCGGCTTCAGCCAGGCGTGCCGGGTCCAGGCCGTATTGCAGCAACAGCGGTTGCGGGTCCAGGCCGTGGCTGTGGATGGCATCGGCCAGGGTGTGCACGAAGCCCACCGACAGATCCCCCAGGCGCACCGGCTTCAAGGGCTACAGCCAGATATTCAGCAGGCGCGCGCCACGGGCATCGCCGTCGGCGAACACTTGCCCGTTGCTGCTCAGAAAACTCTGGCCGGCGCTGCCCAGGTCCCAGAACTGCCCACGTAAAAACACGCTCATGCCCGCCATTGCCTGGCTGACAGGCTGCTGGCTGATCAGGGTGAGGCGGCGCCAGGCGGCGCCTTCGCTGGTTTCTTCGGGTTTGAGGCTGACCTCGGAAGGCGTCGACACGCTCTTGAAGCCGCGCCATGGACGGTCCCAGGTGTCGCGGCCAGTGACGAAGGCCGGTACTGCGATCAGTTGCGCACCTTGCTCGTTGAGCTTGCGATAGTTGTCCGGGTACCAGCTGTCGCTGCCGACCAGGGTGCCCAGGCGCCCGGCAGGCGTATCCACCACGCTGACGACATTCTCATCGCCTGGCTCGATAAAGCCACGCTCATCGTAGATCGGGTAGAGCTGACGCTGCGGTTGGCCCAGTGGCAAACCGTCGGCGGCAAACACCACGCTGGCGTTGTACAGCGCGCCATGGCCGACTTCCAACTGCCCCTGGATCACGCTCGGGTTGGGCAGGGCGATGGAACCGGCCACCAGGGTTACGCCAAATTCTTTTGCCAGCCCGCCGAACACCACTTGATAGTCGCGCGCCATGGCAGGGGCCTTCATGCGCAGGTAGGCGTCATCCATGCGGTTGTCGCCGGTGGCGCTGATCCAGGCTTTCGCAAACTGCAGTGGGTTGCTGATCGACAGCCAGTTCATCGCATCCTTCAAATGCGTGGCCTGGTACAGCTCGTTTTTTTCGCCCTTGAGCATCAGCCAGGTGCCGATATGTTCGGGCAGCACCACGATGGTCTTGGCGTTGATCAGGCCTTGGTCGCGCGCTTTTTGCAGGTAGCTCGACAGCTTCAAATGCAGGCGTTCCAGGCTTTGGTAGTCGGCAGGGAACAGCTCTGGCTGAATGCCGAGCAGATTGCCACGGTCGGCTGGTTCGCCCTCATTGACGGCGAGGGTGATACGCAGGTCCGACAGGTAATGCGCCACGGGGCGCTCCTGGGTCCAGACCAGATACGCGGCGAGGGCGGCAACCAGGGCCATGGTGACGGTGAACGCTAGAAGTTTACGCATGGGGCAACAGACAACAGACCAGGTGCAGGGTTCGCGACTAGGGTAGGGCCCATGGCGCGGCTTGCCAAGGGGCGCTGTGCATTTGGATCAATAACTTGTCAGTTTCAGTCATTGAGCCGTGGTCCACCGCCTCTTAGTCTGTGGGACATAAACCGATGGCACACCGTTCGAGTGCGCCACGTCCCGTGATGATCCGTTGTGGAGCTGTACCATGACCGCTGCTGCCTACCCGCACCTGCTGGCCCCGTTGGACCTGGGTTTTACCACCTTGCGCAACCGTACCCTGATGGGCTCGATGCACACCGGCCTGGAAGAAAAGCCCGGCGGTTTCGAGCGCATGGCAGCCTACTTTGCCGAGCGCGCCCGTGGCGGCGTGGGCCTGATGGTCACCGGCGGCATTGGTCCGAATGATGAAGGCGGGGTATACGCCGGGGCAGCCAAGCTGACCACTGAAGAAGAGGCGCGCAAGCACAAGATCGTCACCCAGGCGGTGCACGAGGCGGGCGGCAAGATCTGCATGCAGATCCTTCACGCCGGGCGTTATGCCTACAGCCCCAAGCAGGTGGCGCCGAGTGCGATCCAGGCGCCGATCAACCCGTTCAAGCCCAAGGAATTGGATGAGGAGGGCATCGAGAAGCAGATTCAGGATTTCGTCACCTGCTCGTTGCTGGCCCAGGCCGCCGAATACGACGGTGTGGAGATCATGGGTTCGGAGGGCTACTTCATTAACCAGTTCCTCGCCGCCCAGACCAACCATCGCACCGACCGTTGGGGCGGCAGCTTTGAAAACCGTATGCGCCTGGCGGTGGAGATCGTGCGTCGCGTGCGCGAGGCCGTCGGCCCGAACTTCATCATTATCTTCCGCCTGTCGATGCTTGATCTGGTGGAAGGCGGCAGCGTCTGGAAGGAAATCGTGCAGTTGGCCAAGGCTATCGAGCAGGCTGGCGCGACGATCATCAACACCGGTATCGGCTGGCACGAAGCGCGTATCCCTACCATTGCCACCAAGGTCCCGCGTGGCGCCTTCAGCAAAGTCACCGCCAAATTGCGCGGTGCGGTGCAGATTCCGCTGATCACCACCAACCGCGTCAACACCCCGGAAATCGCCGAGCAGATCCTGGCCGAGGGCGATGCCGACATGGTCTCGATGGCGCGCCCGTTTCTGGCCGACCCGGAGTTCGTCAACAAGGCCGCCGCTGGGCGCGCCGATGAAATCAACACCTGCATCGGCTGCAACCAGGCGTGCCTGGACCACACCTTCGGCGGCAAGCTGACCACCTGTTTGGTCAACCCGCGCGCCTGCTATGAAACCGAACTCAATTACCTTCCCGTCAAGCAGATCAAGAAAATCGCGGTGGTCGGCGCCGGCCCTGCCGGTCTGGCCGCTGCCACTGTTGCCGCTGAGCGTGGGCATCAGGTGACCTTGTTCGATTCCGCCAGCGAGATTGGCGGCCAGTTCAATATCGCCAAGCGTGTGCCGGGTAAGGAAGAGTTTTTCGAAACCCTGCGTTACTTCAAACGCAAATTGCAGACCACTCACGTAGAGCTGTGCCTCAACACTCGTGTGGGCGTCGAGCAGCTGGTGGCAGGTGGTTATGACGAGGTGATCCTGGCCACCGGTATCGCGCCGCGCACCCCGGCGATCCCGGGCGTCGAGAACGCCAAGGTGTTGAGTTACCTGGATGTGATCCTGGAGCGCAAGCCGGTGGGCAAGCGTGTGGCGGTTATCGGTGCCGGCGGCATCGGTTTCGATGTATCGGAATTCCTCGTACACCAAGGCGTGTCTACCAGCCTGGATCGCGAGGCGTTCTGGAAAGAGTGGGGCATCGATACCCAACTGGAAGCACGTGGCGGGGTGGCCGGGATCAAGCCCGAGCGCCATGCGCCGGCCCGCGAGGTGTTCCTGCTGCAACGCAAGGCTTCCAAGGTTGGCGACGGCCTGGGCAAGACCACCGGCTGGATTCACCGTACCGGCCTGAAGAACAAACAGGTGCAGATGCTCAACAGCGTCGAGTACTTGAAGATCGATGACGCAGGCTTGCATATCCGCATCGGCGCCGAGGGTGAACCGCAGGTGCTGGCGGTGGACAACATTGTCATCTGCGCCGGCCAGGACCCGCTGCGCGAACTGCATGACGGCCTGGTCGCTGCCGGCCAGAACGTGCACCTGATCGGCGGCGCCGATGTGGCGGCCGAGCTGGACGCCAAGCGCGCCATCAATCAGGGCTCGCGCCTGGCGGCCGAGTTGTAAGGCGACAACAGGGGCGGTGTTAGACTTGCCGCCCCTTTCTCATTCAGATACCTGCCGATGGGCCCTTTCGATTGGCTGCCTTATGCGCCCCTTGAACCTGTGCAGCTTGTTTGGCTGAACGGCATCGAGCTGGCCGTGCTGCGCCTGGACCGCATCGACCCGCTGATCAGCGGCAACAAGTGGTTCAAGCTTACCGAACACTTGGCTCAGGCCCGCGCTACCGGCGCCCAAGGGGTTATCAGCCTTGGCGGGGCTCACTCCAACCATCTGCACGCACTGGCAGCGGCGGGCAAGCGCTTTGATTTTCCCACGGTCGGCCTGTTGCGCGGCCATCCCCAAGACACTCCCACGGTGCTCGACCTCAAGACCTTCGGCATGCAACTGCATTGGCTGGGCTACGGCGGTTATCGGGCGCGGCATGAGCCGGGTTTCTGGCTGCCCTGGCGCGAGCAGTATCCCGACCTTTATCCGATACCCGAAGGCGGTGGTGGTCTGGAGGGTGCGCTGGGCTGTGGGGTGTTGGTGGAGCAGGCGCGGGCGCAGTTGAGCCACCTCGGTTGGACGGATTACGACGCATGGTGGCTGGCGGCGGGCACCGGTACTACCCTGGCCGGGTTGGTGCTGGCGGAGGCCGGCGCGCATCCGGTGTACGGCGCAATGGCTGTGCCGGATGATCATGGCGTGGCGCAGAATGTGAGTGCGATTGTGCAGACCGGTTATGAGTTGCTGGACGCCTGCCGTGGCGGCTTTGCCAAGGTCGATCCGCTGCTGCTCGACTTTATCGAGCGCACCGAACGGGCCTGCGGTGTGCCACTGGAGCCGCTCTACACCGGCAAGGCGCTGCTGGCATTGAAGCAACAGATCGAGGCCGGACGCTTTGCCCCCGGCACCCGGCTGATCTTCATCCACACTGGCGGCCTGCAAGGCCGCCGAGGTTTCCTGTAGGTGTCAACGGGTGGGATTGTGCCCGCCCGGCATCATTCGCAAGGCAGTGTTATCGCGCATCACATAATGGTGAAAGATCCCCGCCAGCGCATGCAGCCCGATCAGCCAGTAACCGATCTGGGCGAACAGCACGTGCCAGCCTTCAATCTCCTCGGCCAACGCCTTGTTTTCTGCAATCAGCGGCGGTAACTCCATCCCATAGAACATCACCGAATGCCCCTTGGCACTGACGATCAACCAACCGGCAATCGGCAACCCGATCATCAACGCATACAGCGCCCCATGCATCAGCTTCGCCAGCCGGCTCTGCCATGGCGGCGGTGCCGGCACGATCTTCGGCGCCACCCCCAGGCTGCGTGCGAACAGGCGCAGCCACACCAGCACAAACACGGTAAGTCCGAACATAAAGTGCATTTCGACAATCAGCGTGCGCGCACCGCTGCCTTTGGGGAATTGCCCGCGTAACTCAATGCAGGCGTAGACCACCGCCAGCAGCACTACCATCAACCAGTGCAGCGCAATCGACATGGTGCTGTAGCGCGTATCGGAATTTTTCCACGGCATTGCTTTTTTCCTCACTCATCAGGGCATACCTCCGCTCTTTAGCGACGGAGTACGTTAACTGTATGCCCGTTTTGAGCGCTTCGCTCGTTGCCAATGCCGTTGCCTTGATCCTGGTCAGTAACTTTGCGGCATTTCCCCGCGTGCCAGGCGTGCGTTGATGTCGGCGATGACATTCGGCAGGTCGTTGATAGTGTCGATCAGGTAGTGCGGGCGCGAGCCTTGGAACATCGTTTCGATGCGCTGACGCTCGCTGGCCAGTGTGGCGCTGTCCAGGGCGCGAAATTGCTCGTAGGTCAGGCCCAGGGCATTGCCCGAACAGGTCAGCGCTACGGTCCACATCCCGGCACGACGGCCTTCGAGAATACCCGGCACGGTGTCGTCGACCTTCACGCACGCGGCCACATCATCAATGCCCAGGGCGATCACGTTGGCCAGGGCCTGGGCCGGCCAAGGGCGGCCGTTGGGGACTTCATCGGTCGCGACCACGTGGTCGGCGACATAGCCGTTGGTGGCGGCCAGGGCGACGACTTTGTCCATCACCTGCTTGGGATAGCCGGAGCAGGAGCCGATCTTGATACCTTGGGCACGCACGCCGGCCAGGGTGTCGAGGGCGCCGGGGATCAGGGCTGAATGTTCGGCGATCTTCTCGATTTGCAGCGGCATGAAACGCTGGTAGATGGCGGTCACGTCATCATCGGTCGGTGTGCGGCCGAAGGCCTTGCGGTAGCGCTCGGCAACTTGCGGCTGGTCGCAGAGAGTGCGGATATGGTCCCACTTGCCCATGCCCATCGGGCCACGGGCTTCTTCGATAGAGACTTGCACGTCGAACTCGGCAAACGCCTCGACAAAGATCTGCGTGGGGGCAAAGGAGCCGAAGTCGACCACGGTGCCGGCCCAGTCGAGGATAACGGCCTGGAGGGTGTTGGGGTTTTGATAGTTCATGGTTCAGGTCCTGTGGGTAATGGGGGCAGTCAAATGTCCAGCACTTCCATTTCTTGCAGCACGTCGGCGATAGCCTTGAGCGCCGCCTGCATACCGGCCGCATCGACATGGCCGATGCAGCCCACGCGAAAGGTTTCCACCTGGGTCAGCTTGCCGGGGTAAAGGATGAAACCCTTGGCCTTGACCCGTTCGTAGAAGTCCTTGAACTGGTAGCGCGGGTCTTTTGGTGCGTGGAAGGTGACGATGATCGGCGCCTGGATCGCCGCCGGCAGGAAACTGCGCAGGCCCAGCGCAGCCATGCCGTCCAGCAGTGCCTGACAGTTGTCGGCGTAGCGTTGATGACGGGCGGGCAGGCCGCCTTCTTCGGCGTATTGCAGCAACGCTTCATGCAGGGCCGCGACGACGTGGGTCGGTGGGGTGAAACGCCATTGTCCGGTCTTGGCCATATAGGTGTGCTGGTCGAACAGGTCCATTGCCAGGGAATGGCAGTTGCCCTGGGAGGCGGCCAGCGCAGCTTTTTCGGCAAAGACAAAGCCCATGCCCGGTACGCCTTCCAGGCATTTGCCCGAGGCGGCGATCAGCGCCTCGAACGGCACTTCGCGAGCATCGATCGGCAGCGCGCCGAAAGAACTCATGGCATCGATGATCAGGCGCTTGTCGTGGCGTTTGACGACCTGGGCGATCTCCGCCAGCGGGTTGAGAATGCCGGTACTGGTTTCGCAATGGATCAACGCGACGTGGGTGATTGCCGCGTCAGCCTGCAGTAGGCGATCTACATCGGCAGCGGTGGTGGGCTCGTCCTCAGCGGTTTCAAAGGTGCTGAACGAGCGACCGAGCACTTCGCAAATCTTCGCCAGGCGCTTGCCGTAGGCGCCGTTGATCAGCACCAACACCTTGCCATTGCGCGGGACCAGCGTGCCGATGGCGGCTTCGACGGCGAAGGTGCCGCTGCCCTGCAACGGCACGCAATGGTGGCTGTCGGCAGCATTGAGGATCGCCAGCAGCTGCGTGCAGACGCTGGCGGTGAGCTGGTTGAAGCGATCATCCCATGACCCCCAATCCACCATCATCGCCTGACGGGTGCGGGTCGAAGTGGTCAGGGGGCCAGGGGTCAACAGGATCGGCGCGGCAGTGGTCATCTCAAATCCTCGCAAGGGTCGGGGTTGAAGCTACGGCGCCTAAATTGCAGTTTGGCTTGTTATCAATCAAATTGTTTGTTGTTATGCGAGCTATCAGTGAGGCCGATAGCTATGAACCTGTTTCAACTGCGTGCATTCGATGCCGTGGCCCGCGAGGGCAGTTTTACCCGTGCTGCGGCGCGGCTGTTCATCAGCCAGCCGGCGGTAACCGGGCATATCAAGGCGCTTGAAGAGCATTACCAGATTGCGCTGTTGCGCCGTACCGCCCGCCGGGTGGAGTTGACCGAAGAGGGCGCACGCCTGGCGGCCATCACCCGGGCGATCTTCGGTTTGGTGGATGAGGCGCAGACCATGCTGGAGGCCAACCGTCAGTTGCTCACTGGGCGTCTGGAGGTGGCGGCGGATGGTCCGCACCTGGTGATGCCGATGATCGCCAGCCTGCGTTCGCGCTACCCGGGCATTACCGTGAACCTGCGCCTGGGCAATGCCCAGGAAACCCTGGCGGCGCTGCTGTCCGAACATGCCGATGTGGCAGTGCTCACCGAGGTGGAGCCGCGCAATGGCTTGCACCTGCAACCTCTGGACGAGTCACGGATTTGCGCCCTGGTGCCGAAAGCGCATCCGTGGGCAAAGCAGCCCGACGGGATTGAACTGGCGCAGCTGCATGAGGTGATCATGGTGCTGCGTGAACCCAGTTCCATTACCCGGCGCACGTTCGACGACGCGTGCATGGCGGCGAATGTGCAGCCCAAGGTGCTGCTGGAACTGGACAGCCGTGAAGCCGTGACCGAAGCCGTCGCGGCCGAACTGGGGGTAGGGGTGGTGTCGTCGATGGAGGTCAGCCCGGACCCGCGGGTACACGCTGTGCCGATCCTGGGCGATGGCCTGCTGAACCGGCATACGCTCGGCTGCATGGAGCGGCGCCGTTCGCTGCGCTTGATTCAGGCTTTTTTCGAGTTGGCGTGAAGGCTGTCACGCACGATCTCCAAAAAGCTCGCCACCACGCGACGTGAGCTCTGTTCTTTCAGGCAGACGAGGGTTTCCTTCATGCGCTGAGTGCAGTCGCGGATCGGCATGGCGTACACCCGAGCGTCGGCGCCGAACTCTGCCGCCGACACCACGCCCACGCCAATGCCCACCACCACTGCTTCACGCGCGGCTTCGCGGCCTTCAACTTGAATCGCCGGGCGAATGCGCAGGCCGGCCTGGCGCATTTCCTGCTCCAGGGTCTGACGGGTCACTGAGCCGATTTCCCGCAGCACCAAGGGCGTGTCATCCAGGTCGGCCAGGCAGATGGATTCGCGCCCGGCCCAGGGATGGTTGCAGGCGACAAACGCCAGCAGTTGATCGTCGGGCAATGGCAGCGACAGCAGGCGCGCATCGTCGACATCGCGACCCAACAGCGCCAGGTCGGCCTGGTAGTTGTACAGGCGCAACAACGACTCATCGGTGTTGCCGGTTTCGATCTTCACGCTGATTCCCGGGTACAGCCGGCAGAAGCGGGCAATCTGTGGCAGTACATGTACGGGCGCATCCACCGCCAGGGTGAGGGTGCCAGTGAGCAGGGCGCGGGAGTCTTGCAGCAATTCTTCGGCTTGCGCCTCGATCACAAACAGGCGCTGAGTAATGCCCAGCAGGCGTTCGCCCAGGTCGGTCAGGCGTACCGAACGTTTGTTGCGGTGAAACAGCAACACGCCGAAGCGCTCTTCGAGTTTGCGCACCTGGTCGGAAATCGCGGGCTGGGTCAGGAACAGGCGCTCGGCGGCGCCGGTAAAACTGCCGTGCACGGCCACCGCATGGAAGGCTTTGAGTTGGGCATGGGAAACCGACATGGCACGTCCTCTTACAAGCTGAGCTTATATTTGAAATACGATAAATCGATTTTACCTATTAGTCAGCCATTGCTTTGATGCACCTCAGCCGCCGTAGGTTGAGTCCTACAACCTCGACGGCCATGGGCGCAGGCACACCGCGTTCATCTGACCAATACCGCGCCCTCCAAGGCCCGGCATTGCAGTGCTCAACCATAAAAAAAACAGGCGTTTTCTTTCGATTCTGCCGGCACACTCACACCTGAGGTCAGAACCACCATGAATATCCCTATGGGTAGCATCAAGCGTTGGCGCGTGCAGATTTTCGCCATCACCTGGCTGGCGTACGCCGCGTTCTATTTCACCCGCAAAGCCTTCTCGGTGGCAAAACTGGGGATCGGCGACGACCCAAGCTTCCCCCTCGATAAAATGATGATGGCCAACCTCGATGGCTTGTATCTCGCCGCGTACGCCGTGGGCCAGTTCACCTGGGGCATGCTCGCCGACCGCTTCGGGCCACGGGTGGTGGTGCTTGGCGGCTTGCTGGTTTCCGCCGCCGCCGCGCTGGTGATGGGCACGTTTGCGACCTTGCCGATCTTTGTCACCTGCATGTTGATCCAGGGGTTGGCGCAGTCCACCGGCTGGTCGGGGTTGTGCAAGAACCTCGGTAGTTTCTTTCCGGCCCAGCAGCGTGGGCGGGTGTTGGGGCTGTGGAGCTCGTGCTATGCCTTTGGCGGCTTGGTGGCTTCACCGTTCGCCGGCTGGTGGGCCTACACCCTGATCGGTAGTTGGCACGCGGCGTTTATCTCCAGTGCTGCGGTGGTGGCGGTGGTGGCCGTGCTGTTCTTTATGTTCCAGCGCAATACCCCCCAGGATGTGGGTTTGCCAGCGGTGGAGCCCGAGCCGGTCATGAGTGCCGAGAACAGAGCCGCCGAACAGCGCATCAGTGTGCTTGAACCGTTGCGCGCTATCTTGCGCAACCGCACGGTGTTGACGCTGGGGCTGGCGTATTTCCTGCTCAAGCCGGCGCGCTACGCGATTTTGCTGTGGGGCCCGGTAATCGTCTACGAACAGATGCCGTCGGTGGGCAAGGTCGGCGCGGCCATCGTGCCCACCGCGTTTGAGCTGGCCGGTTTGCTCGGGCCGGTACTGATCGGCCTGGCTTCCGACAAACTGTTCGGCGCCCGGCGTATGCCGGCCTGTGTGCTGAGCCTGCTGGCGTTGACCGTGGCCCTGGCGTTGTTCATGGGCGCGCTGCACACCGGCAGTGTGGTGCTGGTGATGGCCTTGCTGTTTGTCATGGGCCTGACTCTGTACGGTCCGGACTCGATGATCAGCAGCACCGCTGCCATTGACTTCGGCACTGCCAAAGCCGGCGCCACGGCGGCAGGGTTTGTGAATGGTTGCGGTTCGGTGGGCGCGATCCTGGGCGGTTTGCTGCCGGGCTACTTCGATACCGTAACGGTGTTTATCGTGTTTGCCGGCGCGGCGCTGTTTTCTTCACTGGTATTGATGCCCTACTGGAACGCCAGGCCGGCTGTTCTGGCGCAGGTGGGGGACTTCATACCGGATCGCAGTGCCACCATCAAACCCCTGCGCACCTGAGGCACCTGGCCGGTTTTTTGGTGGATTAGCGTGTTCTTGCGCTATAAACTCTGCCCCCAAAGCGCCGGCCAGTAGACGTTTCGGCGCCATGGAAAGTAGAGAGTGAGTCATGGGCGCACAGTGGAAAGTCAAACATAAAGAAGCGGCAGCCAATGCCAAGGGCAAGATTTTCGGCAAGCTGGTGAAAGAGATCACCATCGCCGCCCGCAACGGCGCCGATACCGCGACCAACGCGCACCTGCGCCTGGTGGTGGAGCAGGCCAAGAAAGCCTCGATGCCCAAGGAAACCCTGGATCGTGCGATCAAGAAGGGCGCCGGTCTGCTCGGTGAAACCGTGCAGTACCACCGTGTGACCTACGAAGGGTTTGCCCCGCACCAGGTGCCCCTGATCGTTGAGTGCGTAACCGACAACATCAACCGCACCGTGGCGGAAATCCGCGTGGCGTTCCGCAAGGGCCAGCTGGGCGCTTCCGGTTCGGTGGCGTGGGATTTCAACCACGTCGGCCTGATTGAAGCATCGCCGGACACCCCTGATGCTGATCCGGAAATGGCCGCCATCGAAGCTGGCGCCCAGGATTTTGAAGACGGTGAAGAAGAGGGCACCACCCTGTTCATCACCGAAACCACCGACCTGGATGCCGTGCAGAAAGCTTTGCCTGAGCAGGGTTTCACCGTGCTGTCGGCCAAGCTGGGTTACCTGTCGAAGAACCCGGTCAGTGGTTTGACCGATGAGCAGATGGCCGAAGTCGAGGCGTTCCTGGAAGGCCTGGATAACCATGATGATGTGCAGGATATGTTTGTCGGCCTGGCTGGTTAGTCATCACTGCATAGTGGGAGGGGGCTTGCCCCCTCCCACATTGTTCCAGCGGTGTTAGATAGCGCTCAGTACGCCGTCGATTTCTTCAAAGCTTGGCCGCGCCAACACATCGGGCTGGCAACAGCTTTTTTGCAGTTCAACCAGATCCTCATTTACTGCCCCTTCACCCCGATCCAACAACTCCCCCAGCAACACCCCGAACGCGCGCACTTCAATACGCTGCAACGCCCTGGTTTCCAAGGTGTCGGCCGTGGCATGGAATGACGCCGCGCCGAAGTCTCCGAGCAAACAATCACCCGTCGCATTCCACAGGATGTTGTGGCCATACAGGTCACCGTGGGTAATCCCCTGACGGTGCAAGTGCGCCGCCACCGAAGCGATGCCTCGTGCCATGCGCAGCGCCACGTCGAGGCTGAAACGGGTATCGGCTTCGTAGATGTCCCGGGTGCAGGACGCCAGGCTAGGCAGCGCCGCGAGGTTGCGGTAGCTCGGGTCGATCAGGCTCATGACCAATGCTGCCTGATGTTGCGGGTGCCCGATGACACGGCCTTGCACCTTGATCAGGTTGGGATGCAGCCCGGCGGCAATGCAGGCTTGCATTTCATGCAGCGGTGACCCGTCGCTGGTGATGGTGCCTTTGTATAGCTTGACCGCGACCGGCAGCGCCTGGGGTTTCCAGATTGCTTTGTGAATGATCCCGGAAGCGCCTTCGCCCAATACTTCTCCCAGTTCCAGTTCAGACCAGGGAATGTTCGGCGTCCCATCTTCGCCCGTCACTGTCACGGCCATTTCCACCGGGTTGCCGGCGTAGGCCAGCCAGGTCAGGCTTGGCAGCTTCAGCAGCCACTGCGGCAGGTGGGTCAAGCGGTTGGAGGCGATGCGGATCAGTTCCAGGTTTTGGCAGTGGGCCAGGCTTTGCGGCAATTGCGTCAGTTGGTTACCGGCCAGCATCAACTTTTGCAGCAACGGGCGCTGACCCAGTTCTTCCGGCAATTGGCTGATGCAGTTGTTGGTGAGGATCAGCCAGCGCAACTGCGGCGGCAGGGCGGCGGCGGGCACATGGCCGATCTGGTTGGCCTTGAAGCCGATCATGCTCAACTTCGCGCACTGCCCCAGGCACGTCGGCAGCTCGGTAAACGCGTTGTCCGAACAAAACAGCACACGCAGGTGTGTCAGGCGGTGCAGGTCCTCGGGCAGGCTACTCAAGGCATTGCCGGTGAGATTGAGGATTTCCAGGGAGTCGGCCAGGTCGAAGATTTCCCGGGGGAACTCGGTCAGCCCGCAGGCCAGGTCCAGGCGCTTGGCGCCGGCTAATTGGCCGGCCTTGAGTTGGGCGAGGGTATTCATGAACAGCGCGGCACTCGGAAGGGGGCGTAAAAGGCGCTCATGATAGCGGCTCGGGTGCGGTTTGCGGGCAGAGCATGTGCAACTGCTGCAAGCGGCTGGCGGTGCGGGCGAGGTCGATGGCCTGGCCTTCCAGGGCTTTATCCAGCGGCTGGTGACCCATGAGGGTCAGGTGTTTGTCCTGATCGTAGAGCACGTCCACCAGGTTGATAAAACGCTGTTGCACGGCGATAGGGCATTCGGCCAACTGCGGCAGGCCGTCGATGATCCAGTGGTCGAAGTCCTGGCACAGCAGCAGGTAATCCATCACGGCGGTGAGCTGTTCACACAGGTCATTGAAGGTGAACAGGATGGTCCGTGCCTGATGGTCTCGGCACAGCAACTGCCGATTGCCAACCGTCAGGGTTTGCGCCGGGCCATTGGTGGCAGGCACACCCAGGCTTTCCCGCTGCGCCGGTGTACCCGGCCACACATAGTGGCCGCGGGTGAAACGTTGTTGGGCGTGGGCCTGGGGCAGGCTGCGAAAGTCCTGGGGCGCGCTGACTTCCAGCACGTCCATGCGTGCGGCGATCAGGTCGATCACCGGTTTGAATCGTTCGTGATACAGCGGGTTGGGCAGCAACCCTTCGGGCGGGTAGTTGGACGTTACCAATACCAGCACGCCGCGTTGGAACAGGGCCTTGAACAAGCGGCTGATGAGCATTGCATCGCCGATATCGTGCACATGGAACTCGTCAAAACACAGCACACGGCAATCAGCGAGCAACTGATCCAGAGTGACACCCAAGGCATCCTCATGCTCGCGGTGCACAAACATGCCCTGGTGCAGCCGGGCAAAGAAGTCGTGGAAATGCACGCGTTGCTTCTCGGCGATGGGCAGCGCCTGGAAAAACCCATCCAGCAGCCAGCTCTTGCCGCGACCTACCGGGCCGTGCAGGTACAGGCTGCGCGTGGCCTGGCCATTAAGCAGGTGCTGGGCCTGCCGATTCAGGGCGGTAATCGCCCGGATTTGGCCGTCACTGAGGGTGTAGCCCTGTTGTTCGGCCTTTTTCTGAAAATAGGCAGGAATGGGCGAGGCACCCCAGACGTCGGTTTTTTTACCCAGCAGGCGCTGGAACAGGGCAAGCACGGCCAAGAATAATCACTCTGTATTGCGGTGGTCGCTTACTGTAGGACGCTTGATGCCATTTGACCAACAGTGAAGGGCGCCGAGCCTTGCAAACTGGCACTTTCGCGTTAACTGGCTAACCTCATACAAGGTTGTTACCCCTGTATAAGGAATTGGGGCAGTGAAGGGATTGGCGGTATTGGCTGTCATGGGCGCGATGCTCTGCAACACGGCTTCTGCTGCGCAACTCCAGGTGGAGGTGCGTATCGACGTGCAGCGGGGTTGCCAGTTGGTGGGCACCACTCGCAATGCGGGCATCGAGCAACTTGGCGTATTGGATTTCGGCAGCGGCCCGCGTCTGGATGACCCGGCCGGCCCCCTGAGTGCGGCCCTGATCAGCCAGCGCCAGCCGCGCCTGGAGTGCAACCCCGACACGCCTTACCAAATGCGCGTTGACGGCGGCCTGCACGGTGGCGTGGGCGAAGTGCGTTACCTCAGTAATGCGATGCCCTCAAGCAAGCCCATTCCTTATCGCATTTATGCCGACGCAGCCCGGTTGATCCCCTTGCCGGTGGACGTGCCGGTCAGCGGCCGCGTACCGGACACCGGCTCGGTTGATCTGCCGTTGTATGGCCGCATTGAACCGCTCAAAGACATCCCTGCGGTGGGGCGTTATTCCGACCTGCTCAAGGTCACGGTCACATGGTAAGCCGCTATCTGGCCGTCGCGGCCTTGGGCGGCCTGCTGTTGCTGGCCGAGGACGCGCAGGCGGCTGTGGTCAACGGGCAGATTCATGCGCGGTTGGTGATTACCGCCAGTTGCGAAGTCAGCAAAGGCGTGGAACGCGCGCCAGTGACGCCGGACGGTGGCACTGCGCTGTTGGATTTCGGCAGCCAGGGACCGACCTGGAACGACACCTTGGGCGCGACCATTTCCGATGGCGATAAAGCGCCGCTGTCGGTCTCCTGCAACCCGTCGTTGGTCAGCAGTTTTACCGTGACCATCGACGGTGGCGCCCATGGCGACGGCACCACGCGCCGCTTGAGCAACGGGCGCCAGACCATTCCCTATCGGCTATCGGCCGATGCGCTGGGCCAGAGTGCCTACCGCATCGGCCAGCAACGCAATTTCGTCGTGACCCAGGGCGCGCAGGTACCCATCCCGGTATTCGGCTCCGTGGTGGCGAATACCAGGGCCCTACCGGCCGGCATCTACACAGACACCCTGACGGTGACTCTGGATTGGTAAACCATGAGGATGGATATCATGCATGTACTCGTATCGCGAATGGGCGTGTGTGCCTTGGGCCTGGCGCTGGCCTCCAGCCTGAATGCGGCGACCACGGTTACCGGGCAGATCAGTTCGAGCCTGACCTTGATCGCCAGTTGCCAGGTCAACGGCTCCGGGGCGGCTACCGGGCTGAATTTCGGTAGTTTGAACTTCGGCACCACCAACAGCCTGTTTACCAATGCCGACGCCCAGTTGCTGGGCGGCACCGGCACCGGCGGGGCGCTGTCGATTCTGTGTTCAGCCGGTACCACGCCAACGGTGACGGTGCGTGCCGGCGCCCATGATGGCGCCTCGCCGGGGGGCACCCGTGCGCTGGCCGATGGGGCGGGTAACTTCGTGCCTTACGATTTCTACACTGACAGCGGGCGTTCCGCGCTGTTGGCGATCGATGGCGTGGTGACGCTCGCCACCAGTACCGGCGTGGCACAAACCGTCAACCTCTACGGTCGCGCGGTGGGCAAGGCGGGCCTGCCGGCAGGTACTTACACCGATACCGTGGCCGTGGAGCTGACGTTCTGACCTTGTGGCTCAGGCTGGGGGTGGCCTGTGGATTGGCGCTGCCGTTGCCGTTGTCGGCAGCGACCAGCCAGAGCTTCCAGGTCAGCGCGACCATTACTCCCGGTTGCCTGATCGTGGGCGGCGGCTCCAACTACGGCGCGTTGGCCTATGGCAGCTATTCGGCATTGGCCACCGGTACGGTCACGGCAGCCCTTACTGGCGGTGTGACCTTGCAATGCACTCCGGGGGTGGCGCTGACCATGAGTGTGGATGGCGGCCTTTACAACAGCGCCGGGCGCAATTTGCAGCTCAACAGCGGCAGCGCGCGGGTGGCCTATCAACTGTTTCGCGACGCGGCGTTCAGCCAGAGCCTGGGCGTCAGCCAGAGCGTCAGCGTGACTTACAGCGATGCCAACAACATCAGCCTGCCGATTTACGGGCGGGTGGTATTACCCGGCAATCAGCCTGGGGGGACGTACAGCGACACGCTGCAGGTGCAGCTGTCGTGGTAGGGCTAACGGTATTGAGGAGTGGATTTATGCATTCAACTTCCCGGCGGTGGTGGGCCGCGGGTATTGCCTTGGGGCTTTTGTGTGGCGCAGGGCTGGTGCAGGCGGCCAGTTCGGTGCTGATCTGGCCCATCGACCCGGTGCTGGAGGCCGATCAACAGGCCAGCGCGCTGTGGTTGGAGAACCGTGGCACGGAAACGGCCAACCTGCAGATCCGCGTATTTGCCTGGAGCCAGAACGGTTTCGACGAGCAGTACCAAAACCAGCGCGACGTGATCGGCAGCCCGCCGGTGGCCAAAATCGAGCCCGGCCAGAAGCAACTGGTGCGCCTGACCCGAACCCGCGAAGTACCGCCGGGACAGGAGCTGGCCTATCGCATCATCATCGATGAAATCCCCTCGGCGCTGCAGGTGCCGGCGCCGCCGGAAGGCAAGAACACAGCGGCAGCGATTCGCTTCCAGATGCGCTATTCGGTGCCCTTGTTTGCCTACGGCGCCGGGTTGTGGAGCAAGGACGACGCCACACGTCAACGCGACCCCAAGGGTGCCGGCAAGCCGGACTTGAGCTGGCAAAAGGTCAACGTAGGCGGGCGCAGTTACATCGAGGTGCGCAACCAGGGCGCCGTGCATGCGCGGCTCACCGATGCGTCGTTCAAACAAGGCGGGCAGACCCGGCCGCTGGTAGAAGGTTTGCTCGGCTATGTGCTGCCGGGCGCGAGTATGCGCTGGCCGGTGCCGGATGCCGTATCGGCCGACCAGCCGTTGCAGGTCAGGGTCAACGGTGCGCCGCAATTTGAAAGCCTGGCGCCCAAGCGATAACCGTCAGCTAGCGCTACGGGCATACGCCCGGGTTTTAACAGGATGGAGATGTCCATTGAAGGACACAACGCCATGGTGAGTCGTGGTTGGGCTCGGGGTTTATGGCCGTCGGTGGCAGTGGCAAGCGGGCTGTGGGGCGCTGCGATGGCAGGCGACTTGCCGCCGCCGCCGGGCAGCATGGAGGCAGTCGCCGATGCACAGCTGTTTCTGGAACTGGTGGTCAACCAGATGGACACCGGCCGCGTCATTGCGGTCGACCAGCGCGCCGGCCAGTTGTTTGTGCCCGCCAGCGCGTTGCAGGACGTGGGTATGAAATTGCCCGGCGAGCCTGTCGGCAGCGTGGCCCTGGACCAGGTGCCTGGGCTGCACAGCGACTACGACAGCAATGGCCAGCGCCTATTGCTGGATGTACCGCCATCCTGGTTGCAGGCGCAGTTTATCGGCAATCGCAATACCTATCCGCGCACCCAGGCCATGAGCAGCTTCGGCGCCTTGCTCAACTATGACGTGTATTTCAACGACACCGATGACGGCGGCAGCTACCTCGCCGCCTGGAACGAAGTGCGGCTGTTCGACACCTGGGGCACCTTGTCCAACACCGGGCAGGTGCGCCAGGCCCTGGCTGATGGCATCACCGACAGTACCCTCGGCAACGGTTACCGGCGCTACGACACCACCTGGCGATTTTCCGATGATGAGCGCCTGCTCACCTACGAGGCGGGCGACGTGATCAGCGGCTCGCTGCCCTGGAGCAGCTCGGTGCGTCTGGGCGGGGTGCAAGTGTCCCGGGACTTTGCCGTGCGCCCGGACCTGGTCACTTACCCTTTGCCGCAGTTCGCCGGTGAGGCGGCGGTGCCCTCGTCGGTGGACCTGTTTATCAACGGCTATAAATCCGACACCGCGCAGCTGAAACCCGGGCCTTATACCCTGACCAACGTGCCATTTATCAACGGCGCCGGGGAGGCTGTCGTGGTGACCACCGACGCCCTCGGGCGCCAGGTGTCGACCACGGTGCCGTTCTACGTTACCAGCACCTTGCTGCAACAAGGCTTGACGGATTTTTCCGTGGCTGCCGGTACCTTGCGCCGTGACTACACCCTGCGCGATTTCGGTTACGGGCCGGGCATAACCAGTGGCACCTTTCGCTATGGCTATTGCGACAGCCTGACCCTGGAAAGCCATGCCGAAGCATCCAGCGACCTGACCCTCGGCGGGCTTGGCGCCAACCTGCGCCTGGGCAACTTCGGCGTGCTCAATACCGCCCTCAGCCAGAGCCAGTTCGACAGCCGCAGCGGCCAGCAACTCAGCCTCGGCTACCAGTACAACAGCACGCGCTACAGCCTGATGTACCAGCGCGTTGAACGGCGCGATGACTACGCCGACCTGACCCTGGTCGACACCCCTTACGCCAGCCTCAGCAAGCGCAGCGAGCAGGTGACGCTGAGCCTCAACCTTCAACGTTTCGGCAGCCTGGGCCTGGGGTATTTCGACGTGCAGGCGGCAGACGATTCGCGCACGCGCCTGCTCAACCTCAGCTGGAGCAAACCGCTGTGGCGCAACACCAGCTTCTACCTGTCGGCCAACCGCGAAATCGGCGACAGCAACTGGGCCATGCAGGCGCAACTGGTGATCCCGTTCGACCTCAACGGCAGCCTGGCCTTGAGCACCGAGCGCAGCAAGGACGGCGCCAGTCGCCAGCGCATCAACTACAGCCGCGCGGTGCCCAGCGAAGGCGGCGTGGGCTACAACCTCGGCTATGCCCAGGGCGATGCGCCAAGCTATCGGCAGGCCGACCTGACCTGGCGCTTGCAGTCAGTGCAGTTGCAGGCCGGCGTGTACGGCAGCAGTGACGCCCAAACGCGCTGGGCGGATGCCAGCGGCTCGCTGGTGTGGATGGGCGGCGAAACCTTTGCTGCCAACCGTATCAATGACGCGTTTGTGGTGGTGAGTACCCAGGGGTTCGCCGGGATTCCAGTGCGCTACGAAAACCAGCTGGTGGGCCAGACCGACCGCAACGGTCATTTGCTGGTGCCATGGAGCAGCGCGTATTACCGCGGCAAATATGAAATTGACCCGTTGAACCTGCCGGCGAACGTGCAGAGCCCCAATGTGGAGCAGCACGTGTCGGTACGCCGGGGCAGCGGCTATCTGTTGGAGTTTCCGCTGCGCCGGGTGCTCGCCGCCAGTATCACCCTGGTGGATCGCCAGCATCAGGAGCTACCGCTGGGCAGCCTGGTGGTGCACGAGCAAAGCAACACCCAGGCGGTGGTGGGGTGGGATGGGCTGGTCTATCTGGAAAACCTCAGCGCCCACAATACTTTGCAGGTCACCCTCAGTGAGGGGCGCACCTGCCAGGCGACATTCGCTATCGATGAGCAGCAACAGGACGTGCCCCTGATCGGGCCGTTGGTGTGCCAGTGAGTGCTTGAGCAAGGAGACTGCGGGTGAGGGGCAAGGCATGGATGTATGGGGCAGGGCTGTTATTTTCCGGGCAGGTTATGGCGGTGTGTTCGGTGGTTTCCACGGTGCCGGCCAGTTTCGGTTCGATCAGCTCGATGACGGTGCGCACTGCCGCGCAAACCAGCTCTACCACCAACTCCGGATTGAGTTGCACCCAGGCGTTGATTTCGCTGCTGGTGTCCACCGACCACTTCTACGCCACGATCACCTCGTCCACCGCTGGCATGGTCGGGCCGACCGGTGATGTGATTGGCTACACGATTTATGGCAATAACAGCACCAGTTATCCCATCACCCGCGGCACTCAATTCGATTTTGGGGGCGCGGGCGGCATTGCCCAGAGCATTGGCCTGATCGCCGGGCCCGGGGCGAAAACCGTGCCGTTGTACCTGAGCAGCATTACCGGCAGCAATATCGCAGCGGGGCTGTACACCGAGACATTGAACATCGCCTGGGTGTGGAATTATTGCTCGGGAATCGGCGTTGGCGGCATTTGCCTGGGGCGTGACACGGGCAGCGGCACGGCAAGCCTGACCGTCAGCATGACCGTGACCAATGACTGCCAGATCACCGCGCCGAATATCAGCTTTGGCAGCGCGCCGGTGGTCAGTGGGTTTACCGCAGTGACCGGCCAGACCATCAATATCGCCTGCACCAAGGGCAGTGCCTACACCGTGGGCTTGAGCGACGGCCAGAACCCGATCAGTGTCGGCGGGCGCCGACGCATGGTTTCCGGCAGCAACTACCTGGCCTATGACCTCTTCAAAAGCGCCGGCACCACGCGTTGGGGCAGCGTCGGCGCGGCGCGGCGGGCCAGTTCCACAGCGGAGGTCAACCCCGGCAATGGGTTGGGCACAGGCAGCCAGGTATTTAACTACAACGCTCGCATCTACACCGACCAGCCCACACCACCCGGCGGCACCTACCTGGACAACGTGGTGCTGGACGTGGGTTTCTAGAACTTCATCAGCGCCGGGGTGGGCTGGTCTGCCGGGCTGACCATTGCGTAGTTATAGCCGCCGCCCGACCAGTACTCGGCCTGCAAACCATCGGCGCTGCGGCTGCCACGAGGCAGGAAGCCGTTGTTCGGTCCCGGCGGGCGGATATAAAAGCTGATGCGTCGGCCTTGGGGGTCTTGGTACAGCACCATGGCGGCTGCCCCCTGATCGGTAGTGAGCAGGCGCCCGCTGACCGGCTTGAAGCCTGCCTGGCTCAGGTCGGGCAGGCGATGGGCTTGATTGAAATAGCGGTCGAGCCAGGCTTGCATAGTGCCGCTGCCGTCGTCGTTGTAGTCGGCGGGCATGACGCCGTCCTGGGCAAACAGACGGTAAGCCTGCATGGCATCGGTCATCGGCAGCGGCTGTGGTTGGGTGGCTTCGCGGGCGTGCCAGCCGCCAAGCCCGCCAAGGCTCACGGCAATCAGCAACACCGCCGCGCTGGCGAAGTGGCGGCGGGACTGACGCTTGATACGCTGACGGATCAACGCCGGGTCCAGTGCCGGATTACTCGGCTGCTGCAGGGTACCGCTCAAGGATGCCCGCAATAATTGCGCGTCCTGTTGCCAGGCGTGGACCTGGGCGGCCGTTTCGGGGTGGTTGGCCAGCCAGGCTTCAAGTACGCGGCGGTCACTGTCCGGCAGTTGGTGATCGACGTAGGCATGCAAATCGCGTTCGCTGGGGGGCAGGCTGATCATTTGAGTCTCCGCAGGGCAGGGCCGGCAATTTCGCCATCGCTGAGCTGACGCAACGCTTGGCGCGCACGGGACAGGCGCGACATCACGGTGCCGATGGGTACCTGAAGGATCTCGGCGACTTCCTTGTAGCTCAAACCCTCCACGGACACCCACAGCAAAAGGGCGCGTTGTTCGGTGCTGAGTTGGTCGAAGGCTTGCAGGGTGGATTGGGCCATCACTGTGCGCTCCACCGACGGTTGCGCATCATCGCTCCCGGTGAAGAATTCGAGCATACGTGCATAGCGTCGGCTGCGGCGGTGGGCGTCGAGGAACTGTCGATAGAGGATCGCGAACAGCCAGGCGCGCAGGTCGCCTTCGACACGCTTATCAGCCCAGGCGATGATCGCCCGCTCCAGGGTCGCCTGCACCAGGTCATCGGCGCTGCTGCTGTTGCGCGTCAGCGACACGGCAAAACGCCGCAACCTGGGGATGAGTTCGCGTAACTGTTCGTCGAGTTCATGCATGGGGATGAGTCTACTCACGTGTGTTGAAGTAGACGTTGGTCCCTGTAGGTTATTCCACGCTTTGCGCAAAGAAACTTCCCGGCTAATACGTGGGAAGCGTCTGTATACCTTGAGAGTCTGTAATCTCGTGCGCAGCCCTCTATCCACCCTTGCATCTGTCGGCATTCAGCCGGCAGTTGAATAGTGAGAGGGTGCTTATGACGTGTTTGCCGAGTGATAAACAGTTTTTTTCCTGCATCTCGCTGGCTCATTTGCCTGCCGCGCAGCGGGTTTTATTTGAGCGATGGGGTTGTGGCCTTTCAACCCGAGCCACCTACGCCAACGTGCACCAAGCCTTCGAAGCGCAAGCGAGGCTGGCACCCCAGGCGACCGCTGCGGTATGCGCGGGCCAACGTATCAGCTATGAACAACTCAACCGACAAGCCAATCGATTGGCTGAGCATCTGCTTGGGCAGGGTGTTAAGCCTGGGGACACGGTGGGATTGTTCGTCGAGCGCTCGATTCCCATGCTGGTCGGGCTCCTGGCGGTGTTAAAGATTGGCGCCGCGTATGTCCCTCAGGACGCCAGAATCGTACCCACCCTGCAATTGGGCATGGTCCTCGAATCATTGACCAGCCCGGTGATTCTGACCTTATCGAGCCTGGTGGAGCGCATTCCGGCAGACGCGTCCCACCGCTGCCTCAATTTGGATACGTTCATTGCTCAAACGCCATGGCTGGCTGAAGACAATGATTGCGTGCGTGTCGGTGCTGGCCCGGATGATCTGTGCTTTGTACTGTTTACATCTGGAACCACAGGGCGCCCTAACGGCGTGTGTGTCAGCCACCGTAACGTATGCAATATTCTGCTCACTGAACCTGGGCGGATGGGTATGGCACCGGGTCGTACCGTAGGGCAGATTCTCAATATCGGCTTTGACATGGCGGCTTGGGAAATACTCGGTTGCCTGGCTCATGGTGCGACCTTGCTGATTCGCGGCAAAGACATCGCGCAGACGGCCGCACAGTGCAATGTGTTGATCGCAACGCCTTCGATACTGGCCACCCTTGAGCCTCGACAGTGTCCCCACCTCAACGTCGTTGCGGTGGCTGGAGAAGCCTGCTCCCAGGCTCTGGCGGATCGGTGGGCCGAGCACTGTACGTTCTACAACGGCTGCGGTCCTACCGAGACGACCATCGTCAACACGCTGCACCGGCATGTACCAGGCACGCCACTGACTATTGGCCGGCCAACCCCCAATAACACTGTCTATGTGCTCGATGAGCAGGGGCGTGCCTGTGCCTTGGGTGAAACGGGAGAGATGTGGGCCGGTGGTGCGGGTGTGACAGCAGGCTATCTGAACAATACGGCATTGACCCAGCAGCGATACCGTCCGGATCCCTTTCTCGGTGGCGACGCCATGATGTTCCGCACACGAGATTTGGGGCGCTGGGTGGGAGACGGCCAGCTCGAACACTTAGGGCGCGTGGATGACCAAGTGAAAGTCCGCGGCTTTCGCGTGGAACTGGATGCGGTGTCGGCGGCTCTGGAGGCCGGCGCTGGATGCATGCGCGCCGTCACTTTGAAGCTGGACAGCCGCACGTTGGTGGCCTTTGTTTCGCCTGCCAGCACTGACATCGAGGCTTGCCAAACCGCGTGCCAACAGCGCCTGGCCTATTACTGCGTGCCTCAGTCCATCTACGCAGTGGAGCATTTTCCACTGACCGCGAGGGGCAAGATCGATAAGGCATTGTTACTGCAAACGGCCCGGGAGAACCAGTTGGCGGTGCAGGCGCTCGCGACCGGGGAGCCCGGCCATGATTGATACGCTGATCCGTACCGTTGTACCGCCCAAGCCGGCGCTTTGGCGTCGCTGGACGTCACTGCCGATGTTTTCCTGTTACAACCGCCTGGCAGCCGCCGCGCTGATGGGCAACCTGGTGTTTTTGCTGTTGGCTGTGGACCTGCACGCCATCCCGGTTCAGACGCTGTCGGACATGGTGCTGATCAACCTGTCGGTTGCCATTCTCGTTCGCCAGCAATACGTGATCAATGGGCTGTTCTGGCTGGCAACGCGAATACCGCCTACATGGCCCTTACAGGTGCGGCGTAGCGCGGCCAAGGTGTACCACTTCGGTGGGCTGCACAGTGGCGCAGCCTTTGCGGCCACTGGGTGGTTTGCCGCCCTGGTTGGCGTGCAGGTTACGCGTTACCTGCAACAACCTGACAGTGTTTCGGTGGCCGGGTTATGGGTCAGCGTTATGCTGCTCGGCTTATTGCTGCTCATAGTGGTCATGGCTCAACCACGTATTCGAGGCCGGTTCCACAATGGGTTTGAACGCGTTCATCGGTTTGGCGGTTGGAGTGCGTTGCTGTTGTTCTGGTGGCAAACGTTACTGACCACGTCGAGCCTGCTGCACAGCGTTACGTTTTGGATGCTGGCAGTGCTGACCCTGAGCGTCCTGCTGCCCTGGCTGCGGCTGCGCAAGGTGGCTGTTGAACACGCACGGCCTTCCGGGCATGCGGTGATTACGCGTTTGAGCCACACCACACCGTTCGCCGGTTCATCCACCGCGATCAGCCGCAACCCACTGCTGGAGTGGCATTCCTTTGCCAATATTCCCACGCCACACGAGGCGGGTTTCCGCCTGATAATTTCCCGCGCAGGGGATTGGACCGGGCGATTTATCGAGGACTTGCCGCGACATGTGTGGGTTAAGGGCATCACCACAGCGGGTGTTGCCAATGTAGAAACCCTGTTCAAGTCGGTGGTGTACATCGCCACTGGCAGCGGCATCGGGCCTGTCATGCCGCATCTGCTGGCGGCTCAGGTACCGATTCAGTTGATCTGGTCTGCCCGTAGCCCGAGGACGACCTATGGCGATGAACTGGTGGAGGAAATTCTGCGCGCCCAGCCTTGCGCATTGATCTGGGACACCGATGAGCGCGGCAAGCCAGACCTGGTGAAGTTGGCTTACGGTGCAGTGCAAGCCTTTGGTGCAGAAGCCGTGATCTGTATTGCCAACCAAACGGTGACCCAGCGTCTGGTGCAAGAGTTGGAAGCTCGGGGAATACCCGCCCATGGCGCGATCTGGGATTCCTGAGACAGCCCCAAGTGTGAACAACATCAATCAGTGGAGATGCCTATGAACGTGTTTGTGGAACGTCATGATCGAGTGGTCCTGGTCAAGCTCAACCGTCCTGAAGTCAAGAATGCGCTGAGTTCGGCGCTGATGACTGAGTTGATCAGTCATCTGGAAGCAATGGATCGAGACCCTCGGATTGGGTGTTTTGTCATTACCGGCACCGCAGAGTTCTTCGCGGCAGGGGCCGATATCAAAGAGATGAGCGGCAAGTCCTATCTGGACGTGCTCAACGAAGACTACTTCGTCGGTTGGGAGGGCTTCACCCGTTTGCGCACCCCGACGATTGCCGCAGTGGCGGGCTATGCGTTTGGCGGAGGCTGTGAGCTGGCGATGATGTGCGACATGATTTTCGCTGCTGATACCGCCACCTTTGCACAGCCGGAAATTAAGCTAGGCGTCATCCCGGGCATGGGCGCGACCCAGCGGTTGACCGGGCTGATCGGCAAGGCCAAGACCATGGACCTGGTGTTGACTGGCCGGTCAATGACCGCCACGGAAGCAGAGCAGGCGGGGTTGGTGTCGCGGGTTTACCCGGCTGCGAACTTGCTGGACGAGGTGATGGCGGTGGCGGCACAAATTGCCTCCTTCTCGCGAACGGCCACCCGTGCAGCGCGGCAGGCGGTGGAGCATTCTCTGGAGGTCGGGTTGCACGAAGGTGTGCGTCAAGAGCGAAGGTTGTTTCATGGACTGTTTGCCACGCCTGATCAGCAAGAAGGAATGCAGGCATTTCTTCACAAGCGGCAGGCCTTGTTTAATCAGCCCTAGCCGGCACTCGATCTGGCCACGTGTTGACTACAAAGAAACTACAGTGAAGGGGGAATAAGCCTACGTGGGATTCGTCTCATAACACTTTCCCCCTGCGGCCTCGGGCCCTGGAGCTTCTATGGTTGATCACTCTTTACCGCCGCGTCCGCCTCTTGGTACTACAAGTCTGCTCGTCAGGCTGGCGTGTATAGGGGGCGTGGTGGCAGTGTTGGTGGTTGCATTTGCCTACGTCAACGGCACCCTCGACCCACAGCGTCTGCGGCCAAAGACCTTGGTCAATGCCCTGGAAACCAATAACGGCGTACACCCGGGCTTTCGCCGCAATCATGCCAAAGGTGTGTGTGTGGCGGGTTACTTCGAGGCGAGCACAGAGGCGCGTGCTTACTCCAGCGCCCAGGTGTTCAGCGAGGCCAAGACCCCGGTGATTGGCCGGTTTGCTTTGCCCAGCGGCAATCCCTATGCACCGGACAGCAGTGTGCCGATTCGCAGTTTTGCCGTGCAATTCAGCCAGGCAAACGGCCAGCAGTGGCGAACGGGAATGAACAGTATGCCGGTGTTTCCGGTGGGCACGCCCGAGGCGTTCTACCAACTGCTCAAGGCGGGTGCGCCAGACCCGGCCACCGGCAAGCCGAACCCTGCGAACATGCCGGCGTTTTTTGCCGCACACCCGGAGACGGCGCCGTTCCTGGCCTGGGTCAAGACTGCCAAGCCATCGGCCAGTTATGCGACGCAAACCTACAACGGCATCAATGCGTTTTACCTGGTGGGCGAAGGTGGCAAGCGTCAGGCCGTGCGGTGGAGCGTGGTGCCGCAAAGCCAGGACGCGGCGGGTGATGCTGCGCCGTCGGGCAGTGACTTCCTGGAACAGGATTTGGTGCAGCGCCTGGCCGCCGGGCCTTTGCGTTGGCAGTTGAACATGACCCTGGCCAACCCCGGCGACCCCTTGGATGACGCGAGCAAGACCTGGACCGGCCCGCATACGCAGCTCAACGCCGGCACTCTGGTACTGCAAAGCAGCCAGCCGCAGGCAGACGGTGATTGCCGTGATATCAACTTTGACCCGCTGATTTTGCCCAGCGGTATCGAGGCCTCCAACGACCCGTTGCTGGCCGCACGCTCCGCCGCGTATGCCAGTTCGTATCTGCGCCGTGCGGGTGAAGTCAGCCCGTTGCACAGCACCCCTCAGGAGTCGAAGCCATGAATGCTCAACCGCGTTTTTTTGCACCGCTGGCGCGTCTGTTGCACTGGCTGATGGCGCTGATGATCATTGCCATGCTGTTTATTGGTGCGGGATTGGCGGCGTCGGTGTCGGAACGCCATGAATGGCTGATCCACCTGCACAAACCGCTGGGTATTGCGATCCTGGCCCTGGTGCTCGTGCGTTTGGCCGTGCGCTTTACCACCCGGCAACCGCCGCTGCCAGCCGATTTGCCGATGTGGCAAGTGCTGGCGGCCAAGGCTTCCCATGTGCTGCTGTATGCGTTGATGCTGGTGTTGCCGCTGCTGGGCTGGGCGATGATTTCGGCCGCCGGTGACCCGGTGATGCTCAGCAGTTCTGTGCAACTGCCAGCGCTGGTAGGGGCGAATGCGCCGTTGTTTGCGCTGTTGCGTAAGGCTCACGGCTACCTTGCCTATCTGTTGTTCCTGACAGTGCTTGTGCACTTGGCGGCGGCGCTGTTCCACGGGTTGATCCGCCGCGATGGGGTATTGCAGAGCATGACCGGCACCCGGGATTGATCGCTTCTGTGGCGAGCAAGCTCGCTCGCCACAAAAAGCTTGCCACAAGGGTTAACGCAAAAGCCCGACGATATCGGCGACGCTGCTCAATACGTCCTTGCCCAGCTGTTTCGATCGATCGCCCGACCAGCCGGTACGCGGGTTGGGCGCATCGTCGTTGTCCTTGAAGGGCATCTCCAGGGTCAGGGACAGGCAGTCGTACTTCTCACCGACTGCGTTGCAGGCCAGGGTCATGTTGGCTTCGCCCGGCAGGTCGCGGGTGTAGCCGTAGGTGGTTTGGAAGTCCCGGGTCAGATGGCTCAGGTGGTTGCGAAAGTGTTTTTCCAGGGCTTCGATGCGTGGGGTGTAGCCTGGATTGCCTTCGCAGCCGGCGGTGAAGATGTAGGGGATTTCTTCGTCGCCATGGATATCGAGGAACAGGTCCACGCCGTACTTTTCCATTTGCTGCTGCACAAACAGTACTTCCGGGCTGGTTTCCTGATTGGCGCTCTGCCAGGCGCGGTTCAGATCCTGGCCCATGGCGTTGGTACGCAGGTGACCGTGAAAAGCGCCATCGGGGTTCATGTTGGGCACCAGGTACAGGTCGGCCACTTTCAAGAGTTTTTTCAACTCCGCGTCACCGTCCTTTTGCAGGCGTTCAATCACGCCCTCCATAAACCATTCGGCCATGTGTTCGCCGGGGTGCTGTTGGGCAATGATCCACACCTTACGGCGACCTTCAGCCCCTTTGCCACGGCGCAACAGTTGTATATCGCGGCCCTCGACACTCTTGCCGGTGGCCAGCAGCTTGACGCCGGCGTACTTCAGGGCTTGTTCGATCAGCCAGTCGTGACGTTCACGGCTGTAGGGTTCGAAGTAGGCGAACCATACGTGCTTTTCGCGGGTCTGGAGCGTGATATGCAGGATCTCGCCATCAAAGCGCGTTGGCACCCGGAACCAGTTGATATGGTCATAGGATGCCACGGCATTGTAGCCGCTCCAGGCGTGTTTATAGGATGAGCCACCGGCGTTGCTCAATCGAAAAGTGTGGGTGTGCCCCACATGCATGCCTTCGGCCTTGAAGTGGAACCATTGAAAATGTTTGCTGCGGGTGTCGGGTTTGATTGCCAGTAACAACTGATAGGCATCGCTGGCATCCAGGACCTGGATATTGCCGCTGTCGAAGTCGGTGCTGATCTTGATGGAGGTCAAGGCCACGGTCATAGTCTGGTTGCCTGAATATGAGTGATGTGGCGGCTATATTACACAGAGGTCAGGTAAAACCTGGATGCAAAATTGTTGCACGGGGAGGGGGCGTCATCCCTGACGCCGCGGCAGCTTAGGGGCTATGAGATTGATTCTCAAGCGCTATTTCGCAAAGATCCGGGCTAGAGCTGTCGTGTGGCTTTCTTTCGACGATGGTCTTTTGCTACCATGCGCGCCATCGAGCAACACACAGTCTTCATTAGCCTGAAGCCATGCCAGGGAAACTGGCAAAAAAAAGACCCGGCCAAAGAGCCGGGTCAAAAACCGTGATTAGCCTGATGAGGAGATATTCCAAGAGTCCGACCTAAGGTCCCTTGGTCTATCGACTGATCTCGCGATCAGCTTGGTCCAATAATAATCATTATCATTTGCAAGTCAAATGTTTTTATCCCTTGGATAGAAATATTTTTCTTTCGTGTCTGTTACGCGTTTGCCTGGGCCCCCGGCGCTTGCAACGAGCGCTCCACCATCGCCTTCGCCATATCGATCAAATACACCACGGAAAACGCCAGGTCGCGCTGATTGCCTTGATGGCTGCACGCTGATTCGTAGGCGGTTGCCGCAGCACTGCGCAGCAGGTCAGACGCGTGAACCAGGGCCTCCTCTTGGCTGACGCCCGGCTTGATCGCGAACAGGGCACCCTCCACGGCTGGTGCCGACATATCTTCTTTCAAGTAATAGTCCAGCGCGCGCTGGGCCGCGCCGCTGTGGCACATGTTCTGTAATTCAACCTGTTCGGGTATTTCAGGCAATGAAAGCGGGCTATTCGTCATAAGCGGCAGTACTCCGGTGGGTGTCGAAATCCTTAGGCTTGATGATAGTACGTATCGTATTTATGTCGTTTTATGGATTACTACAAACTGTTTATTGCCCCGAAAAATACGCACCGTATTGTCAGGCGCCATGGATAACTGGATAGCGTTGGTCAAAGCCAACATGAAAGACCGCAAGGTCACGCAGGAGCAACTGGCAGAGCGCCTGGGTATGTCCCAGGGCGGCGTCGGCCATTGGCTCAACAAGCGCCGAGTGCCGAGCCTTGCGGACATGAACCGGGTGCTGGCCGAGCTCGGGCTGGGCTACCTGGAGGTGGCGCTGGAGATTCGCGAACGGGCCGCGCAAGAGCCTGCGTTGCAACAGCACTACAACCCGTATTTTCGCTATCCGGTCAGCGACTGGCAGCAGGCGTGCGAGCTGCGCGAAGAGCGTGCACTCTATGGGCCTGGCCGCTACGAATTGACCGATTACCACGCGCGTGGCGAGGCGTTCTGGCTGCCTGTAATGGGCGACGCCATGACCGCGCCCACGGGCATGAGCATCGGTGCCGGGACGATGATCCTGGTGGACCCGGCCATCGATCCTGTACCCGGCAAACTGGTTGTCGCCCAATGGTCTGGCAGTTCCCAGGCCACTTTTCGCCAATTGCAGGAAGAGAGCGGCCAGCGCTATCTGGTGCCGCTCAATCCGACGTACCCCAAGGCGCTGCTCACCGAGGACTGCCACATCCTTGGCGTCGTGGTGCAAGCCACCGCGAAGTTCTAGGCGGCGGTTTCAAGCTCCACCAGCGCGCTGCCTTCGGCAACCATTTCACCTTCCTGGCAGAACAGCGCCTTGACCACCCCGGCATGGGGCGCACGGATGCTGTGTTCCATCTTCATGGCTTCGAGTACCACCAGCTGTGTGCCAGCCTCAACGGTTTGGCCTACCTCTACCAGCACGCGAACGATGCTGCCGTTCATCGGTGCGCTGAGACCGCCCTGATGAGATTGGCCGGCCTCGACCGCCGCAATCGGGTCGAACAGCCTGACGGCATGCATCTCGCCATTCCAGCGCAGGTACAGGCTGCCTTCGTTGCGGACCGCCAGATGGGCACGGCGTACACCCTGGTGTTCGATCAGCAGCTGCTCGCCGCACAACTGCGACGTGTGCCCGGCCAATGTCACCAGCCGATCCTGCCCGTTGCAGCTCAGATGCAGCGACACTTCGGCGGGCAGGCCCGCACGAAAGCCCTGGTTATTGGCCCAAGGCCCATCACCTACCGGCAGGCTCTGCATAAACGCCGAACCTGCTGCCTGCCAGAATGCATCGCTCAACTCACCGGGCGCCGGTAACAGTTCATCCTGATAACGCGGGATAAATCCGGTGTCCAATTCGGCCGCCGCGAACGCGGGATGGCCGATGATGCGCCGCAGAAAACCCAGGTTGGTCTTGAGCCCACCCACCGCGAACTCATCGAGCATACTTAAAAGTCGCAGGCGTGCCTGTTCGCGGTCTTCACCCCAGGCAATCAGTTTGCCGAGCATCGGGTCGTAGAAGGGCGACACGCTGTCCCCTTGCTCGACACCGCTGTCTACCCGACGGCCCGGGCCTGGGCTGGATTCGCGGTACAGCGCCAGGTGACCGGTGGCCGGCAGGAACTCGTTGGCCGGATCTTCGGCATACAGCCGCACTTCAATCGCATGACCGATCAAGGGTACCTGCTCCTGTGTGATCGGCAGCGCCTCGCCCTGGGCGACCCGGATCTGCCACGCCACCAGGTCCAGACCGGTAATCGCTTCGGTGACCGGATGCTCCACCTGCAGTCGCGTGTTCATCTCCATAAAGAAAAACTCGCCACGGGCATCCAGCAGAAACTCCACCGTACCGGCACCGACATAGCTGATGGCTTGGGCCGCACGCACGGCCGCTTCGCCCATGGCCTTGCGTTGCTCAACGCTGAGCCCTGGCGCCGGCGCTTCTTCGACAACCTTTTGATGGCGCCGCTGGATCGAGCAGTCGCGCTCATTGAGGTACAGGCAATGGCCATGCTGGTCGGCAAACACTTGAATCTCGACATGGCGCGGCTTGAGCAGGTACTTCTCCACCAGCATCTGCCCATTGCCGAAGGACGACAGCGCCTCGCGCTGGGCGGAGGCCAGGGCATCGGCCAATTGGCTGACATCCTCGACCACCTTCATGCCCTTGCCGCCGCCACCGGCCGTAGCCTTAAGCAATACCGGGTAGCCAATACGCTCACAGGCGGCGCGGAAGGTCTCCAGGTCCTGGGCCTCGCCGTGATAGCCCGGCACGAGGGGCACACCGGCGGTTTCCATCAATGCCTTGGCCGCCGATTTGCTGCCCATGGCGTCAATGGCGGCAGCGGGCGGGCCGAGGAAAATCAAGCCTGCCGCCTCGATGGCCCGGGCAAAGCCAGCGTTTTCCGAGAGGAAGCCGTAGCCGGGGTGAATCGCCTGGGCGCCACTGGCGTGGGCGGCGGCAATCAGTTTGTCGATTTGCAAGTAACTGTCGGTGGCTTTGCTGCCTCCCAGATCGACACGAATATCCGCCTCGCGGCTATGGCGCGCATCACGGTCGATGGCGCTGTGCACGGCCACGGTCGTCAGCCCCATGGCCTTGGCGGTGCGCATGACCCGGCAGGCAATCTCGCCACGGTTGGCTACCAGTACGGTGGTCAGTGTGCTCATGAGCGCGGCTCCTGGGCTTGCCAGTTCGGCGCACGTTTTTGCAGGAAGGCCCGCAACCCTTCCTGGCCCTCGGCGCTTACGCGAATGCGCGCAATGGCGTTTTCGCAATAACGTCGCAGCGCCGGGGTGAGGGCACCGTTGCCCACTTCACGCAGTAAATCCTTACTGGCGCGCATCGCCGCCGGACTGTTTTGCAGCAGGTTGGCCACCCACTGGTCCACCTGGTGATCCAGGCTCTCGGCCGGATAACTCTCTGCCAGCAAGCCGATCTCCTGCGCCCGCTGGCCGCCAAATCGCTCGGCCGTCAGAGCATAGCGGCGGGCCGCGCGTTGGCCGATGGCCTGCACCACGAATGGGCTGATCACTGCGGGCGCCAGGCCGATGCGCACTTCCGACAGGCAGAATTGCGCGTCATCGGCGCCGATGGCCATGTCGCAGCAACTGATCAACCCCAGCGCGCCACCATAGGCCGCACCTTGCACCACGGCCAGCGTGGGGATTTTCAGCTTGGACAGGTTGTACATCAGCTCCGCCAGTTCGCGAGCGTCGTCCAGGTTGGTGTGGTAGTCCAGCTCGGCCGACTGCTGCATCCAGGCCAGGTCGGCGCCGGCACTGAAATGCTTGCCGCGCCCGCGCAGTATCAGAAATCGCAGGGACGGGTCGGCTTGCACCCGGTCCAGGGCGATGATCAGTTCGCGGATCATTTCGGCATTGAACGCGTTGTTCTTGGCTTCACGACTGAGCCACAGCGTGGCAAAGCCACGGCTGTCGGTGATCAGTTCGAGGGTGTTGAAATCGTTCATGGGGTGCAGCTCCATTTACATGCGGAACACGCCGAAGCGGCTCGGCTCGATGCGGGCGTTCAGTGCGGCGGACAAGGCCAGGGCCAGCACGTCGCGGGTCTGCAACGGGTCGATGACACCGTCATCCCACAAGCGCGCGCTGGAGTAGTAGGGATGGCCCTGGGTTTCATACTGGTCGAGGATCGGCTGCTTGATGGCGGCTTCCTCCTGCGCACTGAAACCGCTGCCTGCGCGCTCAGCCTGCTCGCGCTTGACTTGTACCAGCACCCCGGCGGCCTGTTCGGCGCCCATCACGCCAATGCGTGCGTTGGGCCACATCCACAAGAAGCGCGGGTCATAGGCGCGGCCGCACATCCCATAGTTACCGGCGCCAAAACTGCCACCGATGATCACGGTGAACTTCGGCACCCTGGCGCACGCGACCGCCGTAACCAGCTTGGCACCATGCTTGGCGATGCCGCCGGCTTCGTATTTCTGGCCGACCATAAAGCCGGTGATGTTTTGCAGGAACAGCAGGGGAATCCCACGCTGGCAAGCCAGTTCGATAAAGTGCGCGCCTTTCTGCGCGGCCTCGGCGAACAGGATGCCGTTGTTGGCCAGGATCGCAATCGGGTAGCCATGCAAGTGCGCAAAGCCGCAGACCAACGTTGTCCCGAACAACGCCTTGAACTCGTCGAACACCGAAGCGTCCACCAACCGCGCGATGACTTCGCGCACATCGAACGGCTGCTTGGCATCCGCCGGAATCACGCCGTACAGCTCTTCGCTGCTGTACAGCGGTGCCACAGGCGTGCGCTGCAGCAACTCACCTTGTTTGCGCCAATTAAGGTTGGCCACGCTGCGCCGGGCCAGCGCCAGGGCGTGTTCATCGCTGTCGGCGTAGTGGTCGGCCACGCCGGAGATCTTGCAGTGCACATCGGCGCCGCCGAGGTCTTCGGCGCTGACCACCTCACCGGTGGCCGCCTTCACCAGCGGCGGGCCCGCAAGGAAAATGGTGGCTTGCTGGCGCACCATGATTGCTTCATCGGCCATCGCCGGCACATAGGCGCCGCCGGCGGTACATGAGCCCATCACCACGGCGATCTGCGGGATGCCCTGGGCGCTCATGTTGGCCTGGTTGAAGAAAATTCGCCCGAAGTGTTCGCGGTCGGGGAATACTTCGTCCTGGCGCGGCAGGTTGGCGCCGCCGGAATCCACCAGGTAGATGCACGGCAGACGATTCTGCTCGGCGATGGTTTGGGCGCGCAGGTGCTTTTTCACTGTCAGTGGGTAGTAGGAACCGCCTTTGACCGTGGCATCGTTGGCGACGATCATGCACTCCACGCCTTCCACACGGCCGATTCCGGCAATCACGCCAGCCGCCGGTACGTCTTCGCCATACACCTGATGAGCCGCCAGTTGGCTGAGTTCAAGAAACGGCGAACCCGGGTCGAGCAAGCGATTGATGCGCTCCCGGGGCAGCAGCTTGCCGCGCGAGGTGTGGCGTTCCTGGGCCTTGGCACCGCCACCCTGTTGCACGTGGGCGAGCAGGGTATGCAGGGCGTCGACCTGTGCAAGCATCGCCGCGCTATTGGCGGCAAATTCCGCCGAGCGCGGGTTGAGTTGGGTATGCAGGGTGGCCATGACGCGCTCCTTCAGCGGGTTTCGTTGAACAGTTCGCGACCGATCAACATCCGCCGAATCTCACTGGTGCCGGCGCCGATTTCATACAGCTTGGCGTCACGCAACAGGCGCCCGGCGGGGAATTCGTTGATATAGCCGTTGCCGCCCAGGATCTGGATCGCATCCAGGGCCATCTGCGTGGCGCGCTCGGCGCTGTACAGGATCACACCGGCGGCGTCCTTGCGCGTAGTCTCGCCCCGCTCGCAGGCTTGGGCCACGGCGTAGAGGTAGGCGCGGCTGGCGTTGAGCTGGGTGTACATGTCGGCAACCTTGCCCTGGATCAGCTGGAATTCGCCAATGCTCTGGCCGAACTGCTTGCGGTCGTGGATGTAGGGCACGATCAAATCCATGCACGCCTGCATGATCCCGGTAGGGCCGCCGGAGAGCACCACGCGCTCGTAATCCAGGCCGCTCATCAGTACTTTCACGCCGCCATTGAGCACGCCGAGGATGTTTTCTTCCGGTACTTGCACGTCATCAAAAAACAGCTCGCAGGTATTGGAGCCGCGCATGCCCAGCTTGTCGAACTTGTTGCTGCGACTGAAGCCTTTCCAGTCGCGCTCGACGATGAAGGCTGTGATGCCGTGGGGGCCTTTTTCCAGGTCGGTCTTGGCGTAGATCACATAGGTATTGGCGTCGGGGCCGTTGGTGATCCAGGTCTTGCTGCCGTTGAGTACGTAGTGGTCGCCGCGTTTGTCGGCGCGCAGTTTCATCGAGACCACATCGGAGCCGGCATTCGGCTCGCTCATGGCCAGGGCGCCGATGTGCTCGCCGCTGATCAGCTTGGGCAGGTACTTGAGTTTCTGTTCGTGGTTGCCGTTGCGATTGATCTGGTTGACGCACAGGTTGGAGTGCGCACCGTATGACAGCGCCACCGAGGCCGAGCCGCGGCTGATTTCTTCCATGCTCACTACATGGGCCAGGTAACCCAGGCCGGCGCCGCCGTATTCTTCCGGCACGGTGATGCCCAGCAGGCCCATGTCCCCGAACTTGCGCCACAGGTCGGCGGGGAACAGGTTATCGATGTCGATCTGCGCCGCACGCGGTGCGACTTCCTTGGCCACAAAGGACTGCACCTGGTCGCGCAGCATGTCGATGGTTTCGCCGAGGGCGAAGTTCAGGGACGGGTAACTCATGGGCAGGCACCTTAATGTCAGCTTTGTTGTTGTGTGGGTTGGGCGCAGGAGGAGGGCGCTCACCTTTACGTTAACGTAAGCTTGCGTTGCGGTGCTGTCAATCGTAGTTTACGTTTACGTCAACCTACAAAAAAGACAACAAGGGGTCGTTATGGATCAACCGAATCAGAGCTACAGCCGTGGCTCTCAGGACAAGCGCTTGCTGGCCATGACCATAGGCCAGGCATTCGATCAAACCGTCGCGCAGTATCCCGATGGCGAAGCCTTGGTGGTTCGCCATCAGCAGCGGCGCTACACCTGGCGGCAACTGGCCGAGACGGTTGATCTGCATGCACGGGCGTTCCTCGCCTTGGGTATGCAGATCGGTGACCGCCTGGGTATCTGGGCGCCCAATTGCGCCGAATGGCTGATCTGCCAAGTGGCAAGCGCTAAGCTCGGTGTGATCCTCGTCAATATCAACCCGGCCTATCGCAGCAGTGAGCTGGATTACGTGCTCAAGCAATCCGGCTGCCAATGGCTGGTGTGCGCCGGTTCGTTCAAGAGCTCCGATTACCACGCCATGCTCCAGGCATTGAAGCCTGAGCTGAGCGGCCTCATCAGTCTCGATCCCAGCCCGCCGCCGACATTCATGCCCTGGTCGCAATTATCGGCCCTGGGCGCAGGCGTGCCGCCCGAGCAACTGCAAAGCCGGCAGACCAGCCTGCACTTCGACCAACCCGTGAATATCCAATACACCTCCGGCACCACCGGTTTCCCCAAGGGTGCCACCCTCAGTCACCACAATATCCTCAATAACGGTTACATGGTCGGCGAAAGCCTGGGCTTGACCGCGCAGGACCGCCTGGTCATCCCGGTGCCGCTGTATCACTGCTTCGGCATGGTGATGGGTAACCTCGGTTGCATCACCCACGGCACCACCATGATCTATCCCAATGACGGTTTCGACCCGCTGCTGACATTGACTGCCGTCGCCGAAGAACGAGCCACCGGCCTGTATGGCGTGCCGACCATGTTTATCGCCATGCTTGATCACCCAGGCCGGGCCGGGTTCGACTTGGCCAGCCTGCGCACCGGTATCATGGCCGGGGCGACATGCCCGATCGAAGTCATGCGTCGGGTCATCAACGAACTGCACATGCGCGAAGTGCAAATTGCCTACGGCATGACCGAAACCAGCCCCGTGTCGCTGCAAACCGGGGCGGATGACGATATAGAACGGCGCGTCACCACGGTGGGCCGCACCCAACCGCAACTGGAGACCAAGATTGTCGATGATGCCGGCAACACCGTGGTGCGCGGCGTGATCGGTGAACTATGTACGCGCGGCTACAGCGTGATGCTCGGTTACTGGAACAACCCCGACGGCACCCGCGAGGCAATCGATGAGGCCGGCTGGATGCACACCGGCGACCTGGCAACCATGGACGAGCACGGCTACGTCTGCATTGCCGGGCGTAACAAGGACATGATTATTCGCGGGGGCGAGAACGTGTACCCGCGTGAGGTGGAAGAGTTTTTCTTCACCCACCCGGCAGTGGCCGATGTGCAGATCATCGGTATTCCGGATGAGCGTTACGGTGAAGAAATCGTCGCCTGGATCAAGTTTCATCCCGGCCATGTGGCCAACGAGCTGGAACTGTCGAGCTGGTGCAAGGACCGCATCGCCCACTTCAAGACGCCCAGGTACTTCAAGTTTGTGGACGAGTTTCCGATGACGGTGACGGGCAAGATCCAGAAATTTCGCATGCGCGAGATCAGCATTGAGGAGTTGGCGTCTGCCCGAGAATGAGCCGTGGGGCGCTTTGTAGCGCGGGCTAGCTGAATACCACCGTTTGAAGCGCGAACGATCGCACATTGATCGTTTGTTCCTTCAAATGGAGTTTGGTAAATGAGTGAGCTTGATCAACCTGGCAGCAGTCAATCAACGGCGGTGCAGAGCGTTCATGCACGGGTGATACAGGACCGGTTGCCGTCCTGGTACGGCGCCGCCGACCTTAAGCGCAAAAAGGAGTTTTCTGAAACGCAGTTCGCGATGCCCGAATGGTATAAAAACTTGTCGTCGGGTAAAAAGTTGAAGCTGAGTGATGCTTACATCCGCAGCTTTAATTCGCTGAATAGACTGGATGACAGTTTTAATGGGCTTAAAGGGGTTGTGGATTTTGCCGAACCACTTTTAGTGGCGGCCATGAAAGAAAAATTCGGTGGGCGTCACAATGTAAGGCAGCTATTTTTTGCCACTGAAAAGTTGATGCCGGCTGATCGCTCTAAAGTCTTTGGGCGAGAGGCATCATGTTATTGCTATTACGAAGGTGTTAGTCTGCTTGAGGCGGCATTAAAGAACTTTGCGATAGAAGATACCCTTGAGGTGGCCGATCAGAACGCCAGGCTTATCACTCAGTATGATTTTCATCGACAATCGCCCTCTTATACGTTCAATCATACGCAAACGCTCGGCGGTAGAGTCTCGATACAACCTCATTTGTTTGCCAGCCTGTGCCGAGAATTGGATTTGGGTACGCAATACTTGAGGCATGTCGAGTCGTTTATCTGTCCCGAAGACACACCCAACTTTGCAGCGGGCACCGCCACCAAGACCATGCGTAATCGCATGTTGAATTCGGCCAGGTATCAGTTCCTGTTCGCCGCCGAGGTAGCGCTTGGGTGCGGGGATATTCAAGAAGACACCTACCAGGTGATGCGGAAAACAGCGGATAACCATCAGGAATTAAAGTGGCGAGAGAAAACACTCACTTATTCGGGACTTAAGTTGCTTGGGCAGCCGCTGGCGCAAATTGTTGTTATAGGTAATGTCAATGTGCAAGTTGCTCATCGCAGCCTGGTGTTCATGAATGAGCCTTGTGTGGTGTTCATTCCAGGAGATCCTGTTTGTATGTTGAAGGAATACTCGAGTTTGACAAGCTTCAAACTTGATTTGGTTGAGCGATTGTGTTTGGTAAGTTATCGAAGGTTTTTTAGTCAGTTCATACCCTACGAGCGACAAGGTGTATTTTTTACTAAGCTCAAGCGGCATCTTGATCCCTCCGGTAAATTTTCTGAACGTGAAGATTATGATTCTGACAAAAAGGATCTCAGGGGCGTCACCGCTTCTTATGGGGGGCGTTTTTCGGTGTTGTGGCGCGAACACGCTTGGCAAAAAGCCAATCTAATACTGAGGAATGCGCAAGCGATGGCCGTTTCCAATGATGCGGCGGATCAGCGTGCACGTAACGCCTGGTTGGTCAAAATGGGCAGCATGGCTTTGAATGTATTGAATGTTGCAGTTTTTATTTTCCCCGAGCTGGCTCCCGTGATGCTCGCAATTGGGGCAGCGCAAATGTTATGGGAGGTCGCATCGGGAATAGCGGCGTGGGACGAAGGGGATACAAAAGCGGCATGGGCCCACGTTTCGGCCATTGCCTTTAATGTATCTACGGCGGCGGTGGGGGCCAAGTTGTTTCCGCTGGTCAAGACGGCATTTGTTGAAAGCCTGGCCCACGTTCGTTGCCCCGATGGCAATATCCGTCTGTATTCTCCTGACCTGAGGCCTTATCAGCGCCAGGTCACAATGCCTGATGGTCTCACGGCCAATGAAGACGGATTGTTTGAACATGAAGGGGGATTATACCTGCGGGAAAAAAATAACACGCATTACTTGGTGGAGCGGATGGGTGCCAGCAATGACTTTAAAATCCTGCATCCGGACAACCCGGCGGCTTATACCCCAAAGGTAAGCCGTACGGGCGCCGGGGCGTGGGCACATGAGCACGAGAACCCGATGACATTGACCGGGCCGCAGTTGATGCAGCGGTTGGGCCCGATGGCAGAGCGTTTTGCCAATGAGCCTCTTAAGCTCGAACGCATAGTGCAAATGACTGCAACGGAAGTGGACACTCTACGTAAGATACATACAGACCAGGCAGCACTGCCCGCGCTACTGACCGATACCTTGAAGCGACTTGAAATGGATAATGTCGTGGCAGAGGAAGTTTCCACTGTCAGGGCCTCACAGAGAGCGGCGTATCAATCTGACCTTTTCACCCAGCGCTACGCCGCCGCCGAGGGTGGAGAAAGCGCGACAGTAAGGTTTATCAAACGCTTATTCCCTTCTCTACCCACGGCGGTTGTCGAGGAACTGTTGAACGGTGCCAACTCCTCCGAAATGCAAGCGCTCACCGAGCGCCAACGCATGCCGCAGAACTTGGCTGAAGAGGCCCGTCATTATCAGCAGCAGGTGCGTTTGGCGCGAACGTATGAAGGGTTATACCGAAAAACCCTGGCCAATGACGACACGCAACGCATGGTGCTGCACAGTCTGGATAAGCTTCCTGGTTGGCCATCAGACCTGCGCATTGATGTTGTCGAACGGCTGCCGGGTGGAGAGCGCCTACTGGATTCGGTGGGGCCAGAGAATGCGGCGGTCAAGCGTCGTTTCATCAAGTTCGGTCCCAAGAACCTTTATGAGGTACAGGACGAAAAAATCGCGGTATTGAACCATCAGGCGGACATCTATGGGGCTGTACAGTCAGCAGTTTCACCTGAGGATTGGAGGGCGATGAACCTGACGGCCTCTGATCTCGGCGCGAGTCTGAAACAGGCACTGGAGCAAATGCCGCTGATGCCTCGCGATGAACTGCGTGCGTTGCTGCGCATGCAGCCTGCCAAACCACGCTACAAACCGCCAATGCGCCTTGCCGATGGACGCTTTGGTTATCCATTGAGCCCGGTAGGCGGTGCGGGTCGTCGACCTTATGCATGTGAAAGGGCAGCGTTAGACCTTTATCCGTCAACGTCCATCGAGGAGGTGGATCAGATGCTGGGGCTAGAGGGCGTCAACGATATTGGATTTATGGCAAAAATGGATTTGCTCAAAGACGAGTTCAAGCAACTCAATACAGACTTGGACGCCTGGCGGGCCGACGGTGATAGCCAGCAACGCAGGACCCGTGGCCGGGTCGCCGATGCAATCAAGGATGCATGGCAGCGTCGGTCGCCGCAACAGGCCGTGGCCGCCGAGCAAGAGCGCATGGCGTACATCCTGCGCTTGGCTGATGAGCAACCCGGTGAGTTACCGGCGATTACGGCGAACATGGACCATGTGGACTGTTTGGATTTATCCAGAATGTACCTTTCGGATGCGTCCTTGCCCTTCTTGAGCGCATTCGGCGGTGTGCGCTGGTTGGATATCAGCTCTAGCAACTTCACGCAGCTGCCGGAGTTTGCCAACGGTGGAGCGGATTTGACCTGGCTCGATGTGAGTGGTAACGACATTCGGTTGACGAGGCAAGGCCAGACGCAACTCGAAGGCATGCAGCGTTTGACCGTACTTAACCTCTCCCATAACCGTCAGTTGGGATGGGCCGCCGATCTGAGCAACATGCGTGACTTGAACCGGCTGAATCTGGCGAATACCGGAACGACGACCTTCCCCAGAGGTGCCGGGCGCCTGCATAACCTGGACTGGATCGATCTGCACACAAACGCGATTACTCAGCTGCCCGAGTACGCCGTTGAGAATCCGGACCGAATCAACGTGCATGAAAATCCTGTGTCGCAAGTAGTCCTTACCGATGACCACGTCACCCTGGCTGAGGCGCGCAGGTTGTGGCTGCACGATTCCCCCCCAGCCATGCAGGCCGGTCGCGGCGAAATGTGGGACCAGCTCAGTTCCAGTCCCGAGGCGGCGGCATTTTTTACCGTGGTGGCGGACACAACCCGTTGTGCAGAGTACAAATCCGGGGTTACCCGGCCGCAACTGGCGGAGCGCGTTTGGGACATGATTGGGGCCGTCCATGAGAACCAACACACTCGCGATGTATTGTTTAAATCAGCTGATGATCGCGTTACCTGTGGTGACGGGAGTGTGCTGGAGTTCATGAACATGGAAACTGATCTGTTGGTGGAAAAATCGCTTGAGAGGGTCGGAGAGCATGACGTTGAGGCGACCCTGATTGGCACCGCAGAGCGACTATTTCGCCTGAAGTTGGTAGATATCATCGCTGAGCGTGACGTCGAGGCGCGCGGGCCGGCCTTCACCGAGCAGGCCGAAGTCATCTTTGCTTATCGCTCCGGCTTGGCGCAGCGACTGGATTTGCCGATCAAATCCCTTGAAATGCTCTATCGCCCTATCGCGGGTGTGGCCCCGGAGACTCTTGATGCTGCCTATGTACAAGTGCTTGAGGGCGAAAAAAACATCAGTGAAAAAAGTCATTTTTTTGTGGACATGGAATTTTGGAGAAACCAACTTCGCGCCCAATACCCACAGGACCTCAGCACCCTGACGATGGCCGATTTTGAGGTAATAACCGAGAAGCAAGAGGCGTTGGAAAAGGTGGTAGATCTGCAGAACACACAGGATGACCTTGTAGAGCAGGATGCAAAGAAGGCTTGGCAGCTAGAGTACGAGACAGCGGTTAACAGAGTTGCCAGCCTGCTGGGTAAGAGCCGGGATCAAATTCTGGCCGATGGGTCAATGACCAGTGGTTTCTATAACCAGGAAATGAAACAACTGAGGGCGCAGCGACAAGCCAAGGAAACAGCTGCGCTGCGGGCTTTGACGGTTACTGTGCTTAACCAATTTTCGACGAAGAAGGTGGCATCCGCCTAAGTCACATAAGTGCAAACAGCACAAAGGGGACCCGAAGGTCCCCTTTAATTTGTCGTTGCGTGCTCTTTTCTTATTATTGAGGGGCGGCCTGTTGTTGTTTTTGGTAGCCGTGGCCCGTACCGCTATTTTTGGCGACCCCCATCCGGGGTCAAGAGCAAACGTATTTTTTTGAGCGCTGACCTGCTTCTTCGTAAACGATCCAACCAGTGGTAGCTACCTGAGGTAGTTTTATTTTTCTCTATCCGGTTGCGGGTTGCGGCATGCCGTACCCTGCGAAGCACATCTTCTCCAAAAAAATCTGTTAGCTGCGTCTCTGCCGTGTTGTTTTTGTTATGTCAGAGTCGTTTCGTCTTGTTTTTATTAGGTTTGGCGCTTTTTATTCTTGTTATGCCATAGAGATAGCAGGAGCCATGCCAACTTTTTAAATTCGTTTAAAATCATGTAGTTAGTATTTATCGGGCAAATGGTTTTGCCTAGGCATGACGAATTATGTTCCCGCGTTACCCGTTGTGCAGGTGTGCGGTAACACATTGTCACAGCTGTGCTACTCAACTGGCGTTACGCACCTTCGCAACACGGGACCCGCTAGGTCGACCAAGGACGTGGCTGATCTGCCGGCCTGCGCCAATCAAGCGTTCCAGGTCGATCCCCGTTTCGATCCCCAAACCGTTGAGCAGGTACAACACGTCTTCGGTGGCCACGTTACCGCTGGCGCCCCTGGCGTAAGGGCAGCCGCCGAGGCCCGCGATAGAGCTGTCGAATACATTTATGCCTTCCAGCAGGCTGGCATAGATATTGGCGATGGCCTGGCCGTAGGTGTCATGGAAATGCCCGGCCAGCTTGTCCCTTGGCACTTGCGCCCCGACCACTTCGAACAGGCGCCGAGTTGCGCCCGCGGTGCCCGTGCCGATGGTGTCACCCAGGGACACTTCATAGCAGCCCATGGCGTACAGCTCACGGGCGACCGCGGCCACTTGCTCCGGGGCGATATCGCCTTCGTAAGGGCAGCCCAACACGCACGACACATACCCGCGCACACTGATGCCGTGCTGTTTGGCGGCGGCCATGATCGGCGCGAATCGCTCCAGGCTTTCGCTGATGGAGCAGTTGATATTGCGCTGGGAAAACGCCTCGGACGCCGCGGCAAACACCGCAACTTCCTTGACCCCGGCCGCCAGCGCATCCTCGAACCCGCGCAGGTTCGGCGCCAGTGCACCGTAGGTCACGCCGGGCTTGCGCTGGATCTGCGCGAATACCTCAGCCGAGCCGGCCATCTGCGGCACCCATTTGGGCGAGACAAAACTGCCGACTTCGATATAGCTCAAGCCGGCTTCGCTCAACGCGTTTACCAGCTGGACTTTGTCCGCCACGCTGATGGGCTGGGCTTCGTTCTGCAAACCGTCGCGTGGGCCGACTTCCACCAGGCGCACGTAAGAGGGGAGGGACATGGCAGTTACCTTCTGGTTAATGGCCGGCTTGGCTCATGGTGTGCGCAAGGGCCTGGGTGCAGCGCTCTTCAGCGGTGTCCAGTTCCAGCTTCATTTGTTCGATATCCAGCAGTTGCTGTTCCAACTGTTCGCGGCGTTCGGCGATCTTGGCCAACATGCTGTTGAGCTGGATCTGGTTACCGCCGCTGGGGTCGTAGAGCTCGATCAGTTCGCGGCATTCGGCCAGGGAAAAGCCGATGCGCTTGCCCCGCAGGATCAGCTTGAGGCTGACTTTGTCCCGCGCCGAGTAGATACGCTCCTGGCCCCGACGTTCCGGGGCCAGTAGGCCTTGTTCTTCATAGAAGCGAATGGCGCGGGTGGTGATGTCGAGCTCGCGGGCGAGGTCGGAGATGCTGTAGGTGGTGCTCATGGCGATGCTCAAGAAAGGCTTGGCGCTAAGCTAATTGCAGGTTGACGTGAACGTCAAGGGGCGCTGCGCGTGCCATCGGGGGCAAGCCCCCTACCACAATGGGTATTCTTGAACCTTAGGATTGCTGTTTGTCGAGCTTCTTTTCGTGGGCGGTGACTTGCTGGCACAACTCGATCATCTGCTCACGCATCCAGCGGTTTGCCGGGTCCTGGTCGGTGCTTTCATGCCAGTACAGGTGGGTTTCCACCGGGGGCACGTCGTTGACCGGCAGGTTGAACCAGTGCAGTTCATGGCGACGAGCGAAGCGTTCGGGCACGGTCATGACCATGTCGGTCTGCTGCAACACTTGCGAAGCCATCAGGTAGTGCTGCGAACGCAGGGCGATCTTGCGTTGGATGCCCATTTTGCCCAGCGCCAGGTCCACATGGCCCAAGCCATTGCGACGGCTGGAGATATGGATGTGGGTCAATGACAGGTAGTCATCCAGGCTGAATTTGTCCTTGCCTGCCATGGGGTGACCCTTGCGCATGGCGCACACGTAGCGGTCTTCCATCAATTTGACATGGCGCACCTGCGGGTCGGTGTTGAGCGGCGCATCCACGGCAAAATCCAGGCGCCCGGCGGCCAGTTCCTTGGTGGTCTCACGGCGCTTGGACAGGAAACTCTCGATCACCACGGTCGGCGCCAGGCGGCGCAGGCGCTGGAACAATAACGGCAGAATCACCGCTTCAGTGAGGTCGGTCATGCTGATGCGGTAGGTCTTGGCGGCCTGCTGGGGATTGAAAATCCGGCTTTCCTGCACCGACACGCGCAGCAACGACAGGGCATTGCGCACCGGGCCGATGATGTTCTGCGCCATCGGTGTGGGCACCATGCCTTGGGCTGTGCGTACAAACAGCGGGTCGTTGAAGGTTTCGCGCAGACGTGCCAAGGCGTTGGACACTGCCGGCTGGGTGATGCCGACGATCTGCCCGGCGCGGGTCAGGTTGGCTTCGGTATAGATCGCATCAAAGACGATGAAGAGGTTGAGGTCGACCTTGCTCAAATTCATTTCGTTGCGCTCTTATTGTGAGTGTCCATGCGCCGATCATATATCGGTGATGAATGTTAATACACGCCGAGAATAGGCTAGGTAAATTATCAGCGCTGTTCTAGCATCGAATACATGACCTAAACAACCTCTCAAAGAAGGGAGCTGCTCATGGATTTCGCCTATTCGCCCAAGGTTCAGGAACTGCGTGAGCGCGTCACTGCGTTCATGGACGCATACGTCTATCCGGCCGAGCCGGTGTTTGAGCGCCAAGTCAGCGAAGGTGATCGCTGGCAGCCCACGGCCATCATGGAAGAACTCAAGGCCAAGGCAAAAGCGGAGGGCTTGTGGAACCTGTTCCTGCCGGAATCCGAGCTGGGCGCTGGCTTGACTAACCTTGAGTACGCGCCGCTCGCGGAAATCATGGGGCGTTCCTTATTGGGCCCGGAGCCGTTCAACTGCTCCGCTCCCGATACCGGCAATATGGAAGTGCTGGTGCGCTACGCCAACGAAGAGCAGAAACAACGCTGGCTTGAACCACTGTTGCGTGGCGAAATCCGCTCGGCCTTCGCCATGACCGAGCCCGATGTTGCCTCCTCGGATGCCACCAACATGGCCGCCCGCGCCGAACGCCAGGGCGATGAGTGGGTGATCAACGGCAAGAAATGGTGGACCTCCGGCGCCTGTGACCCGCGTTGCAAAATCCTGATCTTCATGGGCTTGAGCAACCCGGATGCGCCGCGCCATCAGCAGCACTCGATGATTCTGGTGCCGGTAGACACCCCCGGCGTGAAAATCGTGCGCCCGTTGCCGGTGTTCGGCTACGACGATGCCCCCCATGGCCACGCCGAGGTGCTGTTCGACAACGTGCGCGTGCCGTATGAGAACGTCTTGCTGGGGGAAGGTCGTGGCTTCGAAATCGCCCAAGGCCGCCTTGGCCCGGGCCGCATCCACCACTGCATGCGCTCCATCGGCATGGCTGAGCGTGCCCTGGAATTGATGTGCAAACGCTCGGTGAGCCGCACCGCGTTCGGCAAGCCGCTGGCCCGTCTGGGCGGCAATATCGACAAGATTGCCGACTCACGCATGGAAATCGACATGGCGCGCCTGCTGACCCTGAAAGCGGCGTACATGATGGACACCGTGGGCAATAAAGTGGCGAAAAGCGAAATCGCCCAGATCAAGGTGGTGGCGCCGAATGTGGCCTTGAAGGTGATCGACCGTGCGATCCAGATCCATGGCGGCGCCGGGGTTTCCAATGATTTTCCGCTGGCCTATATGTACGCCATGCAACGTACCCTGCGCCTGGCGGATGGCCCGGACGAAGTGCACCGCGCGGCGATCGGCAAGTTCGAGATTGGCAAGTATGTGCCGCGGGAGATGATGCGCGGCGGGCAGTAACACCGCGTCACCTCTATCGGGAGCAAGCCCCCTCCCACATTTTGACTGTATTCACAAATCCAAGTGTGGGAGGGGGCTTGCCCCCGATGAGGCCAGTCCAAGCACCTCAAACTCCAAGGCTCAGTACACCCAAACCTCCACCCGCCGATTCTTGATCCTACCTTCGTCCGCGGTATTCGCCGCCACCGGCATCTGGGCGCCAAACCCGCGAATATCCTTGAGCACCACGCCGCTCTTTGCCAGCTCGCGGCGCACCGCCATCGCCCGTAACTTCGACAGCAACGCCGCACGTTGCGGATCGTTCTTGGTATCGCCAAAGCCCACCAGCGTGACCTGCTTGTTCAGCTTGCCGTGGCTTTTGATATAGGCCACCACCCGCTGCAAATCCTGGCGTGCCTTGTTGTCGAGGCTGGCGCTACCCTCTTCGAAGCGAAAATTTACCGTCAGGCGCTGAGCGTCGCGGGCGATGGCCTGGTAGTCGTCAGGCATTGACGGGCGAGGTGTCACGCCGATCGCCTGCACCTGCTGGGCGATAAACCCATTGGCCGCCACAATCGCTTGGCCTTTACTGGATTGGGTAAAGTCCACCAACGCCTTGGCCCACGGATTGCGGGAGGAGGGCGGCAGATAAAAGAACAGCCGTCGCGACAGCGGGTAATCTTCGGTGGCGATGAGGCTGGTCAGCGGCAACATCGGTTGCGAGGCGCCATCGGCAATCGCCACTGCTTTAGCCTGACGCACATAGGGCAGGCCGATAAAGCCGATACCCTGGGGGTCCTGGCTGACTGCATCGGACAGTTGTTCGCTGGATTCGAAACGCTTGGCTGACGGCGCGAGCGGCTGCTGACGTCGGCTCAACACCAGCTCCCTGAAGGTGTCGTAGGTGCCGGACTGATCATCAGGGGCATATAAATGAATGGCACCGCCACTCCCGCCCAACGCCTCCCAGGTGCTGACTTCGCCGTTGAAGATCTGGGCCAACTGCTCGGTGTCAAGAGTATTGAGTGGGTTGCGTGGGTTAACAATGATCGCCAGGCCATCAATGGCGATGACCTGTTCGGCATCGGGGCTTTTCAGGTCGCCCAGAGGTTCAAGGTCCACCAGTTCGCCGTCCTTGATCGGGCGGGACGCGGCGGCGAGGTCCGCGCGGGTATTTTTCAGCGCGGCAAAGCCGGTGCTGGAACCGTGGGCCGCGACTTCGATGGTCACCGTCTTGCCTTGGTGCGTCGTGCCGACCACGCTCTGTTCATTTGCCCCGGCGCCCGGTTCGCTGCGCACATCCCGTAAGCCTTGATGCTCCATCAAACCCATGACCAACGCCGGGCCGAGTGCCGCGCCGATGGTGTTGGAGCCCTGGATGCGCAGGGCGGGACCTTGGCCGGGGACGGGAAGAGGGGCTGCCACGGCGGGGAGGGCGATCGCAATACACAGGAACAGAACGCGCAGCATCATGCCGGCACCTTCTCAAGCCAAAGGAAGTGCCGCGAGATTAAGTCAGTTGGGTTGCAGCAATGTGACTGATGCATCGCAAGGCTAAATGTGGGAGGGGGCAAGTCGAATCGTCGCACCGCCCCTCCCACATTTAGATCTTCACCAGGCTTGCTATCAGCTCAGTTCCAACCAGATCGGTGCATGGTCCGACGGCTTCTCCAAGCCACGCAAATCGTAATCCACCCCGGCATCCTTGACCCGTGGCACCAGCCCGGTGGACGCCATGATCACGTCAATGCGCAGCCCGCGCTTGGGCTCATCCTCAAACCCACGGCTGCGATAGTCGAACCAGCTGAAACGGTCGGTCACGTCCGGGTTGAGGTGGCGGAAGCTGTCCACCAGGCCCCAGTTCTTCAGGCGCTCCATCCACTCGCGCTCCTCCGGCAGGAAGCTGCACTTGCCGGTTTTCAGCCAGCGCTTGGCGTTATCGGCGCCGATACCGATGTCGCAGTCTTGCGGGGAAATGTTCACGTCGCCCATCACCACCAGCGCCTGGTCATTGCTGAACTGGCTTTCCAGCAGGTGCTGCAAGTCTTCATAGAAGCGCTGCTTGGCCGGGAACTTGGTGGGGTGGTCGCGGCTTTCGCCCTGGGGGAAGTAGCCGTTCATGATGGTCACCGGGTGGCCGTTTTCATCGGCGAAGGTGCCCCAGATAAAACGACGCTGGGCGTCTTCTTCATCGCTGGCAAAACCTTTGTGCAGGCTCAAGGCCGGCTGGCGCGAGAGCAGGGCCACGCCGTAATGGCCTTTCTGCCCGTGGTAGTACACGTGATAACCCAAAGCCTGCACTTCGGCCAGCGGGAACTGATCATCGTGAACCTTGGTTTCCTGCAGGCCGATCACGTCAGGTTGATGCTTTTCAATCAGCGCCGCCAGCTGATGAGGGCGAGCACGCAGCCCGTTGATATTGAAGGAGACGATTTTCATGGTCGGCAGTCCAGTCTGGCAAAAGGGCGATGCTAGCCGACAAGTCGGACGGGGGCCAGCGTGGCGGTAGGGTGAATGCGCTGCTAATGTCTGGGAACGACTGGAGCTGCACAGGTTCGTACCCATAAGAACGCCATGTTTGAGTGGCGCCCAGGGAGATTGACTGTTATGCCAGACACTTCGATGGCCACTGCCGAAATCCGCCTGCTCAATAGCGGTTATTCCCGTGAAGCGCGATCCCTGCTTTACCAGGCGTATCGCCATGAACCGACCTTCGCCTATATCTTCGAAGCCGAACGGCCGGGTTATGAACAACGGGTGCGCGCCACCGTGCGCGAATTGGTCAAACAGCACTTTTTTCAGAAGCTTCCCGCCATCGGCCTGTTCGTCAACGACCGGCTGATCGGTATCGCCCTGATTGCGCCGCCGCAACGACGCCTGGGCATCACCGAGAGCTGGGCCTGGCAAATCCGCATGTGGCTGAGTACCGGCGTGCGCGGTACCCGGCGTTACCTGGAATACCATCAGGCAGTCCTGGCGTGCCTGCCCAGCGAGGCCGTGCATGTGCTGCCGTTGCTGGGTATTCACCCACAGTTCCAGGGCCAGCATCATGGTGAGCAACTGCTTGAAGCAGTACACAATTGGTGCGCCGACGATCCGCACTCCTCAGGTGTGGTGCTCGACACCGGCAACTCCCGTTACCTGGATTTCTACAAGCGCCAAGGCTATGAGGAGATCGGTGAAGTCGCCGTAGGGCCGGTGCTGGAGCATGTGTTTTTCCATCCCAATCCCCAGGCGTTACATCCTGCAACGTCTTAGGACAGAATTATTCAGACAAATCCGAGTTCAAAGTCCCTCCCTAGCTCGTGTAGCATCCGCGCCTATGAAGTATCCAGGAAGATTTACCAGCGGCTTGATTCTGCTGTTCACAAGCTGCGGCGCATTGGCGCAAAGTGAACTGGACGTGCAGATCAAACCCTCAAACGACGCGCTGAAAGCCAACATCGAAGGCTATATCGGCGGGGTCGGCGATCGTGACGAAGAAGCCTTGCTGCGGTTCAGCCGTGGCGCCGAGGAGCAGGCGCGCAAAGCCGCGCAGGCACTGGGCTTCTATCAGCCACAGATCGCCAGCGAGGTGAAGGGCGGCAAGAATCCGCGCCTGACCCTCACCATCGACCCCGGCGAACCGGTGCATTTGCGCGACGTGACCATTCGGGTCGATGGCCAGGCCGCGAGCCTCAAGGCCTTTCGCGTACCCGCCAGCGACGACCTCAAGCCCGGTGCCGTGCTCAATCACGGTCATTACGAAGACGCCAAGCGCCTGATCCAGAACCAGGCCTCACGCTACGGCTTTTTCAGCGGGCGCTTCACTAGCCAGAAGCTCGCGGTTGATCCTCAAGCGGGCGTGGCCGACATCGAACTCATTTACGACAGCGGCCCGCGCTACAGCATGGGCAAGGTCAGCTTCAGCGGCGACACGCCGTTTGATGAAGAACTGTTGCAACGCATGGTGCCCTTTGACAGTGGCACGCCGTACGACTCCGAGCTGGTCGCCGAACTCAACCAGAACCTGCAAGCCAGCGGCTTCTTCGAAGGCGTGCGCGTGGACGCCAGCCCCACCGCCGCGACTGATGACGTGATCCCGGTCGCTGTACAATTGGAAACCCGCAAGCCCCGCACCATGGGCCTCGGCCTGGGTTACTCCACCGACGTCGGCCCACGGGGCAAAGCCAACTGGACGCGGCATTGGGTCAACCCCCAGGGCCACAGCTACGGTTGGGAAGCCGAATTGTCGGCACCGCGGCAGAACGTCGGCCTGTGGTATGACATCCCGCTGGACCCGCCGCTTACCGACAAATTGCGCTTTGCCGGTGGCTATCAGAATGAAGAGATCGCCAACACCGACACCTTGAGCAAGCTGCTCACCATTGGCCCCGAATGGCACAGCAAGTTGCCCAGCGGCTGGACGCGGGTGATTTCCCTCAAGTACCAGCGTGAGGAATACCGCCTGGGCAATGACTCGGGGCTGAGTAACCTGTTGATGCCGGGGGTGAGTTATTCCTACCTGCGCAGCGACAACCGTATCGACCCGCACCATGGCTATCGCCTGATGTTCGACACCAAGGTCGCCAAAGAGGGCCTGGGGTCTGACACCAACCTGCTTTACGGCACGGCCACGATCAAGGGCCTGACCACCTTGTGGGACAACCACCGTTTTCTGGGGCGCGCACAATTTGGCGGCAGTGCCACCAACGGCTACAAATCCGTGCCGCCGTCGTTGCGCTTCTTTGCCGGTGGCGACCAGAGCGTGCGCGGCTACGAGTACCAGACCCTGTCGCCGGAGAACGATCGTGGCGACCGTATCGGTGGTCGCTACATGGTGGCCTTGAGTGCCGAGTATCAATACTCCATCACCGATAAATGGCGGATCGCGACCTTCATCGACCAGGGTAACTCGTTCAACAACCTGGACCTGCCGAGCCTGAAAACCGGCGTCGGCGTCGGCGTGCGCTGGGTGTCGCCGGTGGGGCCGATCCGCCTCGACCTGGCCCATGCCCTCGAAGATCCGGGCGGCGTTCGCTTGCACTTTTCCATGGGGCCTGAGCTGTGATGCGTGGTTTGAAGATAGCGGGGCTGGTGCTGGTCGCCATCCTCGTGTTGCTGTTGTTGGCGCTGTGGTCAGTGCTTGGCACCCAGGCGGGCAGTCGCTGGGCCTTGGGCCAGGTGCCAGGTTTGAGCGTGGAGAATTACCAGGGCCGCCTGGGCGGGCAGTGGAGTGCCGATCATCTGCTGTGGCAGCAGGACGGCAGCCGCGTCGAGCTGAATGCGCCGACGTTTGACTGGTCGCCCGGCTGTCTGTTGCGCATGACCCTGTGTATCAACCGACTGGACGTGGAACAGGTCAGCCTGGAATTTGCCCCCAGTGCCGAAGAGAGCAGCAGCGGGCCGATTCAACTCCCCGACCTGAAACTGCCGGTTGCCATCCAACTGGGCGACGTTCGCATCGGTAGCCTGCTGTTCAACGGCAGCGAAGAACTCAAGGGCCTGCAACTGGCGGCGCACTGGACCACCGCTGGTATGCAGATTGACTCGGTACATTTGCAGCGCGATGACCTGGTGCTCGACCTTGCCGGCCTGCTGCAACCTACCGGCGATTGGCCGCTGAATGCCACCGGCAACCTGAGCCTGCCCTACGCCCCAGGCGGTGCACCCTGGAGCGTCGCGCTCAAGCTCGACGGCGACCTGCTCAAGACCCTCAAGCTCGACGCCGACAGCAGCGGCTACCTGCCGGCCAAGCTCAAAGGCGAGCTGCAACCCCTGGCCGAAAACCTGCCGGCGCAGTTGCACATCACCTCCGAGGCGTTCAAACCCAGCGCCGACCTGCCTGACACCTTGCAACTCAACCAGTTGGACTTGAGCGCCAAGGGCAACCTGAAAGATGGCTACCAGTTGCTGGGCAAGGCCGTGCTGCCAGCGGAAAAAGGCCCGGTGGATTTACTCCTGCAAGGCAAGGTCGACGCCAAGGGCGCGCAGATCGCCGGGCTGGACCTGAATGCCGGTGACCAGCAAAGCCTCAAGCTCAGTGCCAACCTGGACTGGCAACAAGGCTTCAGTGCTGACGCCAAAATCGACTGGCTGGACTTCCCCTGGCATCGCCTCTATCCCGTCATCGACGAGCCGCAAGTGGCATTGCGTACCTTCAATGGTGAAATCTCCTATAAGGACGGCAATTACCTGGGCAACCTCAAGGCCGACCTCGACGGCCCGGCGGGTAAGTTCAATGTGGTCACCCCCTTCAGTGGCGACCTCAAGCAAGTCTTCCTGCCCGAGTTGAAACTGACGGCCGGTCAGGGCAAGGCCGAAGGCCACCTGAACCTGCAATTTGCCGACGGTATTGCCTGGGACACCGCGCTGGACCTGTCGGCACTGAACCCGGCGTACTGGGTGGCCGAGTTACCTGGCACCCTGGCCGGACCGCTGCGCAGCAAAGGCGAGTTCAAAAATGAACAACTCAAGCTCAACGCCGACCTCGATCTCAAGGGCCGCCTGCGCGGGCAAACCGCTGTGCTGGCGGCCAAGGCCGAAGGTGCAGGCGAACAATGGACCCTCGCCAACCTGGACATCCGCTTGGGTGACAACCGCATCAACGGCAGTGGCAGCCTGCAACAACGCCTGGCCGGGCAGATCGACATCAAGCTGACGCGCCTGGCCCAGCTTTGGCCGCAACTGCGCGGGCAAATCAATGGGCGTGTCGATGTGGCCGGCACTTTGAAGGCGCCGCAAGGCAAGCTCGACCTCAAGGGCCAGCAATTGGCATTTGCTGACAATCGCCTGCAAACCCTCAACCTCGACGCCAGCCTCGATAGCGCCCAACGCGCCAAGCTCGACCTCAAGGCCAGCGGTATTCAAAGCGGCGAGACGCAAGTCGGCAACCTCACTGCCAGCGCCCAGGGCGATATCAAGAACCAGAAAGTCCAACTGGCTCTGACTGGCCCGCTGGTCAAACTAGCCCTAGCCCTGGACGGCAACCTCGATAAAGACAACTGGCGCGGGCGCCTCGCCAGTGGCGACGTGCAAGCCGGTGGCCAAGACTGGCGGCTGCAAGCCCCGGCGAAAATCGAGCGCCTGGCCGATGGCAAGCTGACCTTCGGCGCACACTGCTGGGTCTCCGGCGGCGCCAGCCTGTGTGGCGAAGACCAGCGCCTGATGCCCGAGCCAAAGCTGCGTTACCACCTCAAGCAATTCCCCCTCGACAGCCTTGCGGCCTTTTTGCCCAAAGACTTCGCCTGGCAGGGCAAGCTCAATGCTGACGTACAGCTCGATTTGCCGGAAAGCGGGCCCAAGGGCGTAGTGGCGGTAGATGCCAGCGGCGGCACCTTGCGCGTGCGCGACAAGGGCCAGTGGCTGGATTTCCCCTATGACACCCTGAAGCTGGAAACCACCCTCAACCCCAAGCGTATCGACACCCAGCTGAATTTCCGTGGCGGCAAGCTTGGCGAGTTGTTGTTGCAGGCGCAGATAAATCCGCTGCCGAACAATAAGCCGATCACCGGCAATTTCAGCCTCACCGGCCTGGACCTCGCCGTGGCGCGGCCGTTTGTGCCGATGGTGGAAAAGCTCACCGGCAAGCTCAACGGCAGTGGCCGCATCTCTGGCGGTTTACTCGCGCCGCTGGTCAACGGCAACCTGAACCTGGTGGACGGTGAAGTCTCCGGGCCCGAGTTGCCCATCAGCCTTGAGGGCTTGAACCTGCAGGCGCAGATCGCCGGCGAAAGCGTGCAGCTCAACGGTGGCTGGCGTAGCGGCAAGGCCGGGCAGGGTAGCCTCATGGGCCAGATCGACTGGGGCCGCGCCCTGGTGGTCGACCTCAGCCTCAAGGGCTCGCAACTGCCGGTCACCGTAGAACCCTATGCCAAGCTGGAAGTGGCACCCGACCTGAAGATCAGCCTCAAGGACGACAAACTGGCGATTGCCGGCAAAGTGCATATCCCCCGTGGCGATATCACCGTGCGCGAGCTGCCGCCTTCGACGGTCAAGGTCTCTGACGACACGGTAATCATCGGCAGCCAGACCGAAGAGGGCAAAGCGCCGATGGCGATGGCCATGGATATCGACGTGGAGGTGGGTGAAGACCAGCTCAACTTCGCCGGTTTTGGCCTCACCGCCAAGGTCCAGGGCCATGTGCATATCGGCGACAACATGGATACCCGTGGCGAGCTGTGGCTCAACGACGGCCGCTACCGTGCCTACGGCCAGCGCCTCAACGTGCGCCGCGCGCGGCTGTTGTTTGCCGGGCCGCTGGACCAGCCGTTCCTGGATATCGAAGCGGTGCGCGTAGTGGTCGAATCGTCCCGCACCGTGACTGCCGGTATTCGCCTGAGCGGTAGCGCCGAACAGCCGGCCACGCAGATTTTCTCCGAGCCGGCCATGGCTCAAGAAGATGCGCTGTCGTACCTGGTGCTGGGCCGTTCGCGCACCAACACCGGCGAAGACAACAACATGCTCGCCGAAGCCGCCCTGGGCCTGGGCTTGATGGGCAGTGCCGGTGTGACCTCGGACATTGCCAATAAGCTGGGTATCCAGGACTTTGATCTGGACACCCAAGGCACCGGCAACAGTACGGCGGTAGTGGCGAGCGGCAAGATCAACGAGAAGCTCAGCCTGCGTTATGGGGTAGGGGTGTTCGAGCCGGCCAACACCATTGCCTTGCGCTACCTGCTGAGCAAGAAGGTGTACCTGGAAGTGGCCACGGGTGTGGCGAGTTCCCTGGATATCTTTTACAAACGCGATTTCTGATCGGTACGCGGTAAAAAATGTGGGAGGGGCGGTGCGACGATTCGACTTGCTCCTCCCACATTGGTTTTCATTTCACTCCAGCCTTCGGTCAACTACCAAGCAACCTAATTATTCCATTTGACATTCGCTGCCTAAGCAGTAATATCTCGTCACACATTCACTGCCTAGGCAGTAATAAGGTGACTTTCGATGCCTCACTTCACCCCCGATAACTTCCACAACTGCCACCTCGGCCTGTTGCTGGGCCGCGCCGCGATTCTCAAGGACCGCATCATCGACACCCATATGGAACCCCACGGCATCACCGCCGCGCAGTTCAAAGTGTTGATCATCATGGCCCAGTTCGGCGTCGACACCCCGGCCGAGCTGTGCCGCAACCTGTCCCTGGACAGCGGTTCGATGACGCGGATGCTCGACCGGCTGGAGCAAAAAGACCTGCTCAGCCGCAAGCGCTCCGAACTGGATCGCCGCCAGGTGCAGTTGGTGCTGACCGCCGAGGGCCAGCGCCTGGCGGACATGCTCCCGCACATCGGCGCCCAGGCCCTCAACCAACTGGCCGGCGCGCTTGAACCGGGCGAGTTGGAAACCCTGGAGCGGATCCTGAAGAAGATACTGATCGCTGCGGGTGACCCCATCACGATCCAGCGGGTAGGTAGATCATGAACACACGCGCACTCAGCCTGGTGCTGGCGGCGATGACGTTGGCCGGTTGCGCCAATTACAGCGGCCTCGACACCCAGGGTCAGCGCCTCGACGCCAACACCCTGCAAACCGGCAAATCCCTAAGCGGCGTGACGCTGTCGAGCGCCGCCTGGCCGGCCGCCGACTGGTGGAAAAGCCTCGGCGACCCACAGCTTGACGGCCTGATCCAGGAGGCCCTGCAAAGCAGCCCCGACATGCAAGTCGCCGACGCCCGTGCCCACCAGGCCGAAGCCGCCGCCTATGCCGCCAACGCCGCCCGTATGCCGACCGTGGATGCCAGCGCCGGTGTAAGCCGCTCGCGCTTGGCCAAAGACCAGGACCCGCGTGGTCAGGGCGATGCCTATTCGACGGTGCGCAACATCGGCGCCAGCTTCAACTACAACTTCGACCTCTGGGGCGGCCAGCGCGCAGCCTGGGAAGCCGCGTTGGGCCAGGCCCGCGCCGCCGAAGTCGACCAGCAGGCCGCGCGCCTGACCCTGGCGGCCAACGTGGCCAAAGCCTACAGCGACCTGGGCCAGGCGCATATCGTGCGTGACCTGGCTGTCGATGACCTCAAGCGCACCCGCCAGATGCTCGACCTGAGCAAGCGCCGCCTGAGTTCCGGCATCGACAGTGAATACCAATACCAGCAGACCGAGAGCCTGGAAGCCAGCTCCCAGTCGCAACTGATCGACGCGGAAAAACAACTGCAAAGCGCCAAGATCGCCCTCGCCGTATTGCTCGGCAAAGGCCCGGACCGGGGTGGCGAGTTGGCCCGCCCGGCGGTGCTCAAACCCAGCGCCGTCGCGGTGCCCGCGGTGTTGCCTGCCGAGCTGCTCGGTCGTCGCCCGGACCTGGTCGCCGCACGCTGGCGAGTGGAGGCGGCGAGCAAGAACATCGACGCCAGCAAAACCCGCTTCTACCCCAACCTCAACCTGAGCGCGAGCGCAGGCGCCGAGTCGTTGCTGGGCGATGCGATGTTCGGTTCGGCCAGCCGTTTCTTCAATATTGCGCCGACGATTTCGCTGCCGATTTTTGATGGCGGCCGCCTGCGCGCCGACCTTGACGCCCGCGACGCCGACTACGACCTGGCCGTGGCCCAGTACAACAAAACCCTGGTGCAAGCCCTGGGTGATATCGGCAACAGCCTTTCGCAGCTGCGCGACACCGGCCGCCAGATCCAGGCCCAGCAACATGCCGCCGACATCGCCCAGCAGTCCTACGACACCGGGGTGCAACGCTACAGCTCGGGCATCGGTAACTACCTGGATGTGCTCAGCATCGAGCAGCAACTGCTGCAGGCCCAGCGTCAGCTGGCGACCCTGAAGGCGGCGCAGATCGATCTGTCGATTCAACTGATGCAGGCCCTGGGCGGCGGATACAACGCCAGCAACGTGGCCGCGACCCCCCCCGCCACACGCACGGAATAATTTGAGGTATTTGTCATGGCCACTGCCGACAGTAACAACGCAACTGAACAACCCAAAGACAACAACCCACGCAAACGCAAAGTCATGCTCATCGGCCTGGCGCTGATCGTCATCCTCGGTGTGGTCGGCGTGTGGGCCTGGTATCAGTTCTACGGGCGCTTCAACGAGAGCACCGACGATGCCTACGTGAACGGCAACGTGGTGGAAATCACCCCACTGGTCACCGGCACCGTGGTCAGCATCGGCGCCGACGATGGCGACCTGGTGCATGAAGGCCAGGTGCTGATCAATTTCGACCCCAACGATGCTGCCGTCGGCCTGCAAAGTGCCCAGGCCAACCTGGCGCGCACCGTGCGCCAGGTGCGCGGGTTGTACAGCAATGTCGACGGCATGAAAGCCCAGGTCAATGCGCAGAAGGCCGATGTGCAAACGGCCCAGGACAACTACAACCGGCGTAAGACCCTGGCCCAGGGCGGAGCGATCTCCCAGGAAGAACTGTCCCACGCCCGCGACAGCCTGACCGCGGCCAAGAACGCCTTGACCAACCTTGAGCAACAACTCAAAACCACCAATGCCCTGGTGGATGACACGGTGATTTCGTCCCACCCCGACGTGCAAGCCGCCGCTGCACAACTGCGTCAGGCCTACCTGACCAATGCGCGCAGCACCCTGATTGCGCCGGTCACCGGCTATGTAGCCAAGCGCACCGTACAACTGGGCCAGCGTGTTCAACCGGGCACCGCGCTGATGGCCGTGATTCCGCTGGACCAGCTGTGGATTGACGCCAACTTCAAGGAAACCCAACTGCGGGATATGCGCATCGGCCAGCCGGTGGATATCGAGTCGGACATCTACGGCAGCGACGTGAAGTACAGCGGCACCGTCGACAGCCTCGGCGCCGGCACCGGCAGCGCGTTCGCCTTGCTGCCCGCACAGAACGCCACCGGCAACTGGATCAAGATCGTGCAGCGGGTACCGGTGCGCATCCATATCAACGCTGAAGAGTTGGCCAAGCACCCGCTGCGGGTGGGCTTGAGCACCGTGGTCAACGTAGACCTGCACGACCAGAGCGGCCCGGTGCTGGCGCAACAGGCGCCGCAAAAGGCCTCGTTCACCACCAGCGTGTATGACCGTCAATTGGCCGAAGCGGATGCCATGATCAATCAGTTGATTCATGACAACAGCGTCGCCGCTCCCAAGGCTGCGCAACGCTGATGAGCAATAACGCCTCGTTCACGCCACCCAGCCTGTTGATGGCCACTATTGGCCTGTCGCTGGCGACCTTTATGCAGGTGCTCGACACCACCATCGCCAACGTGGCGTTGCCGACCATTTCCGGCAACCTGGGCGTGAGTTCGGAGCAGGGCACCTGGGTGATCACCTCGTTTGCGGTGAGTAACGCCATCGCGTTGCCGCTCACCGGCTGGTTGAGCCGGCGCTTTGGCGAGGTGAAGCTGTTTCTGTGGGCGACCATCCTGTTTGTGCTGGCCTCGTTCCTGTGCGGGATTTCCACCTCGATGCCCGAGTTGATCGGCTTTCGGGTGCTGCAAGGTTTGGTCGCCGGGCCGTTGTACCCGATGACGCAGACGCTGTTGATCGCGGTCTACCCACCCGCCAGGCGCGGGATGGCCCTGGCGTTACTGGCAATGGTCACGGTGGTGGCACCGATTGCAGGCCCTATCCTCGGCGGCTGGATTACTGACAGCTACAGCTGGCCGTGGATCTTCTTCATCAACGTGCCCATCGGTATCTTCGCGGTGATGGTGGTGCGCTCGCAGTTGAAGAAGCGTCCGGTGGTTACCAGTTATCAGCCGATGGATTACGTCGGGTTGTTGAGCCTGATCGTCGGGGTCGGCGCCTTGCAGATCATCCTCGACAAGGGCAATGACCTGGACTGGTTCGAATCCAATTTCATCATCATTGGTGCAGTGATCTCGGTGATTGCCCTGGCGGTGTTCGTCATCTGGGAAATGACCGACAAGCACCCCGTGGTAAACCTGCGGTTGTTCGCGCACCGTAACTTTCGCATTGGCACCATCGTGTTGATCCTGGGGTATGCGGGCTTTTTCGGCATCAACCTGATCCTGCCGCAGTGGCTGCAGACCCAGATGGGCTACACCGCCACCTGGGCCGGGCTGGCGGTGGCACCGATCGGTATCCTGCCGGTGCTGATGTCGCCGTTCGTGGGCAAGTACGCGCACAAGTTCGACCTGCGCTTGCTGGCTGGCCTGGCGTTCCTGGCGATTGGCTTGAGCTGCTTTATGCGCGCCGGTTTCACCAACGAAGTGGACTTTACCCATATCGCCATGGTGCAGCTGTTCATGGGTATCGGCGTGGCGCTGTTCTTCATGCCGACCTTGAGCATCCTGATGTCCGACCTGCCACCGCACCAGATCGCCGACGGCGCCGGGCTCGCGACCTTCCTGCGCACCTTGGGCGGCAGTTTTGCGGCGTCGCTGACCACCTGGATCTGGATTCGCCGGGCGGACCAGCACCATGCCTACATGAGCGAGAACATGACCACCTACGACTCGGCCACCCGTGATGCCTTGCAGGCGCTGGGCGGGGCAGGGCAGAAGGCGTACACGCAGCTGGACCAGATTCTCACCAGCCAGGCGTACATGATGTCCACCGTGGATTACTTCACGTTGCTGGGGTGGATGTTCATGGGGTTGATGTTGCTGGTGTGGCTGGCCAAGCCGCCATTTACCGCAAAGGCAGGGCCGGCGGCTGCGGGGCACTGATCATAAGGTCAGCGCGGTCCCTGTGGGAGCTGGCTTGCCTGCGATGCCGACACCTCGGTGTATCAGATGCACCGAGGTGATGCTATCGCAGGCAAGCCAGCTCCCACAGGTTGATCGGTGTTGTGTCATAGGTTTAGGCGCCAGGCAACGCCAACTGCGGGTTGACGAAATCAAACGCCGCCAGTTGAAAGCCTTGCTCATCCACCTGCAGCGCCCATCCTTGCTTGTCCCAGTCCCCCAGCACAATGCGCTTGGCCGCCTGGTCGCCGATCTGCAACTTATGGATCGCAGGGCGGTGCGTATGGCCGTGGACCAGGGTGCGCACGCCGAACTGCTGCATTACTCGCGGCACTTCTTCAGGCGTGACATCGACAATGTCGTTGGCCTTCATGCGCACTTGGGCAGAGCTTTCGCTACGTAGTTTGCGTGCCAGTTTGTGGCGCGTGCCCAGGGGCAGATGGCGCAGGATAAACAACACAATCGGGTTACGCAGGATGCGCCGCAGCTTCATATAGCCAAGGTCGCGGGTGCAGAGGCTGTCGCCGTGCATCAGCAGCACAGGCTCGCCATACAATTGCACAACACTCGGGTCCTTGAGCAAGGTGGCGCCTGCCGCTTTGCAGAACGCCTTGCCGATCAGGAAATCGCGGTTGCCATGCATGATGAAAATCGGGGTGCCGCTGTCGCTCAGTTCACGCAACGCCGCACAGATGGAACGCTGGAAGGCGGTCATGCCATCATCGCCAATCCAGGCTTCGAAGAAGTCCCCCAGAATGTACAACGCCTGGGCGCCACGGGCGCGGCCGTGGAGCAGATCCAGAAACGCCCGGGTGATGTCCGGGCGCTCCTCTTCCAGATGCAAATCTGAAATCAGTAATATCACCCAACGATCTCGGCTTTCTCGACGATCACGTCTTCGGCTGGAACGTCCTGGTGACCGGCCTTGGAGGTGGTGGACACGCCTTTGATCTTGTCGACAACGTCCTGGCCTTCGGTGACTTTACCGAACACCGCGTAGCCCCAACCCTGCACGTTCTTGCCGCTGTGGTTGAGGAAGGCGTTGTCGGCGACGTTGATGAAGAACTGCGCGGAGGCCGAATGCGGCTCCATGGTACGGGCCATGGCGACGGTGTACTTGTCGTTGGAAAGGCCGTTGTCCGCTTCGTTCTGGATGCTTGGGCGCTTGTCTTTCTTCTCTTTCATGCCAGGCTCGAAACCGCCGCCCTGGATCATGAAGTTGCCGATGACACGGTGGAAAACGGTGTTTTCGTAGTGGCCGGCTTTCACGTATTCGATGAAGTTGGCGACGGTGATCGGCGCCTTGTCGGCGTTCAGCTCGATGACGATGTCACCGTGGTTGGTGGTCAGTTTGACTTGAGTCATGTTCACTACTCTTTTCAGGGAATTCGTGGGTTTGGGCGCCTGGGCGCCACGACCGGTTTGGCGAAGCTTGGGCCAAGACGCGCAGTTTAGCGTGCCTTGCAGGAATTTCGAGGTGGTTTTTTACCGCGCCTGTCATTAAAGCAGCAATTAAAGCAGCAGTTTTCGACCGCGCTCTGTCAGGTGGTTGACAGCTTCGGCTATGATAAGCCCTTTGTTTTATCTGGCCTGACCCGGCCACGAACCTGTCTGTTCAAGGATCCTATGAGCAAGCCCACTGTCGACCCTACCTCGAATGCCAAGGCCGGACCTGCCGTCCCGGTCAATTTCCTGCGCCCGATCATCCAGGCGGACCTGGATTCGGGCAAGCATACGCAGATCGTCACCCGCTTCCCGCCAGAGCCCAACGGCTACCTGCACATCGGTCACGCCAAGTCGATCTGTGTGAATTTCGGCCTGGCCCAAGAGTTCGGTGGCGTCACGCACCTGCGTTTCGACGACACCAACCCGGCCAAGGAAGACCAGGAATACATCGACGCCATTGAAAGCGACATCAAGTGGCTGGGCTTCGAATGGTCCGGTGAAGTGCGCTATGCCTCCAAGTATTTCGACCAGTTGTTCGACTGGGCTGTCCAGCTGATCAAGGCCGGCAAGGCCTATGTGGACGACCTGACCCCGGAGCAGGCCAAGGAGTACCGTGGCACGCTGACCGAGCCGGGCAAGAACAGCCCGTTCCGCGACCGTTCGGTGGAAGAGAACCTGGACTGGTTCAACCGTATGCGCGCCGGCGAGTTCCCGGACGGCGCCCGCGTGCTGCGTGCCAAGATCGACATGGCCTCGCCGAACATGAACCTGCGCGACCCGATCATGTATCGCATCCGCCATGCCCACCACCACCAGACCGGTGACAAGTGGTGCATCTACCCCAACTACGACTTCACCCACGGTCAGTCGGACGCCATCGAAGGCATCACCCACTCCATCTGCACCCTGGAGTTCGAAAGCCATCGTCCGCTGTACGAATGGTTCCTGGACAGCCTGCCGGTACCGGCGCACCCGCGTCAGTACGAATTCAGCCGCCTGAACCTGAACTACACCATCACCAGCAAGCGCAAGCTCAAGCAACTGGTGGATGAAAAGCACGTACATGGCTGGGATGACCCGCGCATGTCCACGCTGTCGGGCTTCCGTCGCCGTGGCTACACCCCGGCGTCGATCCGCAACTTCTGCGACATGGTCGGCACCAACCGTTCCGACGGTGTGGTCGACTTCGGGATGCTGGAATTCAGCATCCGCCAGGACCTCGACGCCAACGCCCCCCGCGCCATGTGCGTGCTGCGGCCGTTGAAGGTAGTGATCACCAACTACCCGGAAGGCCAGGTCGAGAACCTCGAACTGCCGCGTCATCCGCAGAAGGAAGAGCTGGGCGTGCGCAAATTGCCATTCGCCCGCGAAATCTACATCGACCGCGACGACTTCATGGAAGAGCCGCCCAAGGGCTACAAGCGCCTGGAGCCGAACGGCGAAGTGCGCCTGCGCGGCAGCTACGTGATCCGTGCGGACGAAGCGATCAAGGACGCTGACGGCAACATCGTCGAGCTGCGTTGCTCCTACGACCCGGACACCCTGGGCAAGAACCCTGAAGGCCGCAAGGTCAAGGGCGTAGTCCACTGGGTGCCGGCCGCCGCCAGCATCGAGTGCGAAGTGCGCCTGTACGATCGTCTGTTCCGCTCGCCGAACCCCGAGAAGGCCGAAGACAGCGCGAGTTTCCTCGACAACATCAACCCTGACTCCCTGCAAGTGCTCACTGGTTGTCGTGCCGAGCCATCGCTTGGCGACGCACAGCCGGAAGACCGTTTCCAGTTCGAGCGCGAAGGTTACTTCTGCGCAGATATCAAGGACTCCAAACCTGGTGCTCCGGTATTCAACCGTACCGTGACCTTGCGAGATTCGTGGGGCCAGTGATTCTGTTTAAGGAACTGTCGTGCTAACGATCTACAACACACTCAGCAAGACCAAAGAAGTCTTCAAGCCGCTGGATGGCAACAAGGTGCGCATGTACGTGTGCGGCATGACCGTGTACGACTACTGCCACATCGGCCACGGTCGCAGCATGGTTGCCTTCGACCTGGTGACCCGCTGGCTGCGTTTCAGCGGCTATGACTTGACCTATGTGCGCAACATCACCGACATCGACGACAAGATCATCAACCGCGCCAACGAAAACGGCGAGTCGTTCGACGCGCTGACCGAGCGCATGATCGCTGCCATGCACGAGGACGAGGCGCGCCTCAACATCCTCAAGCCGGACATGGAGCCGCGTGCCACGGACCACATCCCTGGCATGCACGCGATGATCCAGACCCTGATCGACAAGGGTTACGCCTACGCCCCGGGCAATGGTGACGTGTACTACCGCGTCGCCAAGTTCATGGGCTACGGCAAGCTCTCGCGCAAGAAGATCGAAGACCTGCGCATCGGCGCGCGCATCGAAGTCGACGAAGCCAAGCAGGACCCGCTCGACTTCGTGCTCTGGAAAGGTACCAAGCCCGGCGAGCCAAGCTGGGAATCACCGTGGGGCCCTGGGCGTCCGGGCTGGCACATCGAATGCTCGGTAATGTCCACCTGCTGCCTGGGCGAGACCTTCGATATTCATGGCGGCGGCAGCGACCTGGAGTTCCCGCACCACGAAAACGAAATCGCCCAGAGCGAAGCCGCCACTGGCAAGACCTACGCCAACGCCTGGATGCACTGCGGCATGATCCGCATCAATGGCGAGAAGATGTCCAAGTCCTTGAACAACTTCTTCACCATCCGCGACGTGCTGGAAAAGTACCACCCAGAAGTGGTGCGTTACCTGCTGGTGTCCAGCCACTACCGCAGCGCCATCAACTACTCGGAAGACAACCTCAAGGACGCCAAGGGCGCCCTGGAGCGTTTCTACCACGCGTTGAAAGGCTTGCCAGCGGTGGCGCCTGCTGGTGGCGAAACGTTCGTGGCGCGCTTTACCGAAGTGATGAACGACGACTTCGGCACGCCGGAAGCCTGCGCGGTGCTGTTCGAGATGGTGCGTGAGATCAACCGCTTGCGTGAGACTGATCTCGACGCGGCAGCGGGCCTGGCGGCGCGCCTTAAAGAACTGGCCAGCGTACTGGGTGTGTTGCAGATGGAAGCCGATGACTTCCTGCAAGCCGGCGCTGAAGGACGTGTGGATGCGGCGCAGGTTGATGCATTGATTCAGGCGCGTCTGGCTGCTCGGGCTAACAAGGACTGGGCGGAATCCGACCGTATCCGTGACCAACTGACCGCGATGGGTGTGGTGTTGGAAGACGGGAAGGGTGGGACGACGTGGCGGTTGGCTGATCAGGCCTGATCCAGATGTGGGAGGGGGCTTGCTCCCGATGGCGGTAGGTCAGTCAGCTCGTCTGCAACTGGCCCACTGCCATCGGGAGCAAGCCCCCTCCCACTTTTGACCGTGCTCACTTTGCTCGGTCTTCGGATCAGATCTATCCGTGAATTGGTTTGTCTTTGAGTTTTAGCGTTTTATCCACCATCAGCTGAATCCCTTCCAGCATCCGGCAAATTCCCAGAGCTACGCTACGCGGGGTGCCTTCGATCTCAAAAGCCAAATGGCTTGCCAGCGCTTGAACCGACGCAAGATCCTCCGACGCGTTGACCAGCAGCGTCTCGACGTCTAATCCTTCACGTACGGTAAACAAACCATGATCCTCAGCAGCTGGCTCTGGTTTTTCAGACGGGTTCAGGTAGTGATTTATCGCTCGATGAGCGGCAGTGTGAAATGCGGTTGAATCTGACGGTGGATTCGGACTGTCTTTAATCATGGCGTAGCTCCTAGAGTATTGGAGTCACCACCCATCGCTGCGAAACGATATTTGGGTGGCAGCTGTACGCAGGTTCGCAGACCGGGACTCTAGCACCCGGCATACCCGAAGGTATCCCGCGCACAGCCGCCATAACATCAGGCATTAAAAAGCGCCCGCTATCTGAGGTGGACGCTGTGCGTCTAGAGTTTAACCGAGCTGCGAAACCCGGTCGCTGAATTTGCAGCGACCGCCAAAGATTAGGCGGCCATTTTCTGAGCGGCAACCCTAAAGAGCTGTAGGGCGTTTCCTTGCAATGGGCTCCGAAGTGCTGCTGAGTTCATATGCACTACCAGTCGTGTAGTTATGAACAGTCGCGTGGTGTTCACCGTTCTTGAAATGCAGGGCAACGCCGTCATCCAGCGCGTAGGCGGGGTGTATGTTTTCAAGTCGAACCCGTTCAACAAACGAAGATTCTCTCCCCACCTCTGAACTGAAGTGCGGGCACAGCGCGCCAGGGAAAAAACCCAGTCCGTCGACCAGCGCATATACGCCCCCTGAGTCGGAATGCCCGTGGTCGAACCAGCAGATGGCGCCGGCACTGACGCCGCAAAGCACTTTGCCGTGTTCCTGGGCTTGCTTCAAAAGGGCGGTCACGTCAAATTCACGCCAGATGGCCAGCAAGGCTCGGGTGTTGCCGCCGGCCACGTAGATGATGTCAGCCTGTTCAAACAGCGCGGCAACATGAGCTGGGGTTGGAAAAGGCGGAATGAAAAACGTCAATGGCACAACGGTGCAGCCGGCGCTTTGGTATTTGAGCGTGAAGTCGGCAATCTTCGTACGGTCATCGCCATTGGCGGTGGAGATATAGAGCACCGTGGGCTGGGTTTTGCCCGACGAAGCGACGATATATTCGTCGATGCGGGTCATGCGCGTCATGTCTTCGCTGGACTCGCCGCCGATGACAATGATGTTTTTATCCATGGTGAACTCCTGTCTCAGCACAGCGGGCATACCCAGGTCTTAGGACATTTCCCAAATGCCCATAGGGTTTGACGCCCATACCATCCTAGCTTTAGATGATTGCCACGACCAAACCCAAGACGAAACTGGCGGTGATTCAAATGGATTGTATTTTCTGCAGCATTGTCCGCAAAACTTCCCCGGCCCATATCCTGTGGGAGGATGATCAGCATATGGCGTTCCTGTCGATCTTCCCTAACACACCGGGTTTCAGCGTGGTGATTCCAAAGCAGCATTACGGCAGCTATGCGTTTGTGCAGTCGGATGAAGTGTTGGCAGGGCTCGCGGTCGCAGCAAAGAAAACCGCACAACAGATCGACCGCGCATTTCCCGATGTGGCGCGTACGGGGATGATTCTGGAAGGGTATGGGGTGGACCACCTGCATGCGAAGTTGTTTCCCATGCATGGGACCGGGCAGGACAGTACATTCAAGCCAATGAGTTCGAAGGTGGAGAAGTTTTTCGAGGCGTATGAGGGCTACATCTCGTCCCACGATTTTGTGCGGGCGGATGATGCCGAATTGGCGGAATTGGCGGCAAGAATCCGATCCTTCGCCTAGCACCCATCCAACTGTGGGAGCTGGCTTGCCTGCGATAGCGGTGGGCCAGCCAACCTCTTCAGTGACTGATCCGACCTCATCGCAGGCAAGCCAGCTCCCACATTTTTATGTGCCTGCCTGAGAGGTCAGCGGCGGCTGCTGACTTCAGCCGGCACATCGTCACCGGCCATGCGTTTGCGGAATAGGGCGGTTCGCGCCAACAGCACTGTGGTGACCGGCACGGTGATCGCGAGCAAAACCGGAATCAACCAACCATGCAACACCGGCCCGGACTTGAGCACCGAAAAATAGATAATCGACGCCAGTGCCACGCACCATGCGCCCAATGTCGAGGCGAGTGCCGGCGGGTGCATGCGTTGGAAAAATTCCTTCATCCGCAGCAAGCCAATCGCGCCAATCAACGCAAACACACTGCTGAGTAACAGCAACGCCGCGACTATGACTTCAACCCATAACGGCATCATTCAATCACCTCCCCACGCAGCAGGAATTTCGCCAGGGCAAACGAGCCCACGAAGCCGAACAGCGCGATCAGCAGCGCCGCTTCAAAGTAGGTATCACTGGCATAGCGAATACCCAGCACCAGCATCATCAGCATGGCCAGGATGTACAGGTAGTCCAGCGCCAGGACTCGGTCCTGGGCGGACGGGCCTTTGAACAGGCGGATCAGGGTCAGCACCATCGCCAGCGAGAACAGGAACAGGCTGGCCAGGATCGCATTGGAGAGCAGGGCGCTCATTCGAAGATCTCCATCAGGGGCCGCTCGTAGGTGGCTTTGAAGTGCTGGATAAACAGGGCTTCATCGTCAAGGTCGAATACGTGCAGCAGCAAGATGCTACGGTCCAGCGCCAGTTCCGACCAAATGGTGCCGGGGATCACCGTGGTAATCATCGACAGCGCGGCAAGGCCGTTGGGGCTGTGCAGGTCCAGGGGGATCCTGATGAAGCGCGAGCGCGGCGGGCGTGTGCCGCAGGTCAGTACACCCCACGCCACTTGCAGGTTGGAGACGATCACGTCGCGGCCCACCAACAGGAACAGGCGCAGGATCACGCCAGGGCGACGCAGGCTGATCGGCTGCGGGCGCAGCGGCGCCATCAGCAAAGGCGCGAGAAAGCCCAGCAGCGCGCCCAGCAGCAGGTTGCCGGGGCTGATCGACAGGTTCAGCAGCAGCCACAACACCCACAGGGCCAGCGACAACCAGGGTGCAGGAAACAGGCGCTTCATGGTTGCACCTCCAGCGCGGCGGCCTTGGCTTCAGGGCTCGGCACCGGCCGCGTGGCCATTACCGCCATCACATAGCTTTCCGGGTTGTTCAGGCTCTTGGCGGTGGCCAGGGTGTAGCGCATCAAGGGTTCGGCCTTGAACGTCAAGGCGATGCTCAAGCCCAGCAGCACGAAGATCGGCACGCACTCGTAGCGTCGCAGCAGCGGTGATGGGCGCTCTTCCGGGGTCCAGAAGCGCTGGATGCCAAGGCGGGCGAAGGCGATCAGCGACGCCAGGCCAGACAAAATCAGTAACGCCACCAGGCCCCAGGCTGCAGGACGGATCGATTCGTCCACGGCGTTGCCCAGGCCCAGTGGGTTGATCAGCGCACTCAAAAGGCTGAGCTTGCCGATGAATCCCGACAATGGCGGCATGCCGATAATCAGCAGCGCGCAGGCGATAAAGCTCAAGCCGAGAAAGGCCATGGTCCAGGGGATGACCTGGCCGACCACGGCTTTCTGCTCATCGTCCAGGTTCACACCCGGACGCGGATGCAGCGACTCCATGGCCTTGGGCAGCGCATCAATCTCTTCATCAAGCGGCAGGTCGTTGGCCGAGCGCGAACGCTCGATCAATTCAGCCAGCAGGAACAGCGCACTCAATGCCAGGGTGGAGCTGACCAGATAGAACAATGCCCCAGCGGTCAGGCTTGGCTGGGCAAACCCTACCGCCGACAGCAGGATCCCGGCCGAGACCAGAATGCTCAGGCTCGCCATGCGCTCCAGGCGTTGCGCCGCCACCATCGCCAGCGCCGCGCAGACGATGGTCGCCATGCCGCCATACACCAGCCAGTCGCCGCCAAACAGCGCCGAAGCGCCGGCCTGGCCGGAAAACAGCAGGGTCCACAGGCGCAGCACGGTGTACACGCCAACCTTGGTCATGATCGCAAACATCGCCGCCACCGGCGCACTGGCCGAGGAGTAGGCGGGCGCCAGCCAGAAGTTCAGCGGCCACATGCCGGCCTTGGCCAGAAACGCGGTCGCCAGGATCGCTGCGCCAGCGTGCAGCAGGCCGCGATCAGCCTCCGGCACCAGCGGGATTTTCAGTGCCAGGTCAGCGAAATTCAGCGTGCCGGTGACGCCGTAGATCATCGCCGCACCAATCAGGAACAGCGACGACGCCAGCAGGTTGATCGCAATGTAATGCAGGCCGGACGACACCCGAGCACGACCCGAACCATGCAGCATCAGGCCGTAGGACGCCGCCAGCAGCACCTCGAAGAACACGAACAAGTTGAACAAATCCGCGGTGAGAAATGCGCCGTACAGACCCATCAGCTGGATCTGGAACAGCGCATGGAAGCTAGTGCCCGCACGGTCCCAGCGGGCCATGGCGAAGAGCAATGCGCTTACGCCGATAACCCCGGTGAGCACCAGCATCAGCGCCGAGAGCTGGTCCACCACCAACACGATGCCGAACGGTACTTGCCAGTTACCCGGCAGGTACACGCCGATCGAGCCGGGCCCGCCTTTTTGTGTCCAGTACAGCAACAGGACGGCCACGCCCAGGCCGATCAAGCTGGAGACCAGGTTGATTTTGGCCTTCAGCGGCCGGCGTTTCTCGCCGAGCATCAGCATCAGCGCCGCCGTGAACAACGGCAGCAGAATCGGCGCAACGATCAGTTGATTGACCCAATTCATTCCTTCGGCTCCCGGCCATCCACATGGTCAGTGCCGGTCAGGCCCCGGGATGCCAGCAGCACCACCAGGAACAACGCGGTCATGGCGAAGCTGATCACGATGGCTGTAAGTACCAGGGCCTGGGGCAGGGGGTCGGTGTAGTTGAGCAGGTCTTGCGGCACGCCGTCCTTGATGATCGGCTCCTTGCCGATAAACAGGCTGCCCATGCTGAAAATGAACAGATTGACCCCGTACGACAACAGGCACAGGCCCATCACCACCTGGAATGTCCGTGGCCGAAGCACCAGCCAGACGCCGGAGGCCGCCAGGACCCCAATGGCAATTGCGATGACTTCTTCCATCAGGCGGCTCCTTCGGTTGCAGCAACGACTTTGGGCTGGTTGCTCGGTTTATGTGCTCGCACAGATTGGTGGCCGAGGGCGGTCAGCATCAGCAGCGTCGAGCCCACGACCATGGCGTACACGCCAATGTCGAAGAACAACGCACTGGCGATATGGATATCGCCGAGCAGTGGCACGTGGAAATGCCAGGTATGGGTGGTCAGGAACGGGTACCCGGCGAACAGCGCGCCAAGGCCGGTCAAGGTCGCCGACAGCAGGCCGAAGCCCATCCAGCGCATGGGCCGCAGGCTCATCTGCGCTTCGACCCATTGGGTGCCCGCCACCATGTATTGCAGGATAAACGCTACCGACATCACCAGCCCGGCGACAAACCCGCCGCCTGGTTGGTTGTGACCGCGCAGGAACAGGTAGAACGACACCACCAGCGCAATCGGCAACAGCAGGCGCACCAGCACCGCCGGCACCATCATAAAGCCCAGCGCGGTGTCACTGGCCTGGCGCGGGTTGACCAGGTCGGTGGCCACGTCCGGTGCCAATTGGCGCTGTTGCGCCGGCAACTGCATGCTTTCCTTGGACGGGCGGAAGCGTCGCAGCAAGGCATATACGGTCAAGGCCACGGCACCCAGCACGGTGATTTCGCCCAGCGTATCGAAGCCCCGGAAGTCCACGAGCATCACGTTCACCACATTGCTGCCGCCGCCTTCGGGCAGGGCGCGGCTCAAGTAGAACGAGGAGATATCGTTGGGTGTCTGGCGGGTCAGCATCGCGTAGGACAACAGCGCCATGCCGCCGCCCACTACAGTGGACAGCAACAAGTCGCGCACCCGGCGAATGCGCGCCTTGCGCAAGGTGTTGGGCAATGGCCAAACCTCCTCGATACGCCGTGGCAGCCAGCGCAGGCCGAGCAGGATCAGCACGGTGGTCACCACTTCCACCACCAATTGGGTCAGGGCCAGGTCCGGCGCCGAGAACCACACGAAGGTCACGCACGTCATCAGGCCGCACACGCTGACCATGGTCAGGGCCGCCAGCCGGTGATACTTGGCTTGCCAGGCGGCGCCCAGCGCGCAGGCAATCGCCAGCAACCACAGGGTGACGAAGACGATGGAGCCCGCAATCTTCGGCCGGTCGCCCCAGGTGAGGCCACTGTTGATCATGGGGATCATGGCCCCGATCACCGCGACGATCACCAGTAGGAACAATTGGGTTTGCAGGCGCTTGGTGCTGATGCGTTTTTCGATCCTGCGCACACCGCGCATCATCACCACCAGGCAGCGCTCGAAGCCACGCTTGCCGTTGAAATAGCCGATCAGCGGCGGGTATTCGAAGCGGCCACGCTTGAGTTGCTTGCGCAGCATCAGGTACAGCACCACGCCGCCGGTCATTGCCACCAGGCTCATGATCATTGGCGCGTTCCAGCCGTGCCAGATCGCCAGGCTGTACTCGGGCAGCACACCACCGACCACGGGCAACGCCGCTGCGGCAAGGATCGAGCCGACCACCTGGGCCGGGAAAATCCCCACCAGCAGGCAGGTGAACACCAGCAATTCCACCGGCGCACGCATCCAGCGCGGTGGCTCGTGAGGCGTGTGCGGCAAGTCGGTAGCCGGTGGGCCGAAGAACACATCCACGGTAAAGCGCAGGGCGTAGGCCACGCTGAACGTACCGGCGATGGTCGCAATCACCGGCAGGGCGATTTCCACCCATTGCGTCGACGAGATGAATACGGTTTCGGCAAAGAACATCTCTTTGGACAGGAAGCCATTGAGCAACGGCACACCGGCCATGGAGGCACTGGCTACCATGGCCAGGGTCGCGGTAAACGGGATCAGACGCACCAGGCCACTGAGCTTGCGGATGTCCCGCGTGCCGCTTTCGTGGTCGATGATGCCCGCCGCCATGAACAGCGACGCCTTGAAAGTGGCGTGGTTGAGGATATGGAACACTGCGGCGACGGCGGCCAGCGGGCTGTTAAGGCCCAGCAGCAGGGTAATCAGCCCGAGGTGGCTGATGGTGGAGTAGGCCAGCAGGCCCTTGAGATCGTTTTGGAACATGGCGCAGTAAGCGCCGAGGAGGAGGGTGAGGGCGCCGGCACCGCCGACGATCCAGAACCATTCTTCGCTGCCGGACAGCGACGGCCACAGGCGGGCCAGCAGGAACACGCCGGCCTTCACCATCGTCGCCGAATGCAGATACGCCGAAACCGGCGTCGGTGCCGCCATGGCATGGGGCAGCCAGAAGTGGAACGGGAACTGCGCGCTTTTGCTCAAGGCGCCGATCAGCACCAGGGCCAGCATGACCGGGTACAGCGAGTGCGCGCGAATCTGGTCGCCCGCCGCCAGCACCTGGTCCAGGTCATAGCTGCCGACGATATGCCCCAGCAACATCACCCCGGCCAGCAGGCACAGCCCGCCTGCGCCGGTGACCATCAGGGCCATATAGGCACCACGCCGCGCATCGGCGCGGTGGTGCCAATAGCCGATCAGCAGGAACGAGAACAGGCTGGTCAGTTCCCAGAAGAACACGATCTGAATCAGGTTGCCGGAAATCACCAGGCCAAGCATGGCGCCCATGAACGCGAGGAAGAACGCAAAGAAACGCGGCACCGGATCGTCCGGCGACATGTAATAACGCGCATACAACGACACCAGCGTGCCGATGCCGAGCACCAGCATCGAGAACAGCCAGGCAAAGCCGTCCATGCGCAACACGAAGTTCAGCCCAAGACTGGGCAACCACAGGAATTCTTCGCGTATTACGCCACCATGGGCGATCTGGGGGTAGAGCAGTGCGACTTGAATAGTGCCGACCAATGCCACCAGGCCGGCCAGCAGGGATTCGGTATTACGTGCGTTGTGCGGCAGCAAGGCCGCCAGACAGCTGCCAATGAATGGCAGAAGCAGTAGAACTATCAGGGACATAGGCTTCTAATCTGCGGGAGTTTGGGATGCATCATACGTGCCGCTTTCACGATCACCAAACGGCAAGATGTGGCAGGATCCTACAAGGTAGGCCGAAACCTCTCATTCAGCACTGGTTCAAAACCCTTGAATTGAAACGCCGACCCCTGTGGGAGCCGGGCTTGCCCGCGATGACGATAGAGCGGGCACCACAGGGTTTGCAGGTTATCCCTGACGCTCCTGTTCCAAGGCATCTGCGAGTTCAATTGCCTTCTGCCCCTTCGTCTTCATCTCACTCACAATCACCGCTACCACAATCAACACCGCCCCGACCATTGCAATCGGCGGGAAGCGCTCTCCGGCAATTCGCCCGACCACGCCTGCCCACACCGGCTCGCCGGCATAGATCAAGGTAGCCCGGGTTGGCGACACACTCTGCTGCGCCCAATTCATCGCGACCTGGATCACCGCACTGGTCAAGCCCAGGCCCACGGCGCTGAACAGCAACAGCCAAGAAAAGCCCGGCAACGCCTCGCCCATGGGCACCACCATCATGAACGACAGCACCGAAGCGGTGGCCAGTTGCACCACGGTCACCCGGCGAATATCCACCTGGCCGGCAAATGCACTGATCAAGATGATCTCGGCCGCTATTGCCACGGCACCGATCAGCGTAGCGATTTCACCTGGGCTGAAGTTCAGTGAAGCCCCCGCCGGGCCAGTCAACAGCATCAACCCGGCAAACGCCAGCATGATGCCGATGCTGGGCATCAACCCGGGGCGACGGCCCAGCACCAGCCACTGCAACAGCGGTACGAACGGTACATACAACGCGGTGATAAACGCCGACTGGCTGCTCAGGATGGTCTGCAAGCCAATCGTCTGCAAACCGTAGCCAAACATGATCGCCACCCCGATAAACACCCCGGCCTTCAATTCGAACAGGGTCAGGTCGCGCAGGGTGCGCAAGGAAAAGAACCCCACCACAATTGTCGCCGCCGCGAAGCGCAGCCCCACAAAAAACATCGGCCCGCTGACGGTCATGGCATGTTGCACCAGCAAAAAGGTACCGCCCCAGATCATGGTGATCACCACCAGGATGCATTCGGCTTTGCTGAAGCGGTTGAATCGCGAAGGGGAGGTCGGGGCTGTCATGGCGGCTCGGTCTTGCAAGGGAAAGGCACGGACCGCACAATGCGCCGCACGTTGGGCAGTATACTGCGCACACCCACCTATTGAGCAATATAGTGCACAAAGAAAATCCGCAACGGGCTTCGGTCCTGCAGCATGTCAGCCAGAACGTCCGTCGCCTGCGCCACGCCGCCGACCTGAGCCAGACTGCACTTTCGGAAAAGTCCGGGGTCAGCCGGCGCATGCTGGTGGCGATTGAAGCGGGGGAGAAGAACGTCAGCTTGTCCACTTTGGATCGTGTGGCTGAAGCGTTGGACGTGGCGTTCAGTGATCTGATTCAGGCGCCGGATGTGCGGGACCACAGCCGTATCAACGAGCTGGCCTGGGCGGGCGAGATTGTCGGGAGTAAGGCGGTGCTGCTGGCCAAGGCCACGGCGCGGCGTGAAGTCGAATTGTGGGAGTGGCGGCTTGAACCCGGTGATCGTTATTGCCCGGACCCTGATTTGGAAGGGTGGAGCGAACAACTGTTCGTGTTCGAGGGCAGCCTGACGCTGGTGATAGGTGATCAGGAAAATGTCATCGAGGCTGGAGAGTTCTTTATGTTCGCCAGCCACCAGCCCCATGCTTATCGCAATGATGGGAACGCGGCGGTACGGTTTGTTCGAAATGTGGTGATTTGAGCAACAATAAGGGCGAACTGGCATGAGTGAATCCACCCGCGTTGCCGATGTACTGATCATCGGCGGCGGCCTGAGCGGTACGATGCTGGCCGTGCAACTGCTGCGCCTGCCGGGCACGCGGCGCATCCTGGTGATTGAGCCGCGTGCTGAGCTGGGGCGGGGCGAGGCCTATAGCGCGGTCGAGCTGGGTCATACCTTGAACGGCAATGCGGCGCGCATGAGCGTCGACCCGGACAACCCCGACGACCTGACCCAATGGCTCACTGACTACATCGCTGGCGGTGGTTGGCCTGAGTCGGATCAGCAGCATGTGCCCATCAGCGAACTGTTCCCGCCACGCGGGATTTTCGGGCTGTACGCGCAACAGCGCTTGGCCGAGGCCAAGGCGTTGTCTACGTCGACCGTCGAGCATATCCGCGCCGAAGGGGTGGACCTGCAAGTCGACGCAGCCTCCACGCTGTTGACCCTCGATAATGGGGAGCAGCTGCGTGGCACTTTTGCGGTATTGGCCACCGGCATGTTCCCGGCAGCGCGCACGCCCCTAACCGAGTCCAGCGGTTTGAACACCGCAGCCATGGACCCATGGGACGTGCAAGCGATGACCCAACTCGACCCGCAATCAACGGTACTGATCATCGGCTCCGGGTTGACCATGGTCGATGCCGTGGTGTCGCTGGAACAGGCCGGGCATCGCGGTCCCATCGAGATCTTTTCGCGCCACGGCCTGTTGCCCCATGTACGCCGGCAACCGCCAAGTTGGGACGATTTCCTGGCCGCCGACCACCGCCTGCGTAGCCCTCGGCAATTGCTGCGCGAGGTGCGTCGGCAATGCCGCATCGCACTCGACCAAGGCATCGATTGGCAGGCACCGCTGGACACCGTGCGTGTGCATATCGCACGTTTATGGAGCCAGGCCAGTGAGCGTGAGAAGCGCCAGTTCGTGCGGCATGTGCGGCCTTGGTGGGAAAGCCACCATCACCGCTCGCCCCCATTGAGTGCGCACTTGGTGGAGCGCTTACAGGGGGAAGGGCGGCTGCGAGTTCGCGCAGCGTCATTCAAGGGCTTGGTGCCGTCGGATGAGGGCGTTGCCATTGCGGTGCGCCAGCGTGGCGAGCAAGGACTCATCCTGGTTTCGGGCGCGGTGTTGATCAACTCGAGCGGCATTGAATACGATTGGCGCCGCGTGGCCCGGCCATTGCCGCAACAACTGCTCAAGCGTGGGTTGATCCGGCCTGGGCCTTTGGCGTTGGGGATTGCGGCGGATGCAGCCGGCGCGGTGCTGGATGCCCAGGGCCATGCCAGCCAGCGACTGTTTGCCATGGGGCCGCCGTTGCGGGGCATGTGGTGGGAGAGTACGGCGGTGACGGATGTGGCGCTTCAGGCCAAGGCACTGGCAACCAAGCTCACACAGATCTAAGTGGGGGAGGTGAGCAAGCCCTGATCCGCGAAGTGAACGTCAATGCTCAAAGCAACGAAAATCAAATGTGGGAGGGGGCTTGCTCCCGATGAGGGCTTGTCAGTAAATACATTTGTGGCTGATGCACCGCTATCGGGAGCAAGCCCCCTCCCACAGGTTGATCTGCGCTTATCTTGAGGTTTTCACAAAGCCTGGCTTGAGTCCGAATACCTCAACGCCCTGGGGCGTCGATTGCCCAGTGGTCACTTTCACCCGCTGCACCGGTTTATCCATCGCCGCCCGATACTCCACCGTCATGTCTGCCTGGATCGCCTGGCTGGGAATCACGATCGCCTGGTCATTGTTATAAGTGACAATCGTCAACCGCGCACTCATGCCCAGGCGCACCCGTTGCAACTGCTGCGGTGTCAGCTTGGGGATCGACAGGGTCACCGGAAATTGCGCGCTGCCCTGGTTGTCGCTGGCGATGGCCAAGCCACTGACCACGCTGACCGAGCCGGTCAGCCGTTCGCCGTCGAAGCCATCGCCCATTACTTCCACCGCCTGGCCCTGGTGCAACTGGTTGATGTCCAGCTCGGAGACCTTGGCGACGATTTTCAGCCGCTCGATATTGGCCAGGCCAAACAGCACTTGGCCCTGGCTGACCTTGCTGCCGGCCTGCACCGGCGCGTTGTTGTTGTTGTTGCCACCCCCTTGGGCGGTGTTGCTGCTGCCGGGCGCGGGCACTACGATGCCGGAGAACGGTGCCTTGACCTCCTTGCCTTCAAGGAGTTTTTGCAAGGCTTCGTATTTCACCGTGGCATTGGTCAGCTCCATTTCGGCAATCTGTCGGTATTCGCCTCTGCCTTGGTCCTGGGCCTGTTGCAGTTCGCCGCGCGCCGCTGCCAGGTCGAGTTGCTGCTGTTGGGTTTGCTGCTTGAGATCGTCCAGTTCGTTGCGCGGAATGATGCCGCGTTTGAACAGGTTTTCGCTTTCGGTGAGCTTGCGTTGGGTGTTGCCAGCGGTCATTTCAGCGGTGCGCAAGCTGCGGCGGGCGCGGCTGACGGCGGGGCTGCTGTCCCAGTCCTGCATTTCCTGCACAGTGCGCCGGGCCTTGAGCTGGGCGGAGAGGGCGTCGCGCAACTGCACTTCAAGAGTCGCCGGGTCCATGCGCAACAGCACCTGGCCGGCCTCGACGCGCTGGCCTTGTTCGACCAGGTTGGCCAACACGTTGCCGTCGAACGGCGCCGTGAGGGTGACGGTAGTGTCAGGCTCGATCTTGCCCACCAGGCCGATCTGGTGCACCAGCGGGTCGGGTTTTACCGCTAGCCACTGCTCGGTCGGACCTGCCTGCTCGGCGCCGTTGCGCTGGTTGAGCAGACTGATTGCCGCGCCAGCCAACAGCAGGATCGAAACAACGACTAGCAGCGTTTTTTTCTTAGTAGTCATTGAGGGCGATTTCCCAACTTTCCAGCGTCATGCCCAGGGTCAGGTCGAGTTGAGTCTGGGCGTTCAAATAAGCGATCAGCGCGTTGAGCTGGGCATTTTCGGCGTTGCGAAGGTCGGTTTCGAAGCTCAACACCTGGAAGTTAGTGGAGCGTCCGGCACTGAGTTTTTCCCGTTCGATTTCGATCTTGCGCCGTGACAACTCCACGGCACGCTTGGAAATTTCATATTGGCGCCAGCGGGTGCCGAGGTCACGCACCACGTTGTTGACGTTGCGCTCCAGCTCCTGGCGCGCATCGGTAATGCGGATTTCCTGGTCCTCGACGTTCACTCGCGCACGTACTTCGGCCTGGCGCGTGCTGATGTCGCCAATGGGGATCTGCACCTGCACCCCGGCGTAGCTGTCCCAGGTACGGTTATTGTCATGGCCGTTGTTGTTGTCGGTGGCGGCGCGCACCTGGTTGGCGCCGGCGACCAGGTCCACTTGCCAGCGCCCGGAGTCCTTGGCGATCACCAGGTTGAGGTCGGCCTGTTGGCTACCGAGCAGGGCGGCGAGGTATTCCGGTTGCTGGTTTTGCGCCAGGTTGAAGGCTTGGCGTTGGTCAATTTCCATGGGGTTGGCCTCCAGGGCTTCGGTGGCGCGCACTGGTGTCGACAGGTCCAGCGCCAGCAGGCGCAGCAAGGCCAGGCGGCTGGTGTCCAGTTGATTGCGAGCTTCTTCCACGCCCAACTGCTGGGTGGCGATGTCGGCTTCGGTTTGGACGATCTCGAACTCGGCCATGCGCCCGGCGCTGATCAGTGCCTTGTTCACGTCCAGCAAGGTGTTGGAGCGCTTGAGCGCGTCCTGCACGATCACCAGTTGTTCCTGGGCACGCAGCAGTTCGCGATAGGTGGCGATGATTTGGCTGATGGTCTGCGCCACGGTGGCCTTGAGGTTCAGGCGGTTGGCCTGCTCGGCCAGGCGCGACAGGCGCAGCGGCGCGGTGGTGGCGTCCCAGCCGGCGCCGCGCATCAGCGGTTGGATGATCGCCAGGTCGAGCCCGTCGCTGCGGTAACGGCCGGCGCGGTTGGCGTTGTTCAACTGCTGGGTCCAGGCCATGCTCAAGCGCGTGCCGTATTCGCCGAGCAGGCTGCTGGTGGGCGCGACGTTGGCGTTGCGCGCATTGTCTTGGGAGCCGCGGGTGCTGCGGTAATAGCTGTTGAGGGTGAGCTTGGGGTTGAACACATCTTCGGCCACGCGCAGATCGAACTTCTGCGCCACTCGTTGCAGGTAGGCGCTGCGAATCGCCGGGTTATTACGCAGGCCCAGGTACACCGCGTCACCCAGGGTCATGGTGGTGGCCTGGGCATTCAGCGACACGCCGCGCTCGTAGCCGCTGCGGGTACTGCTGGGCGCCGAAGGGTTGATAACCATCTCGGCAGTCATGCCCGGCAGGCTGATCAGCAGAAGGAGCAGCCCGCACTTATTCATCGCGCAGGGCCTCCACCGGCTGTAACCGCGAGGCCGAGACCGCCGGGTAGATGCCAAAGAACAAACCTACCAGTAACGTACTGCCCACCCCCAGGGGCAGGGCGGCCACCGCCAGGGCAAATGCCCAGCCCGACAGCCACGCATACAGCCAGGCGGCGGTCATGCCCAGCACCGCACCGCACAGCGCACCCACGGCGGTGAGCGTGACGGCTTCGAGCAGGAACAGGTTGCGGATATCGCGCTGGCGTGCGCCCAGGGCCATGCGTATGCCGATCTCGCGGCGGCGCTCCGAGACATTCATCAGCATCACGTTCATCACCCCGACACCGCCGCCCACCAGGGAAATCGCGCCAAGGGCCAACAGCAGGTAGGCGAAGGTGCGACTTTGGCGCGTCATGCCGTCGATCATCTGCTGGGGCACCGTGATATTGACGTCGTGGTCGCTGAGTTGGGGTTGTAGCGCAGCGGTGGCGTCCCTCGCGATACGCTCCATGTCCTGCCCTGGCGCCGCACGGATGATCACATTGCTGATCTGCGGGGTGGCATAGATGCGGCGCATACCTTCGGCCGGAATAAACAACGACTCGTTGGCCTGCACTGGCATCAGCATGGCCCGGGGCTGGTCGTGCAGGATGCCCACGATCAGAAACAGGTAGTCGTTGATGCGCACGCGGTCGCCCAGTTGCAGTGGGTCGCCCGGCGCACTGAGGGCCTGGGCAAGTGGGTCACCAATCACAGCGAAAGTTTCGCTGGCGTCGAAGGCCGACAGGAAGCGCCCCTCGCGCACGGCCAGGCGCATGGCGGCCTGTATACCCGGCGTGCTGCCGACCAGGTTGGCATTGGTGGTGCGCCCATGAAACACGATGGGCCCGCTGAACAGGCTGAGCGCGCCGATATGGGCAATGCCCGGTACGGCCAGGCGTACGGCGTCGAGGTCGAGTTGGGTACGCATCGGCACATTGCTGCTGCCCTTGGGCGGGAACTGGGCGATGAGGGTATCGGTGCCCATGTCCTTGAAGATCATCGCGGCATCCACTGCCGCGTTGTGGCCGATATTGATCAGCGCCACTACCGAGGAACTGCCGATCACAATGCCCAGCAGCGCCAGGATCGAACGTTTGCCCAGGGTGCGCAGGCTGATCAAGGCTTCATGCAGCAGTTGGCTGAGGCTCTGCTCGACCCGCAGGCTCATGGGCGCTCGGCCTCGTGCACCACACCGTTGCGCACCAGGATCTTGCGCTCCAGGCGCTCGGCAATGTGGGCGTCGTGGGTGACGATGATCAGCGTCACCTGCTGCTCACGGTTGAGGCTCAGCAGCAGGTCCATGATTTCCTGTGCGGTGGTGCTGTCGAGGTTGCCGGTGGGTTCGTCGGCGAGGATCACCGAGGGTTTGCCGACCAGTGCGCGGGCAATGGCGACGCGCTGACGCTGGCCGCCGGAGAGGTCGGCCGGGCGATGGTGGGCGCGCTCGGCCAGGCCGACTTGATCGAGCATACGCTGGGCCTGTTCCACCGATTCATGCCGCGATACGCCGCGATAACTCAAGGGCAGCGCGACGTTGTCCAGGGCGCTCAGGCGGGGCAGCAGGTTGAAGCTCTGGAACACAAAACCGATCTGCTGGTTGCGGATCGCGGCCAGTTCGTCGGGCGTGGCATTGAAAATATCGTGACCGGCAAAGTGGTACTGGCCGCAGTTGGGCAGGTCCAGCAGGCCGAGAATGTTGAGCAGGGTGCTTTTGCCGGAACCGGAGGCACCGAGGATGCCGCAGCTGTCACCGCGAGCGATGGACAGGCACACGTCATTGAGAATGCTCAGCTCCTGCCCGGCGAGCTGATAACGCTTGCCGATGCCTTGCAGGGAGATCAAGCCGGGTTGCGTGGGGGTGTCTGTCATCATGACTACGCCTGCAGTCACGACGGTACTGCCATGCCCCCGGAAAATCCTTGTAACAAGTTCGGGAGCTGCCTGTACGCGTCACGGACTGGTTTTATTTCTTGTTTTTAAAATATTGTTTGAATAGTACCTGCGTTCAATCTGCTTCGCCAGCCATGGATGTAGAGCGGTTTTACCCTTTGAAACGTTCTGCCGAATGCAGGTTTCGGACCGGTAGAAATCCTTTCAATAGGTCTCGATAGCCCGGTTATACAGGCTTTTAGTGATATGGCGGAGTGTCACTACTTGCTTTCGCCGGGCCGCCCCGGTATAAAAAAATCAAATTATTTTTTAAAACAATATTTCCGCCGTGGAACCCTTATGGTCGCGAAGAAACTCAGCGCTCCAAACGTTACCAAGACTCGATTGCTGGATGCGACAGAGGCCCTCTTCATCAAGTACGGCTACGACGCCGTGTTGCTACGCCAGATAACCGAACGCGCCCAGGTCAACCTGGCGGCGGTGAACTACCACTTCGGGGACAAGGACTCCCTGATGAAAACCCTGCTGATGCAACGCCTGGAGCCGCTCAACGAGCAGCGCCTGGAATTGCTCGCCCGCTGCGAAGCCGAATCCGATGGCCCGCTGGATTGCGACACGCTGCTCGGCGTGCTGTTCGCCCCGGCCATGGGCCTGGAACGCAGCGACCCGGCCAGCGGGGAAGGGCGCTCGTTCATTCGCTTCCTTGGCCGGGTTTACAGCGACACCTCGCCGTTTATCCAGGAATACCTCAAGGTGCATTACCAGCCGGTGTTCCAGCGCTTCTTCGAAGCCTTCGCCCTGGCACTGCCAGACCTGCCGCGCAATGAGCTGGGCGTACGCCTGCAATTTGCCCTCAAGGCGATTTCCGGGGTCATGGCCGGCACCGAACTGCGCCTGCTGATGAACTCCATGAGCCTGGGCCGCCCGGCCACGGATGCCGAGGTGATGGCCAAGCTGATCACGCTGGTGTCGGCGGCGATTCGGGTGCCGCAGCAAAGTGCAGAGGCTGAAACGGCGTTGGCGAAGGTGCTGGATACCCAGCGCGCCATTCGCGAACAAGCCACACGCTGAAGCCACTCCCCAAACCCCTGTAGGAGCGAGCTTGCTCGCGAAAAACGTCAACGATAACGCGGGCATTCTGGTTAACCGCGGCGTCATTGCGTTCTTCGCGAGCAAGCCCGCTCCTACAAAAGCGGGGCGTTTTCCAGCGCCAAAAAGCAGGCAAAAAAAAGCCCGCTGGGGCGGCGGGCTTGATATGCAACGTTTGTAACGGATGAGGCTTCACACTACGTCTCGGCTTGTGAATAAAACGTGAAAAATATGTAAGAGAAAGTGTGAATGTGCGGGCATTGTATCAACGGCACTTTTGTTCGCTGTATTACCACTCGTCGCTACTGTCATCTTTGACAGCTAGACGCCTATCCCCTTCAAGCGTCTGATTTCCTTGTTCCATAGCCGTCCAGGCCTCACCCAAGGAGTTCAGTCATGTCCAAATTACCAGCCCCCGAGGAACGTTTTCCGGTTGTGCGAAGCTCATCCACTCCCCGCAATGATCTCGACCTGCCGGTCTACTCGACCCCGGTGCTCAACGTGGTTGGGGCTGACAGGGGCCTAGGCGTGCGACATCTCGATACTTACCTATATGTAACCATTGTGCGCTGGACTAATTTGCAAGCGGGTGATACTTGCGAATACTTCCACGGCAGCCGTACGCTGCGTCTGGGCTTTCACATTGTCAAGCCAGAGGAAACAGGCAAAAGCTCTTTTCAACTGGCCATCAACGAGGAACGTATACCGCGGGGGCTATCCTTTCCTGTGTTTGTACGGGTTGTGCGTAATGGCCCAGGCACGCAGCCTACATCAGGCGACTTGACCGTCTTCGTCAAGGACGCACGGCCAGGCCTGGATGAGCAGCCCGGGCTGGGTTACCACGACAAATTGCTGCTGAGCTTGCCGGACGACCTGGCAGCGCCCGGCGCAGTGTTGACGCCGCAGCGCGCCGCCCAGGGCGTAGTGTTCACTCTCGATTACCCCGGTAAGCGAGTGCGCGATAAGGTCTATCTGTACTGGGACACGATCACGCAAGTGGTGGTTTTCGAACTCGATGAAGACCATGCAAGCGGCACAAAGCCGATTGAAGTGGAAGTTCCGGCAAGTGTCATCGGCACCGGCAGTGGCCTCCTACCGATACGCTATCAGGTGCTCGATGAAGTGGAAAACCGCTCTGGGCATGTCGAGCACTTTTCTCAGGCCGTGCATGTACAGGCCGAGCTTGACCCCAGCCTGCTCAGGCGGGCGCGCTTCCTCGTCGGCTCCACCTCGGTCACCTCGGTCAATTATGATCAGGATGCAGGGAAATTCTTTGCTGTTCAGGTGGTCACGCCTTTTCAGCTTCCGGATGGCCGTTTTGTCCCGGCGAATACTCGCGTCATTGCAACCTTGAGTGGTACTCACGCCGATGACTCAACGTTTGACCTCGATCTGCCCGATCAGGGCGCTGACCCGGGTTGGCCAACGTCGTTTCCTGTCGATGACGCCATCATCAAACAATTAATCCAAGGCTCGATGAAGATCACCTGGCGGCTTGAGTTCCCGCTGGGCACCTTACTGGCCAAGTCCCAATCCCTGACGATCCTGATATCTGGCACGATTGCGGACATGCCGGCAGTCACGGTGGTGCAGGCCGATGCCGGCTTGATTGACCCCGAAGAGCCTTACATCACCATTAATTATCCGAACCCGGCCTATACACCCTACGATCCGAATAATCTGGTCAGGCTGCGGATGGAGGCTGTTCTACCGGGTGGCGGGTTGGTTGAATACGAACAACGCCATAACGCAGGCGCCCCACCACCGCCCACCCGTTTTCGTACCGTAACCCAAGCCAACTTCGCTCGGTTTATCGGGCTGGGCGATGTGCGGGTTTTCTACACGGTAGACGACGGCCTCATGCGGGCATTGGGCACAGGGACGCAGGCCATCCGCGAGTCAGAGTCGACGTATGTGCGGTTCGGCGAGCGTATCGCCGAAATGCCAAGGCCGGAAATCGACCGGGTCGATGAGGACGACAACCTAGACCCAGATGACTTGTTTGGCCAGCTCGACATCACGCTGCCCTACGCTGAAACTTACGATGGCGATGTCTTTACATGGCGCCTGACAGGCACTGCCGCGGACGGCAGCACCCAGGATGACATCCGCCTGAATCGCGCCACCGCGGGAGCCCCCGTCTCCTTTTCGCTGGACCGACACTACGCCGACACCAACCTGGGCGGCGTGATTCGCTTGAGCTATTCACTGATCCCCGCGAATGGTGGGCGCACCCTGCGCTCTGAAATACTCGAAGTGACTGTCGGTAAGGCGCTGGGCGACTTGCCTCGCCCGGAAGTCGTCGAAGCGTCCCAAGCCCTCGACCAATTGGCACCGGAAGCGGTCACCGCCGGTGCGACCATTCGAGTCACCTTCCCGCAAATGCTGCCCACCGACCGTATTCGAGCGTGCTGGACAGGCATACCCGACATCGGCAGCCACTGTGAAACCAAGGACGGCAACACCCGTAAAACCGTGGACTTCACCGTCCCGCCTGAAGTCGTGGGCGCCAGTATTGCGCCATTTGGCCAACGGATCAACGTGCAATACTTCCTGATACGTAACGGACGAGAAACGCCTTCTCCAATCCTCGACCTGCTGCTGCTCAACCTAACCACCTTGCCGATCCCGACCATCGAAAGGATCGGGGATGCCCCGGTGCTCGAGACTTCCAAGTTGAATGGATCCGAGCGCACGATGATCAATATCTGGCACTTCATTCATCGGGCTCAGCGCATCTGGATGGAGTACAGCGGCACCTATGACACCGTTCCAGAGACGCCATACTTTGAGGCCACCTACACCAACAACCTGGTGACCGAAGAAGGCGAAGCCAGTGGAATCCTGCCACCGACCCCCGTGGACGAACTGCGCAAGCTCAAGGATGGAACGCTATTGACCATCCGTTTCTGGGTCTGCTTTGATCGCAGTTTCAACAAGGCCAATGCGGTGTTGTTCCGCGAGCGCCACTACACCATCCAGTCCCTGCCGAGCGTATTGCCCCACCCGTTTATCAATGGCACCACCGACACCGGGCCGAACGTGACGGTGGACCCGCTGCCCATTGAACACAATACGACGGCAACGGTTCGCTATGACGGTATGAGTGGGCAAGATTTCATCACGCTTTACTGGTTTTTTGCCGACGGCACCTCTTATTCAACCCGCGAGCAGGGGCAGGATGGAGGCACGCTGGTATTCAACCTGACCTCGGCCAAGGTCTTGCACCGCAGTGTGAACAGTACCGTGTGCTTGAAGTATTCGGTAGAACGGCCGGGCGTGGCAGAGCCGATTCCGTCAAATGTGCAGACGGTGACGGTCAATACCATTCTTGCTGCCAGTTTGCCGCAGCCACGGATCAACAACATTGCTTCTGGCGGTACGCTGGATGTCAACAATTTCGCGGGTAGCGCCACGGCTGCAGTGCTCAAATGGTCGTTGAGTCACACAGGGCAACGGGTCTGGTTGATTTGCAGCGGTGCAGGCGTAACCCCGCTAACTGTTCTCAATGGTGTGGCAATCACCGCAACAGAGGCTGTTAATGGGCTTGCAAACAAGGAAGTACTGCGTAGTTGGCTGAAGCGCATAACGAATGGTACACGAATAACGATAACCTGTGAGGTAACGTTTGACGGCAGTAATGATAAGTCAAAAGCCGTTATTTTTAACAACGCTCAATATACCAAGGCAGACCCTTGGACAGATGTCGGCCATTACTTTAACACTGGAAATTTAGGCGGATGGACTTTAGGAAGAGGCGGTCTGGGCGCTACGTTTGGTGTCCTTGGTTTGTATGTGGATACTCCCCATCCCTCTAATGCTGGCGCAGTGATCTCAAGGACATTTAACTTTAATAGAGTGCATCGCTATAGCATCAGTTATTCCATCGGGAACACTAGTCCGTCCGGTGGTGTCCCGCCCATCACGGCTGTTCTCGTGGGCTCGCAGGTTGCTATACCGAAATTTACAGTTCCAAATTCCGGCTATATTGAAGGCCAACAAAATTTGTCCTTCATACCGGCGGCTAACGGGCCGGCTTCCGTTGTGCTTCATAACTATCAAGATCTAGGGGGCGGTTCAGGCTCTCAAGGGGGCAATGACTTTCACGTCTACTACATAGGCGTATATCGCCTCGATTAAATGAAAAATGAGAGTAAGAAGTAACGCGCAATGAAAAGGGGTGGATCTATTTTATTTGTGGGTCAGTCCTAACTAAAAACGGAACAGATCTATTCAAGATAGATCTGTTCCGTTTTTGCTGTGATATCAAATCTTCCAGCGCGCCGAACTTCTGAAGAGCCGCTCGCGCATCCCATCAATATTCGCGGCCAGTTGCAGCGTCAACAGCCGGTAGCCGTCCAGCCCGTTGTGTACCGGGGCCTCCAGCAGCGTGACGTTCGACGTAACACTACTCGATCGCTCCAACCGCTCCGTCACCCCCGACTTCAACGCCCGTGCCATCCCTACCAATTGCACCCGAATCTGCCGATGCTCGGCCTTCAACATCACCTGCATCCGTGCCATCGCTTGCTCATTCCGAGGATCCGGGCGGGTATTGCCGAGAATCTCCAGAGTGCTGATGCACATGCGCAGATGACGCTGGATCGCGTCCAGTTCGGTCATGGAAATCCGCACCTCCTTGGACACCGATGGCATCAATGAACGCAGTTGCAACATCGCCGCGTTCAAGCGGTTGAGCAGTTTGAGGTGTTCATCGTCGGTCACCGATTGGCCATTGATGATCCGACTATAAATTTGCGCGCAGTCGCGCAACGCACTGGCCAGGTTGTAACGCCACGAATATACGGCATACAGCGGCAAGGCAAAGGAAAACGCCAAGGCCAGCACGATACCGATCAGGATATCGACCGTGCGCCATAAGCCATCTGATATCGGGTTGTCACCGTGGCCGGCAACGATAAACACTGTGATAGCCGACAGCAGCGCGATGTAACCGCCCTTGCCGATGGCATGGTAGGAAAAGAACCCGCACACCAATGACATCAACAGATAGGTCAACAGCGGCAGGCCGAAGTAAGCCTGTTGCACCACCAGCAGTAAACCGACGCTGGCGCCGATCAAGGTGCCATAGGCGCGCTCGACGGCTTTCTTGCCGATATTGCCATGGTGCTGCAAGCCGCCGATCACGATCAGCATGGTCACCGATGCCCATTCCCCGTGGGGCAGGTTCAGGCCACTGGTGAGCAGGATGGTCGCCAGCAAACCGACGGATACGCGCGCGGCGTGGATCAGCTTGGCGTGGCGAAAGCGCCGGTACGGGTCGAGCAGGGGGCGCAGCAGGCGCCGGGCAAAAATGGGCAGGTTCATCGGTATTGAAGTGGCCTCAAATGTATGAATGTGCTCGACTCAATGTGGGAGCTGGCTTGCCTGCGATAGCATCACCGCGACCTGACTGAAAGACCGAGGCGCCGGCATCGCAGGCAAGCCAGCTCCCACACTGACCTGTCTGCACATTGGAACGGGGTTGGCTTCAGAAAATGTAATCGGTCGTCAGGAAGCTCGAGTCACGGTTGCGCAGGATATCGCTGACCAACGCCTTGTTACTCTCCTGGAACTTGGTCGCCACCAGGGTACGGATCGAAAACACGCGCAAGGCGTCATGCACCGACAGCGTGCCCTCGGCCGAGTTCTTGCGGCCGTTGAACGGAAAGGTGTCCGGCCCGCGCTGGCACTGGGCGTTGATATTGATGCGACCGACCTGGTTGGCAAAGGTGTCCACCAGGCGCCCGACGGCGACGGGGTTGGTGCCGAAGATACTCAGTTGCTGGCCAAAATCCGAATCCAGCACGTAGTCGATCACGGTCTCCAGGTCACGGTAGGGCACGATCGGCACCACCGGGCCGAATTGCTCTTCATGGTAGACGCGCATCTGCGGGTTCACCGGATACAGCACCGCCGGGTAGAAGAACGAACCACGGCTGCTGCCACCCTCGGCATTCATCACTTTGGCCCCATGCCGTGCGGCATCGGCCACCAGTTCGTTGAGGTAATCCACCTTGCCCACCTCGGGCAGTGGCGTCAGCGCCACGCCGTCTTCCCAGGGCATACCGGGCTTGAGCGTCGCGAGTTTGGTGTTGAATTTCTCGATAAAGCTATCGACGACATCTTCATGCACGAACAGGATCTTCAATGCAGTGCAACGCTGGCCGTTGAACGACAACGAACCGGTGACCGCTTCACTCACCGCGTTATCCAGGTCCACCTCGGGCAGCACGATGCCGGGATTTTTCGCGTCCAGGCCCAGGGCGGCTCGCAAGCGGTGCGGCTTGGGGTGCAGCTTTTTCAGGTCGCTGGCGGCCTTGTTGGTGCCGATAAAGGCAAAGATATCGATCTTGCCGCTGGCCATCAGCGCGCTCACGGTTTCGCGGCCGCTGCCGTAGATCACGTTGATCACCCCGGCCGGGAAGCTGTCGCGGAACGCCTCCAGCAAGGGGCGGATCAACAGCACACCAAGTTTGGCCGGCTTGAACACCACGGTATTGCCCATGATCAACGCCGGGATCAGCGTGGTGAAGGTCTCGTTCAACGGGTAGTTGTAAGGCCCCATGCACAGCGCCACGCCCAGCGGTACGCGGCGGATTTGCCCGAGTGTGTCCTGTTCCAGCTCGAAACGGCTGCTACGGCGGTCGAGTTCCTTGAGGGCGTTGATGGTGTCGGTGATGTAGTCGCAGGTGCGGTCGAATTCTTTCTGCGAATCCTTGAGGTTCTTGCCGATTTCCCACATCAGCAGCTTCACCACCGCATCGCGCTGTTCGCGCATACGCCGTAAAAATGCCTCGACGTGCTGGATACGTTCGACAACGCGCATTGTCGGCCACTCACCCTGGCCACGGTCATAGGCACGCACGGCGGCATCCAGGGCGGTGAGGGCGGTGTCGGCATCCAGCAATGGCGTGCTGCCGATATGCACGCGCTCATCGCCCAGTTGCACCGGGCTTTGCACGCGAGCGAGCGGGCCGTTCCACACCCGCAACTGGCCATCGACCAGGTAATCACGCTGCTCAATGGGCGCCGCCAGGCGAAATTGCTCGGGAATCTGGGTGACGGAAGTGGGAAACAGCTGGGCGAGCAGGTTGCTGGTGGTCATGTCGCTACCCCTGGAATAGTTGCAAAACATGACTAGAGAGTCACCCAACTAGCGGCTCTAAGGCAAGGCTTACGCGCATTGTTGTTCGCAGCGCGGTGCGCGTCGGGTAAACTGCGCGGCTTTTCAGAAGGAGTTCACATGAGTCAGTACCAGCCGGGCATTCTTGCCGCACCGGTGCCTTTGCAGGCCCGCCATCTGTTTTTCGCCCTCGATTCCCTGCAAGCCGTGCCCGCGGCGCTGGACGCGCTGGTGCAGTTGACGGATGCGGCGGCCGTGGTCGGTTTCGGTGAACCGCTGGTAAAGGCGCTGGGCGCCGAAATTGAAGGGCTGCGTGCATTCCCCGCCGTCAGCGGCCCTGGCGCTGACAACCCTTCGACTCAACAGGCGCTGTGGGTATGGCTGCATGGGGTGGATCGTGGCGAGTTGCTGCTGCGTAGTCGTGCCATCGAGAAAGCCCTGGCCCCGGCGTTTCGCCTGGTGCAATCGACTGAAGGCTTCCGCTACAAGACCGGCTTTGACCTGACCGATTACGAAGACGGCACCGAAAACCCCCACGACGATGCCGCCGTGGAAGCCGCCTTGACCGACAGCGGTGCCAGCTTTGCCGCTATCCAGCAATGGCAGCACGACCTCGACGGGTTCGCCGCGTTGCCTGCGCAGGAGCGTGACCACATCATCGGCCGCCGCCATGGCGACAACGAAGAACTCGACGACGCTCCGGAATCGGCCCACACCAAGCGCACAGCCCAGGAAAGCTTCACCCCGGAAGCCTTCGTGGTGCGACGCTCGATGCCTTGGGCCGAGAATGGCCAGGCAGGATTGATGTTTCTTGCGTTTGGTCATTCCTTCGATGCATTTGAGGCGCAGCTTCGGCGTATGAGCGGGTTGGAGGATGGGATTGTCGATGGTTTGTATCGCATCAGTAAGCCATTGACTGGTGGCTATTACTGGTGTCCCCCGGTCAGGGAAGGGCGTCTGGACCTGAGTTTGGTTTTTTAACGACCTTTGCCTGCTCCCTGACGTACGCCTCAAGCGCTTTTGAGCGTTTCCAGCCACGCGGGGTCAAGCCGGGTTTGTTCGGTATCGATCCCCAGTGCGTGCATCTTGGTCTTGTGTGCGTCGATCTCGCCGACCAGTTGCGCCTGGGCGCTGGAGTTGGCATCCAGCTCATGCATTTGCGTCAGCCCCATGTGATAGAAACGCAACAGTTTGATGGCGGCCGGGTCGTTGGCTTGTACCCGCTCGGTGACCTTGTGCATTACGTTGGTCACGCTCATCAGGCTGCGCTTGAGCTGCCAGCCATACACCGCCGGCGCCAGCCAGGGCTGGGACCAGAACGGGCCACGTACCAGTGCGACGGTGATCAACACCCCGGCAAATACACCGCCGACATTGAAGCGAAAGTTGTCCCCGCCAGGCTCACCGAACAGCATCACCGCCAGGCTCGACAACAGCATGGCCAGGGCCAGGAACAGTACGGCCACTATCAGCGTGCTGCGGCGGGTCTGTTGACGGTAGGTGACAGGGTCGCAGGGTTTGAGCTCGAACATCCGGGTCAGGTCTCCAGAAAGGGCGGTCATCTTCTCATGCTTGCAGCAATGAAGTTGAACGATGACTGCGCACGGTTTCTCTAAACCTGTGAAGCCCCTCATGAGGTAAGCCATCATGTCTGAACACAAGCAGCCACCGCCAGGTACACCTGATCCGAACCGCACCCCAGGGGAGGAGGAGCGCGACAACGATGCTTTGCGCCCCAACGATCCCAAAGAGCGTGGCCCCGACAACGATGTCGAGCACGTCGAACAAGACCTGGAAAACCTCCACGACAAAGCGCGCCCGCTTTAGCAGGAGCATGTGATGAACAAACGTACCGATGGTCCCCACTCCAACGAGCACGCCAGTGGCAAGGATGAGCTGGGTTTCGACCCGGACTCGCCAGATGTGGCCGACCCTCAGGTCGACCCGGTAGGTCCGGCTATTGCGCCGCTGGATGAGAAAAAGTCATCTGAGAAAAAGCCGCCCTACGATCCGTTGGGCGACTTGAAGAAGTGAATCGAGCCCCGCCGTCGTGCGGGGCTTTGTTTATTTGGGTGGGGTCCAACTGACGTCGGTGATGCCGTATTTTTCCGCCCAGGGCCGGGTGGTTTTTTTCACTTGCTCGTGACCGACGCGGCCGATGCGGCTGACATGGGCAATGTCGGCATCAACGGCCGCCCAGTGCCAGGCTTCGGCGTTATTCATCACCTCGGCGCGCACCACGAAAGACTTGGGTTTACCGTGTAGCTGATAGTGGATGGTGTAGATTTTTGCGGTACTCATGTTGCCTCCCTGTCTTGTTATAGATGGATAGGCCAGCGTTCTAAAAGGTTCATTCAAAATGACAACGTACGCAGTGGCGCGGCATAGTGACGCTCTTGCCCTGCGCCCGAGGATCGCGCCATGCTCACACCCACGGATAGCCGCCTGTACCTGCAACGCCTGGGCTATGCCTCGCCACCGGCACCCACCTTGCAGACCCTGCGGGACTTGCAGCTGCGCCATGTCTGCACCTTTGCCTTTGAAAGCCTGTCGACCCTGATGCACGCGCCGGTGCCGATTGACCTGCAAAGCGTCACACAGAAGGTGTTGCACCAAGGACGCGGCGGCTATTGCTATGAGTTGAACCAGCTGTTCCTGGCCTTGTTGCAGGAGCTGGGCTATGAGGCTCGCGGCATTACCGGTCGTGTGGTGATTGGCGGGCCACCGGACGCCCACACCGGCCGTACTCATCGTCTGAGCCTGGTGACCCTCGACGGCGTGCGCTATATCACCGATGTCGGCTTCGGTGGCATGGTCCCCAGCAGCCCGTTGCAACTGGACAACGAAGCTCCCCAAGCCACTGCCCATGAGCCTTTTCGCCTGACATGCAATCAGGGCAGCTACACATTGTGGGCCCAGGTCGGTGAAGAGTGGCGCGGCTTGTACGTGTTCGATCTGCAAGTGCAGGCAGATATCGACTACGAAATCGGCAACTGGTACGTCTCCACGCACCCAGGGTCGCCGTTCGTTGGGCAGTTGAAGGCCGCGCTGCTTGCCCCCGGTAAACGTCATACCTTGGCCAACGCCCACTATGCGCTTCATTACCTGGATCGGCCCAGTGAAAAGCGCACGCTTCAGAGTGCCGACGAGTTGCTGGCGCTATTGCACGACACGTTCGGGATTCAGCTGCCGGATCAGCCTCGACTTCGCGAAGCCGTTGAAAGCCTTATCCGCACGAATCCTGAAGAATATTGAGATAGAGCCTTCGCTGAACCGTTTTTTCTCCATTTTGGTGCAAATCCGTTCGAACTTTTTGCAAACGCCAAGGTTCGAACCGATTCCTGAATACTTTGCCCACCTTAAAATGGAGATGTAAAACGATGTCCAAACTATTCGGAAAATTTCTCAAGAACACCTCGTTGCTGGCCCTGGTCGCTGCGCCTGGCGTGGTGTTCGCTGCACCTTCCACCGACCCGATCTCCACGTTCGGGATCCTGGGTAGCTACAACGACTTCAAGCTGGAAGGCGGTAGCGAAAGCGACAAGGACCACATGCCTGAAGCGGGCCTGTTCTATAACTTCGGCAACAAGCTCACCGCCGAGTCCGGCTTCATCTACCAGGCCGGTATCGAAGCCAAGTACGGCGAAAAAAGCGACAACAAGCTCAAGGAAGGCCAGGCCGACCTTGACCTCGGCTGGCGTGCCGCGCTGGATGCGCGCAACTTCGTCGACGTGATCGTAGGCGGTGGCTACACCTGGACCCGCTATGAGCCGGACACCAATGGCTACGATATGAAGCTGACCAACAAGTCGCCGTTCGCCAAGGCTGCGCTGGGCTACAACCACCAGTTCGATGACATGACGCTGCGCGTTGAAGCCGGCGCCCGTCACACCATCGATGGCCGTGCCAAACTCAAGGTAGACGGCGTTGGCAGCGACAGCGTGGACCTCAAGGACCGCACCAACCCCTATGCTGAAGTCAGCCTGCTGATGAACCAGAAGGGCGACCTGCCAGTGATGGCGGGCCTGTACTACACCCGCACCGAGTACAAGCTCGACGACGACTCCTATGTGGCCGACAACACCAAGCTCAAGCGTGACGAATACGGCTTCAAGGTCGGTATTGCATTCTGACGCTGTTGTACTGCAAAAAACGCCTCGATAATCGGGGCGTTTTTTTTGCTTTCGCAGGTCAGCCCAATGCGGCAAGTTGCGCCACGGTTTCAGGAAAACGCGCTACCAGACGGATCAGGGTGACGGCCTGGGCGTTGGGCTTGGCCCGGCCTTGTTCCCAGTTCTCCAGGGTGCGGGTGTTGGTACGCAGGTACATGGCGAATACCGACCGGGAAAGGTTGAGTTGCTGGCGCACGGCGATCACCTCATCAGCGGTGAGCGGCGCCAGCTTGTTAAGGTGGACCTTGTGGTTGCGCAGGGTGATTTTACCCTGGCGCTCATCGGCCAGGGCGTCGAAGCCTTCGACCAGTTCGGAAAAGATGTCACGTTTCATGATGTGTTCTCGCTTTGATTTCCCTGTCCAGCATGTGTTTAAGAGCTTTCTTGTGGTGGGGTGTCAGGTCGCTCTGTTCGTGCTTGCCGTACAAGGTGAATAACCAGAATTGCGTGCCGCCTGACCACCAGTAGTAAATGACTCGCAGGCCACCACGCTTGCCTTTGTTTCGCCTTTCATCAACGAAGCGAACCTTTCTCAACCCGCCCGTTCCTTCGATCACATCTCCTGCTTCGGGGTTTTTCATTAACTCCTGTTGAAAACCCTGGAAAAGCTCCTCACTCAGATAGTCCTTGCGATGCCGCTCGAATGCCGGCAGTTCGATAAATAGAGCATCCATGTTCTGTACGTAGCCTGCGTAGAGTTTGGTGGCCCACTCGCGTTAGGTCAAGTGACCGCGCTGTGGGAACTTTCCTAAAACGCAAACACCATACGGCCGGCTTCATCGGGTAGATGCCGGATGAAGAGGCAGATCGAGGAGGAAAATTCAGCGAGCAGGGGAGGGGAAAAGCAGATCCTGGGAAACGCAAAACGGCGCCCAAAGGCGCCGTTCTGTTGACTGCATCAACCTAAGCGATCAAACCCCCAGCACCGCATGCTGCACCAAGGTGAGCAACGGTTGTGGGTACACGCCCAGGAAGAACGCGAGCAGGGCGATGGCCAGCAGCATCACGCCGCCTGCCTTCTGTTCCCAATGCAACTCGGCATCCACACGGCGCAGGTTGGGCTCGATCAGGTACAGGGTGACCATCACGCGCAGGTAGTAGAACACGCCGATGGCGCTGCCCAATACCAGGGACGCTACCAACCACCACTCGTGGGCTTCAACACCGGTTGCGACAATGTAGAACTTGCCGATAAAGCCCGCGGTCAGCGGAATGCCGGCCAGGGACAGCATCATTACGGTCAGCACGGCAGTCAGGTACGGACGGCGCCAGAACAGGCCGCGGTATTCGTACAGGGCATCGGCGTCACGGCCTTTGTAAGGCGAGGACATCAGCGTGATCACGCCGAAGGCGCCGAGGCTGGTGATCACGTAGGTGACCAGGTACACGCCAATGGCTTCCACGGCCAGGCCCTTGCTCGCCACCAGGGCGATCAGCAGGTAGCCGAAGTGGGCGATGGACGAGTAACCCAGCAGGCGCTTGAGGTTGTTCTGGGTCAGCGCCAGCAGGTTACCGAACAGGATCGACGCAATGGCGATTACGGTCAGCACGTTGCTCAGCACGCCGGTGTTGGCGGCAGGGGAGATCTGGAACAGACGCACCATCACCGCAAATACCGCTACCTTCGACGCAGTCGCCAGGAACGCGGCCACCGGCGCCGGGGCGCCTTCGTACACGTCCGGGGTCCACAGGTGGAAGGGTACCAGGGAGAGCTTGAACGCCAGGCCGATCAGCATCATCGCCAGGCCCAGCTGGGCAATCGGCGCCGGGCTGTTGGTGGCGGCCAGGGCCTGGCCGATACCGGTGAAGCTCAGGCTGCCGGCTTCGGCGTAGAGCAGGGCCATACCGAACAACAGGAACGCGGAACCGGCGGCCGACAGCACCATGTACTTGATACCGGCTTCCAGGGAGCGCTTGTTGAAGAAGGCGTAGGCCACCAGGCCGTAGGTCGGGATCGACAGCAGTTCCAGGCCGATGAACAAGCCGGCCAGGTGCTGCGCGCTGACCAGCACGATACCGCCGGCCGCAGCCAGCAGGATCAGCAGGTACAGCTCTTCCTTGTTACCCGGGTAGCCGGTGCCGCCTTCGCCGAGGTAGGCGTGGGCGAGGGTGACGCAGGCCAGGGTCGCCACCAGGATCAGGGCGATGTACAGCAGCGCGAAGTCATCGACCATCATCAGCGGGGTCACCCCCAATGGCGCGACCTTGAGGGCCGGGATGATCGACAGCAGGGCCAGGTTCAACCCGGCGCAGGACAGCAGGAACGTTTGCGAGTGATTGCGGCGCCAGGCGATTGCCAGCATCACCACCACGATGGTGAGGCTGGTAATCAGCAGCGGCGCAAGCGCGATAAAGTGTTGGATCGTGAATTCCATAGCGCTCTTACCGGGCCGAAGCGAGTTGAGAGAAGGCGGTGCCGAACCACTGCTGCACGCCATGCATCGTTGCGGCAGAAGTGTCCAGGAACGGTTGCGGGTACACGCCGATGAAGATCAGCAACACCGCAAGGCCGAGCACCATGATCAGTTCGCGCGCATCCATCCCTTGCAGGACGGTGTCGGACTTGGCCGGGCCGAAGTAGGCGCGGTGGATCATGATCAGCGAGTACACCGAACCGAACACCAGGCCGGAGGTAGCAATGGCGCTGATCCACGGCGTCTGTACAAAGGCACCCATCAGGATCAGGAATTCGCCGATGAAGTTACCGGTCCCCGGCAAGCCCAGGGATGCAGCGGCGAAGAACAGGCTGATCGCCGGCAGATAAGCAATGCGCGACCACACGCCACCCATTTCACGCATGTCACGGGTGTGCAGGCGCTCGTACAACTGACCACTGAGGATAAACAGGGCAGCGGCCGAAACACCGTGGGCCAACATCTGGATCACTGCGCCTTGCAGCGCCAGTTGGCTGCCGGAGTAGATGCCGATCAGTACGAAACCCATGTGGGAAACGGACGAGAAGGCAATCAGGCGCTTGATGTCGGTTTGCGCGAAGGCCAGGAACGCACCGTAGAAGATCCCGATCAGACCCAGGGTCATGGCGATCGGCGCGAACTCGGCCGAGGCATTCGGGAACAGCGGCAGGGCGAAACGCAGCAGGCCGTAGGCCGCCGTCTTCAACAGGATACCGGCCAGGTCCACGGAACCGGCAGTCGGCGCCTGGGCGTGAGCGTCAGGCAACCAGGAGTGAAACGGCACCACTGGCAGCTTCACCGCGAAGGCGATGAAGAAGCCGAGCATCAGGATGTACTCGGTGGTCAGCGACATCTTGGTTTTCAACAGGTCGGCGTAGTTGAACGTAATCACGCCGGTGCTGTTGAAGTTGACCAGGACCAGGCCCAGGATCGCCACCAACATGATCAGGCCGGAAGCCTGGGTGAAGATGAAGAACTTGGTCGCCGCGTAGATCCGGGTTTTCTTGCCGTCCGAAGAACTGTGACCCCAGAGCGCGATGAGGAAGTACATCGGCACCAGCATCATTTCCCAGAAGAAGAAGAACATGAACAGGTCCAGCGCCAGGAACACGCCGACCACGCCGCCCAGGATCCACATCAGGTTCAGGTGGAAGAAGCCCACGTGACGCTGGATCTCTTTCCAGGAGCAGAGTACCGAGAGGATACCCAGCAGGCCGGTCAGCAGGATCATCAACAGCGACAGGCCGTCGAGGGCCAGGTGCACATTGATGCCGAAGCGCTGGATCCACACGTGCTTGAATTCAAGCGCGAAGGTGGGATCGACACCCGGTGCCGGAGCGAATGAATAGTCACCAAGGGCCCACAGCCAGAGGCCGAGTGCGAGTTCCAGGGACATGGTCAGCAACGCAATCCAGCGTGGGAGGGTGGCGCCGAAGCGTTCACCCATCCAGCAGAGCAGGCCGCCGATAAAGGGAATCAGGATTAGCCAGGGCAGAATCATGACGGGCTCGTTTCCTTTCGCAAGTTTGCAAAGTACGCAGTGCACTTAAACATAGTCAGACCGCTACCACGACGATGGCGCCGATCACCAGCACGGCACCGGCCGCCATGGACGCTGCATACCAACGCAGTTGGCCAGTCTCGCTGCGGCTCAGGGCGGTGTGACCGGCCTTGGCGGCGCGCGGGATCAAACCGATGGTCTGGTCGAGTGGGTCTTTGCGCAGTACATGGCTGATGGCGAGGTATGGCTTGACGAACAGTTTGTCGTAGAGCCAATCGAAGCCCCAGGCAGCGAACCACCAGGCCGACAGGAAGCGCCCGATGCCACTGTTGGCCACGGCGGTCACGAAGCGACGCTTGCCGAGGAACAGCAGGGCGGCCAGCAGGATACCGGCGATGGCAATGGCGCCCGAGGCGATTTCCAGGCTGTGCTTGTCTGCGCCGCCGGCATGGCCGACGCTTTCTGGCAATACGCCGGCCAGTGGTGGAGTGATCATGGCGCCGATGAAGGTCGACAGGATGATCAGCACCGACAGTGGCAGCCAGTGGGAGATGCCATGGCCTGCGTGTGCTTCGGTCTTGGCTTCACCGTGGAAGGTGATGAAGATCAGGCGGAAGGTGTACAGCGAGGTCATGAACGCACCCACCAGGCCTGCGTAGAGCAGGTTCTGGTTACCGCTGGCAAACGCTTCCCAGAGGATTTCGTCCTTGGAGTAGAAACCGGCGGTCACCAACGGCAGGGCTGCGAGTGCGGCACCACCGACGATGAAGCTGGCGTAGGCCAGTGGCAGTTTCTTCCACAGGCCGCCCATCTTGAAGATGTTCTGCTCGTGGTGGCAGGCGACGATCACCGCACCGGAGGCGAGGAACAGCAACGCCTTGAAGAACGCGTGGGTCATCAGGTGGAAGATCGCCGCGTCCCAGGCGCCAACGCCCAGGGCCAGGAACATGTAGCCGATCTGGCTCATGGTCGAGTAGGCGAGGATACGCTTGATGTCGGTTTGCACCAGCGCGGCGAAGCCGGCCAGTACCAGGGTCACGCCACCGACGATGCCTACCAGGTGCAGGATGTCCGGTGCCAGGGTGAACAGGCCGTGGGTACGGGCGATCAGGTAGACACCGGCGGTCACCATGGTTGCGGCGTGGATCAGTGCCGAAACCGGTGTAGGGCCAGCCATCGCATCCGCCAGCCAGGTTTGCAGCGGCAGTTGCGCGGATTTACCCACGGCGCCGCCCAGCAGCATCAGGGTCGCCAGGGTGATCCAGAAGTCGCCGACCTGGAATTTCTGCGGTGCCAGCACCAGCAGTTCCTGGATGTTCAGCGTGCCCACCTGTTGGAACAGGATGAACAGGCCAATGGCCATGAACACGTCGCCGATACGGGTGACGATAAATGCCTTGAGTGCCGCATTGCCGTTGTTGCGGTTGCTGTAGTAGAAACCGATCAACAGGTACGAGCACAGGCCCACGCCTTCCCAGCCGAAGTACAGGAACAACAGGTTATCGCCGAGCACCAGGAACAACATGCTGGCGATAAACAGGTTGGTGTACGAGAAGAAGCGCGAGTAGCCCGCTTCACCGCGCATGTACCAGGACGCGAACAGGTGGATCAAAAAGCCTACACCGACCACCACGCCGAGCATGGTGATCGATAGGCCGTCGACGTAGAGGGCGAAGTTGGGCTTGAAGCCTTCCACCGACATCCACTGCCACAGCACCAGGGTGTAGTGACCGCCTTCTGGCGGCGCCACGTTGAATTGCCAGATGACGTAGGCGGCCACGATGGCCGACAGGCCGATGGAACCCACGCCGATCAAGGCCGAGAGGTTTTCCGACCAGCGCCCGCGAGAGAACGACAGCAGCAGGAAACCGATCAGGGGGAATACGAAAGTCAGAAAGATCATGTTCATCCGCGCATCTCACTGGCAGCGTCGATATCAAGCGTGTGGAAGCGACGATACAGCTGCAGCAGGATCGCCAGGCCAATACTGGCTTCGGCGGCTGCCAGGCTGATCACCAGGATGAACATGACTTGTCCATCCGGCTGGCCCCAACGTGCGCCTGCCACGATGAACGCCAGTGCCGCGGCGTTCATCATGATTTCCAGGCTCATCAACACGAACAGAATGTTACGGCGCACCATCAGGCCGACCAGGCCAAGGCAGAACAGGATGCCGGCGACCGCCAGACCATGCTCCAAAGGGATAGCAGGCATCGTCATTGCTCCTTGGCTTCGTTGCGGCCCAAGTGGAAGGCGGTGATGGCTGCGGCGAGCAGCAGCATCGAAGCCAGTTCGACCACCAGCAGGTACGGGCCGAACAGGCTGATGCCCACGGCTTTGGCGTCTACGGTGGTGTGGCCGATGGCCTGGCCGCTCTGGTGAGCGAACAGTACATACAGCAGTTCACCCAGCAGCAATGCTGCGAGGACAACCGGGCCGAGCCAGATGCCGGGCTTGAGCCAGACGCGCTCCTGGGCGACCGAAGCCGGCCCCAGGTTGAGCATCATCACCACAAACACGAACAGCACCATGATGGCGCCGGCGTAGGCGATCACTTCCAGTACACCGGCGAACGGTGCGCCGAGGCTGAAAAAGGTCATGGCCACGGCGATCAGCGAAATGATCAGGTAGAGCAGGGCGTGCACGGGGTTGGTGTTGGTGATCACGCGAAGCGTGGACACCACTGCAATACCCGATGCGAAATAGAAAGCGAATTCCATCTTTCTTCCTTAAGGCAGCAAGCTCTTCACGTTGATCGGCTCGGCTTCGTTTTGTGCGGCGCCCTTCGGCTTACCGGCAACGGCCATACCTGCAACACGATAGAAGTTGTAATCAGGGTTTTTACCGGGACCAGAGATCAGCAGATCTTCTTTCTCGTACACCAGGTCCTGACGTTTGAACTCGGCCATCTCGAAATCCGGTGTGAGCTGGATTGCGGTGGTCGGGCAAGCTTCCTCGCAGAGGCCGCAGAAAATGCAGCGCGAGAAGTTGATACGGAAGAAGTCCGGGTACCAGCGACCGTCTTCGGTTTCAGCTTTCTGCAGGGAGATGCAACCCACCGGGCACGCCACGGCGCACAGGTTGCAGGCTACGCAACGCTCTTCGCCATCGGGGTCGCGGGTCAGTACGATGCGGCCGCGATAGCGCGGCGGCAGGTACACCGCTTCTTCGGGGTATTGCAGGGTGTCGCGTTTGCGAAAGCCGTGACCGAACACCATCACCAGGCTTCGCAACTGGGTACCGGTACCCTTAACGATGTCGCCAATATATTTGAACATGGGTCAAATCCTCACTGAACCGCGGCTGCTGGCGTGTTCAACAACACGACGGCAGCCGTCACCAGCAAATTGATCAGGGTCAGCGGCAGGCAGAATCTCCAGCTGAAATCCATCACCTGGTCATAGCGTGGGCGCGGAATCGAGGCGCGCAGCAGGATGAACAGCATGATGAAGAACGCGGTCTTCAAGAAGAACCAGAAGAAGGCCAACTGCGGCAGGATGCCGAACGGACCGTGCCAGCCGCCGAAGAACAGCGTGACCAGCAGGGCCGAGATCAAGATGATGCCGATGTACTCACCGACGAAGAACATGCCCCACTTCATGCCGGCATATTCAATGTGGTAACCGTCGGCCAGTTCCTGCTCCGCTTCCGGCTGGTCGAACGGGTGACGGTGAGTCACGGCCACGCCAGCGATGAAGAAGGTGCAGAAGCCAAAGAACTGCGGAATGATGAACCACAGGTTCTGTGCCTGGTACTCGACGATATCGCGCATGTTGAACGAGCCGACCTGCACCACGATGCCCATCAGGGCCAGGCCCATGAACACTTCGTAGGACACGGTCTGGGCCGAGGCCCGCAAGCTGCCCAGCAGGGCGAACTTGTTGTTACTGGCCCAACCGGCGAACAGCACCGCATACACCGACAGACCGGCCATGGCGAAGAAGAACAGCAAGCCGATGTTCAGGTCCGCCACGCCCCAGGTCGGGGTGATCGGGATGATCGCGAAGGCGATCAGCAAGGCGCTCATGGCTACCACCGGCGCCAGGGTGAAGATCACCTTGTCGGCGAACGGCGGGGTCCAGTCTTCCTTGAAGAACATTTTCAGCATGTCGGCCGCGATCTGGAACATGCCGAATGGGCCAACGCGGTTCGGACCGTAACGGTCCTGCCACCAGCCCAGCAGGCGACGTTCGACGAAGCTGAGCAGCGCGCCCGCGACGACCACGGCCAACAGGATCACGATGGCCTTGACCACCGAGATGATCACGTCAATTACTTCCGGCGTGAACCAAGTCATTGCGCTGCCTCCTGCAGACCGTCAACGGTTTTGCCGAAAATGGCAGGCGGAATACCGGCGATGCCTTTAGGCAGTGCAACCAGGCCGGCACCCAGCTCGTCATTGATACGCAGCGGCAGACGCAGGGTCTGGCCGGCCACGTTGAGGCTGAGCAGCGCACCGTCGTTGACGCCCAGGCGGTCGGCTTCGGACTTGGCCACGGACACGTAAGCGGCAGGAATGCGCTCTTGAACCGGCGCGGCCTTGGAAGAGGTTTCTTCGCTGCCGAACAGGTGGAAGAACGGCACGACCTGCCAGGTACCCGGAGCCGGGTTGAACGGACGCGGTACCGCAGTGAACCAGTTCAGCGCGTCACCGGTGCTTTCGATCAGGCGGGTGCCCGGGTCGCCAGCACGGATGTGACCACCGACTTCATCCTGGAACTTGTTCCAGGCCTGCGGCGAGTTCCAGCCCGGCGACCAGGCAAACGGCACCTGCTGACGCGGCTCGGCCGAGCCCGAGTAACCTTCCATGGAGAAGGCGAACGCAGTGTCGATGTCTTGCGGGGTACGCGGTTCGTGCACGCTGATGTCGGCGCGCATGGCGGTACGACCGGAGTAGCGCAGCGGTTCACGGGCCAGTTTCAGGCCCTTGATACGGAACGCGGCAGACGGCGCGGCATCGACAATACGAGCCAGCTGCGGCGCGCTGGCGGCGGTGGCAGCGGTCACGTGGTCGAGCTGGGTCCAGTCGATCGGCTGGTTCAGCAGGGTCGCGCGCAGGGCGTGCAGCCAGCGCCAGCCTTCGTGCACCAGGATGCTGGCATCCATGTACTTCGGATCGAACACCTGGAAGAAGCGCTGGGCGCGGCCTTCCTGGCTGACCAGGGTACCGTCGCCTTCGGCGAAGGTGGCGGCTGGCAGCACCAGGTCGGCACGCTCGCTGGTGGCGGTCTTCTGGTGGTCGGCCACGATCAGGACTTTGGCAGCGTCCAGCGCAGCGTCAACCTTGGCGGCAGCGGTGCGGGTGTACAGGTCGTTTTCCAATACCACAATGGCGTCGGCGCTGCCGTCGGTCACTGCTTGCAGGGCGGCGTCCAGGGACTCGCCACCGAGCATGGCCAGGCCCAGGCTGTTGGCTTCCGGCACCACCAGGCTGATGGAGCCGTTCTTGTCGCGCAGCTTCAGAGCTTTGGCGATGTTGGCAGCGGCTTCGATCAGCGCCTTGGAACCCAACGAGGTACCGGCAATGATCAACGGGCGCTTGGCCGCCAGCAGGGCGTCGGCGATGCGCTGGGCCAGTTCGACGGCTTCGGTGTCCAGGCCGTCGACGGCAGGCGCGCTGGCGTCGAGGGCGTGGGCCACGGCGAAACCGAGGCGTGCCAGGTCGTCCGGTGCGGCGTGCACGCATTCTTCGGCGATGTCGTCGAGCTTGGTTTCAGCCAGCGAGGCGATGAACAGCGGGTTCAGCGCGTGCTGACCGATGTTTTTCACCGCCGCGTCAAGCCACGGCTGTACGCGCATGGCGTCGGCCATTTCTTCGGCCTTGCCTTTGACCGACTGGCGCAGCGACAGGGCAATGCGCGCCGCGGTCTGGGTCAGGTCTTCACCGAGCACAAAGATGGCATCGTGGTCTTCGATGTCGCGCATGTTCGGAACCGGCAGCGGGCTGTCGTTCAGCACTTGCAGGACCAGGCGGATGCGCTCCAGCTCGCCGGCTTCGATACCGCAGTAGAAGTGCTCGGCACCGACCAGCTCGCGCAACGCGAAGTTGCTTTCGAGGCTGGCACGCGGCGAACCGATACCGACGATATTGCGCCCGCGCAGCAGGTCGGCGGCTTTATCCAGCGCGGCGTCCAGGCTCAGCTTGGCGCCATCGGCCAGCAGCGGCTGGCGTGGGCGGTCTTCGCGGTTGACGTAGCCATAGCCGAAACGGCCACGGTCGCACAGGAAGTACTGGTTGACCGAACCGTTGAAGCGGTTTTCGATACGACGCAGTTCGCCGTAGCGCTCGCCCGGGGAGATGTTGCAACCGCTGGAGCAGCCATGGCAGATGCTCGGCGCAAATTGCATGTCCCACTTACGGTTGTAGCGCTCGGAGTGAGTCTTGTCGGTAAACACACCGGTCGGGCAGACCTCGGTGAGGTTGCCGGAAAACTCGCTCTCAAGCACGCCGTCTTCAACGCGACCGAAGTACACGTTGTCGTGGGCGCCGAAGACGCCCAGGTCGGTGCCGCCGGCGTAGTCTTTATAGAAGCGCACGCAGCGGTAGCAGGCGATGCAGCGGTTCATCTCGTGGGAAATGAACGGGCCGAGGTCCTGGTTCTGGTGGGTACGCTTGGTGAAGCGATAACGGCGCTCGTTGTGGCCGGTCATCACCGTCATGTCTTGCAGGTGGCAGTGACCGCCTTCCTCACAGACCGGGCAGTCGTGGGGGTGGTTGGTCATCAGCCATTCGACAACGCTGGCGCGGAACGCCTTGGACTCTTCATCGTCGATGGAGATCCAGGTGTTGTCGGTGGCTGGGGTCATGCAGGACATGACGATACGACCACGGGTGTCGTTCTCGTCGGTGTATTGCTTGACCGCACACTGGCGACAGGCACCGACGCTACCGAGCGCGGGGTGCCAGCAGAAATACGGAATATCGAGGCCGAGTGACAGACACGCCTGTAACAGGTTGTCTGCCCCATCGACTTCGAGCGCTTTGCCGTCTACGTGGATAGTGGCCATGGTTCAAAGTTCTTCGTTGGCCCGTTGTCAGCGGGCGTGGCTAATGGAATCTTGTTATTCATGTGCATCTACACAGCCTTTACGGCGTCAGCACATGAGCAGGCGAAGGGCACGGACCCTTCGCCTGTTTAAGCGTTACGCGCCGACTACGATCGGCTTCGCCAGAGGCGGGACGGCGGCGCTGGTGGGCGCGATGCCGGCTTCGAACTCCGAGCGGAAGTATTTGATTGCGCTGCCCAATGGCTCTACGGCGCCCGGTGCGTGAGCACAGAAGGTCTTGCCTGGGCCGAGGAAGCCGACCAGGCCCAGCAGGGTTTCGATATCACCCTCGCGGCCTTCGCCGTTTTCCAGGGCCATCAGCAGCTTGACGCTCCACGGCAGGCCGTCGCGGCATGGGGTGCAGAATCCGCAGGATTCACGGGCAAAGAACTGCTCCATGTTGCGCAGCAGCGAGACCATGTTCACGGTGTTGTCGACCGCCATTGCCAGGCCGGTACCCATCCGGGTGCCCACCTTGCCGATGCCGCCGGCATACATTTGTGCGTCCAGGTGCTCAGGAAGCAGGAAACCGGTGCCGGCGCCGCCTGGCTGCCAGGCCTTCAAGGTGTAGCCGTCGCGCATACCGCCGGCGTAGTCCTCGAACAGCTCGCGTGCGGTCACGCCGAACGGCAGCTCCCACAGACCCGGGTTCTTGACCTTGCCGGAGAAGCCCATGAGCTTGGTGCCCATGTCTTCGCTGCCCTCGCGAGCCAACGATTTGTACCAGTCCACGCCGTCGGCGATGATCGCCGGCACGTTGCACAGGGTCTCGACGTTGTTCACGCAGGTCGGCTTGCCCCACACGCCTACGGCGGCGGGGAAGGGCGGCTTGGAGCGCGGGTTGGCGCGGCGACCTTCGAGGGAGTTGATCAGTGCGGTTTCTTCACCGCAGATATAACGCCCGGCGCCGGTGTGCACGAACAGTTCGAAATCGAAGCCGGAACCGAGGATGTTCTTGCCCAGCAGGCCCGCGGCCTTGGCTTCTGCCACTGCACGGTTGAGGTGCTTGGCGGCGGTGGTGTACTCGCCACGCAGGAAGATGTAGCCACGGTAGGTCTTGAGCGCACGGGCGCTGATCAACATGCCTTCGATCAGCAGATGGGGCAGTTGCTCCATCAGCATGCGGTCTTTCCAGGTGTTGGGCTCCATCTCATCCGCGTTGCACAGCAGGTAGCGGATGTTGATGGATTCGTCTTTGGGCATCAGGCCCCACTTCACACCCGTGGGGAAGCCTGCGCCGCCGCGGCCCTTGAGGCCGGCGTCCTTCACGGTCTGGACGATATCGTCCTGGGCCATATCGGCGAAGGCTTTGCGCGCTGCGGCGTAACCGTTCTTGGCCTGGTATTCGTCAAGCCATACCGGCTCGCCGTCGTCACGCAGGCGCCAGGTCAGCGGGTGGGTCTCGGCCGAACGCTTGATCAGGTTGGCCGGGCCGAAGGAAGTCAGGGTCATGGGTAGCCCTCGAGCAATTGGGTCACGCCAGCAGGCTGTACGTCACCGAATGTGTCGTCGTCGATCATCAACGCCGGCGCCTTGTCGCAGTTGCCCAGGCAGCACACCGGCAGCAGCGTGAAGCGGCCGTCGGCGGTGGTCTGGCCGAGGCCGATACCCAGCTTGGCCTGGATTTCGCTGACCACGGACTCATGGCCGCCGATGTAGCAGACCATGCTGTCGCACACGCGAATGATGTGACGGCCGACCGGCTGACGGAAAATCTGGCTGTAGAACGTCGCCACGCCTTCAACGTCGCTGGCGGGGATGCCGAGGATCTCGCCGATGGCGTAAAGGGCGCCGTCGGGCACCCAGCCACGTTCCTTCTGGACGATCTTCAAGGCTTCGATCGACGCCGCGCGCGGGTCTTCGTAGTGATGCAGCTCGTGCTCGATGGCCGAGCGCTCGGTTTCACTGAGGGTGAAACGGTCTGTCTGGATAAGCGTGCTGTTCATGCTTAGCGGTCCACGTCGGCCATAACGAAATCGATACTACCCAGGTACGCAATCAAGTCCGCGACCATCTCGCCTTTGATCACCGAAGGGATCTGCTGCAAGTGGGCGAAGCTTGGAGTACGAATCCGGGTGCGGTAGCTCATGGTGCCGCCATCGCTCGTCAGGTAATAACTGTTGATACCCTTGGTCGCTTCAATCATCTGGAAGGACTCGTTGGCCGGCATGACCGGGCCCCACGAGACTTGCAGGAAGTGCGTGATCAGGGTTTCGATGTGCTGCAGGGTGCGCTCTTTAGGCGGCGGCGTGGTCAGCGGGTGATCCGCCTTGTACGGGCCGGCCGGCATGTTGCGCATGCACTGCTCGATGATTTTCAGGCTCTGGCGCATTTCTTCGACGCGCACGATGCAACGGTCGTAGGCATCGCCGTTGGCCGCCAGCGGGACTTCGAACTCGAAGTTCTCGTAGCCGGAGTACGGGCGCGCCTTGCGCAGGTCGAAATCGCAACCGGTGGAACGCAGGCCAGCACCGGTGACACCCCACTCCAGGGCCTCCTTGGTGTTGTACTGGGCGACGCCGATGGTCCGGCCCTTGAGGATGCTGTTATCCAGCGCAGCCTTTTGGTACTCGTCCAGACGCTTGGGCATCCAGTCGATGAATTCCTTGACCAGGCGCTCCCAGCCGTTCGGCAGGTCGTGGGCCACACCGCCGATGCGGTACCAGGCCGGGTGCAGGCGGAAGCCGGTGATGGCTTCGATGACCTTGTACGCACGCTGACGGTCGGTGAAGGTGAAGAACACCGGGGTCATGGCGCCGACGTCCTGGATATAGGTACCCAGGAACAGCAGGTGGCTGGTGATCCGGAAGAACTCGGCCATCATGATGCGGATGGTGTCGACGCGGTCCGGAACCTTGATCCCGGCCAGCTTCTCGACCGAGAGCACGTACGGCAGGTTGTTCATCACGCCGCCGAGGTAGTCGATACGGTCGGTGTACGGGATGAAGCTGTGCCAGGACTGACGCTCGGCCATCTTCTCGGCGCCACGGTGGTGGTAGCCGATGTCCGGGACGCAGTCGACGATTTCTTCGCCGTCCAGTTGCAGGATGATACGGAAGGCACCGTGAGCCGAAGGGTGGTTCGGGCCCAGGTTGAGGAACATGTAGTCCTCGTTGGTGCCGGAGCGTTTCATGCCCCAGTCTTCCGGACGGAAGCGCGCCGCTTCTTCTTCAAGCTGCTGCTTGGCGAGGTTGAGGCTGTACGGGTCGAATTCGGTGGCGCGGGCAGGGAAGTCCTTGCGCAGCGGGTGACCTTCCCAGGTCGGCGGCATCATGATGCGCGTCAGGTGTGGGTGGCCAGGGAAGTCGATGCCGAACATGTCCCAGACTTCACGCTCGTACCAGCTGGCGTTCGGCCAGATACCGGTCACGGTCGGGATGCTCAGGTCGCTTTCCGACAGGGCGACCTTGATCATCACGTCGCTGTTACGTTCCAGCGACATCAGGTGATAGAACACGGTGAAATCAGCGCCGCTCGGCAGCCCCTGGCGCTTGGTGCGCAGACGCTCGTCCACGCCATGCAGGTCATAGAGCATGACGTACGGCTTGGGCAGGTTGCGCAGGAAGGTCAGGACTTCGACGAGCTTGGCACGCGCCACCCACAGCACCGGCATACCGGTGCGTGTGGCCTGGGCAGTGAAGGCGTCAGGGCCAAAACGGTTATTGAGTTCGACGACCACATCCTGGTCGTCTGCCTTATAAGGCGGGATGTACAGAGCACTGCCTGTAGTCATGGTTTTTTATCGCTTTCGGTCAACGTAAAGAATGAAGCCAGGTTTTCGTTCTATAAAAGAAGCGGTGCTGGATCAGACTTCGTCGGGGCTGCGCAGGTTGGTGACTGCGATTCGCTGTTCGCGGCGCTGTTCCTTTTGTGACGGCATCTCGGCGCGGTACACGCCTTGATCGCCGACAACCCAGGACAGTGGGCGACGCTCCTTGCCAATCGACTCCTGCAGCAGCATCAAGCCTTGCAGGAAAGCTTCAGGGCGGGGCGGGCAGCCAGGCACGTAGACGTCCACGGGCAGGAACTTGTCGACCCCCTGAACCACGGAGTAGATGTCGTACATGCCACCGGAGTTGGCGCACGAACCCATGGAGATAACCCACTTCGGCTCGAGCATTTGCTCGTAGAGACGCTGGATGATCGGCGCCATCTTGATAAAGCAGGTACCGGCGATAACCATGAAATCCGCCTGGCGCGGTGATGCCCGGATAACCTCGGCGCCAAAGCGCGCGATGTCGTGGGGCGCCGTGAAGGCGGTGGTCATTTCCACGTAGCAGCACGAAAGGCCGAAGTTGTACGGCCACAGGGAGTTCTTACGCCCCCAGTTGACCGCGCCACTCAGCACGTCTTCCAGCTTGCCCATGTAGATGTTTTTGTGGACTTGGTCTTCTAACGGATCGGAGACGGTTTCCCGCTCGCCGATGGGGTACTGATCGTTAGGAGCATCCGGGTCGATCCTGGTGAGATTGTATTGCATCGCCAAAGCCTCATTGTTTCAGCTTCGCTTGCCGCTTGCGACGAGCTTCCGGAGCCCAGTCAAGGGCGCCCACTCGGAACAGGTAGACAAGACCTGCCAACAGAATTGCTATGAAAACGAGAGCTTCGACGAATCCGGTCCAGCCGCTTTCGCGGACGGACACAGACCAGGCAAAGAGAAAGAGGGCTTCGATATCGAAGATCACGAACAGCATCGCGACCAGATAGAATTTGGCTGAGAGCCGCAAGCGGGCGCCACCTGTAGGTAGCATGCCGGACTCGAACGGTTCGTTTTTGCTGCGGCCCCAGGCTTTTGACCCAAGGAGGCTGGAAACACCGAGCATGAAGGCGCAGAGGCCGACAACACCGAGGAGGAAAATGGCAAAGCCCCAGTTGTGGGCCATGAGTCCTGTCGCGTCGGTCATGCTGGAAATCCTTAACAGAGAGCAAAGGTCTCTGAGCTCGAAAAAGTAACGATGCAGTGACGATATGTCGCACTGCAATCAATCGCGGTGATTTTATGGCTAAACACCGGGCAAGTAAAATTCCCAGGGCGAAATTATTCGGTGGAATAAGCACATAGTGCACCTTCTTGGGGCTGTAGCCCTTGTGCCGTGGGCATTAGCGGGCTTTTCATCAATTATGTTTTGTTTAAGCTGTAACGAAGTTTTCAGGCGCCAAATGATAATGAATATTGTTTGCGTGGGGTTTAAGCGATTGTTTCTCATGTGGCGGGGGAAGTTGCCGTTACTTGCTTGAGTGTCGCTTAGTTGTCGCAACGGTTCTTTTAACCGATTGGATGTGTGCGAATACCGCTCTGGATCAATGTTTTGCGCAAAATTCCTTGTGGGAGGGGGCTTGCTCCCGATAGCTGAGTATCAGCCAACCCAACTGTTGCTGATCCACCGCTATCGGGAGCAAGCCCCCTCCCACATTTGGTCCGCAGTGCATCGGTAGGTTTTGTGCAGGCAAAAAAACGCCCCGAACCAGTCGGGGCGTGATTGTTGTGCGGCACTGCGGTTAGGTCTTCCCTGGGGCCGCAGTGGCCGTGTACTCAGTGGATCAGTGGAACTGCTCTTCTTCGGTCGAACCGGTCAGCGCGGTCACGGACGAGGTGCCGCCCTGGATCACGGTGGTCATGTCGTCGAAGTAGCCGGTACCCACTTCCTGCTGGTGCGCCACGAAGGTGTAGCCTTTGGCGGCGTCAGCGAATTCCTGCTCCTGCAGCTTCACATAGGCAGTCATGTCGTTGCGGGCGTAGTCATGCGCCAGGTTGAACATGCTGTGCCACATGTTGTGAATGCCGGCCAGGGTGATGAACTGGTGCTTGTAGCCCATTGCCGACAGTTCACGCTGGAACTTGGCGATGGTCGCGTCGTCCAGGTTCTTCTTCCAGTTGAAGGAAGGCGAGCAGTTGTAGGACAGCAGTTGGTCCGGGTATTCCTTCTTGATCGCTTCGGCGAAGCGACGAGCTTCGTCCAGGTCCGGCTTGGCGGTCTCGCACCAGATCAGGTCGGCGTACGGCGCGTAGGCCAGGCCGCGGGCAATGGCCTGGTCGAGGCCGGCGCGGACTTTATAGAAACCTTCCTGAGTACGCTCGCCAGTCACGAACGGCTGGTCGTACGGGTCGCAGTCCGAGGTCAGCAAGTCTGCCGCGTTGGCGTCGGTACGGGCCAGGATGATGGTCGGAGTACCGGCAACGTCAGCGGCCAAACGCGCAGCGGTCAGCTTCTGTACGGCTTCCTGGGTCGGTACCAGTACCTTGCCGCCCATGTGGCCGCATTTCTTCACTGACGCAAGCTGGTCTTCGAAGTGCACGCCGGCAGCGCCTGCCTCGATCATGCTCTTCATCAGCTCGTAGGCGTTGAGTACGCCGCCGAAACCGGCTTCGGCATCAGCCACGATTGGCGCGAAGTAGTCGATGTAGCCTTCGTCACCCGGGTTCTTGCCGGCTTTCCACTGGATCTGGTCGGCACGACGGAACGAGTTGTTGATGCGCTTGACCACGGTCGGTACGGAGTCCACCGGGTACAGCGATTGGTCGGGGTACATGGATTCAGCGGAGTTGTTGTCCGCTGCCACTTGCCAGCCGGACAGGTAGATCGCCTGGATGCCGGCTTTTACCTGTTGGACTGCCTGGCCGCCAGTGAGGGCGCCCATGCAGTTGACGAAATCTTTGTCGGGACGGAAGGACGGCTTGGCACCTTGGGTGACCAGGTTCCACAGCTTCTCGGCGCCGAGTTTTGCAAAGGTGTGCTCAGGTTGGACCGAGCCACGCAGGCGGACGACGTCAGCAGCGGAATAAGCGCGGGTCACGCCTTTCCAGCGTGGGTTTTCAGCCCAATCTTTTTCAAGGGCTGCAATTTGCTGTTCGCGTGTCAGTGCCATGGGGAAAAACCTCGTCGCATAGGTCTAGGTGGAAAATTCCATTTGCCAGCCACGTACAAAGTGCGTGGTGATGGCTGCTCGCTGACCAGAAGCTTGGGTGTTCAAGTCAAGTTCGGCGGGGTAGGCGACGGGATGAACGATTGGCTCAAGGCGGAGTTGAGCAGGTAAGGGCAAACTGCAAACGGTCTTCGGGCGTCGTGGGCCTTTGTACGATTCATCAGTGCGTAGCCGGGTTACCTGGTTAGCTTCCGTCCCTCGGGACAACTTCGTTCCAGTCGCAACCTCGTCCAACGTGCCTTGTGGGCGGTACAGACACGAATCGGCTCAGGTGGGTAACTTGGAGCGGCGATCCGAAGGCCCTTGCCAGGGCCCCTGATTAGCGGGAGCGAGGCCATCATGCCCATGCTTTTTTGGATCGTCAAATGTTTTGTAGTGCTTTTTTCAAGGCACTACATCTTTGGTCTAATACGACTCGCCAGTCAGTTTTTGGTGCTTCAGTTCAGGGTGTCGACCTTGACCCGCACCGTCAGGTCATCGCGGCCCTGAGTAGAGTAGCTGCGGGTTGTAGAAGATTTGTCGGCCTGGGTTTCGCCATTGATGCCTGCCAGGGTAATCCATTCGCCCAAGCGTCCGCTGACGGTTGTGTCGGTGCTCTGCACGTTCACTACATCAGGACGTTCCTGGCTCATACGGTCACGGTTGGTACTGATAGCCAGGTGTACGGTCTCGCCGGTGACGCTGGCGGTGACGTAAAAGCCCTGGGTGACGTTGCGATACTGGGTCTGGTTCTGCAGGCGGCCATAGCCATCCTGGTGCGTGGTGGTCAGCGGTACGCTCTGGCCGATCTGAATAAGCGCCGGCACGCCTTCGCTGGCCTGGATCTGCTGGATGCCGCCATCCCGGCTGACGGTGCCATAGCTGATGATGCGGGTCTGGCTGTCGCCGCTGTTCTGCTGGTTGGTTTCGTTGGTGTCGACGGTGATCAGCAGGCGCTTGGCCGGCGTGTCCAGTTGGGAGAGCAGGGTACGCAAGCCCTCGATCTTCGCAGGGTCGGCGTTAACGATAAGCTGGTTGCCGTAGGCGCTGACGGTGCCGTCCTTGCCGATGAAGTTCTGCGCCACGGGCAGTAGGTCGGCGCTGGTGCGGTTGCTCAGGTTGACGACCTCGGTGGCAGCCATGGCCGAAACACTGGCGGTCAGGAGCAGGGCGGTGAGCAGGGTGCGTAGGGACATGTCCGTTATCTCTGCGAGTCATTTGGCTTGATAGTGCCAGTTTGTCGGCCTGGCGGGGCGCAAGTTGAATCGTAGACGGCAAAATGCCCTGGCAGGCAGGGCATTTTGAGGTGTTGCTGATATGGCTATCGGGAGCAAGCCCCCTCCCACATTTTGACCGCATTTCAAAGGATGGACTCAGTCAAATGTGGGAGGGGGCTTGCTCCCGATATAGGCGACTCGGTCTTGAGTCAGCCCCCGCGCACCATATCCACATGCGGAATCCCGACTTCAAGAAACTCATCGCTGACGATCTTGAAACCCAACCGCTCATAAAACGGCGCCGCATACACCTGCGCACTGAGGAACTGCCGGGTCTGGCCGCGCTTTTCAGCCACTCCAATCACCGCTTCCATCAGCTTGTCGCCCACCTTCAGCCCGCGCCAGTCCTTGAGCACCGACACGCGACCAATCTCGCCGCTGGGCAGCAGGCGTGCGGTGCCAATCGGAAAGTCGCCTTCGAATGCGAGGAAATGCATGGCGCCAGCGTCGTCCGCATCCCACTCGAGCTCGGCTGGAACCGATTGCTCGGCGATAAATACCGCTTCACGAATGCGCCGAATCTCGTCGATATCCTTTCGCCAGTCCGCGACACTTACGTGAATCTTATTCATCCGCGAACCCCAGGCTGCCTTGCTTGACCAGTTCGCACAGCAGGTCGCGGCCGTCTTCGTCGGCCAGCCATACGCTGAGGTTTTCGCTGTGCAGTGCGTCGGCCGAGCACACCAGCTTCAGCAGTTCACGCAGCTTGCCGGGCAGGTAACGGCTCTGGCCACTGGCAAACAGCAATACATCGTCGTCGACTTCAGACCAGGCCAGGCGCGCGCTTGGGTTGCGTACCAGAATCGCGCCATCTTGCAGGCTGTTGATGAAGTCTTCTTCGCCCAGCTCTTCACCAGCGACCAGTTCCGGGTAGCGCGGCTCGGTCATGAACTGGCCGAACCAGGTCAGCAACATGCGCTCGTCGCTCATGTGCTCAGCCAGCAGACCCTTGAGGCGATCCAGAGCGTCGACCTGAATCTGGTGTGGGTCGCTGACCGGCTGGGCGTCGGCGTCGGTGTAGCGCTCTTCGTCAGTCAGGTACTGGCTGAGGAAGTCGGTGAAGTGGGTCAGCACTTCGGCGGCGCTCGGGGCGCGGAAACCCACCGAGTAGGTCATGCAATCGTCTTCGGCAATGCCGAAGTGCGCCAGGCGCGGTGGCAGGTAGAGCATGTCGCCTGGCTCCAGCACCCATTCGGCGCTTTCTTCGAATTCGGCGAGGATGCGCAGGTCAGCGTGTTGCAGCAGCGGGCTTTCGGAGCTGCACATCTGGCCGATCTTCCAGTTGCGCTTGCCCTGGGCTTGCAGCAGGAACACATCGTAGTTATCGAAGTGCGGACCGACGCTGCCGCCGGGCGCGGCGAAGCTGATCATCACATCGTCGATACGCCAGCTTGGCAGGAAACGGAAGTGCTCCAGCAGTTCGGCGACTTCCGGCACGAACTGGTCGACCGCCTGCACCAGCAGGGTCCACTCACGCTCTGGCAGGGCGCTGAAGGCATCTTCGGCGAATGGGCCGCGACGCAGTTCCCACGGGCGCTCGCCGTGTTCGATCACCAGGCGCGATTCGACTTCTTCTTCCAGGGCCAGGCCTGCCAGTTCGTCGGCGTCGATCGGGCTTTCGAAGTCAGGGATGGCCTGACGGATCAGCAGGGGTTTCTTCTGCCAGTAGTCGCGCAGGAATTCCCGTGCCGTGATGCCGCCCAGAAGTTGAAGAGGGATATCAGGATTCATGTGTAACCTATTGAAAAAAAGCACTTTTAAGACTGGAATAAAAACGCCCGGCGCGGCCGGGCGTCTCAAGGGTCTTGCGGTAATCAGATGCGCTTGGCTTGCTCTACAGCGTTACCGATGTAGTTGGCCGGGGTCAGCAGTTTCAGCTCGGCCTTGGCGGCAGCTGGCATGTCCAGGCCGTCGATGAAAGTCTGCAGCGCTTCAGAGGTGATCCCCTTGCCGCGTGTCAGTTCTTTGAGTTTTTCGTACGGGTTTTCGATGTTGTAGCGACGCATCACGGTCTGGATCGGCTCGGCCAGGACTTCCCAGCATGCATCCAGGTCAGCGGCGATTTTCTGCTCGTTGAGCTCAAGCTTGCTGATGCCTTTGAGGCTGGCTTCGTACGCGATCACGCTGTGGGCAAAGCCTACACCGAGGTTGCGCAGTACGGTGGAGTCGGTCAGGTCGCGCTGCCAGCGAGAGATCGGCAACTTGCTGGCCAGGTGCTGGAACAGCGCGTTGGCGATGCCGAGGTTGCCTTCGGAGTTCTCGAAGTCGATCGGGTTGACCTTGTGCGGCATGGTCGACGAGCCGATTTCACCGGCAATGGTGCGCTGCTTGAAGTAGCCCAGGGAGATGTAGCCCCAGATATCGCGATCGAAGTCGATCAGGATGGTGTTGAAGCGCGCAATCGCGTCGAACAGCTCGGCAATGTAGTCGTGGGGTTCGATCTGCGTGGTGTAAGGGTTGAAGCCCAGGCCCAGTTCGTCTTCGATGAAGGCGCGGGCGTTGGCTTCCCAGTCGATCTCGGGGTAGGCCGACAGGTGGGCGTTGTAGTTGCCCACGGCGCCGTTGATCTTGCCCAGCAATGGCACGGCGGCCACTTGAGCGATCTGGCGCTCCAGGCGGTACACCACGTTGGCCAGCTCTTTGCCCAGGGTGGTCGGCGAAGCCGGCTGGCCGTGGGTGCGCGAGAGCATCGGCACATCAGCGAAACGGATCGCCAGTTCACGGATGGCGTTGGCGGTCTGGCGCATCAGCGGCAGCATCACGTCATCACGGCCTTCGCGCAGCATCAGGGCGTGGGACAGGTTGTTGATGTCCTCGCTGGTGCAGGCAAAGTGGATGAATTCGCTGACCTGGGCCAGTTCCGGCAGCTTGGCCGCTTGCTCTTTGAGCAGGTACTCGATGGCTTTGACGTCGTGGTTGGTTGTGCGCTCGATCTCTTTCACACGCTCGGCGTGCTCCAGGGAGAAGTTTTCCGCCAGGGTGTTCAATACAGCGTTGGCCTCGGCGGAAAACGCCGGCACTTCGCCGATGGCAGGGTGAGCGGCCAGGCGCTGGAGCCAGCGCACTTCAACCAGTACACGCGCACGGATCAAACCGTATTCGCTGAAAATAGGGCGCAGGGCCTGGGTTTTGCCGGCGTAGCGGCCGTCAACAGGGGAAACCGCAGTGAGCGAAGAGAGCTGCATGGGGTGTTCTCGGACAGTCGGGCAACGAAATGGGGCGCGTATCATACATGAAAAAATCCGCCGGTCCGTTGCCAACTGACCGGCGTATTACGCGTAACGGCTTGAAAATGGCCTGCTGATGCGACTTATTCGTTGCGCATCAACGGGTAAAGCTCTTTAAGCAATTTGCGTCGGCTGATCACCAGTTGCCAGCGATGTCCGCGCAACTGCCGCCACAACCGCGCCGAACGAATGCCGGCCAGGAGCAGCGCGCGGATCTTCGAGGCGTTATTGGGTTGCTGCAGGTTGCGCATGTCGCCGTGCACCTGGATGCGCTGGCGCAAGGTGCTCAAGGTGTCCTGGTAAAGCGCCCCGCAGGCCGCGATTACGTTCTCGTGGGCCGGGCCGAAGTGCTCAACCTGGGACTGGATTTGCGGCAGGCGCTTGCCGATGGTTTCCAGCAGGTCGTCGCGCTTGGCTAGCTGCCGTTCCAGGCCGAGCATCGACAGGGCGTAGCGCAACGGCTCGCGCTGCAGGGTGCTTGGGTCGCGTTCGAGGGCGCCGATCAGGGCGCGATAACCTTCGCGCAGGCTCAGGTCGTCGCCGCCGTACACGTCCAGGGTATCCTTCGGATCAACCACCAGCAGGCTGCCGAGCATGCACGTCAGGCCGGCCTCGGTCACCTGGCCGGTCTTGGCGATCTTGTCCACCAGGACTGCCGCGAGGAAGACCCCGCCCAGCGCCGTCAATTGCTCCTGGGTCGGGCTCATGCCGGATGGCTCCAGGCTTGCGCAACTTCAATCACGCCGCCGCCCAGGCAGATTTCGCCGTCGTAGAACACCACGGATTGGCCTGGGGTGACCGCACGTTGCGGGTCGTCGAAGGTCGCGCGGTAACCTGTGGCGGTTTTTTCCAGGGTGCACGGCTGGTCGCTCTGGCGATAGCGCACTTTGGCGGTCAGGCGGCGTGGCGCGCTCAGGTCGATCGGGTTGACCCAGTAGATCTCGGAAGCGAGCAGGGCGCCGGAGAACAGCAGCGGATGTTCGTTGCCCTGGCCGACCACAAGCACGTTGTTTTCCAGATCCTTGACCAGCACGTACCAAGGCTCTTCACCTGCGTCTTTCAGGCCGCCGATGCCCAGGCCCTGGCGCTGGCCAATGGTGTGGTACATCAGGCCATGGTGACGGCCGATCACTTCGCCGTCAGTGGTCTTGATCTCGCCCGGCTGCGCCGGCAGGTACTGCTTGAGGAAATCGCTGAAGCGGCGCTCGCCGATAAAGCAGATCCCGGTGGAGTCTTTCTTCTTGGCGGTGGCCAGGCCGTGTTTCTCGGCGATCTTGCGCACTTCGGGCTTTTCCAGTTCGCCGACCGGGAATAGGGTCTTGGCAATCTGTTCACCGCCGACGGCGTGCAGGAAGTAGCTCTGGTCCTTGTTCGGGTCCAGGCCCTTGAGCAATTCGGTGCAGCCATCGATATCGCGACGGCGCACGTAGTGGCCCGTGGCAATCAGGTCGGCGCCAAGCATCATGGCGTAATCGAGGAACGCCTTGAACTTGATTTCGCGGTTGCACAGGATGTCCGGGTTCGGCGTGCGGCCGGCCTTGTATTCGGCCAGGAAGTGCTCGAACACGTTGTCCCAGTACTCGGCGGCGAAGTTGGCAGTGTGCAGCTTGATGCCGATCCTGTCGCACACGGCCTGGGCGTCCGCCAGGTCGTCCATGGCGGTGCAGTATTCGGTTCCATCGTCTTCTTCCCAGTTCTTCATGAACAGGCCTTCCACCTCATAACCCTGCTCCATGAGCAGAACGGCGGAAACGGAAGAATCCACGCCGCCGGACATACCGACGATGACGCGCTTCTTTTGTGTGTCAGAAGGGGCTGGATCACGCATAGGGTTTCAACGGGTGTCTTGAAAAAGGACGCGATTCTATCAGGCCCGAGCCGCTAAGGCTAAAGAGAAGGGCGGATCAATTCGAGACTGTGCCGGTGGCCGGCCAGATAATCATCGATACAGCGGATGATCAGCTCGCTGCGCCAGTCATCGCGCACGGTCATCAGCTCGTTACGGGTCAGCCAGCGGGCGCGCAGGATGCCTTCGTCGAGTTGATAATCCGGGTGATGTTTCAGCGCCTTGGCGATAAAGCATACGCGCTGATAGGTCACGCCATTGCTCGGTGCGGTGTACAGGTAAATGCCGACGATGCCAGTGGGCTCGACATCCCAGCCGGTTTCCTCGAGGGTTTCACGCACCGCGGCCTCGGTGAGGGTTTCGTTCGGGTCCAGGTGGCCGGCGGGCTGATTGAGTACGGCGCGGCCGCCCTTGAGTTCTTCAACCATCAGGAAGCGGCCGTTGTCTTCGACGATGGTGGCGACGGTGATGTGGGGGAGCCAGGTCATTGCAAACCTCGGTATCGGGAAGGTGACTCGGTCAATGTGGGAGCTGGCTTGCCTGTGATGGCGGTGGGGCAGCTGCACCTGTATGAACTGACAGACTGTAATCGCAGGCAAGCCAGCTCCCACATTTGATTGGGTTTCTTCAATGAAGTCCCTACAAACAGAAACCCCGGCACTGGGCCGGGGCTTCTTTGCATCCTTACAACCTTACTTCAACTTGGCAATCGCCGCATTGAGGGTGTTGCTTGGGCGCATGGCCTTGCTGGTCAGCTCGGGGTTCGGCGCGTAGTAGCCGCCGATGTCCACGGGCTTGCCCTGTACCGCGTTGAGCTCGGCAACGATGGTTGCTTCGTTCTCAGCCAGGGTTTTTGCCAGTTCGCCGAACTGCGCTTGCAGTGCAGCGTCTTCGGTCTGGGCGGCCAGGGCTTGGGCCCAGTACAGCGCCAGGTAGAAGTGGCTGCCGCGGTTGTCGATGTTGCCGACTTTGCGCGATGGCGACTTGTTGTTGTCCAGGAACTGGCCGGTAGCCTGGTCCAGGGTCTTGGACAGTACCAAGGCTTTGGGGTTGTTGTAGGTCACACCCAGGTGCTCAAGGGAAGCGGCAAGGGCCAGGAACTCGCCCAGGGAGTCCCAACGCAGGAAGTTTTCTTCCAGCAGCTGCTGAACGTGCTTGGGAGCCGAACCGCCAGCGCCGGTTTCGAACAGGCCGCCGCCGTTCATCAGCGGCACGATCGACAGCATCTTGGCGCTGGTGCCCAGTTCCATGATCGGGAACAGGTCGGTCAGGTAGTCGCGCAGCACGTTGCCGGTCACCGAAATGGTGTCCAGGCCCTTGCGGGTGCGCTCCAGGGTGAACTTCATCGCATCGACCGGGGCCATGATGCGGATGTCCAGGCCTTCGGTGTTGTGGTCTTTCAGGTACGCCTGAACTTTCTCGACCACTACGCCATCGTGAGCGCGCTTGGGGTCCAGCCAGAAAATGGCCGGGGTGTTGCTGGCGCGGGCACGGTTGACGGCGAGCTTGACCCAGTCCTGGATCGGCGCGTCTTTGGTCTGGCACATGCGGAAGATGTCGTCGGCCTCGACTTTCTGTTCCATCAGCAGGTTGCCCTGACTGTCGGTGACGCGAACAACGCCGTCAGCCTTGATCTGGAAGGTCTTGTCGTGGGAGCCGTACTCTTCGGCTTTCTTGGCCATCAGGCCAACGTTTGGCACGCTGCCCATGGTGGTCGGGTCGAAGGCGCCATTGGCCTTGCAGTCTTCGATGACCGCCTGGTAGATGGTGGCGTAGCAGCGATCCGGGATCACAGCCTTGGTGTCGTGCAACTGGCCGTCGGTGCCCCACATCTTGCCGGAGTCACGGATCATGGCTGGCATCGAGGCGTCGACGATCACGTCGCTCGGCACGTGCAGGTTGGTGATGCCTTTGTCGGAGTTGACCATCGCCAGGGCAGGACGAGCGGCGTAGACGGCCTGGATGTCGGCTTCGATCTGCGCTTGCTGGTCGGCCGGCAGGGCCTTGATGCGGGCATACAGGTCGCCGATGCCGTTGTTCAGGTTGAAGCCGATCTGCTCAAGCACGGTAGCGTGCTTGGCCAGGGCATCTTTATAGAACTCGGCAACGATCTGGCCGAACATGATCGGGTCGGAGACCTTCATCATGGTGGCTTTGAGGTGAACCGACAGCAGCACGCCTTGCTTCTTGGCGTCCTCGATTTCGGCGGCGATGAAGCTGCGCAGCGCTTTCTTGCTCAGCACGGCGGTGTCGATGATCTCGCCGGCCTGGACGCTGGTCTTTTCTTTCAGGACGGTGGTGGTGCCGTCCTGGGCAACCAGCGCAATTTTGACAGCATCGGCGGCTTCGATCTGTACGGCTTTTTCGCTGCCGTAGAAGTCACCATTGCTCATGTGGGCAATGTGCGACTTGGAGTCGGCAGCCCAGGCGCCCATCTTGTGCGGGTGCTTGCGTGCGTAGTTCTTGACCGACAGCGGCGCGCGGCGGTCGGAGTTGCCTTCGCGCAGTACCGGGTTCACGGCGCTGCCCTTGACCTTGTCGTAACGTGCACGGGTTTCTTTTTCCGCGTCGGTGGTTACGGTTTCCGGGTAGTCCGGCAGGGCGTAGCCCTGGGCCTGCAGTTCCTTGATCGCGGCTTGCAGCTGCGGGGTCGAGGCACTGATGTTAGGCAGCTTGATGATGTTGGCTTCAGGGGTTACGGCCAGGTCGCCCAGTTCGGCGAGGTGGTCCGGGATAGCCTTGGTGCCCAGTTGCTCGGGGAAGCTTGCGAGGATGCGCCCTGCGAGGGAGATGTCGCGGGTTTCAACGGCAATATCAGCGGAAGCCGTGAAGGCCTCTACGATAGGCAACAGTGAATAGGTGGCGAGGGCTGGAGCTTCGTCGGTGAAGGTGTAGATGATCTTCGAGCGGGTGGGCATATTCGGATTAACTCTCTTCTTTGCTGAAAGCGTGCGCAGAAACTCGAGATGCGCCGGGTGGAGCGCGTTCGTTCAAAGTCATCCATGAGCGAAATGTCGAGGTTTCTTCGCGGTGATGTTGGGTTGCATCAGTCGAGCGTCAAGCGTTTGGACTATTGTAATAGTCCTGCTTTCTGGCTGAAGGCTACTGTCTAGAGCGGTCAACCGTCGTGACTCTTTGGTCAGCGGCGGCATTATACATAGGTCGCTATGCTTACGCAGAGCCTTCATACAAAAGGTGTGTCGTCCATTGGTCTAAAGGTCGCAGGGGCGGGGTTACGCCGAAAGTTGAATGATGTGCTCAAGATTGGCACTTTTCCCTTTTCTTTCAGGCTTGTAGGCGACAATTTATGCTGTTTTCGATGCAAATGAGCATGGCGCGAGGTTTCGGTCGCCATTTATCTGGAGTAGGCTCGAACGCAGCCAGATGTTCAATCCATAGATGGAGTTCAGCATGGGATACAAGAAGATTCAGGTTCCGGCAGTCGGCGACAAAATCACCGTCAATGCAGACCATTCTCTCAATGTTCCTGACCAACCGATCATCCCCTATATCGAAGGTGACGGTATTGGCGTCGACATCAGCCCGGTGATGATCAAGGTAGTCGACGCAGCTGTTGAAAAGGCTTACGGCGGCAAGCGCAAAATCTCGTGGATGGAGGTGTATGCCGGCGAGAAGGCGACCCAGGTCTACGACCAGGACACCTGGTTGCCCCAGGAAACCCTGGACGCGGTCAAGGATTACGTGGTGTCCATCAAGGGCCCGCTGACCACGCCGGTCGGTGGTGGTATTCGCTCGCTGAACGTGGCTCTGCGTCAGCAGCTCGACCTGTATGTGTGTCTGCGCCCGGTGCGCTGGTTTGAAGGCGTGCCCAGCCCGGTCAAGAAGCCAGGCGATGTGGACATGACCATCTTCCGTGAGAACTCCGAGGATATTTACGCGGGTATCGAGTGGAAAGCCGGTTCGCCTGAGGCGATCAAGGTGATCAAGTTCCTCAAGGAGGAAATGGGCGTTACCAAGATCCGTTTCGACCAGGATTGCGGGATTGGCGTCAAGCCGGTGTCGAAAGAGGGTACCAAGCGCCTGGCGCGCAAGGCCCTGCAGTATGTAGTCGATAACGACCGCGACTCGCTGACCATCGTGCACAAAGGCAACATCATGAAGTTCACCGAAGGCGCCTTCAAGGAGTGGGCCTACGAAGTGGCGGCTGAAGAATTCGGCGCGACGCTGCTCGACGGCGGCCCGTGGATGCAGTTCAAGAACCCCAAGACCGGCAAGAATGTGGTGGTCAAGGATGCGATTGCCGATGCCATGCTCCAGCAGATCCTGCTGCGTCCGGCTGAGTATGATGTGATTGCCACGCTCAACCTCAATGGTGACTACTTGTCCGATGCCTTGGCGGCGGAGGTTGGTGGTATTGGTATCGCGCCGGGAGCCAACCTGTCGGACACCGTGGCGATGTTCGAAGCCACTCACGGTACTGCGCCCAAGTATGCGGGCAAGGACCAGGTCAACCCGGGTTCATTGATTCTGTCGGCGGAAATGATGCTGCGTCATATGGGCTGGGTCGAGGCGGCTGACTTGATCATCAAGGGCACCAATGGTGCGATTTCTGCCAAGACCGTGACCTATGACTTTGAGCGCCTGATGGATGGCGCTACGTTGGTGTCGTCGTCGGGCTTTGGTGATGCGCTGATCAAACATATGTAAGCAGGCAGAGAAAACCGGCCGCCCTGATGATTCGGGGTGGCCGGTTTGCTTTCAATGCTTTGTTCAATAATTGATCAGGCGTGTTGCTTTTTTGAATGTAAGTCGGTGTTTCTGCTTTTCTTTTCGACGTTCGTAGTGGCAGGCGTATCAACGAGAACGATATTCGTGGCCTGCATTCCCTTTGGGCCTTGAACGATATCAAAGGTGACAGGCTGATTCGCTTTCACCGTTTTGTAGCCTTCCACTTGAATCGCCGAATAATGCGCAAAAAGGTCTTCAGTCTTGCCGTCTTCATTGATGAAGCCGTACCCCTTGGCATTGTTGAACCACTTGACCTTACCACTAGCCATTCCCATATCCCTCTGCACCAGACTCCATCACTGGAGTATCATCCAGTTTATCCGTCCTAACCCGAATAAATAAGGTTGACTGCGCGGACCTTTTTTACCCACTGTGGGCTCTATTGGTTGTAACACCGATTTGCCGATAGTCAAGGCGACCAGTCGGTCAGAGTTGAAATTCTGACAGCTCGCCCCCACCACTGTAATTGAACCACTGACGAACCTTTCTTTCCATGCATGCAAATAGCCAGATTCGACTAACATTCAATCAGGATCGCCCGGATCAGGAACATGACGACGACGGTTCTGCAGGCATTGCTGTTCAGGAGGCCAAGCCTGCTTTACAGGCACCGCCGATGTACAAGGTGGTTTTGTTCAATGATGACTACACACCGATGGATTTCGTCGTCGAAGTGCTCGAGGTGTTTTTTAACCTGAACCGCGAGTTGGCGACCAAGGTAATGCTGGCCGTTCACACAGAAGGACGGGCAGTATGTGGAGTGTTTACCCGCGACATCGCCGAGACAAAGGCCATGCAGGTCAACCAGTACGCCAGGGAAAGCCAGCATCCGCTACTCTGTGAAATCGAGAAGGACGGTTAACGCCGACCACTTGGGTATGAGGTGAAGCTATGTTAAACCGCGAGCTCGAAGTCACCCTCAATCTTGCCTTCAAGGAGGCTCGTTCGAAGCGTCATGAGTTCATGACCGTCGAGCACCTTTTGCTGGCACTTTTGGATAATGAAGCTGCCGCCACCGTTCTGCGTGCGTGCGGCGCCAACCTCGACAAACTCAAGCATGATCTGCAGGAGTTTATCGACTCCACCACGCCACTGATCCCCGTGCATGACGAGGACCGCGAGACCCAGCCAACCCTGGGCTTCCAGCGGGTATTGCAGCGTGCTGTCTTCCACGTACAGAGCTCCGGTAAGCGTGAGGTCACAGGCGCAAACGTGCTGGTGGCAATTTTCAGCGAACAGGAAAGCCAGGCCGTGTTTCTGCTCAAGCAGCAGAGCGTTGCCCGTATTGATGTCGTCAATTACATCGCCCACGGTATCTCCAAGGTGCCCGGGCACGGCGATCATTCCGAGGGCGAGCAGGATATGCAGGACGACGAGGGCGGTGAGTCTTCTTCTTCAAGCAACCCGCTGGATGCCTATGCCAGCAATCTCAATGAGATGGCGCGACAGGGGCGGATCGATCCGCTGGTCGGGCGTGAGAGCGAGGTCGAGCGTGTAGCGCAGATTCTCGCGCGGCGTCGCAAGAACAACCCGTTGCTGGTGGGTGAGGCGGGCGTGGGTAAAACCGCGATTGCCGAAGGCCTGGCCAAGCGCATTGTCGACAACCAGGTGCCGGACCTGCTGGCCAACAGCGTTGTCTACTCCCTTGACCTGGGCGCATTGCTCGCCGGGACCAAGTACCGTGGCGATTTCGAGAAGCGCTTCAAGGCGCTGCTCGGCGAGCTGAAAAAACGCCCGCAGGCGATCCTGTTCATCGACGAGATCCACACCATCATTGGTGCCGGTGCGGCCTCCGGTGGGGTGATGGACGCCTCCAACCTGCTCAAGCCATTGCTGTCTTCGGGTGATATCCGCTGCATCGGCTCCACCACCTTCCAGGAGTTTCGCGGCATTTTCGAAAAAGACCGTGCCCTGGCGCGACGCTTCCAGAAAGTCGACGTGTCCGAGCCTTCGGTTGAAGACACCATTGGCATCCTGCGTGGGCTCAAGGGGCGTTTTGAAGCGCACCACGGCATCGAGTACACCGATGAGGCCCTGCGTGCGGCGGCCGAGCTGGCGTCGCGCTACATCAATGACCGGCACATGCCGGACAAGGCCATCGACGTGATCGACGAGGCGGGCGCCTACCAGCGCCTGCAGCCGGTCGAGAAGCGTGTGAAGCGTATCGATGTGCCTCAGGTCGAGGACATCGTGGCGAAGATCGCGCGGATTCCGCCAAAGCACGTCACCAGTTCCGACAAGGAGCTGCTGCGTAACCTGGAGCGCGATCTCAAGCTCACTGTGTTCGGTCAGGATGCGGCGATCGACTCGCTGTCCACTGCGATCAAGTTGTCCCGTGCGGGCCTCAAGTCGCCGGACAAGCCGGTCGGTTCGTTCCTGTTCGCAGGGCCTACCGGCGTCGGCAAGACCGAGGCGGCGCGGCAGTTGGCCAAGGCCATGGGTATCGAGCTGGTCCGTTTCGACATGTCCGAGTACATGGAGCGTCACACCGTGTCGCGCCTGATCGGTGCGCCGCCGGGCTATGTCGGTTTCGATCAGGGCGGCTTGTTGACCGAGGCGATCACCAAGCAGCCGCATTGCGTACTGCTGCTCGATGAAATCGAAAAGGCTCACCCGGAAGTCTTCAACCTGCTGTTGCAGGTCATGGATCACGGGACGCTGACCGATAACAACGGGCGCAAGGCGGACTTCCGTAATGTGATCGTGATCATGACCACCAACGCCGGTGCTGAAACTGCTGCGCGAGCGTCTATCGGCTTCACGCATCAGGATCACTCTTCCGATGCAATGGAAGTGATCAAGAAGAGCTTCACGCCGGAGTTCCGCAACCGTTTGGACACCATTATCCAATTTGGTCGCCTCAGCCATGAGGTTATCAAGAGCGTGGTGGACAAGTTCCTCACCGAGCTTCAGGCGCAGTTGGAAGACAAGCGCGTGCAGCTGGATGTGACGGAAGCGGCTCGCAGTTGGATCGCAGAGGGCGGCTACGATGCGGCAATGGGCGCTCGCCCAATGGCGCGTCTGATCCAGGACAAGATCAAGCGGCCGCTGGCCGAAGAGATCCTGTTCGGCGAACTCTCCGACCATGGCGGCGTGGTGCATATCGACCTGAAGGACGGCGAGCTGACCTTCGAGTTCGAGACCACGGCAGAAATGGCCTGATCGCTGTGCAGCAACACAAAAAGGCGCCGAAAGGCGCCTTTTTGCTGACTTGAAATGCAATTCTCAGAACAATCGAGATCCAATGTGGGAGGGGGCTTGCCCCCGATAGCGGTGGTTCAGCAACAAATTAGTTGCCTGACACACTGCTATCGGGGGCAAGCCCCCTCCCACAATTTATGTGTATGCCACCCACACAAAAACGCCCGGCATAACCGGGCGTTTTGTATTGACTTGCTTAGCGAGCGCGGTAAGTGATGCGCCCTTTGCTCAAGTCATAGGGCGTCAGCTCGACGCGCACTTTGTCACCGGTAAGAATACGAATGTAGTTCTTGCGCATCTTGCCGGAGATATGCGCGGTTACGACGTGCCCATTTTCCAACTCCACACGAAACATGGTGTTGGGCAGGGTGTCGACGACAGTGCCTTCCATTTCGAAGCTGTCTTCTTTCGACATGCAGTAAAGCCCTCGGTATCCAGTGAATGGCCCGGTGCAACTGCGCCAGGCAAAAGCGGCGTGCATTGTGCCCGAAAAAGAGGGTTCAAGCCAAGGGGTTCTAGTTAAGTGTGACCCATCTTTGATTAATCAGCAGCTCAATGGGCCGATATTGGGTCTTGTAGTTCATCTTTTTGCAGTTCTTGATCCAGTATCCGAGGTACACCGCTTCCAGTTCCAGGCGCAGCGCTTCACCTATTTGCCAGAGGATCGCAAAGCGCCCGAGGCTGCGGCGTTCCTCTTCGGGTTCATAGAAGGTGTACACCGCCGACAGGCCGTTGGGCAGCAGGTCGGTCACCGCCACGGCCAGCAGCCGTCCATCGAGGCGGAACTCGTAGAAGCGCGAGAACGGCAGGTCACGTACCAGGAAGGTGGAAAACTGATCACGGCTGGGCGGGAACATGTCGCCATCGGCATGACGTTGCTCGATGTAGCGCTGATAAAGGTCGAAATACTCTTCGCTGTACTGCGGCTTGACCGCGTTTACCGTCAGGTCGGCGTTGCGTTTGAGAATGCGTTTCTGATTGCGATCGGGCAAAAATTGCGCGGCAGGGATGCGCGCGGGCACACACGCGTTGCAATTCTGGCAGTGAGGTCGGTACAGATGATCGCCGCTGCGCCGAAACCCCATCTCCGAGAGGTCGGCGTACACGTGCACGTCCATCGGCTGGCTGGGATCGAGGAACAGCGTGGTGGCCTGCTCGTCGGGCAGATAGCTGCAAGAGTGGGCTTGAGTGGCATAGAACTTCAAGCGCGCCAGCTCGGTCATGATCAACCCTCGGGATAAGCTTTGGAATAAGTGTAAGCCAGGTAGGCGAAAGTCGCCTACGAAACCCACGGTCCAGAGCTGGGTTGGTCCAAATGCTTGCGCAGCAAGTCAGCGAAGTCGCTGCGCGGTATGGCGCGGGCGCCCAGGCTGTGCAGGTGGTCATTGGGCATCTGGCAGTCGATCAGCACGAAGCCCCACGCCTGCAATTGACGGGTCAATGTGGCGAAACCGAATTTCGAGGCGTTGTCGGCGCGGCTGAACATGGATTCGCCAAAAAACAGCTGGCCCATCGCCAGGCCATACAGGCCACCTACCAGTTCGCCCTGGTCCCACACTTCCACGGAGTGGGCGTAGCCGCGCTTGTGCAGCGCCAGGTAGGCGTTCTGGATGCCTTCGGTGATCCAGGTGCCGTCCGCGTAGGCGCGCGGTGCAGCGCAGGCCTGGATGACGGCGGCGAAATCCTGGTCGAACGTCACGGTATAACGCTGTTGGCGCAGCAGTTTGCCGAGGCTGCGGGACACATGCAGTTCGTCGGGGAAGATCACCGTGCGTGGGTCGGGTGACCACCAGAGGATGGGCTGGCCTTCGGAGAACCACGGAAAGCAGCCATGGCGATAGGCCTGGATCAGGCGTTCGGCCGACAGGTCTCCACCGGCGGCGAGCAGGCCATTGGGTTCGCGCATGGCCTTGGCCAAGGGCGGGAAAGTCAGGTTGTCGCGTTGTAACCAGGTCAGCATGGCATCCAGGCTTATGGAAGGGGAGGGGAGTGGCAGGCAAGGCGTCTGCCGCACAAGCGTTGATTATTGTCGACCCGGCGCCAAGGGGCCAGCCCGATTAAGCCGTGAGGCCGGATTAGCATGAGCGGGTGTTTCTGCAACTCTGCGCATAAGGCGCGGTCGTAATCGGGGCTGGCACATGCCAGCCATTTGCCAAGTTTGTCTGGATTGCCAGATACAGCTCATAAGCCTTTGTCAGCAAAGGCAATGCATGCTCAAATTGAACAGGCTTTGACACTTCGATTGCCAAGGCTGCCAGGTGGAGGGCAAGTGTGTGGCATCGCGCACGCAAACCCGTACAATGCGCCCATTGTGGCGTTATCGCCATTTCACCTATCCGTGACCTGGTGTTAAAAGTAGATTCAGCAACATACGTTCATTTTTCAGCTGCTCGGGATAGGGCAGTCATGTGTAGTCATTCAACAGATGGACGCGCTAAAGGCGCAGGAAAAGACCCGTTTTGAAGAAATCCGCCGCAGCACCTAAAGCAGCAGTCGTACCGGCCTGGCGCCAGCACCTGCATTACCGACTCAAGGAAGGCGCACTGATTGCCATCGGTGCCCTGTGCCTGTTCCTGATGATGGCCTTGCTCACCTATGGCAAGGACGATCCGGGCTGGAGCCATAACAGCAAGATCGACGACGTGCAGAATTTCGGCGGGCCGGTCGGGTCCTACAGCGCCGATATCCTCTTCATGATCCTGGGTTATTTCGCGTACATTTTCCCGCTGCTGCTGGCGATCAAGACCTGGCAGATCTTCCGCCAGCGTCACGAGCCGTGGCAGTGGAGCGGCTGGCTGTTTTCCTGGCGCCTGATCGGCCTGGTGTTCCTGGTGCTGTCCGGCGCGGCGCTGGCGCATATTCACTTCCATGCACCCACCGGCCTGCCGGCGGGTGCGGGCGGGGCGCTGGGCGAAAGCCTCGGTGACCTGGCGCGGCGCACGCTGAATATCCAGGGCAGCACCTTGATGTTCATCGCGCTGTTCCTGTTCGGCCTCACGGTGTTCACCGACCTGTCATGGTTCAAGGTGATGGACGTGACCGGCAAGATCACCCTCGACCTGTTCGAATTGTTCCAGGGCGCTGCCAACCGCTGGTGGGCCGCCCGTGTCGAGCGCAAGCAAATGGTTGCCCAACTGCGTGAGGTGGACACCCGCGTCAACGAGGTGGTGGCCCCGAGCACGCCGGATCGGCGCGAGCAGGCCAAGGTCAAGGAACGCTTGATCGAGCGCGAGCAGGCCCTGAGCAAGCACATGTCGGATCGCGAGAAGCAGGTACCGCCAGTGATCGCTCCGGCACCGCCCAAGGCGCCGGAACCCAGCCATCGCGTACAGAAAGAGAAACAGGCCCCGCTGTTTATCGACAGCGCCGTCGAAGGCACCTTGCCGCCGATCTCGATTCTTGACCCTGCTGAAAAGAAACAGCTCAATTATTCCCCCGAATCCCTGGCGGCCGTCGGCCATCTGCTGGAAATCAAGCTCAAGGAGTTCGGCGTCGAAGTGTCGGTGGATTCGATCCATCCCGGCCCGGTGATTACCCGTTACGAAATCCAGCCGGCCGCCGGTGTAAAAGTCAGCCGTATTTCCAACCTGGCCAAAGACTTGGCCCGTTCCCTGGCCGTGACCAGCGTTCGCGTGGTGGAAGTGATCCCGGGCAAGACCACCGTGGGTATCGAGATTCCCAACGAAGACCGCCAGATCGTGCGTTTCTCCGAAGTGCTGTCGACCCCCGAGTACGACAATTTCAAATCGCCGGTCACCCTGGCCCTCGGCCATGACATCGGCGGCAAGCCGGTGATCACCGACCTGGCGAAAATGCCTCACCTGCTGGTAGCCGGTACCACCGGTTCCGGTAAGTCGGTGGGTGTCAACGCAATGATCCTGTCGATCCTGTTCAAGTCCGGGCCGGATGACGCCAAGCTGATCATGATCGACCCGAAGATGTTGGAGCTGTCGATCTACGAAGGCATTCCGCACCTGTTGTGCCCGGTGGTTACCGACATGAAGGACGCCGCCAACGCCCTGCGTTGGAGCGTTGCCGAGATGGAGCGCCGCTACAAGCTGATGGCCAAGATGGGCGTACGTAACCTGTCGGGCTTCAACGCCAAGGTCAAGGAAGCCCAGGACGCCGGCGAACCGCTGACCGACCCGCTGTACAAACGCGAAAACATTCATGACGAGGCCCCGCTGCTGACCAAGCTGCCGACCATCGTGGTGGTGGTCGACGAATTCGCCGACATGATGATGATCGTCGGCAAGAAGGTCGAAGAACTGATCGCGCGTATTGCCCAGAAGGCACGTGCCGCCGGGATTCACTTGATCCTCGCGACTCAGCGCCCGTCGGTGGATGTGATCACCGGCCTGATCAAGGCCAACATCCCGACACGCATGGCGTTCCAGGTATCGAGCAAGATCGACTCACGGACCATCATCGACCAGGGTGGCGCCGAGCAACTGCTGGGCCACGGTGACATGCTCTACATGCCGCCGGGCACCAGCCTGCCGATTCGCGTTCACGGTGCCTTTGTGTCCGATGACGAAGTACACCGCGTGGTCGAAGCCTGGAAACTGCGCGGCGCCCCGGAATACAACGACGACATCCTCGCAGGCGTCGAAGAGGCCGGCAGCGGTTTTGACGGTGGCAGCGGCGGTGGCGACGATGATGCCGAAACCGACGCGCTGTACGATGAGGCCGTGGCCTTCGTGCTGGAAAGCCGTCGCGCCTCTATCTCCGCAGTGCAACGCAAGTTGAAAATCGGCTACAACCGCGCTGCCCGCATGATCGAAGCCATGGAACACGCCGGCGTCGTCACTGCAATGAACACCAACGGCTCGCGTGAAATCATCGCCCCCGGGCAGATGCGCGACTGACCCCGGTGCCGCGTGGTAACACGCGGCACCGCCCTGACTACTCAATGAGGACTCCCATGCGCTTTATCCGCATGCTGTTGTTGCCGGCACTGGCCCTGACCGCTGTTTCGGCTCACGCTGACCCGGCTTCCGTCGCCAGCCTGAAGAATCTGTTGGACAAATCCCAGACCCTGACCGCGCGCTTCTCCCAACTGACCCTGGATGCCGGTGGCACCCAGTTGCAGGAAACCGCCGGTGAGATGGCTGTGCAGCGCCCTGGGTTGTTCTACTGGCATACCGAAGGCAAGGCTGAGCAGACCATCGTTTCCGATGGCCAGAAGGTCACCCTGTGGGACCCGGACCTGGAACAGGCGACCATCAAGAAGCTCGATCCACGCCTGAACCAGACACCCGCACTGCTGCTGTCGGGTGACGTGTCGAAAATCAACGACAGCTTCGACATCACTTCCAAACAGACCAGCAACGTGATCGAGTTCACCCTCAAGCCAAAATCCAAGGACACGCTGTTTGACACGCTGTCCCTGTCGTTCGGCAACGGTGTGATCAATAACATGCGCCTGGTCGACAGCGTTGGCCAGCGCACCGATATCCTGTTTTCCGGGGTCAAGGCCAACCAGCCGGTGCCCGCGTCCAAGTTCAAGTTCGACATCCCCAAGGGTGCCGACGTGATCCAGGAATAACCTGCCGAGAGGTTTCAAGCGCTGCCCATGGATCTGTTTCGAAGTGACCCGATTGCCCAGCCCCTGGCCGCACGCTTGCGTTCGACCAACCTGGATGAGTACGTCGGTCAGGAACACCTGCTCGCTCGCGGCAAGCCCTTGCGCGAAGCGCTGGAGCAGGGCGCGCTGCACTCGATGATTTTCTGGGGCCCGCCGGGCGTGGGCAAGACCACCCTGGCGCGGCTGCTGGCGAAAGTCTCGGATGCCCACTTTGAAACGGTCTCGGCGGTGCTTGCCGGGGTCAAGGAAATCCGCCAGGCGGTGGAAGTCGCCAAGCAGCAGGCCGGCCAGTACGGCAAGCGCACCATCCTGTTTGTCGACGAAGTGCATCGCTTCAACAAGTCGCAGCAGGATGCGTTCCTGCCGTATGTTGAAGACGGCACCTTGATCTTTATCGGCGCCACCACTGAAAACCCTTCGTTTGAACTCAACAACGCCTTGTTGTCGCGAGCGCGTGTCTACGTGCTCAAAAGCCTGGACGAGGCGGCGATGCAAAAGCTGCTGCAGCGGGCCTTGAATGAAGACAAGGGCCTGGGCAAGCGCCATCTGAGCGTCAGTGAAGAAGGCTTCAAGATCCTGCTCACCGCCGCAGATGGCGATGGCAGGCGTTTTCTCAACCTGCTGGAAAACGCCTCGGACCTGGCTGAAGACGGCGGCGAAATTGGCGTCGATCTGCTGCAAAGCCTGCTGGGTGATACGCGCCGGCGCTTCGACAAGGGCGGTGAAGCTTTCTACGACCAGATTTCCGCGCTGCACAAGTCCGTGCGCGGCTCCAACCCGGACGGTGCGCTGTACTGGTTCGCACGCATGATCGACGGCGGTTGCGATCCGTTGTACCTGGCCCGTCGCGTGGTGCGCATGGCCAGCGAAGACATCGGCAATGCCGACCCACGAGCCCTGAGCCTGTGCCTGGCGGCCTGGGAGGTGCAGGAGCGCCTCGGCAGCCCGGAAGGCGAGTTGGCGGTGGCCCAGGCCATCACCTACCTGGCCTGCGCACCGAAAAGCAACGCGGTGTACATGGGCTTCAAGTCGGCGCTGCGAGCGGCGGCTGAACATGGTTCGCTGGAAGTGCCGATGCACTTGCGCAACGCGCCGACCAAACTGATGAAGCAGCTGGGTTACGGTGACGAATATCGCTACGCTCATGACGAACCGGATGCCTATGCAGCCGGCGAAGACTACTTCCCCGATGCGCTGGAACCGCAGCCGTTCTATCAGCCAGTGCCCCGTGGCCTGGAGTTGAAGATTGGTGAAAAGCTCAATCACCTTGCTACCCTCGACCGTTTAAGCCCCCGCCAGCGGAGAAAATCATGATTCCCTTGGTCGTCGCTGTCTCGGCTGGTGGCATCGCCGGTACACTGCTGCGCTTTGCCACCGGCAATTGGATCAACGCCAATTGGCCGAAACACTTCTATACGGCGACGCTCGCCGTTAATATCGTGGGCTGCCTGCTGATCGGCGTGTTATACGGCCTGTTTTTGTTACGCCCGGAAGTGCCTGTTGAGGTGCGTGCCGGATTGATGGTTGGCTTTCTCGGCGGCCTGACGACCTTTTCATCCTTTTCACTGGATACCGTGCGCCTGCTGGAAAGCGGGCAAGTGCCGCTGGCGATTGGCTATGCGGCCATCAGCGTATTCGGCGGGCTGCTCGCCACCTGGGCCGGCCTGTCCTTGACCAAACTTTGATAACGAGAGACCGACATGCTCGATTCCAAACTGTTACGTAGCAACCTTCAGGACGTAGCGGACCGCCTGGCATCCCGTGGCTTTGCCTTGGATGTTGCGCGCATCGAAGCGCTGGAAGAACAGCGCAAGACCGTCCAGACCCGCACCGAAGCACTGCAGGCTGAGCGTAATGCGCGTTCCAAGTCCATTGGCCAGGCCAAACAGCGCGGCGAAGACATCGTACCGCTGATGGCGGATGTCGAGCGTATGGGCACTGAGCTGTCCAACGTCAAAACCGAGCTGGAAGGCATCCAGACCGAGCTGGACTCGATCCTGCTGGGCATTCCGAACCTGCCCCACGAATCCGTGCCGGTAGGCGAAGACGAAGACGGCAACGTTGAAGTACGCCGCTGGGGCACGCCCAAAACCTTCGATTTCGAGATCAAGGACCATGTGGCCCTGGGCGAATTGACCGGTGGCCTGGATTTCGAGACCGCGGCAAAAATGTCCGGTGCCCGTTTCGCTTTGCTGCGTGGCCCGATCGCCCGTATGCACCGTGCGCTGGCGCAGTTCATGATCAACCTGCACACCGGTGAGCATGGCTACGAAGAAGCCTACACCCCGTACCTGGTCCAGGCGCCGGCGCTGATGGGTACCAGCCAGTTGCCGAAATTCGAGGAAGACCTGTTCAAGATCACTCGCGACGGCGAAGCCGATCTGTACCTGATCCCGACCGCCGAGGTGTCGCTGACCAATATCGTCGCCGGCGAAATCCTCGATGCCAAGCAACTGCCATTGAAGCTGGTTGCCCACAGCCCGTGCTTTCGCAGTGAAGCCGGCGCATCGGGTCGCGATACGCGCGGCATGATCCGCCAACACCAGTTCGACAAGGTCGAGATGGTGCAGGTGGTCGAGCCGTCGACTTCCATGGAAGCCCTGGAAGGCCTGACCGCCAATGCCGAACGCGTTCTGCAACTGTTGGAGCTGCCGTACCGCGTACTGGCGCTGTGCACCGGCGACATGGGCTTCAGCGCTGTGAAGACCTACGATTTGGAAGTGTGGGTACCGAGCCAGGACAAGTACCGCGAAATTTCGTCGTGCTCCAACTGCGGTGATTTCCAGGCCCGTCGTATGCAGGCGCGTTTCCGCAACCCGGAAACCGGCAAGCCGGAGTTGGTGCACACCCTTAACGGTTCGGGCCTGGCCGTAGGCCGTACCTTGGTGGCCGTGCTGGAAAACTACCAGCAGGCTGACGGTTCGATCCGTGTACCTGAGGTGCTCAAGCCGTACATGGGCGGCGTTGAGGTCATCGCCTAAATGGAATTTCTGCCGCTGTTTCATAACCTGCGCGGCAGTCGAGTGTTGGTCGTCGGTGGCGGGGAGATTGCCTTGCGCAAATCCCGGCTGCTGGCCGACGCCGGTGCGTTGCTGCGGGTGGTTGCTCCCCAGATCGAAGACCAGTTGTGTGAACTGGTACTGGGCAGTGGCGGGGAACTGATTTTGCGCGGTTATCAGGAGGCCGACCTGGAGGGTTGCACCCTGATCATCGCGGCAACGGACGACGAGCCGCTGAACGCGCAAGTGTCCAGTGAGGCCAAGCGCCGTTGCGTGCCGGTCAATGTTGTAGATGCGCCGGCCTTGTGCAGCGTGATCTTCCCGGCGATTGTCGACCGTTCGCCGTTGGTAATTGCGGTGTCCAGCGGCGGCGACGCGCCGGTGCTGGCGCGCTTGATCCGCGCCAAGCTGGAAACCTGGATTCCGTCCACCTACGGCCAATTGGCCGGTTTGGCCGCGCGTTTTCGCGCCCAGGTCAAAGGTTTGTACCCGGATGTGCAGCAGCGCCGGGCGTTCTGGGAAGAGGTGTTCCAGGGGCCGATTGCCGACCGTCAACTGGCCGGGCAGGGCGATGAAGCTGAGCGCCTGTTGATCGAAAAGGTCAATGGCGCGCCACCTTATGCACCCGGCGAGGTGTACCTGGTGGGTGCAGGCCCGGGTGACCCGGACTTGCTCACCTTTCGTGCCTTGCGCCTGATGCAGCAGGCCGACGTGGTGCTGTACGACCGTCTGGTGGCGCCGGCGATCCTGGAACTGTGCCGTCGTGATGCCGAGCGAGTTTACGTCGGCAAGCGGCGTGCTGACCACGCTGTGCCTCAGGATAAGATCAACCAGCAACTGGTCGACCTGGCCAAGCAGGGCAAGCGCGTGCTGCGCCTCAAGGGCGGTGATCCGTTCATTTTTGGGCGCGGTGGCGAAGAAATCGAGGAATTGGCGGCCCATGGCATCCCGTTCCAGGTGGTGCCAGGGATCACGGCGGCCAGTGGTTGTGCCGCGTATGCCGGGATTCCGCTGACGCACCGTGACTATGCGCAATCGGTGCGCTTCATCACCGGGCACCTGAAGAACAATACGTCGGATCTGCCCTGGCAGGACCTTGTCGGGCCGTCGCAGACCCTGGTGTTCTACATGGGCTTGATCGGCTTGCCGATCATTTGTGAGCAGTTGATCAAGCACGGGCGCTCGGCGGACACACCGGCGGCTTTGATCCAGCAGGGCACCACTTCCAACCAGCGTGTGTTTACCGGCACCCTGGCGGACTTGCCGCGCATGGTGGCGGAGCATGAAGTACATGCGCCGACGCTGGTGATCGTGGGTGAGGTGGTGGTGTTGCGCGAGAAGCTCAAATGGTTCGAAGGGGCTCAGTCTCAGGTCTGAGCCTTAAAAGCATCGGGAGCAAGCCCCCTCCCACATTTTGGTTTGTGAACACAGTCAAAATGTGGGAGGGGGCTTGCTCCCGATGAGGCCATCAAATACAACCGATAATCCAGATCAGCTAAAGACACCTTTACCTGAAAGTCGCGCCCGATCATGGCTGTTGTCAAACTCTTGCAACGGCCCCTTCGGCACAATCCCCGTCGGGTTGATCGTGCGATGGCTGGCATAGTAATGCCCCTTGATATGGGCAAAGTCCACCGTCTCGGCCACGTCCGGCCACTGATACATCTCCCTTAGCCAATTCGACAAATTCGCATAATCGGCAATCCGCCGCAGGTTGCACTTGAAGTGGCTGTAATACACCGCGTCAAAGCGAATCAACGTGGTAAACAGCCGCACATCCGCCTCTGTCAGGTACTCACCGGCCAGATAACGATGCTGGCCCAGGTGTTGTTCCAAATGATCCAGCTCGGCAAACACATCATCAAACGCACGTTCATACGCCTGTTGTGACGTGGCAAAACCTGCGCGGTATACGCCGTTGTTCACGGCCGGATAGATACGTTCGTTCAGGGCGTCGATGGTCGGACGCAGCGTGTCGGGATAAAAATCCAGGGTATTGCCGGTCAGCCCGTTGAACGCGTTATTAAACATGCGGATGATTTCCGCCGATTCATTGCTGACGATGCGCTTGAGTTTTTTGTCCCACAGCACCGGCACGGTGACGCGCCCGGTGTAGTCGGTCGTATCGGCGGTGTAGCGCTGGTGCATGAAGGCCAGATCGTCCAGTTTGTCACCGCTGGAGCCGTGGGCCTTGTCGAAGGTCCAGCCGTTTTCCAGCATCAACCAGCTGACCACTGACACGTCGATCAGGCTTTCCAGGCCTTTGAGCTTGCGCAGGATCAAGGTGCGGTGCGCCCAGGGGCAGGCCAGGGATACATAGAGGTGATAGCGGCCAGCCTCAGCCTTGAAGCCACCTTCGCCACTCGGGCCGGGCGCGCCATCGGCGGTCACCCAGTTGCGGCGTTGTGCCTGTTCCCGTTGGAAAGCGCCATCTGCGCTACTTTCATACCACTGGTCTTTCCACTGTCCTTCAATCAGCAAACCCATGACTGGCTCCTTGGCTGTTAAACGTTGGAGTCCAGTCTAAAGGGATGAGTTCGAACTAAAAGCGCAAAGACCGGGGGTGAATGATCGACTAAATCGATTTATCCCGTGCATCCCAGTATTGCTGGGCCAGTTCGAAGGCCTGTTGCCGCGGGTGGCCGAGACCGCGCAACGCCAGGGCCATGGTGGCGATCAGCGCCAGTTGCGGGTAGCTGTCCTCGACTTCGCCACGCCACAACGCTTTCAACTGTTCAGGCTCAAGCGTCGCCGGTTTGACGTGACGCTGGGCGGAGAGCGCGGGCCACTCTTCGTCCCAACTCTGGCCGCCGGTGGTGCCATACAGGTGACTGAGGGTGTCGGGGTTGATTTCGATCTCGCCGCCGTCGCCCTTGACCACGATCACATTGTCCCCGAGCAGGCCGCTGGCATCGCGGTGTACGCCCTGGTAGCCCGGGTGGAAGATGCTTTGCAGGCCGCAGCGCGCATTCAGCGGGTTAAGCAGCCGCGCCAGGGAATGAATGGGCGAGCGCAGGCCGAGGGTGTTGCGCAGGTCGATCATGCGTTGCAATTGCGGCGCCCAGTCGCCCAGCGGGATAAAGGCCAGGTTGCCCTGCTCGAAGGCGCTTCCCACCTGCTGCCAATTGCGGCACAGCGGGATCTGCAGCGTCTGCAGCAGTTGCTCGGTGTACAGCCGGCCCGCCGTGTGGGCACCGCCGCCGTGCATCAGAATGCGCACACCGTTTTGCGCCAGGCACTTGGCCGCCAACAGAAACCACGGCAGATGGCGCTTTTTGCCGGCGTAAGTCGGCCAGTCGATATCCACGTTCAACGCCGGTGCATCCAGGCGTTCACGTACCGCTTCGGTGAAACCGGCGAGTTCTTCCGGGCTCTCTTCTTTGTGACGCAGCAGCATCAAAAAGGCGCCGAGCTGGGTGTCCTCGACCTTTTCGTCGAGCAACATGCCCATGGCTTGCCGCGCTTCTTCGCGGGTGAGGTTGCGCGCGCCGCGCTTGCCTTTGCCGAGGATGCGCACGAACTGGGCAAAAGGGTGCTCTTCGGGCGTGTTGAGGGTCAAGGGGGCGAAGTCGGTCATAAGCAATTCGTCGGCCTGGGCAGGCCCGCCAGCTTGGCGGCGAGTTTGGCGGGAGTGCCGTTGAACAGTTTGTTTAGATGCAGGCTGTTGCCCTTTTCCGGGCCCAGTTTCAAGGCGGTGTACTTGATCAGCGGGCGTGTGGCAGGGGACAGCTGGAATTCGGTATAGAACTGGCGCAGCAGCTTGAGGATTTCCCAGTGATCCGCAGTCAGCTCCAGGGCTTCGGCAGCGGCCAGGGCGTGCGCCACCTCATCGGACCAGTCATTGAGGTCGACGAGGTAACCGTCCTTGTCCAGTTCGAGGCTGCGTGTGCCGACGGTCAGGGTGTTCATAGCCAGGTGTTGACCTTGTCGTAGTCGATCGACAGTTGCACGAAACCTGGATAATCCACGCTGTCAGCCCAGTCGGGAAGCGGCAGGTTGCGCGCCTGCATGTCTTCGGCCAGTACAAAGACCTTCACACCTTTGCTTTGCAGGGCGGGCGTGTGTAGCGCGTAGGCACCGTCGCCACACAGCAGGATTGCGTCCTGAGCGCCGCAGATGCGCAGGCAGCTGTCGAGGCGGCTGTCGGTAAAGGGAGAGTGAGACACCACATGTAGAGTCGACATCAGAGGGTAATCACCTGGTCGTAACGATCAATCAGCTCGCAAATGGCTTGGCTGTGCAGCGTCTGCGCATTGGCGGGCGGCAGCAACCCGCGTGCGGACAGGCTGTGGCCGCAGGCGAACACGTCATCAATGCCGAACAGGCCCAATGCCTGCAGGTTGGCGCTCAGGTCTTTTTGTTGCACGGCCTTGGCGGCCTGATGCGGCGCCAGCTGGAACACACCGTCATCCAGAAACAGCAGACCAATGGGCAGATCAAACGCGCCACCAGCCAGCACGATATCCAGTGCTTCCCGCGCACTTGGCCCGGACCACGGCGCCTGTCGGCTGATCACCAATAAGGATTTGGACATCTCACGGCCCTCCAAAACAGATCAGGCGGTCGGCATCCTGGATCGCGTCATGCAATTGCCCAAGGCCCGATAACGCCCATGGCGCCTGCAGATTGACCGCGCTGCGTTGATAGCGTGCGGCCTCCTCGGCGTTCAGCACACCACGGCGCAAGGCGGCGGCGATGCACACCACGCCGTCGAGCTGGTGCTGGCTGACAAACTCGCGCCATTGGCGCGCAATGTCTGGCTCGTCCTGGGGCGCTACGATGTTATTGGACGCGCTGTACACGCCATCCTGATAAAAAAACAGCCGCACAATCTCATGCCCGCCCGCTAGCGCTGCCTGTGCGAACAGCAGGGCGCGGCGCGAGGAGGGCGCGTGGGCGGCGCTATACAGTGCAATCGCGAACTTCATGGGAGACTCTGCCAACAAACGTCGGCCAATGATAAAGCCGCCGCGGCGAAAAAGCCCGCCGTGATCAAAACGGTCACTGTCGCTGATCGTTCTGACGATTGCCGGCAGGCACAAGGCTGCCTAGTCTGTGGGGATTCGCAACCCGGATGGAGTCCGTATGTCAGGTCCCTTGGCGTCCCTTAAAGTGCTGGATTTTTCCACCTTGCTGCCTGGCCCGTTTGCCTCGTTGATGCTGGCGGACATGGGCGCCCAGGTGCTGCGTATCGAATCGCCCACGCGCATGGACCTGTTGCGGGTGTTGCCGCCCCATGACCGCGGTACCTCGGCGAGCCACGCGTATTTGAACCGCAACAAGCGCAGCCTGGCCCTGGACCTCAAGCAGGCCGAGGCGGTGGAGATCGTGCGTGAGCTGGTCAAGGGCCATGACATCCTGCTCGAACAGTTTCGCCCTGGGGTCATGGAGCGCCTGGGGCTGGGTTATGAGACGCTGAAGGCGATCAATCCCGGGTTGATTTATGTGTCGATTACCGGCTACGGCCAGACCGGCCCTTACAAGGACCGCGCCGGGCACGATATCAATTACCTGGCGTTGGCCGGTGTGGCCAGTCACACCGGGCGGCGGGACAGCGGGCCGTTGCCGCTGGGCGTGCAACTGGCGGACGTGGCAGGTGGTTCGTTGCATGCGGTGGTGGGCTTGCTGGCGGCGGTGATTGCCAGGCAGCAGAGCGGAGTGGGGCAATACCTGGATGTGAGCATGACCGATTGTTCGTTCAGCCTGAACGCCATGGCTGGCGCCGGCTATTTGGCCTGCGGGGTGGAGCCGGAGTGGGAAAGTCATGTGCTCAATGGAGGGAGTTTTTACGATTACTATCGCACTCGCGATGGGCGCTGGATGTCGGTGGGCAGCTTGGAGCCGGCCTTTATGCAGCAATTGTGCGAGGCGCTCGGAAGGCCGGAGCTGGCGGCCCACAGCGTGAAGCCTGAACAGCAGGGGGCCCTGAAGCAGGCATTGCAGGTGGAATTCGAGAAGCGCAGTTTTGAGGAACTGTGCGAGTTGTTCGCCGGGGTGGATGCGTGTGTTGAGCCGGTGTTGAGCCTGGCGGAGGCTGTTGAGCATCCGCAGTTGAAGGCTCGGGCATTGGTCAGCGAGGTGCCCCGGGGGGATGGCTCGACACAAGCGCAATTGGCCTGCCCGCTGAAGTTCTCAGAAGGGTTGCCGGCGCCCAGGCATATTGGGGTGGCGGTGGGGGCGCATAGTGATGAGGTGTTGGTGGAGTTGGGGATCAGTGCTCAGCGGATAGATGAATTGCGTCAGGCCAAGGTTGTAGGTTGACTGAGCCGACGCTTTCGCAGGCAAGCCAGCTCCCACATTTTGATTGCGTTCACAGATCCAGATGTGGGAGCTGGCTTGCCTGCGAAGAGGCCCTCATTCCACCCGAGTTTCCCCGGTGAACACCAGAGTCTGCCGACACCGCCGACACAAATACCGCCGCCCCTGGTTCACCAGGCCATGGCGCTGCGGCGAGAACGGGAAGTCACTGTCCGCGCACGGGCAGCGGTAGATATAACGGGTCACCTGGCGGCGCTTGACCTCATAGGTATGGCAGCGGTCCGGCGGCAGTTCGTAAACCCCGCGCATGATCAACTGCCATTCCTCGCCATGGGGCTGTATACGCTCGCCAAACAACTGGTGGGCAATCAGGTGCGCCACTTCGTGGGCCACGGTTTGCTTGAGAAAATGCTGGCTGTTTTCACGGTACAACTGAGGGTTGAAGCGCAGCAGGTTCTCGTGCAAATGCGCGACACCGGCTTTCTGGCCCCGCAGCTTGAGGCTGACCTGGGGGCGTTTGAAGCTTCGTTTGAAAAAGGATTCGGCTTGCAGGAAACAATCTTCGACGCGGGTATTGAGTTGCTCGGGCATGCTGTACAAATCTCCAGAGACGCCCAGTATGCCGCAAAGCAGGGTGTTTCCGAATCTGTCAGGCGCCGAATGGTCATGCATAACGCACAAAGCCACCTTGCGGTGGCCTTGCCTGCGGGTTGAGTTGCCTAGTTGGTGTAGATGGGCCCTACGCCCAGGCCCCACACAATCACGGTAAACGCCATGATCGCCACCAGTACCACCAGGCCCACGGCCAATACCGAACTGGAAAACAGGAAGCCTTCGTCCGGGTCGATACTCATGAAGGTCGGCAGCCCCACGTACAGCAGGTACACCGTGTAGCAAATGGCCGCCGTGCCGACCACCATGCCCAGCCACATATGCGGGTAGAGTGCCGCCAGCCCACCGACAAACAGTGGCGTTGCGGTATAGGTGGCGAAGGCCACGCAGCGTGCCATGCTGGGGCTGGCGTCGTAGGTGCGGGCCATCCAGTGAATGAACGCGCCCATCACCGCCACGCCGCCAAGCATGGCCGCGTACGACATGAGCGTCATCCACAGTGCGCTTTCCTGGGTCAACATCACCGGCGCCCGGTTGCCTATGACCCAGCCAACCTGGGTGGTGCCGATAAAGGCGGACACGGCGGGGATCGCCGCGAGAATCAGGGTGTGAGTGAGGTACATGTGGCCGATACTTTCTTCTTTATCGCCACGGATTTCCCGCCATTCCTGGTCGGGATGGGTAAAAAGCCCCACGACGTGATGGATCATGCCAGTCACTCCTGTCGTTATTACCATCGCCCCCCATCGGAGCGCCCACCGGCCAGATGGCCTGAAAGGTCTGGATATGTGTGCGACCTCAAGTCGCAGTATAGGAAGTGATGACCGGAATAACTGTAGGGCCTTTAGAGCAAATTGCGCTGTAAACAGGGCGCTTAATCGCGGTGGGGTCTGTCAAATGTGGGAGCAAGCCCCTTCCCACATTGGAACTCGGCCGCTCATATCGGTAAAATGCTGCGCTTTTCGTCACACACCTTCAGCGGATCCAAGCGCCATGGGCACTCTTACGGTCAACCAGAACAAACTGCAAAAACGCCTGCGTCGCCTGGCCGGTGAAGCGGTCGCCGATTTCAACATGATCGAGGACGGCGACAAGGTCATGGTCTGCCTCTCTGGTGGCAAAGACAGCTACACCATGCTCGACGTATTGCTGCACCTGCAAAAGGTCGCGCCGATCAAGTTCGAGATCGTGGCGGTGAACATGGACCAGAAGCAACCCGGCTTCCCCGAGCACGTATTGCCGGCCTACCTCAAGGAATTGGGCGTTGAATACCACATCGTCGAGAAAGACACCTACTCGGTGGTCAAGGAGCTGATCCCGGAAGGCAAGACCACCTGCTCGCTGTGCTCGCGCCTGCGCCGTGGCACGCTCTACACCTTTGCCGACGAGATCGGCGCGACCAAGATGGCCCTGGGTCATCACCGCGATGACATCGTCGAGACCTTCTTCCTGAATATGTTCTTCAATGGCTCGCTCAAGGCCATGCCGCCCAAGCTGCGCGCCGATGACGGGCGCAATGTGGTAATCCGCCCGCTGGCGTATTGCAACGAGAAGGACATCCAAGCGTACTCCGACTTCAAGCAATTCCCGATCATCCCCTGCAACCTGTGCGGCTCCCAGGAAAACCTGCAGCGCCAGGTGGTCAAGGAAATGCTGCTGGACTGGGAGCGCAAGACCCCCGGGCGTACCGAGAGCATCTTCCGCAGCCTGCAAAATGTGATCCCGTCTCAACTGGCTGATCGCAACCTGTTCGATTTCACCAGCTTGAAAATCGATGAGACGGCTGCTTCGCGTTTCGTCAATGTAGTGAACCTCTAAGCCTCGTCGAGGCTCTAGTAAACGGCGCTTGCGGGCGCCGTTTTCAATTCAACTGCCAGGAGAGGGCATGCGCGATTACAAGTGGCTGCAAGAATATTGTCTGAACCGCTTCGGTTCGGCGGCCGAGCTGGAAGCCCACCTGCCTGTGCCCAAGACCCCGGCGCAATTGCGCAAGATCACCGATGACCGTTACCTGTCGACCCTGGCGCTGCGGGTCTTCCGTGCGGGCTTGAAGCACAGTGTGGTCGACGCGAAATGGCCGGCGTTTGAACAGGTGTTTTTCGGCTTCGATCCGGAAAAAGTCGTGCTGATGGGCGCCGAGCACTTGGAACGCCTGATGCAGGACACCCGCATCATCCGCCACCTGGGCAAGCTCAAGAGTGTGCCGCGCAATGCGCAGATGATCCTGGATATCGAGCAGGAAAAGGGCAGCTTCGGTGCGTTTGTCGCCGATTGGCCGGTCACCGATATCGTCGGGCTATGGAAATACCTGAGCAAGCATGGCCACCAACTGGGCGGGCTGTCGGCACCGCGTTTCCTGCGCATGGTGGGCAAGGATACGTTTGTGCCGAGCTATGACGTGGTGGCGGCGTTGAATGCGCAGAAGATCGTCGACAAGGCGCCGACCAGCCTGCGGGATTTGGCCACAGTACAGGGCGCCTTCAACCAGTGGCATGCCGAGAGTGGGCGGCCGATGTGCCAGTTGTCGATGATGTTGGCGTACACCGTCAACCATTGAGACCCAGGTGATGCCTTCGCGAGCAAGCCAGCCCGCACATTTTGACCGCGCCGCCTATCAACATGTGGGAGCTGGCTTGCCTGCGATAGCGGACTTCAGGCCGATACAGGTTCTGCAGCCAACCGCCGATTCAACTGATGCCGCCAACGCACATACAACAGCGCCGTGCAAAACACCGCCAGGCTCGCCAGCATCTCCAACACCCCGAACCACTGGCGGTTCGGGTCGTACGCCGCCAGCGCGCCCTTGATGAAATACAGATTCACCACAAAGCACATCCACGAATGCCCGCGCGCACTGCCGATCATCATCCCTGGCGCCAGTACCAGCAGCGGCACCAGTTCGATCAGCAGGATCACCCATGGGCGCGCCCCATGCAGGTCGGCGATGAACAGGTAGTACACGCACAACAAGCCCACCAGGGCAAAAAACGCCAGCAGGCTCAGTGCGCGTGCAATGTTTACCCGCGGTTCCAGCCACGCCTGGGGCGGCAGGATTTTAGGTTTGCGGGCCACGGCCGTGCTCCAGCAGCGTGGCGGTCTTGGCCAGGCGCAGGCCCAGGGCCCGGCACAGGGTGATTTCATGTTGATCGAGCATCCGCTTGCCGTCAGGCCCGGAATGGTGGCTGGCGCCGTATGGCGTGCCGCCGCCCTGGGTATCAAGCAGTGCCTGTTCGCTGTAAGGCAGGCCGGTGATCAACATGCCGTGGTGCAGCAGCGGCAGCAACATCGACATCAGCGTGGTTTCCTGGCCGCCATGCAGGCTGGCGGTAGAGGTGAACACGCCGGCGGGCTTGCCGACCAGGGCACCGGTGAGCCACAGGTTGCTGGTGCCGTCGAGGAAGTACTTGAGCGGTGCAGCCATGTTGCCAAAGCGTGTCGGGCTGCCCAGGGCCAGGCCTGAACAGTGCTTCAGATCATCCAGGCTGGCATACAGCGCGCCTTCCTCGGGAATGCTCGGCGCCACCGCTTCGCACTCGGTGGAAATCGCCGGCACGGTGCGCAGACGTGCTTCCATGCCGCCTTGCTCGATCCCCCGGGCAATCTGCCGGGCCATTTCGCTTACCGAGCCGTTGCGGCTGTAATACAGCACCAGCACATAGGGCGTGGTCACGGCAGAATCTCCAATACGTTCTCGGGTGGGCGGCCAATGATGGCTTTGTCGGCAGTTGCCAGGATCGGGCGTTCCATCAGCTTGGGGTGCCCGGCGATAGCGGCGATCAATTGCGCTTCGCTCAAGTTGGCATCGGCCAGGTTGAGGGTTTTGTATTCCTCTTCGCCGGTGCGCAGCAGTTGGCGCGCGCTGAACCCCAGCTTTTTGAGCAAGGCCTGGATTTGCGCGGCGTCCAGCGGGGTTTCCAGGTAGCGCACCACGGTCGGGTTGAGGCCGCGAGCTTCAAGCAGTTCGAGCGCACCGCGGGATTTCGAGCAGCGCGGGTTGTGATAAAGCGTCAGATCGGTCATGTGCGGGTCGCATCTTGCGTAAGGTGGCGGGTATTCTACCTGCGCTGGCGCCTGTCCTTAAACCGTAAGAGGCGATAGGTCGCAGCCAACGTTCATTTTTGCGAAGGAATACCCCATGACAAGGCGACTGATCGGTGCATTGGCGATCATCACAACCCTGCTGCTCAGCGGCTGCGGTAACGATTACGGCGTTGACCAATATGGCCAGAAAGTGGCGGCCGAACGCCTGGACAAACAGTGGCTGGTGGTCAATTACTGGGCCGAATGGTGTGGCCCATGCCGCACGGAAATCCCCGAGCTCAATGCCTTGGCCGAGCAACTGAAAGGGCAGGGTGTGGAAGTATTCGGGGTTAACTTCGACAACGTGCAGGGTGAGGAACTGAAGGCCGCCAGCGACAAGCTGGGGATCAAGTTCACGGTCCTGGCCCAGAACCCGGACGGGATCTTCGAGATTCCACGCAGCGAGGCGTTGCCGGTGACCTACATCATCGACGACAAGGGCAAGGTGCGTGAGCAGTTGATGGGTGAGCAGACTGCAGAAGGGGTGCTGGCCAAGCTCAAGGCCCTGCGCGGTTAAAGCAACACCTCAGAGAAAGTGTGGGAGGGGGCTTGCTCCCGATAGCGGTGTAACAGTCAATTGATGTATTGACTGACACACTGCTATCGGGAGCAAGCCCCCTCCCACATTGAGATCCCATCAATCCAAAGACTGGGGATATCAGCCTTCTTCAAGCCACAAACGAATCGGCTTGCCCTCGGCCGGCCAGAACCGCGTCTGTTCGATCGGCGAGATGTCCCAGCGCTGCACGCCTTGCAAGGCCTGGAAGAAGCGGTGCTCCTGCTCCATCAACGCCTCGGCGCACATTTTGCGGGTGCTGCCGATAGGTCCGAAGCTGAGCTTGTCACCCTCGACGGTATACGGTGCAAACCAGTGATTGCAGCCGCCGTTGCCGTAGGCGCGGCCATCAGCGCCAAGGGTGACGGTCAGGTGCGCGTAGTCCATCAGCGGGCGCTCACCGATCCACTCCACCATGTAGCTGTGGTCGCGTTCGAGCTTCGGGCCGTCGGCAGCACAACCCGTCAGAGCCGCGCCGATTGCGGCGAGCAGCAGCGGGCCCTTCATTGTGCGGCCTGCTGGCATTTCGGGCAGCGGTGCTTGTCGCCTTCACTGGCCCAGCCGAGTTCTTTGATGCGTGCGTTGGCGGCCGGTTGCAGCGGCTCTTTGGTCAGCTTGGTTTCCACCGAAAATTCAAACTCCAGCACGACGTCGCAGCTGTCGCAGTTGACCTTCCAGGTGTGAATTTCCAGTTCGCCGAACTTCGGCCCCTGGGCCATGGCGACCCATTGGCCCGCCGGGCGTATGGAGTAGCGTGCGTCACCTTCGACGGTCAGGCGCATCGACAGGGTTTTACTGCCGCGCAGGGTGACGATCAGCACGTCACCGTGCTTGATCGAACCACCGTTGCCGGTGACCTGGTAACGGCCCGGCACAAGGGCGCGGCATTCGATCAGGGTGTGTTGCGGGCTCAGCAAGCTGAAGCGGAAATCGTGTTCGGCCATGGATCCTCCAAATAGGCGCGGCATCCTATCACGGGTGCCGGCCCATCATGAGCCTGGTATGTGACCGCTGATCAACCCTCGACCAGGTTCTGTGGCCGACCATCGGCCCACGCCACAATGTTGGCCAGCGTCGTACCGGCGATCGCCGCCTGGGCTTCACGAGTGAGAAATGCCTGGTGCGCAGTGATGATCACGTTGGGGAAGGTCAGCAGACGCGCGAGTACGTCGTCTTGCAGGGGCAGGTCCGAGCGGTCCTCGAAAAACAGCTGGGCTTCTTCTTCATAAACGTCCAGCCCCAGGTAGCCCAATTGGCCCTCCTTGAGGGCTTCGATCAGCGCGGGCGTATCGACCAAGCCACCGCGGCCGGTGTTGATCAGCATTGCACCGGGCTGCATGTGCGCCAGGGAACGGGCGTTGATCAGGTGTTTGCTGTCGGCAGTCAACGGGCAGTGCAGGCTGATGATCTGCGCCTCGGCCAGCAAGTCGGGCAGGCTGACGTAGCGAGCGCCCAGGGCCTGGACGTGTGGGTTGGGGAAGGGGTCATAAGCCAGTAATTGGCAGCCGAAGCCGGCCATGATCTTGGCGAAGGTCGCGCCGATCTGCCCGGTGCCAACCACGCCGACGGTTTTGCCGACCAGATCGAAACCGGTGAGCCCATGCAGGCTGAAGTCGCCATCACGGGTACGGTTATAGGCACGGTGCAGGCGGCGGTTGAGAGCCAGGATCAGCGCCACGGCGTGTTCGGCCACGGCGTGGGGCGAATAGGCGGGCACGCGCACGATGCTCAGGCCCAGGCGTTTGGCGGCGACCAAGTCAACATGGTTGTAGCCGGCCGAACGCAGGGCAATCAGGCGTGTACCGCCCTTGGCCAGTTGCTCCAGCACCGGGGCGCTGAGGTCGTCATTGATAAAGGCGCAGACCACCTCATGGTGTTCGGCCAGGGCTACGGTGTCGAGGTTGAGGCGGGCGGGTTGGAATTGCAGCTCCAGGGCCGAGGGGAGCGGTTCACCGAGAAAACTGTCACGGTCGTAGGTCTGGCTGCTGAAAAGAATGACGCGCATCAAGAAGGCTCCCTGCAATTTACACGATGGAAATGCTGACTAAATGTGGGAGGGGGCTTGCTCCCACATTTTGATTGGTGTTGTCCATAAAATTGCGTCAGGCGCTGACTCTGGCTTCACTGGCCAGCCGCGCAATCGCCATGTCCAGTTCATCCAGCGCGGCCATGGCCTTAGCATCGTCCTGCTTGAGCAGGGTTTCAGCGCGTTGGCACGCCGCGCGCAGTTGCGGCACGCCACAGTAGCGCGTGGCGCCGTGCAAACGGTGCACGCGTTCGATCAGGGCGTGATTGTCATTGGCTTCGCGGGCGACGGTAATCGCCAGGCGGTCGGCTTCCAGGGAGGCCAGCAGCATGGCGAGCATGTCGGCGGCGAGGTCGGCCTTGTTGGCGGCCAGGCGCAGGCCCTCCTCGTGGTCGAGCACCAGCAGTTGCACACCTTGAGCCGGGCCGTCGTTGACGCGTTCCGGGCCCTGGTTACGCAGGGCCAGGCCGGTCCACTTCAACACCACCTGGGCCAGTTGCCGCTCGCTGATGGGCTTGGTCAGGTAGTCGTCCATGCCGCTCTGCAGCAGGGCGCGTTTTTCATTGGCCATGGCGTGTGCCGTGAGGGCCACCACCGGCAGCGGCGTGCCGTGGCGCTCGCTTTCCCACTGGCGGATCGCCTCAGTGCTTTGGCGGCCGTCCATGCCGGGCATTTGTACATCCATCAATACCAGATCGAAGGTTTCCTGCTTCACCGCATCAATGGCCGCGTAACCGCTCTCCACCGCCTGCACCTTGGCGCCCATGTCTTCCAGCAGGGTTTGTACCAGCAACAGGTTCGCCGGGTTGTCGTCCACGCACAGCACACGCGGCGCACGGCTGGACAGCGGCTCACCCGGCTCGCTGCGTGAAGGGCGGGGGCTGATCAGGTCGGCCAGGGAGCGGCGCAGCTTGCGTGTACAGGCCGGCTTGGCCTGCAATTGGCTGTTGGGGTTGGGTACCGATTGGTTGAACAGCATCTGTTCGGTGGTCGGGCACAGCACCAGCACTTTGCAACCCAGGTGTTCAAGGTCCCACAAGTGCTGGTTGAGACGCTCGGGCGGAATGTCATTGGCCGTCACGCCGAGCACCGCCAGGCTGATGGCCTGCTCGGTCTGGTGCGCACTGGTGATGCCGTTGGTCAGGCTTTCCAGGGTATTGAAGGGTGTGACTTCCAGGCCGCAGTCTTCCAGTTGGTGTTGCAGGGCCTGGCGCGCCAGCTCGTGGTTTTCCAGTACGGCCACGCGGCGACCCAGCAGCGGCGGGGCGGGCAGGTCTTCGACGTCGTCGCGGGTCTTGGGCAGGTTCAGGCTGATCCAGAATTCCGAGCCTTCACCCGGCGTGCTGTCGACGCCGATTTCACCGCCCATCTGCTCGATCAAACGCTTGGAAATCACCAGGCCCAGGCCGGTGCCGCCAGGTTGGCGCGACAGCGAGTTGTCGGCCTGGCTGAACGCCTGGAACAGCGCGCGCACATCCTGGTTGGACAGGCCTATGCCGGTGTCTTGCACGCTGATGCGCAATTGCACGCTGTCCTCCTGTTCGTCCTCGACCATCGCCCGGGCGACGATGGTGCCTTCGCGGGTGAACTTGATCGCGTTGCTGATCAGGTTGGTCAGGATCTGCTTGAGCCGCAGCGGGTCGCCCACCAACGCCAGCGGCGTATCGCGGTACACCAGGCTCACCAGTTCAAGCTGCTTGGCATGGGCGGCGGGGGCGAGGATGGTCAGGGTGTCTTGCAGCAAGTCCCGCAGGTTGAACGGCACGCTGTCGAGCACCAGCTTGCCGGCCTCGATCTTCGAGAAATCGAGGATTTCGTTGATGATACCCAGCAGGTTATCGGCGGATTTTTCAATAGTGCCCAGGTAATCCAGCTGGCGCGGCGACAGCTCGCTTTTTTGCAGCAGATGAGTAAAACCGAGGATGCCGTTGAGCGGCGTGCGGATCTCATGGCTCATATTGGCCAGGAACTCGGACTTGATGCGACTGGCCTCCAGGGCCTCCTTGCGCGCCAGGTCCAGCTCGATGTTCTGGATCTCGATGGTCTCCAGGTTCTGGCGTACGTCCTCGGTGGCCTGGTCGATGCTGTGTTGCAGTTCTTCCTGGGCGTTTTGCAGGGTTTCGGCCATGCGGTTGATGCCCGATGCGAGCTGGTCCAGTTCCTGGCTGCCCAGGGGCGGCAGGCGTGTTTCCAGGTTGCCGTCCTTGAGCTGGGCCACGGCTTGCTTGATCTGGCCAATCGGCGAATTGATGGTGCGGCTGATCCGCAGGGCGAGCGCTGCGGTGAACATCAGGCCGATGGCGATCAACAACAGGCTGGCGAACAGGCTGCGGTAGCCGCGCAGCAACATGCCATTGTGGGACAGCTCCACTTCGACCCAGCCCAGCAGGCGGTCTGCCTCATCCGGGATCACGTCGCCGGCGAGGTTGCGATGACGGCCGAATACCGGCAGCAGATAGCGGGTGGCATCGTTGCCGGTGCGCTGCAACAGGCGCGAACTGTTGCCGGTGGGTGGTGGGTTGAGCATGGTCGGGCCGGCGTGGGCCAGGGACGAACGGTCTGGCGCCAGGAACGACACTGCGCGCACGTCCGGTTGCTCCAGGGACTGGGTGGCGATGCGCTCCAGCAGCTCGGCGTTCTTGTGGCCCAGGGCCGGCGCTACCAATGGCGCCAATTGCTCGGCAATCATTTCGCCGCGCTGCAGCAACTGGCTCTGCAACTCCGAAAGTTGCATCCAGGTGAAATAGCCTCCCAACAACAGAGCCATCAGGCTGGTCGGTAATAAGGTCTGCAACAGTACGCGGCCTTTTATCCCCATTCTTCTAAGCACGCCACTCTCCTGCTACCACGTTGTTATCCATTATCCACACAGGCATCCGGCCCGCGCCACCTGCGCAGTGTAGCCATTTGCACGGCCTGGAATCTTGCAAATTAATGACATGCGGCAATCTTCGGGCCATTCGGCGCCGGGTGGCGATTGCCTGTGAACGTTTAATCTTGAATAATCAGTGATTGAGAATGACTTGCAGACGCTAATGACTCCCGCAGCAGTTGGCCTACCCACAATCCTGACCATCGAAGATGACCCTGTGCTGGGTGCCTACGTGCATGAGCAACTTGGCCGCAGTGGTTTTCAGGTGACGTGGTGCCGCAACGGCCAGCAGGGCCTGCAAATGGCTTGCGAGCAGGCGTTCGACCTGGTGTTGATGGACATCCTGCTGCCGGGGCTCGACGGCTTGTCGATCCTCACCCATTTGCGCAAGAGCCATGCCATGCCGGTGATCCTGATGTCGGCCCTGGGCGCTGAAGCCGATCGCATCAGCGGTTTTCGCCTGGGGGCGGACGACTACCTGCCCAAACCGTTCAGCATGGTAGAGCTGCGTGTGCGCATTGAAGCCATCCTGCGCCGCGTGGCCCTGGATCGCCGACCCGAGCCGCCGCGCCCGGTGATGCGTGAGGATGCCCGGGTGTTGCAGTTTGACGATGAGCGCTGTGATGTGGCCTGCCAGCAACACTGGGCCGGGTTGACGCGCAGCGAATACCGGCTGCTGGAAACCCTGCAGCGCAATGTTGAAGAAGTGCTCAGCAAAGCCTTCCTGTATCAACACGTGCTGCAGCGCGGTTATGCACCCCATGACCGCAGCCTCGACATGCACGTCAGTCAGATTCGCCGCAAACTCAAGGCCATCGGCTACGCCGAGCGTGAAGTGCGTACAGTGTGGGGCAAGGGCTATGTGCTGAGCGGTCATGATGAAGGGCTTTGAGCGGCTGCCTGGCAAACACTCATTGTTCTGGAAGCTGGCCTGCCTGTTGATCGCCTTCTGTTTGCTGATGATTTGGCTCAGTTGGTCGTGGGGCCGCTACATGGAGCAGCAGAGTGCTTACCTGTCCGACAAGTCGCGGGAGATCCTCAGCGGTTACGCTGCAGGTGCCGAACTGGCGTGGAGTACACAAGGCCGCGCCGGCGTGGATGCCTGGTTGCAACTGATGGCCAAGCGTGAAACCACCTGGGTGGGTGTGATCGGCAACGATTTGCAATCCCTGGGCAGCACGCCGCTCAGCGACAAGGAAAGCCAGCGCCTGACCTTCTTGCGCGGGCTGGATTGGCCGGTCAGCCGACATGTCATCGGATTGCCGTGGATGAAGGTGCCGTTTCCGGTTGATCCTGGGATGGGGTCGCTGGTGATCGAGTTGCCGCAGCGCTTTATGCCGGGGCGTTATCAACTGTTCTGGCGGGTGGTGACCAATGGCGTCATCCCGGGCCTGTTTACCTTGTTGCTGTGCATCGGCCTCTATCGGCTGCTGATCATGCCCCTCAATCAATTGCGCGAGCAGGCCAATGCCTGGCGTGCGGATCAATTGAATACGCGGATGTCCCGGGATGCGACCAGTCGACAGGATGAGCTCGGGGAGCTGGGGCGCGCCTTTGACCATATGTCTGAACGCTTGCAGGGTACGGTGCGCTTGCAACAGCAGTTGCTGCGCGACATGTCCCATGAATTGCGCACGCCTTTGAGTCGCCTGCGGGTGGCTTGCGACAGCGAGCAAGACCCGGCCAGGCTGCGTGAGCGCCTGGGTCGGGAAATCGACGCCATGCAGCGCCTGGTGGAAGACAGCCTGCAACTGGCCTGGCTCGACAGTGAAACAGCGCCGCTGCCCCAGGAAGACATTCAGCTCCAGGCGCTGTGGGACATGTTGCGGGAAAACGCCTGTTTCGAAAGCCACTGGCCGGCGTCGCGCTTGCCGTGCTTATTACCGCCGGACAGTTGGGTGCGCGGCAACCTGAATGCACTGGCCCAGGCTCTGGAGAATATCCTGCGCAACGCCATACGCCACTCGCCAGCCGAGGGTACCGTGCTACTCGACGGCTGCCGCGAAGGAGACTATTGGCATATCTGGCTACAGGACCAGGGCGGCGGTATTGATGAGCAGGATTTGGAAACTATCTTCGCGCCCTTTACCCGGTTGGACGGCTCGCGGCCCGGCGATGGCGGGTTCGGCCTGGGCTTGAGCATTGCCCGCAACGCCGTGCAGCGTCAGGGCGGGCGCTTATGGGCGCAGAACTGCGGTCCGGGTTTGCGCGTGCATATACGCTTGCCGGCCCGTTAACCGTCAACGGCGACGCAGCTTGCGTTTCTTCCACTGGTGCGCGACCCACCAGCGCCAGTAGGCCATGGTCAAGCAATAAGCCAGCGCCCCCAGCACCAGCCCCAATACCACCGAACCCAGCAGAAACGGTTGCCAGAGCGTGCTCAACTGGCCGCTGATCCATTCCCATGTCAAATCGTCAGGTAGGCTGCGTGGCGGCACATTCATCAGCCAGGCGCCGGTCAGGTAGGTACAGACGAATACCACCGGCATGGTGACCGGATTGGTCAGCCACACCAGGCTGACCGCTATCGGCATATTGCCGCGCACGGTGATCGCCAGGATCGCCGCAAGCAGCATCTGCAACGGAATCGGTATAAACGCCGCGAATAAACCCACCGCCATGGCGCGAGCCACCGAATGCCGGTTCAGGTGCCAGAGGTTCGGATCATGCAGCAGGGTGCCAAGAAACTGTAATGACTTGTGTTCCCTGATGCTGCTGGGATCGGGCATGTACCGTTTGAATAAGCGCCGGGGCATAAGGGGTCCAGGTCAATTTGAAGGGCAAGTATGCCCGGATTCTATAAACAGAAAATTCAGACTTTGTGACAAAACATCATAGGCGCTCTCGGTCAGCCGGCTAAGACTGAATGGATCACTGGAAAAGGATGATTCATGAAAACAGGGATGTTCGCGCTGGCGCTGGGGTTGCTGGTATTGCGCTGGTTACCCGCATTGCCGTCTGGCGCCGGGTTGCTGGCTATGCTGATACTGGCCTTGATGCTGCTGCCTTTTCGTACCTATCCTGTGGCGTTTTTTCTGGTCGGCCTGAGTTGGGCCTGCATCAGCGCACAGTGGGCGCTGGATGATCGATTGCAACCGGCGCTGGACGGGCAGACGCGCTGGGTACAAGGGCGTGTCATCGGCTTGCCGCAGCAGACCGGCACGGGCGTGCGATTCGAGTTGGCCGACAGTCGGGCGCGCAATGCACGGCTGCCCAAACGTATTCGGGTGTCCTGGCACGGCGGGCCGACCGTAAACAGCGGCGAGTACTGGCGTCTGGCACTGACGCTCAAGCGGCCCGCCGGCCTGCTCAATTTTCATGGCTTTGACCACGAAGCCTGGCTGCTGGCCCAGCGTATCGGCGCCAGCGCGACGGTGAAGGATGGTGAGCGCCTGGCGCCGGCGCGCAATGCCTGGCGCGATGCCGTTCGCCAGCGCCTGATGGCCGTGGAAGCGCACGGCCGCGAGGCGGGCCTGGCGGCGTTGGTGCTGGGCGACGGTTCCGGGCTTGCACCTGAGGATTGGCAGGTGTTGCAGAACACCGGCACGGTGCATCTGCTGGTGATTTCCGGACAGCACATTGGTTTGTTGGCGGGGTTGATCTACGGCTTGATCTCTATGTTGGCGCGCTATGGCTGCTGGCCGCGAGGCTGGCCATGGCTGCCATGGGCGTGCGGCTTGGCGTTTGCCGGGGCGTTGGGCTATGGCCTGCTGGCAGGGTTCGGCGTGCCGGTGCAGCGGGCTTGTGTGATGGTGGGCCTGGTGCTGCTGTGGCGTTTGCGTTTTCGCCATTTGGGGGTGTGGTGGCCGTTGTTGCTCGCATTGAATGGCGTGTTGCTCATCGAGCCCTTGGCCAGTCTACAGCCGGGGTTCTGGTTGTCGTTTGCGGCGGTCGCGGTGTTGGTGTGGGCATTCAGCGGGCGCCTGGGGCCGTGGAGCGTCTGGCAAATCTGGACCCGTCCACAGTGGTTGATCGCAATTGGCTTGTTTCCGGTCCTGCTGGTGTTGGGGTTGCCCATCAGCCTCAGTGCCCCCGTGGCCAATCTGGTCGCCGTGCCCTGGATCAGCCTGGTAGTACTGCCTTTGGCGCTGCTGGGCACGGCGCTGCTGTGGGTGCCGTTGGTCGGCGAGGGCGTGTTGTGGCTGGCCGGTGGCGCACTGGACGGATTGTTCAAGGGCCTGGCGCTGCTCGCTGCACAACTGCCGGCCTGGGTACCGGCTGAGGTACCTTTGAGGTATTGGCTGGTGAGCCTGGCGGGCGCAGTGATTGTGTTGTTGCCCAAGGGGCTGCCATTCCGAGTGCTGGGTTGGCCCATGCTGTTGGTGGCAGTGTTTCCACCCAGGGATGGGGTGCCCCATGGCCAGGTGGAGGTGTTGCAACTGGATGTCGGCCAGGGCCAGGCACTGATCCTGCGTACCCGCCATCACACCTTGCTCTACGATGCCGGGCCGCGCTCGGGGCCTGCCGATCTGGGCGCGCGCGTGGTCTTGCCGTCGTTGCAGAAGCTCGGGGTAGGGCAGTTGGACATGATGCTGCTCAGTCATGCCGATGCCGATCATGCCGGCGGTGCCGCGGCGGTGGCCCGTGGCCTGCCCATCAAGCGTGTGGTAGGCGGTGAAACCGAAGGGCTGCCAGCGTTTCTTGCTACGCAACCCTGCAGGAGCGGTGAACATTGGGAGTGGGACGGCGTGGCATTCGAACTGTGGCAATGGCCTGGTGCTATCGAGGGCAATCCGAAATCCTGTGTATTGCAGGTCCAGGCCAACGGTGAACGCTTGCTGCTCACCGGTGATATCGATCGCGCCGCCGAGCAAGCATTTCTGGCCTCGCCGCTGGCGGTTCCGACCGACTGGCTGCAAGCCCCGCACCATGGCAGCCGCAGTTCTTCGTCCTGGCCTTTCCTGCAGCGGCTGGCGCCAACCGCGGTGCTGATTTCCCGGGGGCGCGGCAACGCGTTCGGCCATCCGCATCCGCAGGTGCTGGAGCGCTATCAGGCGCTGGGTAGCCGGGTATATGACAGTGCCGAGCAAGGCGCTGTACGGCTGCGCCTGGGGGCATTCACGCCACCAACGGTTGCGCGCAGTCAACGTCGTTTCTGGCGCGAACCGTTACCGTAACCCAGCGTTACCAAAGACTCAGGGGCGCGACAGGCGGGCCTGTTGCCGACGAACCCCGCTGCCGAACCTATATGGTAAAGTGGCGCACTTTTTCGAGGGGACATTCACTGTGTGGGAATTGGTCAAATCCGGCGGCTGGATGATGTTGCCGATCATTCTGAGCTCCATCGCCGCACTCGGCATCGTCGCCGAACGCCTGTGGACCCTGCGCGCCAGTCGCGTAACCCCTGAACACCTGCTGGGGCAGGTCTGGGGCTGGATCAAGAACAAACAGCTCGACAAGCAAAAACTCAAGGAGCTGCGCGCCAATTCGCCGCTGGGTGAAATCCTCGCTGCCGGCCTGGCCAACTCCAAGCATGGTCGCGAGATCATGAAAGAGTGCATCGAAGAAGCGGCTGCCCGGGTTATCCATGAACTGGAGCGCTACATCAATGCCCTCGGCACCATTGCCGCCATGGCACCGCTGCTCGGTTTGCTCGGCACGGTACTGGGCATGATCGATATCTTCAGCTCGTTCATGGGCTCGGGCATGACCACCAACGCGGCAGTATTGGCCGGGGGGATTTCCAAGGCATTGATCACCACCGCCGCCGGCCTGATGGTGGGGATTCCTTCGGTGTTCTTCCACCGCTTCCTGCAGCGTCGCATCGACGAACTGGTGGTTGGCATGGAACAGGAGGCCATCAAGCTGGTGGAAGTGGTGCAGGGCGATCGTGACGTAGATCTGGTCGAGGGCAAAGCGTGAAATTTCGCCGCAAGCAACGGGAAAATGTCGATATCAACCTCGCGTCATTGATCGACGTGGTGTTCATCCTGCTGCTGTTCTTTGTCGTGACCACCACCTTCACCCGGGAAACCCAGCTGCGTGTCGACTTGCCGGAGGCGGTGAGCGGTTCACCTGCCGAAGACCAGCAGGTCAAGCAACTGGATATTGCCATCAGCGCAGACGGCGTATTTTCAGTGAATAACCAATTGCTGCAGAAAAACGATCTCGCCAGCCTGATGGAGGCCTTGCAGAAAGAGTCCGGTGGCGACACCCGGCTACCGCTGTCGATCAGTGCTGATGGCAAGACCCAGCACCAAGCGGTGATCACCGCCATGGACGCGGCCGGCAAGCTCGGCTTCAGCCATTTGCGCATGACCACCGTCGAGGCGGCGAGCCCGCCCTGATGGCCATTTCCGATCGTTTGCTCAAGGCCTGGTACGAGGGCCATCCGGCATTGGTGCTGTTGCGGCCGCTGGAGTCACTGTATCGCCGGGTGGTGCAACGCAAGCGTGCGCGCTTCGTGGCAGGTGAGGGCGAGATTTATCAATCGCCGGTGCCGGTGGTGGTGGTCGGCAATATCACCGTGGGAGGCACCGGCAAGACGCCGCTGATCCTGTGGTTGATCGAGCATTGCCGTCGTAGCGGTTTGCGCGTGGGCGTGGTCAGCCGTGGCTACGGTGCCAAGCCGCCGCAGTTGCCGTGGCGGGTCGAGGCCAGCCACAGTGCCGAGGTGGCCGGCGACGAGCCCTTGCTGATCGTGCAGCGCAGCGGCGTAGCGCTGATGATCGACCCCGATCGCAGCCGCGCGGTAAAGGCCCTCTTGGCCAGTGAACCCCTGGACCTGATCCTCTCCGACGACGGCCTGCAGCATTACCGCCTGGCCCGCGATCTCGAACTGGTGCTGATCGACGCTGCCCGTGGCCTCGGCAATCGTCGCTGCCTGCCGGCCGGGCCGTTGCGCGAGCCGGTGGAGCGCCTGCAAAGTGTGGATGCGTTGCTCTATAACGGTGCCGGTTCGGACCGTAAGGATGGTTTTGCCTTCCGACTGCAGCCCACCGCGCTGGTCAACCTGCACAGCGGCGAGCGCCAGCCCGTCACGCACTTTGCGCCGGCCCAACAGGTGCATGCGGTCGCCGGTATCGGCAATCCGCAACGTTTCTTCAATACCCTTGAAACGCTACACTGGCAGCCGCTGCCCCATGCTTTTGCCGATCACGCGCCCTACAGCGCCGAGGTCTTGAATTTTACCCCGTCATTGCCGCTGGTCATGACCGAAAAGGACGCGGTGAAGTGCCGCGCCTTTGCCCAGCCCGACTGGTGGTACCTTGCGGTGGATGCGGTGCCGTCGCCGGCGTTTGTCGCCTGGTTCGACACGCAGCTGATGCGTCTGCTGCCCAACCGTCTATTGCCTTAACGCTTCTTTCCAGGAATCACTCATGGACACCAAACTGCTCGACATCCTCGCTTGCCCGATCTGCAAAGGCCCGCTCAAGCTCAGCGCCGACAAAACCGAGCTGATCAGCAAAGGTGCCGGCCTGGCTTACCCGATACGTGATGGCATCCCGGTGATGCTTGAAAGCGAAGCCCGTACCCTGACCACCGATGAGCGCCTGGATAAATGACCACCGCCTTTACCGTCGTCATTCCCTCGCGCTATGCCTCGACGCGCCTGCCGGGCAAACCGCTGCAAATGATCGGCACCAAGCCGATGATCCAACTGGTGTGGGAACAAGCGTGCAAGAGCAGCGCCGAGCGGGTAGTGGTGGCCACCGATGACCCGCGTATCATCGAGGCGTGCAAAGGGTTCGGTGCCGAAGCCGTCCTGACCCGCGAAGACCATAACTCCGGCACTGATCGTCTGGCCGAGGTGGCGACCAAGCTTGGCCTGGCGCCCGACGCCATCGTGGTCAACGTGCAAGGTGACGAGCCATTGATACCGCCGGGTGTCATCGACCAGGTCGCCGCCAACCTCGCGGCCCATGGCGAGGCGCGTATGGCGACCCTGGCCGAACCGATCGAAGACATCGAGACGCTGTTCAACCCGAACGTGGTGAAAGTGGTCAGCGACATCAACGGCCTGGCACTGACCTTCAGTCGCTCTACCTTGCCGTGGGCGCGGGATGCCTTTGCCAGGAGTCGCGACGTGTTGCCGGAAGGCGTGCCGTATCGCCGCCATATCGGCATCTACGCCTACCGCGCGGGTTTCCTGCATGATTTTGTCAGCTGGGGCCCGTGCTGGCTGGAAAACACCGAATCCCTCGAACAACTGCGTGCCCTGTGGCACGGCGTGCGCATCCATGTGGGCGATGCGTTGGAAGCGCCGCCGGCGGGTGTCGACACTCAGGAAGATCTCGAACGCGTCCGTCGCCTGCTGGGCGCCTGATGGAAGTTCTGTTTGTATGCCTGGGCAATATCTGCCGCTCGCCAACCGCTGAAGGCGTCCTGCGCCATAAATTGCGCGAGGCGGGCTTGGCCGGCCAGATCGAGGTAGCGTCTGCCGGCACCGGTGAATGGCATGTCGGCAACCCGCCGGATCAGCGCAGCCAGCGTGCGGCGCTGGTGCGTGGTTACGACCTGTCGTCCCAGCGTGCCCAGCAGGTTTCCCGCGCCGATTTTGCGCGCTATGACCTGATCCTGGCCATGGATCACAGGAACCTGCGCAACCTCAAGGCCATGCAGCCGGGGCAGGGCAAGGCGGAACTGGATTTGTTCCTGCGCCGCTTTGACGGCGAAGTGGATGAAGTGCCAGACCCTTACTACGAAGGTGAACAAGGTTTCGAGCGGGTCCTGGACCTGATCGAGCGCGCCTGTGATTTATTGGTGATCGAATTGAAGGGGCGGTTATGACCTTGCAAGTGCTTGCGCAGGTATCGCTCAAGCCATTCAACAGCTTTGGCATTGATGTGCGCGCTCAATTATTTGCCGAGGCCCACAGCGATGCCGAGGTTCGCGAAGCCATCGCCTATGCCGCTGCACACGCGGTACCGTTGCTGGTGATCGGTGGCGGCAGCAATTTGCTGTTGACCCAGGATGTCCCGGCGTTGGTGTTGCGCATGGCAACAGAAGGCATTCGCGTGCTGCACGACGATGGCGTGCGCGTGCTGGTCGAAGCCGAAGCGGGCGAAGCCTGGCACCCGTTCGTTTTGTGGACCCTTGAACACGGCTTCTGCGGCCTGGAAAACCTCAGTCTGATCCCCGGCACCGTCGGCGCCGCACCCATGCAGAACATCGGGGCCTATGGCGTGGAGATCAAGGATGTCTTCGCCGGCCTCACCGCCCTGGATCGCCAGACGGGCGAACTGCGGGATTTCAGCCTGGACGAATGCAACTTTGCTTACCGTGACAGCCTGTTCAAGCATGAGGTCGGGCGCTGGTTGATCCTGCGGGTACGCTTTGCCCTCAGCCGCACCAATCACCTGAAACTCGACTACGGCCCGGTGCAACAGCGCCTGACCGCGCAGGGCATCACCCACGCTACACCAAGCGATGTGAGCCGGGCGATTTGCAGCATTCGCCGCGAGAAACTGCCGGACCCGGCAGAGTTGGGCAATGCCGGCAGCTTCTTCAAGAACCCACTGGTGTCCCAGGCCCTCGCTGCCGAACTGCAAAGCCAATACCCGGACTTGGTCGCATACCCTCAGGCCGACGGGCAAATGAAACTCGCCGCCGGCTGGCTGATCGACAAGGCAGGGTGGAAGGGCTTTCGAGACGGCGATGCGGGGGTGCACAAGATGCAGGCGCTGGTGCTGGTCAACTACGGGGCAGCCACAGGGCGCGAGATTGCCAACCTGGCGTTACGTATCCAGCAGGATATCTTCAAGCGTTTCAAGGTTGAGCTGGAGATGGAACCCAACCAGTACTGATCTTTCAGGCCTGGAAATGAAAATGCCCCGTATCTTGCGATACGGGGCATTTTTTATTGCGCTGGTTGATCAGTCGTCGCGGCTCATGATGCCGAAGATCTGCAACAGGCTGATAAACAGGTTGTAGATCGATACATACAGGCTGATGGTGGCCATGATGTAGTTACGCTCACCACCGTGGATGATGGCGCTGGTCTGGAACAGGATGCACACCGAGGAAAACAGCACAAAACCTGCGCTGATCGCCAGTTGCAGGCCGCTGATCTGGAAGAACATGCTGGCCACCACCGCCGCCAGCAACACGAAGAAGCCTGCGGTGATGAAGCCACCCAGGAAGCTCATGTCCTTACGGCTGATCAGCACGTAGGCCGACAGGCCACCAAATACCAGCGCCGTCATGGCAAACGCCGAACTGACCACTTCCGCACCGCCGGCCATGCCGAGGTAACGGTTGAGGATCGGGCCGAGGATAAAGCCCATGAAACCGGTCAAGGCAAACGCCGACACCAGGCCCCAGGCCGAATCGCGCAGCTTGTTGGTCAGGAAGAACAGACCATAGAAGCCGATCAGCACGACAAAGATATTCGGATAACCAACGCGCATCTGTTGGGCCACATACGCCATCACGCCGCTGAATGCGAGCGTCAAGGCGAGCAAGCCGTACGTATTGCGCAACACGCGGCTGACTTCAAGCTGCTCAGCCTGCGCGTTGCCATTCACTGCGTAATTCTGTTCGCGCATGGCGACACTCCTTCAGTTTTGAAACGTTCAGTCGCAAAGATCATAACAGACGCTCTGTAACAAGCGATGCAGAGAGTTTGACAGTGTGTTTCATTCGGGTATTATGGCGCCCGCTGACACGGGATGAGCTACTATAATCCTGTGATGCACAAGGGAAATTGGCAGAGTGGTTGAATGCACCGGTCTTGAAAACCGGCGGACGTTAATAGCGTCTCCAGGGTTCGAATCCCTGGTTTCCCGCCAAGATTTACACAAAAGCCCCGCGAAAGCGGGGCTTTTGCGTTTCTGGGGTTTGAGAATGTTTCTTCTGCTTTTGGCGGGAGTTCCGAAACTTTTAGGTAGGAGTTCCGAAACTTTGCCTATTTGGACGGTTTCGCGGTGGCGCCAATCCTCCTGTAAACCCGCTTTGTGATCTCCTGTTTGCTGTGTCCCAGCAGCAGGCTTGCATCCCCGATATCGATGATTTCCGACGCGGCCTTCGGCCGGATGTCGCGGAACTGAAACCCTCCAATCTTGGCCGCGAGCAGCGGGTCGCCTTGTTCGATGGCGTTCTGCTGGGCTTTTTCCCGAGCCTTGTCCCAGCGCAAGCGCAACATCCCCTTCGTCATTCGCTTTCCATGCCTGTTGATCAACAGGTACTTGGATGAATGACCGACATTCCTTTCGGCAATCTCCCTGACCAATCTCCCCAAGCTGTTTTCCCCGGCTTCTGTACGCATCAGGATTCGAAGCTTTTGGCCGGTCTTGCCCTGCGTCACAAGGAAGTAGTCACCCTCGATATCGTCGCTGCGCATGATCAGCACGTCAGCTGGCCGCTGTCCGGTCAAATAGCCCAGGTCCATCGCTTCTTTGAGTTCTTGTTCGGCAACCGCGTAGACGGCATCCCAAACAGCCGCGTTGGCGTAGTAATCGCGCGGCGCCTCCTTGTTCTTCCTGATGCCCTGGCAAGGGTTCTCCCGCTCCGTCAGCCCCCACTCCCTGGCCATATTGAAAACGTGCGACAGGAGCGCGATCTCGCGGTTGGCACGAACCTTTGCTGAGCGGGCATCACGGTAGCCGGCGATGTTGAACGGCGTAATTGAATCGATGGGCGCCTCATCAAACGTAGGACGAAGCTGTTTCAGTTCGGCCATGTTGTCCTTCTGGGTCCGCTCCCCCTTTTTTGGGATGACGTCGCGCACGTACCGGTCGAAGATGCCCTTCATCGTTGTCAGGTCGGCAGGCTTTTCTTTGGCCTCCAGTTCGGCCCACTTCAGCCGGGCTTTGCTCAGGTCTGTACCAAGCGGAATCTCTTTTCCCGTTGAGTCACGGTAGTAGTATCCGATCCAGACCTTGCCATTTTTCCTTGGGCGCTTACGCCGCACCATTCCTGGCGGCAAGTCCCTGTTTTCCGTGTTCCGGGGGCGCATATCAGTTCACTCTGGAGAAATCAGGCGTCCAAGCCGGACGCGCCGGCGGCGGGTTTGGATCAGCAATTGTGGCGTTGATCATGCCCAGCTTCATGCGGGCGAACATCCGACCAACCAGTGGCCGGCCGCCGCGGCTCTCGACGTACACCCAGTTGCGATCCTTGAGCCATTTGCGCTGATCACATCGGCGCTTGTAACCGGTAAGGTCGGCGAGCTCATCGTCCGACAGTATTTCAGCCTGCATATCTACCTCCCGCCGCCCACAGTGGGCCGCGCTGTCTTAATGATGTGGATGGCCAGGCCGAAGGTGATCAGCAGCCAGGCGCATGTGCCGGCGAAGGCGTAGAGCAGTGCCTCGGTGGTGCCGGTGTCCAGCAGCTCGAGCCCGAGCCAGCCGAACCAGCCGATGGTTCCTACCAGGTACAGAAAAGCGCCCAGCAGTATCAGGGTGAGTTTCATAGCGAACATGGGGTGTCCTTGCCGCGCTGGGCGGCAGAAGGTGGGTTAGGGTTTCTTCATGAAGGTGATCCAGTGCGTTTTCTCGCGCTTGCCGGACTTGTGGCCAAACAGTGGTTGTTCTTCCGTGAGTGCAAGAATCTCGCTGACCCGAATCTGGGTTTCGTTCCACTTGAAGATCAGGAACTGGCCAGGCCGCAGCACACGGAAGCACTCTGCGAAGCCTTTGCGCAGATCGTCGCGCCAGTCGTCGGTCAGGATTCCGTACTTCAACCGCAGCCAACTCTCCCGGCCTGCGCGCACCAGGTGCGGTGGATCGAACACCACCATGTTGAAGCTGGCGTCGGGGAAGGGCAGGTGCCGGAAATCCATGATTACGTCCGGTTCTACCTTCAGCACCCGGCCATCGCACAGGACATGCTCTTCATCGCGGATGTCACCGAACAGGGCGCGCTGATCGCCCTTGTCGAACCACATCATGCGGCTGGCGCTGCAGGGATCGAGGACTTGAGCGTTCATGGCCTCTGCCCCTTGTAGATGAAGACGTAGGCGAACCAGAGGGGGGCGATCATGGCGTCACCCGCTTGAACTCGACCACCCAGACCCACGGGTTGGCGTCCCAGTCGCCGCCGGTGGAGTTCCACAGATTGGCGAACGCCCAGCGCGGACTCCCGAGGCATTCCTCATGGCTGGTGGTTTTGTCCCAGGCCCAGCCGGTGCGCTGCTGGTGGCCGGCCTGCGCCGGACAGATGCCGACGTCTTTCCAGCCAGTGCCTCTGTGGCCGCACTGCTGGCCGTAGTCGGTGAAGAAGCAGCCCTCGGCCTTGGCTTGGTCTTCGCTGATGTCCTGCAACCGCTCGACGCGCACGTCGGTGATCTCCAGCAGGATGCGGCTGGCCCAGCGCGGCATATGGATGGACGGGGTCCACCGACAGACTGTTTCGTCTTTCGCGTAATCGAAGAATTCAGCGGTGCCGCCGCTTGCTCGGTACTGGCAATGCTCAGGCTTGCGAAAAGAGTCCCAGCCGCTCATTTCCACCAGGTGCATCTGGTCTTCATCTACCAGTGGCCCAGCCCAGGTCTCGCGCACCCACAGCCGGTCGCCGGGCTGTCCGAACGGGCAAAAGTCGTTGTAGTAATCAACGCTGTTCGGGTGCAATGGGCCTTCTGTTGGAAGTTCGTGGCACTCGCCGAGCCGAACACCGTAGCCGATATTCTTCAGCGCCTGGGCGTTCAAGGCCCGCCGCGTGACCGTCTTCCGGCCTTCCAGGATTGCGCGCACCATCGGCGCCGAGAACAGGATGGGGCGTTCTTTGATTTCGTTCACGGGTTCACCTTTTCGAAGTAGAACACCACCGGCGTACCGGTCTCGGCGATCAGGCCGTATGACTTGGCCAGGCGGTAGATGGGGTGGTAGCTGTTGAGTGAGTTAATGTGCCCGGCGATCCAGACCCGCCAGCCCTCCAGCGTCTGCCGGCCCTTGCTGATGTTGCAAGGCGCACAGGCCGGCATCATGTTGGCGAGGTTATGATTCTCGGCCTGCTCGGCCACGCGCTCATCACTGACCCTGATCACCGGCTCTCGGTGATCGGCGTGCCACCGATCACCCAGCAGCACACCGCAGTAGGCGCAGTGCCCGCCGTATTTCAAGCGCACTTGCTCGCGCTCAGCTTTCTTCAGGCGCATGGCTTCACCTGCTGTTCGAGAATTTGATTTCTAAGTGTTATCGCGGCAAGGGCGGCAGTTTCCGCTTCCATGTGATAGCCGCCGTGGTGGATTTTCTTGTTAACCCTAACCTGTACAAACCATTTGCCTTTTCTGCCATCCCAGTAAACGTGTCGAAAACCGCTCGCACTCCTGCTTGCTCGGGTTCTGCCTGACTCAATTCGATATGCCTGGTTTTCTGTATGTGTGACGAGTCGCAAGTTGCACCAACGGTTGTCGTCTCGAACGCCATTGATATGGTCGACCCGCATGTCTGCTGGCGGGTAATTCCCCGTCATGTACAGCCAGGCCAGTCGATGAGCCTGATGCTTTACCTCGTCGACGGATATTTTCACGTAACCATCTTTATCGAACTGACCAACCTTTGGCCGGCGGCGGCCGAGGTGTGTGAATTTCCTGGTGTCTGGGTCGTAAACAACTTTCTCCAGAAGGCGGGCATGGGTAAGCATTCGCGTTTTCATGAGCGAGCGCGTCCTTTGCCGCTATAGCGGCTGACTTTGAAGGGGGAGGGTTTACAGGTTTTTCGGGTGGAGTACGGATTTACTCCTGTCGGGATTTGGCGGCACGCTTGCGGAACTCGTAAACCATGCTGCGCAGATCTACCAGTGACTCCTGCAGGTCGCCGCGGGTTGAGTCGATATTTTCGAGCAACTCACCTTCACCATCGTCGCCGCCCTCATCGACGGCCAGAAGAGCCAGGCCGTATGCCTGGAACTTCGCCAGCACCCCGTCGGCTGATTTGGCCATGTACTCGGCGTGCTCAATGGCATAGGCCTCTGGTGACCGGTCGGTATGGGCGGCTGAATTCTCAGCATTCACGCGCTCGATGTAAGCAGGCAGCAGTGTCGGCGGGAATGTGTCCTCCCAGGGCTTAACGTTGCGCTTTGCCGACTCCTGGAGCTGGGCGACGTGGCCTACCAGTTCACGCACCAGGCCGGGCCAGTCCGTCACGTCATAGAACTTGCATAGCACTGGGTCGGGCTTTGGACTGGTAGCGATCTCGTCGCGCAGTTCGCTGATCGCCTCCTGCGCCTGGTCAACGACCTTTTGCGCCTCGTGCACATCGACCCAGTTCCCCATGGCCTGGTCTTCAAACTTCTGCACCGACTTGCCTGATGGTGAAAGGAGGAAGGCATAGCGCGGGAGCGCATTCAGCTTGTCCCAGAACTCAAACCCTTCACGCGTTTGTGTGTTACGCATTGTGCAATCTCCAGATCAATTGTCTGTGCCTGTGTAGGTGCGCCAAGGCACCTTCACGCCGTTGACCAGAAAGCCCCAGTCTCCACGCCACTTGCTGGTGATGAAGAGGGTGTAGACGCCGCCTGGCGATAGCTCGTCGATCCTGTGGTACTCGCCGTGGTTGAGCCGGGCGGTGTCGCCGGCGTGGCGGTCGATGTATTCGGTTGCCTGGGCGCCGGCGGGCACATTCAGGCCGGACAGCACCGGGTCATCGTGGTCGAGCAAGCGCTGCTCGGTATACCAGCCGCGCAGAATGATCGTTCTTGCGTTCCAGGGGTGGTCATGCAGGTCCTGGTCTTGGTCGTGCCGCATGATGTGGTGCACGCGAAACGACCACGGGCACCACCACAGTGCCGGCTTGTGCGACTCGCGGGAGTAGGGGTTGAACAACCACCAGCGACCCATGTACATCTCGGCGCGGTCGGCGGACATAATGTGCTGGTACGGGGTGCGCTGGGCGCGATTGATTAGCCAGGCGGCAACCGCCGGGCGCGCAAGCAACTTGGCGACCATGCGCCAGAACATGTTGTTCATTGTGGATCCTTGGGTATAGTTCGCTGAAACCTGAAGGAAGGAGTTGATAAATGCTGAATTACATTCAGTACCGAATGGATCTGCATAAACACGCTAGGTATTCGCTGAAGCATCAGCTAAGCCAGCCGCCGAACAGCGAGGAGGCGTACGAGCGGGGTGATCTGGAGGAGTATCATCGCGAATCGGATAGGCTGTATGAGTGGAGGCTGCTGATACTTACGGGCTATCTTCGTTCTGTTGCCGATGACCTGATAGTTCCGATGCCAGCGCTTGATGATAAATCCATGTATCAGCAAGTTGATTGGAATGACGATCCGAGGGAACCGAAGTACTTAACTCCAGAAGGTATTCGGTTTGTTCGTGCGGCCATAAGAGAGGAGCAGAAACACCGGCGCGAAGTGTGGAGTTTCAGGCTGGCTGGAGTTACCGGTCTTGGAGGCACAGTTATTGGGGTGCTCTCGATGATGAAGGTCTTCGGTTAATCGCCGCAGAAGCAGTCGATATCTTCGGAGTAGCCAAACGCATCCATCTGGCCTTTGTAGTTTTCGGCGTACCACGCAAGATGCGAGTACTTCGGGCGGTCCATGCGGAAAACCTGGTTGAATTTTTCCTCCAGGCCGGACCAGAAGATCACCCGCTCCGGCTCGGCCTGGATGGCCTTGAACAGCTTGTCTTCGCCCTTTTTCCAGCACAAGTCGCAGTTGCCCAGATCTGAATCCATGCCTAGGTCAAAGTCTTGCGCCTGCCAGAAGGCCGCCACGTCCTCCTTCATGATGCCTGCGGTGTAGGATGGGCAGACGCTGTCCCAGCGGGCACCGCCCTTTGCGTTAGCTGCCATCATGCGGTGGTAGCGACCAGGTTCATCCTTTCGAATGCCAATCACGCAATCCCATTCGTCGTAACCCAGCGAGCGCATGTGCTTCTCGCCGATCTTGATTTTCAAGTAAGCGGTACACGCGTTGTTAGAGAAGTTGGGAAGCCACATCGGAAGCCCTTTTTCCTGCGCTCGGTACTCGGCGAAGTAGTCCAGCATCATGGCGAAGGGCTCGCCGTTGCGGCTTGCGGTTGCGAAGTCCACCAACTTGTACCAGGGGGCGTCATCCGGCTGCCCGTATACTCGGCACCACTCCATCCAGGTAACGCGCACATCCCAGCGCTTGGCCATCTGGTCGATGAAGACCAGCGTTTCCTCGCGCTCTTTACCGGTGTTCTGGAAGCACAGATGTACATCTTGCGGGAGCACACCACTGTGGGCTTCGAGGATCTTGTAGACCATGTGCCCGCTGGTGCGACCACCACTGATGCCGATCTGTGCCGGGCCGGTGATCAGGTAAGGATTCATAATTGCTCCAGGCGCGCGCCTGCCTCGCCGGCTGGCGCTGTTCAGTGATATGGGGTATTACGGGTGACCGGCATGGAGCCGGTTTTCTTTGGGAATAGGAAGTTCTTTGGCGCATGCTAAAGTGCCACCACTTACCAACGGGAGTTTAGAGATGGTCCAGATAGTTGAAGTCATCGCGGAGTTCAAAGCTGACGGATTCATCAACGTGGGACGTGGAACTCGTGCGCGAGTGGTTCGCGTTGATGGTGCGGAGCAATACGGAATCGAAGTTGATGATGTGGTGAGGGGAGTAGCTATACCATCTGGCCTTTTCGATACCGCTGAAGATGCCAAGGCGGCGTTATTTCAATTCTGGGATGAGTGCAACGAAGCACTTCAAAATAATCCTTCATGGATGCAAGTTCGGTAGCAAAACGGCTCTGCTCGATTGCGCCGCCCTTGCCGGGAGGCGCTATCGTTGAACAGGGAAGGCGCTGGTGTTTAGCGCAGGAGGGTCAGGGGCGATTGTCCGCGCCGCAATTCAGACAGTTGCGTTCAAAGCGTTGCGCGTCACTGATAAACCGGCCGCAGCCGTCACAATTGAACATCATCGGTCTGGACTTCTTCGGCTTGGGCAACTTGATGCCGATGCCGCGCAGGGCTTCTTTGATGCTCACGTCATCGCGCTCGACCAACCGGCGGCTACGCGCGTCGATGTAGGGCTTGGGCCAGGCCACTCCACCTGATTGACCGAGCTTACCGATCCAGGTCACGGTGTGAGCTCTCGGCACCACCACAGCCTTGGAAAGGTCGCTTGTGAACACGCCATCTTCGCAAAGCCAAACCAGGTTGTTGCCGTTCCAGCACTGCGGCTTCTGGATGTAGAACTCGGCTGCGTCGGGATGCTGGTCCAGCGCCTCGCTCAAGGTGACATTCTGGCAATCGACACCGATTCGCGCCCTGGCGTCGACATAGGCCTTGGGCCAGGGGATGTCGGTGTCGCGGTGATCGCAAGCGCCGTCCCGGGTGAATACCTGGGCCTTGGCCAGATCGGTGACATATCCGGAGCCGCCAAAGCCCCAGAACGACAACCCGTCGCCGACGCAGGCATGGTTGCGGCTGTCTTGCAGGTAGAACTGATCGTCCATGAATTATCTCCAGTCAGGCTCCGCCTCTTCCATTACCGGATACGGGGGCGGATGTGAATAGTAGATTTTGTATGGTGGCTATGCGACATTGCTTAGCTTGGCGAATGTCGCATGGAGCTGGAAATGAAAGTCTTCGTAAGCTGGTCTGGTCAGCGTAGCAAAGTAGTCGCAGAGCTGATCAGTGATTGGATAAAGTGCGTATTGCAGGCTTCTCAGCCCTGGATTTCTACACGGGACATTGACAAAGGCGCCATCTGGTTTTCTGAAATATCAGATCAGTTAAAGGATACCGCAGCCGGCATAGTTTGCTTAACACAAGAGAACAAAAATAAGCCTTGGATATTGTTCGAAACAGGGGCTCTTGCAAAAGGGCTAAGCACAAATAGAGTTTGCACTTTCTTGATAGATTTGCAGAGTAGTGAAATTGAGGATCCTTTAGCTCAGTTCAATCACACATTTCCAGAGCGAACTTCCATGTGGGGGCTGACTTGTTCCCTAAATTCATGCCTTGATCAAAATAGACTTGATGAAAGAATTCTACGTCAGGTGTTTGATACATACTGGCCTCAGTTTGATCAAAAATTCAAAGACGCTATTAAAAATACTCCTCAAGCGGAGAATGTAGAGCCAAGATCAGAGCAAAGTATACTTGCCGAAATATTATCCAATACACGATCGTTATCAAGCCGCGTCAGGGAGCTTGAGCATAGGCAGCCGGTCGTTGCAGATAAGTGGCCTAGCTTCACAAGTAGCTTTAAAACTGGAGAGGAGTTCATAGTTGAACTCGCGAATAATGAAAGTATACCCATCCAAGATATTTTGCGAAAGGCGGAAGAACTAGGGGTGGAGCGAGGTGTGGTTGAAGATATACTTTCTAAGTATAGGATGGTTATTTTTACTAAACAAACAAGGTCCCGCAAGTCATCCGGGAAAGACGACTAAGTCAATTGATTTAATTGGCGTTAACCTCTTGTGGCGACCGCTGTAGTAACTCGTGCACTATCCAGCGTGATGTCCGAATGGCGATAAGGGGTCAGGTTCGACCTAGGCCTGCATCGCCGCCGGCGTGGTGGCAATTTGGTTTAAGGTATAATTGGTGACCGGCATGGAGCCGGATCAAGGAGAATTTATGAAACCGCTAGTGGATCGCCCATGGACCAACATCCTCACCATCGAAAGCGGAAAAGGAAAAGGCAAGGAGGTGATGGCGCAGCCAACCTGGGGCGCAGACAACGACCCCATACCTGTCTCGGTTTATGTGACCGTGAATGACGATGGCGACAGAGTTATCGGCACGATCAATGGGCCTTTCGAAAGCGTCGAGCACGCTGAAAGGCTGGCACTTGAGAAAGCATCAGCTTGGTATGAGCGCGGTAACGGCTAATATGCATTAGGCTGCTTGTCGCTGCCCCAGGACTGTCTGCCGTGCCGCTTCAAACTCGCTGCCGAGGATCTCGGCGGCGCCCTCTATCTGCTCGACGCCATCCTCTAGGCGAATGCCAAGATTCAGATATACCGCTCCATCCAACTCGAAGAAAACGCCACCTCCTAGCCACAGTGCGCCAGGGTTAAGGCCCATCGCTTCCCAAGCCTCGTCCTGATCAATGCTCGTCGGGCAGTGCTCCTTCCATAGCGCGCTCAAGCGCTCATGCTCGACGACCTGCGCAGCGCGATCTTCCTTGGAAGTGCCTTTGGCTAGTTTGGCGCTGGAGCGGAGAGCGCGGTAGCCGTACTGGTCCGGCCGGCACCAGTGCACATCCAGGTCACGGCTTGCACTGAGCTTCACGCCGCCGACATAGCTGCGGCTGCCAGACCGCATCGGGGATGGCGAGCCTCCAAACATCTGACCAAGATTGTCGCGCTGGGCGTCCCACTCTTTGCGCTTGGCATCCCAGGCGATAACAGCTGCAACCACGGCAGGGGCGGTCGTCTTGTACATGTAGTTGCTCATGGATTATCTCCAGTCAGGCGCCACCCTCCGGCGTCCGGTGGTGGCAATTTGGTTTGGTATGAGAGAGCATCGCGATTTATCGAGAAGCTATGTATGAATCTGTGCTTAACGTTTACGGAAGTGCAATGGGGCCTGACTAAGGATGTCGCGGCCGCTGTGGGCTCTTTAGCCAGCCTTGGTGCCGTCGCGGCAGCGATTGTTTTCGGGATTCTCGGTCTCAAAACGTGGAGGCGACAGCTGCAAGGAACGACTAGCCACGAGCTTTCTCGAAAATTGCTGGTTGCGATTTATACGTTCGAAGCGACGCTGAACGCGGCTCGAGATATCGGTTTGAGCCTTGATGAACTAGACGATGAAGATATCTCCAAGATAACTAAATTAACGGGAGATACACGCCGCTTTGCTTTTACCTATTCTATCTATCGAGCTAGATTGAAATCGATTGAATCATCCTTAGTACTAGTTCGCGCCCATCTTTTTGAAGCTCGTGCGCTTTGGGGGGCGGAGCTTGAGGCTCTAGTCGGTGAGCTGATGAAGATGAAGGACGAGTGGTGGACTGTTGCTAGGCGATATTCATCGGCAATGAACCCCGAGGAGGACTCTGAAACTAGAGAGCGCTATGCCAAGGCTTGGATACAGCATAAGGGTGTCCTGTACGAAGGGGACCAAGACAACGAATATTGGCAGAGATTCCAGGGGCACCTATTTAACATTGAGGCATACCTACGCACAAAACTGTAGTAGTGCGGACTACTTGACTATTTTGCTAGAAACGATAATTACCGATGACCGGCATGGAATCGGATACTGAGGATTAAGAATGTCTGGAAGCGTTATCGGAGAAACAAAGCTTTTCACCTACACGTTTCTCCACGTGGGTGCTAGAGCGGCCCTTACTACCGCCGAAAGTGAGGAGGAGGGCCGGACTTATCACCTGCTGAATGCACTGATACTTTCAAGCTTTTTGATCGAGGCGTACCTCAACCATTTAGGTACCCTGCGAGGATATCCTCAATGGAACGACAAGAAAGATCGGACGTCCGTCTGGAGCAAATACAAGCTTCTTAGGGTGAAGGTTGGCCTACAAGATTCCAGTATTGACGAGTCGTACCCTGAGGTCGCAGCCGCAATAAATTTTCGGAATGAGATGGCTCACGGCAGAACCGAAACCTTCAGCTTTTCAGTGGACACTGACGAAATGATATGGCCGCATCAACAGCAGTTTCCGGTCGGATGGCAGGTTAGCTTAACCACGGCTAATGTCCGTGCATGTTTTGATGCTTGTCGGAAAATGATTTATGAATTACACAATGAAGCGGGACTAGGAACTCACCCATTCAGTAAAATGTCATCGAGCCAGATGAGGTTCACTGCTGGCATTTAGCGGCAGTTCCGCCATACATATCCGGATGCCTAGAGTGATGTGCATTACACGGGCTCGATAATTTCGTCGCCCGGGTCTTTCTGTATGGCAAGAAGGCTTTTACTGCGGAATTCCCGCGCCACGTTTTGCGATATCACAATTTCGTGGCGCGGCGGAATCAGTAGAGGCTGACACTTCGCAGAACCCATCGCGTGCAGGTGATGAATCATCAGCGTCATCGCCTCGCCCTGCTCAGTAATTCCTGACCACTCCATTAGGTCGGCCAGTGCCTGTCGGGTGCCGGGGCGAACCCTGAGCCTCAACTCCTCTTCGGCAAGTGCCACGCGCTTCCTGGCGGTTTTCGCCGAGCGCTCCTGCACAGTCTTGGCCATGGCCTACCTCTTCAATTCCGCTGGCCGGCAGTGCGAGCCAGGTTTGACGTTTGCGTTGCTGGGTGCGGGCTATGCGGCGCATGAGTCGACCTTTACTTGGTGCCACGCGCCGAACGTTTCGAAGATCCGCGCGGCGTGTGCCTCGTCGAGCGATATCGCTTCAGGTATGGCGATCCAGCCCGAGGCCACCATCTGGCTTTGGTTTGCCTCGTCGCGCAACTTCTTGTAGCAATGCTCGATCACGTCTTCGAGGTGGTCGGAGAGGTAGACGCCATCGGGCGCCACTTCCATCGACTTACTGTAGCGGTCGCCGCGGGTGTCGATGCAAAGCGCGCTGAGGTAGATCGTCCACCGGTGGGGGATGCCGCAAACGGCCTGGCCAATCTTCCCCGGTGCGATGCTCTTGAGCGATTTGTAATTGATCATGCCCTGGCGGCCGCTCGGGTCGATGTTGACCACCGCGACATGGTTGGAGGCCAGTAGCGAGCGGCACGACCGGGCGATGCGTGTTTGCAGGTTATGCGGCTTGCGCTTGCTCATAATGCCTCCGCGAGTTTGCGCAGCGCTTCACGCTCGGCTCGGGTGATGGGCGGCTTGCGGCGCTTGAGGATGGTCGTCGGATCAATCGTTTCCGAGCGCTTTGCCGGATCCGGATTGATCCCCGGACTATCGCCGATTGTGAGTTTCCCGCCGGCTGCCAGGTGCCGACGGACCTGACTGGAAAGCTCCAGCGCTTTCTCGCGCCGGAACTCGATATCTGATCTGAGGTTGCTGATCATGCTGCGACCTTGGCCAGCGTCACCCCGGCCATGCTGAAGGTTGAACCCTGCGCTGCGACCATCGCGTCGAGCGCTTCCCAATTGACAAGGAGGACGGTGATCGGCGCCTGACCATACGCTACGGCTTTCACCAGGGCCTCAAAGTCCGTCACGTTGGCCTGGAGCGCTACCTGCTCCACGGAGTGGCTCGCCACAGGGTTTGTGGCGTGGCCGGCGGGTGCAGCTGTCTGGACGGGCGCAGCGCGGACTGGCCCGGGCACAGCCACCTTCTCGACAACGGGTTCTGGCTTGATTGCTGCCAGGCGCTGGGCTTCTTGTTCTTCTGCGATTCGCTTCGCGTCGGCCTTTTCCCGCTCCGACTTCTGGTGTTCGGAGATTCGGAATTTGATCAGCGTCACCAGGTCATCATTGGCTTTGATGACCAGCTGCTGCACGTCGCTGAACAGGAAGGCATGATCAACGGCGAGCTCTGCCAGACTGGTCAGGTTCAAGCGGATGCCATCGGCGGCCTGACTTGCATCGATCTTCGCCCGTGCCAGCTCGGTATCTACTGCGTCCTGGAGGCTGGCGATGGTGCGCTTGTTCTTCATTGCGCCGGCGAAATCCGAAACGACATGAGGCAGCGTGACTTTGCCAAGCGTCTTGTTGATTGCCGCGATGTGACTCGCCAGGGCGAGCTCGGCTTTCTGCTTGATGCTGGTCTTCACCAGCAGCTCTTGAGCCTTCACCAGCTTGTCGACTTTCAGGCGAGTCTCGCGAGCATGGGCACTGATGCGATCCAGCGATGAAAACAGCTCGTCTATGCTTTTAGTTTGCGACAGGGCCTGTTTCTTGGCGACAGCGACAGCCTCCTCGACATCGCCACACCACTTGACCGCCTTCTTGGCGTCGGCGAAGTCCTGGTCGGTGGAGAGTGTGGTTTTCACCGAGTCGATGACCGCCAGGGCCGACTCTTCAAACACCTTCAGGTTGCTGGCGGTAACCATGCCGGTCAGCTCGATACGCAGGGCTGGCAATTCATCAGGTGTCTTGCCGACGACAATTGAAGGCGCGTCGGCCATCTCGAAGTTGGCCAGGTCTGCCTCGAACTGTTTCCAGCCTTCGATCAACTGGGCCGCGCGCCCGGCGACGGGTCGATACTCCATCTGCACGAAGTTCTCCGGTGTGCCGTCCGAGCAAACAAAGATGACCCTCTCAGCGCCGCTCACCAGCAGTTGCTGCTCAAGCTGCCAGTAGTAGTGCGGAGCCAGGTCGCCAGCCTTCACCTGGGCCACGACTGACTCATTCCACAGCTTGTGCTCGAACAGTGTCTCGCCGAGCATTGTGGCGCCGTCCATGGAGGCCAGCAGGTTGCCCTCAGTGGCAACGATTGGATACAGCTCTTCGCCGATCAATGCTTCAGTCAGCGGGCGGGCCAGGGCTTCAGTCGCGTGGCCCTTGTCGAAGATAAACTGCTGAGAGGGGGTGACGTCCGTTGTGATGCCGGTCTTCTTGGCGATCAGCAGGTCGGTGCGGGATTGATACTTAGAGGCGCCCATCATTGCCGGAGCTTCGGAGGCGGTGCGGAACTTGGCGCGGAGGGCAAGCCACTCGGCGGAGCCTTGAGCTACGTTGTGAATTTTCATGCTGCGTCTCCATCGAGGGCATTGAGGTTGGTGATGGTTTCGATCTGGTCATCGCGCAACGAGTACTTGCTGATGACGTTGGAAATAATGTGTTCCGGACTAGTGCGACCGGTGTCGATCAGTGGCTGCCACTTCTCGATGTTTTCAGCCAGCAGTTCGTCGGGATAGGCAGGCTTGGTGTCCGGTTCTGGTGGGGCTTGGCGCGCCGGTGAAACATCTTTGGCGACTTCTTCGAATGTCTTGCCTTCCATCTCGTCTGCCGTTGGCGCCGATCCGACTTCAGGGAATGCTTTGCGCAGAGCCTGGGCCTCGGCACATTTGGCAAGCTGGGCAAATGCTCGACGCTTCCACATGGCGTTGGGCGCCGCGGTGTCCTTGCTCGATGTCGCGTAGTTTTCAAGCCAGCGCTCATTGGCCGTGTATTCGGCAACCAAGCCGTTGCTCATCTGCCGCTTGACGGTCACGCGGCACCATTCGGGATAAGTGACCTCTACGCCGCTCAGCTTCGCAGTTACTGGCGGGCCGTATTCCGGCTCGCTGATTCCAGCGTACTGGCCGGTGCGCGCCGCCTGGATGCGGTAAAGGCCGATGCCGGGCATCACCGTGTCCTGCATCTTTTTCGTCTTGGAGTTCCAGATCGGAACGATGTGCACCGGCTTCAACATCGGGTCCAGGTGTGCGGCCTGGCAGTAGGCCAGGACCATCACAACCGAGTTCTTTTCGGCACCGGGATAGAGGCTGCTGCTCAGCACTTCAACGAGCGCGGCCTCCGACATTGCAGGTGTGTTGTCGTCCTGCTTCAATACTGCGGACATGGGGAATCCTTGCCGCGATGCTCGCAGCGATAAAAGGGGAAGGGGAAATAAGAGTTGATAAACGTTCTTATTCGCAACTAAGATACGTAATAACATTTCAACTCAACGCAAGGAGCCTCACCTATGAAAGTGCTGTCCTCACTCAAAGAAGCTAAAAACCGTCACCGTGACTGCCAGATCGTTATGCGCCGCGGCCGGATCTACGTGATCTGTAAATCCAATCCAAAATTCAAAGCGCGGCAGGGCAGTGCGAAGAACAAGAACAAGGGGAAAGGCTGATCAGTTTCCTTGCTGATCCTGCTGCTGAACCCGGTAGCGCAGGACCTGGAGCACTCGACCGCCGTAGCCTGGTTCTGCGAATTGCTCAACCGGTGGACCGAAGAAACCACGTCGTTCGGCAAGGCTGTAGGCCTCTCGAAGGTTATGAGCGCTGATATCTTCGAGCTGCTCGTCGATGAGTGATTTAACCGGTGCGGTAGTCATGCCTTCTCCTTACGCCGCCGGCTGACATCCAGGAGGCGTGCGCTATACCAATGAAATTCTTCTGCGTTGATGGCGCCAGAGGTGAAATGGCGCACGATCAAACCCTCGGCTAGGATCTCGTCGAGCGCTGGCTTGTCCGGTTCCTCAAGCGCAAAAAGCGCTTTATCGATCTCAACATAGGGGCTCACAGTTCGTTGTCCTCGGCTTGGGCGATCAGTGCGTCATCAGCCATGGGCTGAAGTAGTCGTTCGGCAATCTCGCCGAGCTTCCCAAGTGGGTGGTCGCTCCGTCCGAGTAGCTCCAGTGCTTCCGATTTCACCCTCGAACCCGCCATCCCTGCGATCAGCAAGTAGCCCAGAGCCGGAGCGTCGACGCCGCAGTCGGCAAGTAGGTTGTTGGCGTACTCATCGACAGCCAGTGCGAACTGGTAAGCCGTGACGCCTTGCTGCGGGTGCAGGTGGCGCTTGAACACCACGCTGCCACCTCTGGCCAGCTCTTCGGCAGCGTTGTACAGCCATTCACTGCGGGCCAATTGCTGAGATATTTCGCTCACCGGAGGCGGCAGTTGTTCGTCGTGCTCAAACTGAGCCTTGCGTAGTGCTGACATGGTCGCCTCCAAAGTGGCGGGTTGTTCACCTGTATTCGTCAACACTCATGCCTCCCGCTGGTTGCCGATGGGCGCGGGGGAGGAGTGCTGACGGGTAGAGGCGAGGTGTTTAAGCCCCAGTTAAGGGGCTTGAGGTGGGCGGGGTCAGACTTTGTAATGTCCGATGAACTCGGCGTGATCCGGCAATGAGGAAGAGTGGCCCCAGTCATCCGGGTTCTTTGGACCGAAGTCGCGGCAGTTCAGGCCGTGTCCCGAGGAGACCAGGACCTTTCCGCATGGCAAGACAGCGTAGTGATTTTCGGTAGTTCTGTTCTCGTCGCTGGTGTAGGTGAGGAAACCTTTTGCCAGATCCTGTTTCATTTCGTCTTACTCCGGTGTTCGGTTGTTTTCCCAATGCCCACCGCTCTGGATGGGCATCAGTGAAAAGGTCCGTCATGCTGCAGCCTTGCAGTCCGCCGCCGTCATGCGCTGCCCGTCTTCCTGCTCGACCACACACACGCCGTTGGTGTAGCCGCGATCTGCGTTGAGCCGGTTGGCCTCGCGGATGCAGGCTGCCAGGTCCTCATCGGCGAACACCTGAAGCTCGCCGCGAAGGGTGATACGAAGCACCTTGTTCATCCTGTATTCCTCCCGTTGATTTCCAATGCCGCCTCATAGAAGCGGCATCAGTAAATCTGTGGAGCCGTGACCCGCTACTGGCGTCGGTCACCGGCTTGAATTAAATGTTCTTCCAGCCGCGGACCTTTCGGCTTGTTCTCCCGCTGGATAACTGTTCTTGGCGCTTTACGCTGCACGCCCGGGTCAGTTGCCAACCCTCTGAACCGTTTAGGCCGGTTCATCGCTGCCTGTGAATCTGGGCCGGTGGTGATCCGGCAAGGGGTATCGCTAAAGAGCGGCGCAGGTTTCGCTGCTGGCCGACATTCTTCATTGCTGGCTTGAGGTGATAATCACAGAGTGTGTTTATTGTGTCAACACGAAAAGTGTTTGTATTATTCATGATTGAATCACGATGTGTGGTTTTTATAGGGTGATTGGGACGGAGGTAGCAGGAAGCCCGCCTATCGGCGAGCTCATTTAGGAATCGCAGTACTCGCGCCAGCCGATCCTGACAGCGCCGCCCTCCAAATGCTCGATCCTTATGCCAGCGGTGTCGCCGATATCCTGGATGATCTGGTGCCAGGCTTCAGGGCTTTCGTCGTCGCGTTTGGATACCTCGACCAGTTGAATCCTCTGTACCCGAGGAGAGGCGATCAAGCCTTGCAGGCGCCGGCCGACAAGCTCGTAGGAATTTCGTGGTTTTGATGGAGAGTAGGGTGCCTGAATCATGCTGCGCTCCTTTCGAATTCTGTATGCATGTACAGTATTGTTATTGGCATCTTATTGGCAATAGGGTGGCAAGGAGTTTCATGCATAAATGCATAAACCGCTTGATTAGAGACGCGCTAAGCCCATAAAAGCCCTGCTCTGTGGCGAGGTGTCTAACTGCCATCATTCGGATACAATGCGCGCCGGCCGAGCATCGGCCAAGCCAATGAAGGCGCTACGGAGTGATGGTATGAAGATGGGAAAGGCGGCGGGAGTGACAGTGCTTATTGCAATGATTGCCCTGGGCGGCTGCGCAAGCATTGTCAGCGATAGCAAGCCGAAGGTTGGGTTGTACAGCCTTCCGACGAATGCCAACTACGTAATCAAGGACAGTAGTGGAGGTGTGCTGCATAAGGGCGTCACTCCAGGTTCCGCGATTTTGGAGACGAGCAGGGGCTACTTTAAAAGCCAGAGCTACACCGTTACCTTCCAAAAAGACGGCTATGCAGAAACAACTGTCCCTCTGAAGTCGACTGTAAGCGGCTGGTACTGGGGCAACCTGCTTATTGGCGGCTTGATAGGTATGTTGATCGTTGATCCGTTGACAGGTGCCATGTATACGCTTCCAGAAGACGCTACTGGCAAGCTGAGCGCTGTAAGTCTTCCACCTTCTGCACAGCCGCAAGCCTCGGTGACGTCGCAATAATCTACAGGCATGAAAAAGCCCGCGCGCGACGGGCTTCTCTATTAAATTCTCAAGGGTTCGACTTAGTTCAGCCTCCCAAGTTGAAGCCAACTTTTTCGCACTTCACCCGAGCAAATGCCTTTGGGTGTCCACCCACACGAGCGCTATTTGTCTCCATGACTTGATCGCCACGCAGCATGAAAAACCACAATTCTTGCCCCGCATAGCCGCCATAAATATTCTTTGCATTCACGATGACGCACATCCCATACCCGAATCGAAGCCCAAAGATGCCATTCCACATCGGAATAGGGTCACCCAGAAATTGATACTTTGTTGAGTCGGGATCCGGCTGAGTCCGTGCCATATATGCTTTGATCGTACGATCGTAGTCGAATGGATAAGGTCCATAGTCCGGATTTTCAAGCTGCTCTGGAGTGGGCTTTACGCACCCGGTAAGAAGAAGCGAGGCGGCACAAGCAGCGAGCAATTTCTTAAGCATGAGGGTCTCTCTCTGACTGAGCCAGCACCTTAACATTCGTGGCGTACAGCCACTACTGGCGGGCAGGTGATCAATCAGGCCCTTGTGCCCTCAACCTAGCCAACCCCTGCTTCATATGCCCGGCGTTCTCACCAATCGTCTCCAGTGCACCACGGACATTGCCGCCAGTCTCGACACCGCCTTGGCTTTCGAAGAGCAATGTCAGCTCCATAAGTGCCGCTTCGAAGGCGAGCTGGTTCACGTAGATGCGTTCGAGCATATCGGGGGGAGTAGGGGGAGGGCATGGCGTCGTCCCCAATTGAGGGACTAGATAGCGTAGAACACGGAATTGAAGGCAAAGAAAAGCCCGCGATGGGGATGGCGGGCTTAAGGGTGTTCACAAGATGCTGTGCCTACAATAGGCGCTCTCCTGTGAAAAGGTCGTGAAAGGGCACATACAAGAAGCCCGGCTCTGGGCCGGGCCTGCGTTCTCGAGAGAGCACTGCTAGTGGATGAACTTAGCAGCGGTGAAGGCTAGCCCCGCAAGCACTCCGACAAGGCCTATAAATTTCCAGGTTTGCTCATTAATCGTTTTTTGGACATCGGTTATTGATTTTTGAAAGCTGACAGCCAGGTCCTGAACGTCCTTGCCGCTAGCTCTTACATAACCTGTAAGGTCATCCTTGGAGGCGAGCAAGGCAAGATCTGCTTTGGTTGCCATACTGGATTCAATGGCATCGAGGCGAAACTCCACGCGCACAAGCTTTTCCCGAATATCCTGGGATGCTTTTTCGAGTGCTATTACGCGGGCTTCCAATGGGTGTCCTCCAGGCGGCTCATCACCACCAGTATTGCCGGGATCCCTGGCTTTGTCACGCCCGAAGCGGTCGGGGTATTTGTCTGCAATATTTGTAACTTCAAAAGGCTTACTCACAACTCAACCCTCGGGCCAACCTCAATCACATCGACCTCTTCCAGTGCGTCCCTCAGGATTTCAAGGGAGTGAAGTCGAATATTCCCGCAGCATTTGCATATCAGCATCACCGCAGGACTGCCGGTCACAAAATAGTCAATTCCATTGGCCCAAGGGAGTGACACGCCCGTTACCCCGGCGTAGGACGGAAGCTCCCAATCGTCGGATTCGCAGAGAACGCAAGCAGGATGTTTAACCCTTTCCGTGAGCAACTGAGCCAGCTTCTCCGTGTTAAGGCGCATTTCGATTTTCGAAGTCATGGTCCCTCTTGATGCTAAGTTGCAAAAAAATAACTTCAGCGCTTACTAGCTTCGCCCCGCACAATCCTTCCCACCGTCACCTATAGCTCGTCACGCCGCCTGCTAACCTTGCTTGGGGCGGTCTGGCTCATGCGGTTCATCCAGGCTTTGTGCCAATCTCTCTGTTGAAAGCGTCGGCACAGAAATACTGCCCCGGCGGCAACACCTGCAACAGCTAGGGTGATGTAGTCGAAGCGCTCTCCCTGGACGCCTGCAAATGCCAACGCAAGCATTGCTGAAAAGCCCCCGGCCATCGCTCCAAGAATGGAATCCCTAGCCTCAGTCGGCTCCGGCCTTGGCCCTTTGATTGAAGTAATAAGTCGTTCCGCTTCCTTGTGCCGCGCCCAGTAGGCTTCACTGCTTTCCTGCTGATCCAAGACATCTCCTACAAGTCCGTGCCTATCAACTCAACCAGCTTTGACTCTGCTGACCAAGCCGACCTTCACTTCCTCGGCATACCCCACCACCCTGTCAGCTTCCTCATAAAGCGTACCCACCAACCCCATCAGGGCTATGGCGTCGGCATCACTGAGCTTTTCGGCGAGCTTAACCAGATCAATACAGGACTGCTCAAGGTTTGAGGCAATCGCCTTCAGGTCGCGGCGCAGTTGCTGGTTTGGCTTCGTGAGGGACATAGGGCCTACTGAAAAGCATCAGTAAAACTTCTGCAGCGCCTGAACAACCACGCCCACGATCCGGCAGTTCTCGTCTACCGCCTCAATTGGGTAGCTCGGGTTCAATGGCTTCAGGAACAGCCGGCCGCCATCGCTGACCAGCTTCTTGAACGTCGCCTCATTGCTATCCGGTAGCTTGGCCACCACCAGCTTACCTGGTGCAACCTCAGCCTCTGTGTCCACTAGGATCAGAGTGCCCTCGGTGATGCTCTGGCCGGCGGGTGCCGTCATCGAGTCACCTTTCACCTTCAGCCAAAACGAGGTGCCCTTGGAGTCGTACTCCGAGAACTCATAGCTGTCCGAGAATCCAGCCGGGTATGGCTCAACGGCCTCCGCCCAGGCGCCAGCGGCGACCCAGCTGATTACTGGGTAGCGGAATGATTTGATGGGTTGGGCGGCGATTGAAATATTCGAGGGGCTTTCGCCAGGCAAAAGCAGCGCTGCCGGATCGACTTTCAGTTCATGGGCAATCTTGGCGATATCGTCAAGGTTTGGCTCCCGAGCATCTTTCTCATAGTTTCCTATGCGCGATTGGGATTTCCACCCGCACGCCTTTGCTAAGGCAGCCTGAGAAAGCCCTGCTTTTTCTCTGTAGTGAGCGATGCGCGATCCGAGTGTCTTCATGGATCGAATTTTAATCACGGAGTGAAATAAATTCCGCACACTTATTGTGTTTGCCAATAACACGTTATGTGTTTATCCTTGGTTTAATGACCGCAGGAGCAACGCAATGAACCTCATAGCAGAGTTTCGTGAGGAGGCCGGAATCACCCAGGCAGCCTTGCACCGAAAGCTCAACTGGAAGCAGTCGCGGCTCGCTAACTACGAGTCGGGGGCACGCCCATTGAAGCTTGAAGATGCCCGGAAGATCGTCCAGGCGCTGAATGAATTAGGTGCGAAATGCACTTTGGATCGCGTTTTTCCGCAGCGATCTTCTACGGATGTTCGGGCCGCCTAAGCGACATCCCCGCCCGCCATTCCATTGGAGCCAGATTAGAAGAGAGTAGTCCCCATGCATACGTCCAGTTCCAGACACACCGTACAAACCCGTGATCAGGTGCTGGTCGCCCATGCTCAAAACCAGATCGCCCGCACCAGCTTGAGCCAGGACGATTTCGCCCAGGCGCTGAGCCGTGAGCTGCACCTGTCGATTCCCGGTCGAGCCAAGGAAAAGGTCGTTCCTGACTTCAATTCAACCGTGCTGACCGGCGACGTTAATGAGTTCGTGAAGGCCACCGGCCGCTGGCTCAAGCGCGTTCAGCGCTGGCTGAACGGCGATCAGGAAATGCCGTCCTGGCTAGAAGAATCGTGGGTCAACGCCCTTGAGCCTGAGTACCGCGATCACTGCCTGAACGAACTAGCGAGCCGCCACGGCCTGACCGGCGCCCGCCAGATGACCAGCGACCAATGCGCGAACAAAAGCTTCGGCGCTCTCATCCGCGCCCTGGGCGATGTGATCGATACCGGCAGCGAAGTCTTCGATGACCAGGTGATGTGCGAACTGGATCTTCCGCACTTGCCGGCGTTCGCCAAGCAGTGCCGCCAGGTTGAAGCGAAGGCGGGGGAGTTGGGGCGCCGTGCCGAGCAGTTGCTCGCTTCGGTCCAGCGAAATTTGAAATCTGTTTCCTGATTTCCCGCGCATGCGCGGAAATCGGTGCCCATTGGGTTCGCACTATGAATTAAGCGGATCGGAAACCCAGGCACAAAAAAGCCGACGGTCGAGGTCGGCTAATTCGATAACACTTTGTGAGGCCGATTATATGCAAACCCCGCCACATATCAATAGCACTACCAATCTCGCGCCACGTTTTTCGCATTCTGAAAACGTGGCGCGGACTATGTCGTCACGCGAGATCGCGAATCTCACCGGCAAACGTCACCCAGACGTGAAACGCGATATTCAGGCCATGGCCGTAGAGCTGAAAGTAGATGTGAGCGAATTTGCTCACATTTACAACGACAGCCGGAATCGAGAGCAGGTTGAGTATCTGCTTGACCGCGAACACACGGATTGCCTGCTGACAGGGTACAGCGCGGGTCTGCGCATGAAAGTGATCCGTCGCTGGCGTGAACTGGAACAGCAGCAGGGTGCTCGCGAACAGGTCCAGCTCACCGGCACCAAGGTAATCGGCGAGATCGCCATAATGGAGTGTTTCACGCGCCTGCTGAAGCCTGCCGCGTCCTGTCAGATGGCAATGCTCACCAAGATCGCCCAGAACAATGGCCTGGATCCGAAGTTCCTCCCAGGGTACGCCGTTGACGCCGCCCCTGATGCCGCTGGTGGCTCTTCGATGCCCACCAAGGCAATCACTGCCCTGATCAAAGGCCACGCCATCGCCAGCACGGCCCGCGCTTTCAACCTTGCATTGGAGGCTCACGGCTTCCTCAAGGTCCTCCAGCGAAAAAACTCCAGGCAGGAAATGGTGGACTTCTGGTCTGTGACCGAGAAGGGCATGACCTACGGCAAGAACCTCACCAGTCCTCAATGCCCCCGCGAGACGCAGCCTCACTGGTACGTGGATCGCTTCCTTGAATTGGCCGCTAAGGTCGGGAAGGCCTGACATGCAATTCACCGTCACGATTAACCAGGTGAAGGCGCTGGAGTGGGGGCTGAATTCTCAGCAGGCCCTGCTGTTCGCCTTCGTCTACGGCTGCCCAAGTTGGACCAAGGCAATCAAAACTGATGGGGGGATCTTCTTCGCGTTGAGTAAGGCCAAGATCATCGAGGAGCTACCTTTGCTCACCGATAAACCGGACACCGCCTACCGCATGTTGAAGGCCCTTGAAGAGGCCGGTTTGATTGAGCTTTCCAGCACTTCGAACATCACACTGTTCCGCCTCACAGAGAAGGCTGTCGAGTGGAACCAGAAACTCGACGGGTCGGAAAAATATCCGACCCCACCAAAAAACAAAGGTCGGAAAATTATCCGATCTACCTCGGATAAATCTCCGAGCAAGGTCGGAAAAAAATCCGAGCAAGGGTCGGATAAATCTCCGACAAATCAGGATACCAATCATCAGGGTACCAATCAGGACACTAGTCAGGACTTGCAGGACGCCACCGGCAAACCGGCTCAGTCCCGCGGCTTGGTGCTGGTGGTTGAACGCACCGATATTCCCCGGGTCGAGATCCCCGCCGACATGCCCGGCCCCAAAGACCAGGCCTGTAAGACCTTCAAAGTTTGGGCGAACTACGCCATGGCTTACCGCAAGCGTTACAGCGCCTGGCCTGTGTGGAATGCCAAGGTCGGTGGTCAGCTCGGCCAACTGGTCGATCGCCTGGGCGCCGACGTTGCCCACCACGTGGCAGCCCACTTCCTGAAAACCAGCGATGCCGCTGTCCTGCGCAAGTGCCACAGCCTCAACGAACTGCTGGCCAACGCCGAGAGCTACCACACCCAGTGGGTGACCGGACAGCGCGTCAACGGCACAACCGCCCGCCAGATGGAACGAACCGAGGCCAACCTCTCCGCAGCCGAGCAGGCCGCCCAGATGGTTTTGGCCAAACGCCAAGCAGGTGACCGCAATGAATACCTCTGAAATGAACGACCAGCAGGTTGCCGGACTGGCCGCTGCCATCTGCGCAACGGCCGAGGCCATGGGCCAGGAAATGAACCCCGGTACCGCCGCGATGATGGCGGAAGACCTCTGTGCCTACCCGGTGCCTGTCGTCAAAGCCGCGTTGAAGGCCTGCCGCTTCGAGGTGAAGGGCAAGTTGGCAATGGCTGACATCCTGCAACGCGTCCAGTCCTCCGACGGCCGTCCCGGCAAGGACGAGGCCTGGGCCATCGCCATGACCACCAACGACGAATTTGAAACCGTGGTGCTGACCGACGAGATCCAGCTGGCCCTGGCAGCCGCGAAACCCATCTTGGATGGCGGCGACAAGATCGGCGCACGCATGGCTTTCATCGACGCCTACCAAAGGTTCGTGGGCCAGGCCCGCGAGGATGCGAAGGCGGTCAACTGGCACGTATCCGTAGGCTTCGACGCCGACCGCCGTATCCAGGCTGTGACCAAGGCGATGGAGTTAAAGCGTATCCCGCGCGAACACGCCCAGAAGTACCTGGCGGACCTGAGTGTCGAGCCAGTCACCGAAGACGGTCGGGCGATTGCTGGTTTGCTCACCGGCACCGTTACGCGGCCAGCGCCGGCTCTCCGCGAAAAGCTCGAGCTGGTGAAGTCGTCGATGCTGGAGATGCGTGCAGCCAGCGCCGAGAAAAAAGACGAGATGCGCATTGAGGCAGCCAATGGGTTGGCGGATCGCCGAGCGCTGCTGATCAAGCAGGCCCAGGAACTGGAAGAGAAGAGGGCGGCGCAATGACCAAGCCAGCGAAGCCTCGCCTGATGCCCGTGTACCTGGTGCTGCGCCGCCTGGTTGATCCTGCCACCGGCAAGGAGGTGGCCGCGTTCGTGCCGTCTTCCGACGCTGATCGGTCGATCCTTCGTGAGCGTGATTTCCGGATCAACACCAAGATCCGCGCCGACCTTAAGCAGCCCCGTAATCCACGGTTCAATGGCTTGGTCCATGGCCTGGGCCGAGTGTTGAGCCAGAACATCGATCGGTTCTCCGGCAAGCAGTCACACGACGCCATCAAGGCGTTGCAACTGGAGTCTGGCGTGTACTGCGACGAGGAACTGTTCGACATCCCTGGCCTGGGCCAGCTCACCCGCAAAACACCCCGCAGCCTTTCCTACGATTCGATGGGGGAGGAGATATTCCAAGATTTTTGGCGCCAGTGCTGCGCGTACCTGGTGCTGCATGACTGGCCAACGCTCACGGAAGAGCGCCTGACCGAAATGGCAGAGTTTGAAGCATTCAAGGAGGTTGCATGAGTCACGACAACGGATACGGAAAGCCTTGCCCTAATTGCGGTGAGCCTATGAGCAACATGCCAAGCCTGAACAAGCGCCAGTGCGCTACAGGCTGCAAGGAGAAGTTCGACTGGAAGCTGTCCCAGGGTCAGGCGCCATTGTTCGGTAACAACCGGCAGACAGCCAAGGAGGTTGTATGAAGCGCACCCCGCTGCAACGCAAAACCCCGCTCAAGTCTGGTGCATCACGCCGCAAGCGCTGCCCTGAGTGCCTAGTGATGTTCGCGCCTACCCGTGACTCGCAGGCGGTTTGCGGTGAGATCGAATGCGCGATTGCTCATGGACAGTCCGAGAGAGGGAAAGCGACCGCTCGCAAGGCGCTGGCAGAGGTAGGGCGCCGGGAGATCAAGGTCCGCAAGGAGGCCTTGAAGAGTCGTGCCGACCACATGAAAGATGCTGAGAAGGCCGTACGCGACTACCGACGCACCTATGAACTGAGTATTGGCAGTGGCTGCATCAGCTGTGGCGAGTCGCAGGAATCAATCCTCCATGCCCAGGGCTGGAAGACTGGCGGGGCATTCGATGCGGGCCACTTCCTTGGCAAGGGTGCCCGACCAGAGTTAAGGCTGGTGCCCACCAATATCTGGCTCCAGTGCAAAAGCTGTAACGCGGGTTCATCCAAGTTCGCCCGAAAAGGCGAAACGGTTTCCCAGGGCTTCCGTGCTGGGCTGATCGCCCGAATCGGCCTGGATGCTGTCGAGGTGCTGGAAGCCGACCACATGCCACGCAAAGAAACCGTAGAACAACTGAAAGCCATCACCGCCGAATATCGGGCAAAGACCAGAGAACTCAAGAGGGCTGCAGCATGACCTATCGCAACGTTGTTTCAGCAGTAGTTCGAGCCCTTGCGGCCGAAACCATTAACTCCGCCGGCGGCTGCGACTTCGAGCCCAAGGTGCAGTGCGCCAAGCAGAAGGGGGAGATCGTCGGCAAGGAGGCGGCATTCCTCCAGGACTGCTGGGTATTCGGTCGGCTGCACAAGGCGTTGACTCCGGCACACTGGCGGGCACTCGTGGCGAAGTACTCTACGCACCACGAGCGCAAGCACGGCGCCATTTTGGAACTGCTGAACTCGGTGAAGACGCCGGCGCCGAAACGCTTCCGGGAATGTGCTGTGCTGACCTGGGCCATTCCGCAAGTGGCAGGCGCCGAGGGCAAGCGCTCCGCCGCAGTGCTACCGGCAGCTTGGTACGACATTACCAACTGGGATAACGACGGCAAGCCAGAATCGACTCGTTACCGGTGGCGCTCAGGGATTCGCAAGTCGCTCGATGACCAGGTGAACGAGGCGCTCACTGCCGCTCAGGAACTGCTCGACGCAGAGGGGCTTATCGAAAGTTGCGCCGCGTAGCAAAAAGCCATTGCACTGAGTGAGAAAGTGAGAGAGTATTTATCCATCCTGTCGATCTTGCGCGTTGAGGTTGCACAGTAAAGCCCGGCATGAAGTCGGGCTTTTTCATGTGAGGCAAAGGATGATGCGAACTCTCTTACTTCTCGGAATGTTGATCTCGCCTTTGGCGTTTGCCGACACAATCGAGCCCTCACATGACTGTAGCCAGCCGAGTGTTCCATACGAATTTGAAGACCAGGACGAGCGTGATCAATTCAACGCTGAGGTGGAGGAGTACAAATCCTGCATCACTGACTTCGTAGAGGAGCAGCAAGACGCTATTCGGAAGCATAAATCTGCGGCTGATGACGCCATTGAAGAGTGGAACTCGTTCGCCCGATCGACATAACCGCTACGCATTTCTCCAAGCCTCGCCCAGTGCGGGGCTTTTTATTGCCCACGGAAAGGGCGATTCAGCAAAAGGAATTTGCAGATGTTGAAAGAATTCAGATGCGGTAACTGCAAAAGACTTCTCGCCCGTACGGGTGGGTTTACAGAGCTCCAGATCAAGTGTTCCCGATGCGGGACGTTGAATCACGTGAAGGCCACGAGCCTCGAGCAATCGCCTTTGAGCGACATGAAAGCGGAATCCTCCGCGACAAATCATTCGACTCAATAGGTGAAAAAATGGAACTTCCAGCCATTAATATTACAGCTCCAGAACCATTCTACCCAGGCCTCAACCAGACGGGTGGCGCAACCATGCAAAGTCCAATGGTGGCATTCAATGGGATGCAATTGATCAGGAATGGGTACTATGCCAAGAACATGTGGCGCGAGGTATTAGTTAAGCACTGTTCGGAAGTTGATTTTTATATTGGTCGCTACGGTAAATTTGAGCCTTGGATGCTGGGTTCTAATACATTTGGCCGGGACTTGAAAGTTCTATCTTTCGCGGACAATTATATGTGTAGTACAGGTGTCAGTCCGGCAGTCGCTCTGTCTTATGCGTATCGCAATCCTTTGCTGGTGACATCTACCGTTCCGACGCAAGAAGTGAAACAAATTTCTGCATCAGAACTTGGCCCTGTGTCTGCATTGGGTCATTTCATAAACGGTAAAGGTGCCACCGTCCGGATGGATATTACCAAACTAGGACTGAATCCATCGGTTACTAAAATTCCGATGCTTGAGCAGCAGTTCAGTGCTCTGTCCATTGGCACTACGAGGATCGTGCTGGATAAGGTTCCTTACAATACTTTCGACGATTCTTTCAATACGGGTTCCGTTCTTGGGAATATCACCCTGAAGATCGAAGGTAATGCTACCAAGTATGAAGGCGGCGCCGTGGTATTTAATGGTGAGGCTCGTGCTTATAACGACAAGTATGACGCGAATCAAGGATCCTTCCGAAATGCGTTGCCCGAGGCGGCGACGACGGTTCTACGAGCGATTCAAAACGGGACAGGCGCTCAGGAATTTGAAATCGAAATCAGGGGCTCGCTGCCGATCGATATCCATCGGTAACTGAGTCATTGTAGGCGGGGGAGATCTCTTCTGGGCACGGTCATGCCAGCTATTGGCATGACTGCTATTTGTGGGTTTTGTGTGGAGATTTGTGATTTTTCGAATGAGTGGTTTGACGGACCCAAAAAAACACCTCTAATATTGATCAATATTTCGGACGATTGATCTTGATGGAGTTGGGTTAGTATGAGCTCATTGAAGTGGTATTTTTTTCTTGTCTTCTTATCGTTGTTAGCGTTTCTTTTATACGTGTACTCAGTTGCTGGTGCGCTCGAAAATCCGAATGATCCAAGCGATACAGTCGGGGTTCCGGCAGCATATATTTTCTCATCCTTCATTATGGGGTTGGGTGCGATTTCTTGGGGTCTGTCATTGATTGGCTTGCTGGCTTGTAAGGTTGTGAGTATTGAGCATTCTAGAACGAAGCTTTTCATCTCCAGCCTTGCTAACTTTCCCTTGCTTTTAACGTGTGTCCTTGGTGTTTTTTCGGTGGCGGCATTTTCGTACGATTCGATAGTCGGGGTCTTAAGTGGGGTATTGTTTTTTTTGGTTGTGATTTTGCTTTGTGTGGGGTTGATTCGAGTTGTTAAACCAAGTCGATCATCGATTTAGAATTTATTTTAGGTTCTCAGAGGGCGAGCCTGACATTTTCGGGCGGTTCTGGTCGCTACCAAATAACTTTATGGCCTCGACATTGATCGAGGCCTTTTCGTTTTCGGCTCCACCATACCCATTGCTCCGAGCTGGGAGTGCATTCTGAGCCGATTCAATTCCGCAGGTCATGGCCTGTCGTATCCCTAACTCCCTGACGGGGAGGAACCGAGATGTCCAACATGCCAGACAAACCAGACACCTGGGCGATAGCGCTTGCGTGGTTGAGCCAGCATTCGCCAATCCTCTATGCGGCAGCGTTGTCCTGTGCGATGGCTGTCCTGCGAATCACCTACGGCGGCGGCACACGTCGCCAGATGATCGTGGAGGGCGCCATCTGTGGCGGCCTGGCCGTGACCATAATCAGCGGGCTTGAGTTCTTTTCGCTCCCGCAGAGCATGGCCACCTTCGTCGGCGGCTGGGTTGGCTTCCTTGGCGTAGAGAAGATCCGGTCCATTGCTGACCGGGTGACTGACTTCAAGCTGCCAGGCCGTAAGGCTGAGTAATCCGCGCCACGTTTTCGAATGTGCCCAATCGTGGCGCGGAACAATGAGGAACCTCCCATGGACAACCAGCACCAGAAAATCACCGGCTATCGCGACCTGAGCCAGTCCGAGATCGACGGTATGAACTCTATCAAGGCGCTCGAAGCTGATGCCGGCGAGCTGTTCAAGCAGATCGGCCGTATTGAGGGTGTAGACCTGCGGTTGCTGGCCCTGGCCAAGACCAACCTACAACAGGGTTTCATGTGGTTCGTGCGCTCGATCGCCAAGTCAGCCGACCTGTTCGCCTGATTCGCTCTCCAGCCACTATAGCTCCGCGTTCGCCCAATCATACGAACGCGGATATCTGTTGCCGAGTTGGTGTCAGGCGCGGTTCAAGTTATGGAACCACGTCGGGTAAAAGTTGCTCAGGACAAACTGGATGATTGAACCTGGTACTGTGAAGCAGCGCTCACGATCGCTGAAAGGCATGCAGCCATCTTGGCCGTTAATGATTTCTAGGTGGCGATCCATTCCTTCCGAAAGCTCCTTAAAGAAGGACTCGTCCGGAAGAAAATCGACGAAAACAAGATTGTCATAGGTCAATTTGAGCGTTTTCCTTGCGGTGTCAAGCTCGCTACTAGATGCGCGGCGCGGTTCATTAAGCACGATTTTGGCCGCAAAGAAATTGGCAATACAGTTTGTGAGCTTTTGCTGATCAATCTGCGTGTTGTTCTCTTGCATGTGGTGGCTCTCTGTGAGGTTGGAGGGGGGAGCATGTAGTAACTGCATACGCCCAACTTGAAACCATATCAATCCTAAACCGAACGGGGTTTGACCAAGCTCAAGGGATCTCTTTGGCGCGGTGAAGCTGGCCGAGCAGGCGTCGATTTGCTGCTGCATGGCGGAGAAGGGTAGGTGTGCCGCAGGTGAGTGCGGCACGGGTGTATCACTTCACTTTTAGTGCCGCTTGGATTTGATCTGCGTACAACGAAAGATTTCCGAATTCGACCTTGAGACTCGTCGCATCAGCGCCTGATGCCTTGGCGCGGATGATCTCGATAGCCGCTGCAACTGCCTTGGCCCGATAGTCCAGTTCATCTGTATTTCGTGGGCCAGCGGCGATTACATAGCTTGCTGCATTGTCGTTCGACATTTCTACATCCCTGCTGTTGAGTTGATCACTACCAATACCGGCAACGCGCCACTATTTCAAGCTGGAGGGCACAAGTGAAAAGGCCGCTCCCGCCAAAATCGTTACTTGAGTTGTCCGACCTCTCTGACTTCGGTATCCGCCTAACACCTGCACCCGAGGTGTGGGAATGGCTACAGGCCGAGGTACTCGCTGACACTGGCAGTATTCATAACGAAGACCATGCCCATTTGCTGGATGCAGACATCCAGGTCATGTGGGCGTCATCGAGCTTCGCCAAGCAGGGCCGCACAGTCCTGGGCCAGGCCGAGCAGGTAGCGTTCCGCGCCGGCGGTTGGCAGAAAGCCCGGATGGAGCAACAGATGCGTGATTGGTTCGGCGAGGTGCCGGCCTTCATCATCACGCTGGCTGCTGACTACTGCGCCCAGTGCAGCGACACCGACTTCTGCGGACTGGTAGAGCATGAGCTTTATCACATCGCCCACGCTAACGATAGGTACGGCCAGCCAGCCTTTACCAAGGAAGGGGCGCCGAAGCTGGAGATGCGTGGTCACGACGTCGAAGAGTTCGTCGGTGTGGTCCGCCGCTATGGTGCGAGCCCTGACGTTCAAGCGTTGGTGGATGCTGCAAACAGTCCTGCTGAGGTGGGGAAATTGAACATATCGAGGGCCTGCGGAACCTGTCTGCTCAAGTCGGCCTGATTCCATGACAGGTATTGACGGATGACGACCATATGGCAGTACTACGAAGCGAGGTTAAAGCCTTCATCGTTCAGGCTCTTGCCTGCTTCGATACGCCATCCCAGGTGGTAGCAGCGGTCAAGACAGAATTCGGGGTTGAGATCACCCGCCAGCAGTGCGAAACGCATGATCCGACAAAGTTCGCTGGGAAGAAACTCGGCAAGACCTGGGTGGACTTATTTCACGCCGCCCGAAAGCAATTCCGCGAAGAGACTACGGATATTCCCATCGCTAACCGTGCGTACCGGCTTCGCGGCCTGGGGCGGATGGCTGAAAAGGCCGAGAACATGCGCAACCTGGCGCTGACTGCTCAGCTTTACGAGCAAGCCGCCAAGGAGGCCGGAGACGTCTACGTCAATCGCCGCGTTGAACCTGACAAGTCGCTGGATGAAGAAATCAAACGGCTCGAGATCGAGAAGCGTAAGGCCGAGCTCAAGCTGATAGAGAAGGGCGGTGGCAACTCCAATGCCCAACTGCTGGCCGATTTGATCGCGAGGCTGCCGTCATGATCGCGAACACTGGCAACCTGATGCTGGACCGCCAGCTGTCCCGCTGGTATCCGCTGAAGGATCACCCGGTGCAGCTCGCCTTGGTGGCGGCCGTATCGGAAGGCATTCGATTCCCTCTGGTGCCGGCTGGGCGACGCAGCGGCAAGACAGAGCGGTTCAAGCGTTTCGTGGTGAAGCAGGCATCGGCCTACACCGGCATGTACTTTGCCGCAGCGCCGACACACGCCCAGGCCAAGAAGATCTTCTGGGATGACCTCAAGGCCTTCACGCTGTGCTGCATGCACAGTCGCCGGCCGTCCGAGTCGGACCTGATCATCTACCTGGACAACGGTAGTGAGATTCACGTCATCGGCCTGGACAAGCCGCAGCGGATTGAGGGTATTCCCTGGACCGGCGGCGGCATTGACGAATTTGCCGACATCAAGCCGGATGCCTGGGAGGCAAACATTCTCCCGGCGCTGAACACCGTCAACCCGACCATGCCGGATTATCGCGCCTGGTGCTGGTTGCTCGGCGTACCTGACGGCTTGAACCACTACTACGACCTGTGTATGCAGGCGGAGTCGGGGAATGACCCGAACTTCCGTGTGTTCCATTGGAAATCGGCCGAGATTCTTCCGGCGGATGTGATGGACGCAATGAAGCGAGCCATGTCGGCCAAGCAGTTCAAGCAGGAATTTGAAGCGTCGTTCGAAACGGCGTCTGGCCGGATCTACGAGGACTACAGCAAGGCCAACACCACGGATGCAGTCATCGAGCCGCACGAGCAACTGATGTGGATGCACGACCAGAACTTCACGCCCCTGTCTTCGGCCATCGGTGTGCGGCGTAACGACGGCAAAGACCTCTATCTACTGGATGAGATCGTGCTGATCAGTGCCGTATCGAAGCAGTCGGCGACCGAGTTCGTAGACAAGTTCAAGAACCACAAGAACAAGCATGTCCTGATCTACGGCGACCCAGCAGGCAAGGCGGGCGAGAAGCACGGTCACGCATCTGACTACACCGATATCGAGGGCGTGCTGAAGGCCAATGGTTGGACGTACACGCGCAAGGTCAAATCTGCCCACCCAGCCATCAAGGACCGGCAGAACGCCGTACGGGCGAAGATCCTGACTGCTTCGGGCGAAACCAGCCTGTTCATTAATCCTGTTACCGCCCCCTGGTGTCACAAGGGCTTGAGTACGGTTCAGCTTCAAGCCGGCTCTACGTTCCAGGAAGACCAGAAAAACGACTACCAGCACATCACGACAGCTATCGGTTATTGCATCGATGTTGAGTGGCCGTGCCTCAAGCGCACAGCATCCACCGAATCCCTGAGAATGTGACCCCATGAGCAATGACCCAAGCAAAACGCTACCGGCAGTAGACGCCATGCGCGAAGACTGGGCTCTTGTTGACGCGCTTATGGGCGGAACGAAGGCAATGCAGCTGGCGGGCAAGGTTTACCTGCCGAAGTGGCCCAAGGAAGACGACGACGCCTACAAGGAGCGCCTGTCGCTGTCCACGCTGCTCCCGGCGTTCAGCGAGACGGTCCAGAACATGAAGGGCAGGGTGTTCGCCGAGAACATTGTGCTTGGCGAGGATGTGCCCGACTCGATCAAGGCCTACGTGCAGAACTTCGACCGCCAGGGCAACAACCTGCAAGTCTGGGCTCAGCAGCTGTTCACGGTCGGGCTTTCCCACGGACTTTGCCATGTGCTGGTTGATTACCCGAAGACGAAGGACGAGCAAGGCAACTCTGTCGTACGCACTGCTGCTGACGAAAAGGCCGCCGGCGTTCGCCCGTATGCGGTGATGATCCACCCTCAGCAGGTGATTGGCTGGCTCACCGAAGAAAAGGGCGGCGAATGCTCGTTGTCCCAGTTCTGGTATGCGGAGGCGGTCGAAGAGCGCGCAGGCGATTTCGGTGTGACAGTCATTCCGCAGATCAGGGTTTTGATCCCTGGTGGCTGGAGGGTGTATCGCAAGACCGAAGACGACAACGGGAAAAAAGAGTGGACCAAGACCGATGAAGGCACGAACACGCTCCCGATCATCCCGCTGGCCACGTACTACACCAAACGCACGGGGTTCATGACCGCTACGCCGCCGCTGCTGGAGCTGGCGCACCTCAATAAGAAGCACTGGCAGTCCCAAAGCGATCAGGACAACATCCTGCACGTAGCCCGCGTTCCGATGCTGATGATCTCCGGTATAGACGACGATGCTTTTGAGCTGAAGGTCGGTACCAGTTCCGCTACCAAGCTGCCTACCGGTGGCGACATGAAGTGGGTAGAGCATACCGGCGCCGCCATCGAGGCTGGCCGCAAATCGCTGGAAGATCTTGAAGATCAGATGCGCATCGCTGGTGCGAAGCTGCTTCAGAAGGACAAGCAGACCACGAAGACGGCGACCCAGGCCGAGGAAGAGGCGGCTCAGGAAATGAGCCCGCTGCAAACCATGGCCAGCCAACTGGAGGACACGCTTGACCAGGTGCTTCAGTTCTTCGCGCTCTGGAAGGGCGAGAAGGAAGGGGGTCACGTGAAGGTGAATGGTAACTTCGACGTGGACTTCGCGCCGGAAACCACGCTTCCACTGCTACTCAACATGGCAACCCAAGGCCGCCTCTCTGACGAAACCCTGTTCAATGAGTACAAGCGCCGCGGCGTAGTCTCGGATGACATTGAGTGGGAGGTCGAGAAACAGAAGATTGCCGACCAGGGGCCCGCGCTCGGAGCTCTTTAAATGGCGACGGTCAACGAGATTCTTCAGGACGAGCATATCGCCCACGCGGTATCGCTGGAGAAGTACAAGCTCGGTGTGGTGCGGCGCATCATCGCTCTGCTCAATCAGTCGGATGGCAGGTTATCGGCAGCGCTGACTGAAGCGCTTGAGCGGATGCCCGCCGAAGCGTTCACCGTTGAACGCTTGGAGCTGTTGCTGGATGAGGTGAGGGCGGTTAACGCGCAGGCATATGATCAAGTGTTCAAAGCGCTTGAGGCTGACCTACAGGAGCTTGCTGGCTACGAAGCCAACTGGCAGCAGACATTGTTTCATCAGGCGCTGCCGGAACCGGTGCTGGTGCGCTTCCCGTTGGTGAGTATCAGTTCCGAGCAAGTCTACGCGGCCGCGATGTCTCGTCCGTTCCAGGGACGCCTGTTGCGCGACTGGGGCATGCAGGTAGGCGCCGAGCGCATGGTCAAGGTCCGCAATGCCATCCGATCTGGCTACCTCGAGGGCAGAACCACCGACCAGATCATCCGCAGCATTCGCGGTACCAGGGCGGCCGGCTATGCCGATGGCTTCCTTGAGCGGCCACGGAAGGACCTGGCAGCGGTCGTGCAAACGGCCGTAAGCCACACCGCAGCCACGGCACGAGAACAGTTCAATGTTGCGAACAGCGAAATCCTGAAAGCTGAGGACTGGCTCAGCACCCTGGACACGAAGACCTCCACCGACTGCATCATCCGTGACAAGCTTTCGTATGAGGTTGGCACGCACAAGCCGATAGGGCACAAGGTGCCGTGGCTACAAGGCCCTGGGCGAATTCACTTCTGCTGCCGCAGCACTTCAACGCCGCGAACCAAGTCGTGGCGAGAGCTTGGCATTCCCATTGATGAGATGACACCAGGTCAGAGGGCTAGCATGGATGGTCAGGTGCCGGGAGATACGAACTTCAGCACTTGGCTTTCTCGCCAGTCCGATGCACGCAAATCTCAAGTCCTTGGCCCGGTGCGGTACCAACTTTACAAGGACGGCAAGAACCTTGAGGATTTCTACTCGTCTACAGGCGAATGGTTAACCCTGGAGCAGATCAAGCAGCAGGATTCGCAGGCGTTCGCTAAGATGGCGGCATGACCGACAAGCAGAAGCTTCACCTCATTCAAGGCACGCCAGCCCCGGACACTCCGGCGGAGCAGGTGCGCAAGCGGGTTAGAGGGATGCCCAAGCCGGCAACGATGGTCCAGTGCCATCGCTGCGGCGGTCGCGAGGTGATCGAAACGAAGATCGGTGTGCTGATGAAGAATGGCAAGCCGACTGGCGGGACGAGGACGCTGATTTGTGTGGGGTGCTTGCTGCGCGGCGATAGAGTCGTTCTTTAGTACGCCTGACTCAGCAATTGAATACCGGTGCGTAGCGCTCTTCACGTTTCTTGAAGTGGATAGGCGCCATCGGCACTTTTTCACCGTTCACGAAAATATCCGGAAAGGTGACGGTGAAGTCGTCCATATCACCTTTCCCTAAAGGCGTTCCCTTGAAGCCGGAGTGAAAGATTTTCCTCGGATCAAAACCAGTTTTCAGTTGTTCAACGCTGACCTGATAGGACTGGCCTGTAACCAGTTGCACGGTGACCATCGGCGATGCGGCGCTCACCCAAAGGTCGGGCGGGGTCTCTTTGAAGGCCGCTCTGCGTTGTTCCGGAGTGTGCAGGTCACGCAGGTAAGGCGGCTTGTAGAGGCGGCCAAACAAGCGAAGCTCAGTTTCGGTTGATCGGATATTTCCCGGCAGGCTGGATGTCCCCGGCGGCGCTGCATAAACCAAAACATGAACCCAGTCGAGTTCTTCAGAAAGCGGCGCATAGCTCATCGCAGTTTTCGGCCCAGGACATGTGCGTTCGAGAAGGGCGTTTTGGCCCACCGCTGATTCGGGATGGAGATAGGGGCCTGTACTGCACCCCGTCAGCAGTAATAACAGTGCCCACAATGTGTGTTTTCTCATAGGGTCAACTCCATTTGCTAAGCGATAAAACACGCATTTAAGCACTTCTAACCATAAGCCTTGGCATCCGCTAGGGCTTTTTTTTGGGCGCGATTCCGGATGGATAGCGCCGCATCGGGCCGGATGGCCCACCAGATGGGCGGATGCCCGGAGACGAACCGATGAAACTGAAACTCGACGAACAAGGCCATGTGGTTGTGCAGGATGGCAAGCCGGTCTACACGCATGACGATGGGAAGGACGTAGCGTTTGACGCGCCGTCGGCCGTATCCAAAATCACCGCGCTGAACGCCGAAGCCAAAGGGCATCGCGAAGCCAAAGAAACCGCCGAGGCTCGCGCCAAGGCATTCGAAGGCATCGAAGACCCGGAAAAAGCCCGCGCGGCACTGGCAACTGTCGCCAACCTCGACGCCGGGCAGTTGGTCCAGGCCGGAAAGGTGGATGAGATCAAGCAAGCTGCCATCGCGGCCACCGAGGAGAAGTTCAAGGCCCAGGTGTCCACGCTCACCGAGCAGATCAAGACCGTCACCACGGAGCGCGACACCACCACCGGCATTCTCTACCAGGAGAAGATCGGCGGCGCCTTCGGCCGTTCCAAGTTCGTCACCGACAAAATCGCTGTTCCGCCCGACATGCTGCAAAACACCTTCGGCAAGGCTTTCAAGGTCGAGGAAGGCAAGGTCGTGGCTTATGGCGACGATGGCAACAAGATCTACAGCCGCGCCCGCCCTGGTGAGCTGGCTGACTTCGACGAGGCGCTGGAAGCTCTGGTCGAGCGCTACCCGTACCGCGACAACATTCTCAAGGGCACCGGCGCCAGTGGTGGCGGCTCTCCGAACAATGGCGGCAAGGGTGGCGATAAGAAGACCCTTCCGCGAGCCGCATTTGATGCGCTTGATCCAGCCGCCAAGGCTGATCATGCACGCAATGGCGGCTTGGTAACTGACTGACCAACGCCGCCGGGGTTTGCCCGGCAAGTAATCAATGCCCGCCACTGAGCGGGCTTTTTTGTGGAGAAAGCCAAAATGGCGAACACCCTTAACGGCCTGGTGCCGGCTCTGTACGAAGCGCTTGATGTTATCTCTCGCGAGATGACGGGCTTCATCCCGGCGGTATCCCGCGACTCGTCCGTTGCCCGTGCGGCAATCGGCCAGGACGTGCTGGTGCCCATCACCAGCGAAGTGGCTGCGGCTGACAACGTTCCGGGCGTTACCGCTCCGGACTCGGGCGACACCATCGTCGATAACGTCGCGGTGGCCATCACCAAGAGCAAGCACGTTCCGGTTCGCTGGAATGGTGAGCAGACCAAGGGCCTGCAAAACGCCGGTACCTTCTCGTCCATCCAGGCGGATCGCTTCTACCAGGCGATGCGCACCCTGGTGAACGAGGTGGAGAAGGATCTGTGGTTGGAGGCTTACCGCAATGCCTCCCGCGCCTACGGCACCGTTGGCACCACGCCATTCGGCACTGCGGCTGACCTGTCCGACTTCGCTGGCGTGCTGGGCATCCTGGAGCAGAACGGTGCTCCAACTAACGACCTGCAGCTGGTCCTGGGTCACTCCGCTATCGGCAACATGCGTGGCAAGCAGTCCGGCCTGTTCAAGGTCAACGAAGCAGGCTCCAGCGACATGCTGCGCAACGGCATGACCGACCGCATCATGAATATGGCGATTCGTCACTCCCACCAGGTGGGCCGACACGTCAAAGGCACCGGTGCGGCGTACGTCACCAACGGCTCCACCGCGATCGGCGCGACCAACATCGCTCTGGCGACCGGTACCGGTACTGTTCTGGCTGGCGACATCGCGACCTTCGCGGCTGACGGTGACAACAAGTACGTTGTTGGCGCTGGTGTTGCGGCCCCGGGCACCATCACGCTGAACAAGCCCGGCTCGCAGATCGTCATCCCGACCGGTAACGCCTTGACCCTGGGCAACTCGTACACAGCGAACGTGGCGTTTGCCCGCTCGGCGATCGTACTGGCAACTCGTGCCCCCGCGATGCCTGAGGGTGGTGACTCGGCGGACGACGTGATCACCATCACCGACCCGCTGACCGGTCTGTCGTTCGAGATAGCGGTCTACCGCCAGTTCCTGCAAACGGCCTACCACGTGCGTCTGGCCTGGGGCTGCCGCGCGATCAAGGATGAGCACATCAGCCTGCTGCTCGGCTAACTCAACCACAACGACAACCAGGGGCTTCGGCCCCTGCGTTGTTTCTGGAGAATGACAATGGCTGGACTGACGAAAGAACAGAAGGCGGCAAAGGTGCTGCTGGCTAAGGCGATCGAGCTTAGTGGTTTGAGCGCGGAAGCTTTCGAGGCTCTGGGTGAGCAGGAGCGTGCCGACTGGAGCAAAAGCGCACAGGATGCGATTGATTTGACTGCGGCAGATGCTCAGCGCCTTGCGGATGAGGCTGCGGCTGCCAAATCTCAAAGCAAGCCTGTCGCGGAAGACGACGAACCGGATTACACCGGCCTGGTGAAGGTTGAACAGGGCGGTGAGGAATTGCATGTTCATCCTTCCTGCCTAGATGACCACAAGCGTCTCGGCTGGAAAGAGGTCTGATATGGCTCTGGTGATCGAGAACGGCAAGGTGGTGCCAGGCGCCGATAGCTTCGCAACGGCCGCCGAACTGGTCACCTACGCCACGAACTTCGGCAAGGTCATTCCAACCGACGAGGTCGCGCAGGAATCCCTGCTGCGCCGCGCGGCCCTGCAAATGGACGCGATGCCATGGAAGGGCAGGGCTGTGAATCGCGATCAGGCGCTGGCCTGGCCTAGAGCTGAGGTTAAGCGTCAGGGCTGGGTGTTGCGGCTCGACGAAATCCCGCCACAGATCAAGGCTGGCCAGATGGCCTTGGCCGCCGAGATCCATGCGGATGACCTGATCGCGCCTGAAACCAAAACGGGAGCAGTCGTTTCCGAAACTGTTGGGCCGATCAGCACCACGTTTGCAGTTGCCACCAAGTCGGTGAGCAAGCCAGCAGCAACTCGGCAGTCGTATGCCCAGTTCTCCGGCCTGCTGGAATCCTCAAGTCAGGTCAACCTGGTACGAAGCTGATGGCAGATATCTATGATCGTGCAAAGGCGAGCGCTGCACGGATGCTGGCGCCGCGCTCGAGAGGCGGCAAGGGGTTGGAGCTATCCCTAGTTCGGGTCACTACCGGTGATTACGACCCTGAGATTGGCGGCAGTCCTGTCACCATGGAGCAATTCGACGGCTCAGGGCTTCGCCAAAACTATCGCCAGCAAGATATCGACGGCTCGCTGATCAAGCAGGGTGACGTCAAGATCCTCATCTCTCCAGTGCTGCTGGATGGCGCAGACACGCCCCAACCGGTGACGCTGGACAAGATCGCCTTCGACGGTGACACCTACACGGTCCAGCACGTCGATCCTTGGGACTATGCTGGCATCGCTGTCGGCTTCAGCGTGCAGGCCAGAAAATGAGCTTTAGCATCGATGTTCGGGAGTTCGTCGAGAAGACCAAAAGTGATCTTGAGGAAGTGGTCAAGAAGACCGCCATCGATCTTCTGACCTCCGTTGTCGATCGGTCACCAGTTGGTAACTCAGAGCTTTGGGCGGTCAATGCCACTGCAGTTCAGTACAACGATGAAGTTAAAAGGCTGAATACGGCGCTACGTAACGATCCTGCGAATCTCACCAAAAATGGCCGCCTAAAGCCTGGGCGCTTGATCAAAGATGGTATGGACCTTGTTGCAGGTAAGGAATATGTAGGAGGTCGCTTTAGGGGTAACTGGCAGGTCTCTTTTGATACCGCAATCACCAGTAGCATCGACCGCATTGATCCAAAGAGCAGCGCGACAAGGGATGCGGGCGCAGCTCTTATCCAGACGTTTACGATTGGCAAAGGGGCGATCTGGATCACGAACAATCTCCCGTACGGCCCTCGGCTTGAGTACGAAGGCTGGTCCAGCCAGGCGCCCGCCGGAATGGTGCAGATCACCGTGACCGAGTTTCAGATGTACATCAACAAAGCCGTCTCGGAGCTTTCAACATGAGCGACCGGATTATCCGAAGTCTGTTCGAAGCGCGTTTGAAGGCCTGGGTCGACACCCGTGTGCCTAAGCTGGTGATCGCATATGAAGGCGTGACATTCACGCCACCGGCCGGCGGGGCAACTTACCTGAGGGCATACCTGATGCCTGGGAGTACCGATAGCGAGGACCTGGCAGGCAAGCACGTCTCTTATCGGGGTGTATTTCAGGTCAGCGTAGTTACCGCGTCGGGTTCGGGCACTGGTGCCGCCGGCGCGATTGCCGAAGAGATCGCACAGCTGTACCCGAACAACCTGCCGATGAAAAAAGCGGACTTCACGGTTTACGTCCGCTCGCCCATGGCCACTGCCGCATCCATCCAGGGCGAGACTACGAGTACTTTGCCTCTGTCGTTTCAGTACCGAGCCGATACGTTCTAATCCGCCCGTTGGGCAACCCCCGAAACCCGCATCTGTGCGGGTTTTGTCATTTCTGAAAAGAGGAAACACCCATGGCCGGCATCCAAATGCCCAACGGCGCCACCTTCGAGATTGCAGCCACCTACGGCCCCTCGATTCCATTCACTGCTTTGACGAACGCCAATCCAGCCGTCGCTACCGCGGCAGCGCATGGCCTGGCCGAGGGTGATGTTATCGCCGTCAACTCTGGCTGGACTCGCCTTGAAGGGCGAGGCGTTCGTGTCGGCGAGATCGCCAGCGGCACTTTCGCGTTGGAAAACGTGAATACCGTCAACGTCCAGCAGTATCCAGCCGGCTCGGGCATTGGCTCGGTACGTGAGGTGACGGGGTTCACTGAGATTTCGCAGATCACCGAGCTGAACTCCAGCGGCGGCGATCAGCAGTTTTTGACCTTTGGTTTCCTGGCCGACGACGATGATCGTCAGATGCCGACCACCAAAAATCCGATCACGCTGACCATCACCGTCGCCGATGATCCTTCCAAGCCCTATGTGGAGGTTTGCGAGGCCGCCGACGACGACAAGCAAGCGCGCCTGCTCCGGCTCAACCTTCCTGGCGGCAGCAGCATCATCTACAACGGCTACGTGTCGATCACGTCGACGCCGACCATGTCCCGCAACAATCTGATGACCCGCGTTATCAGTCTGGCGCTGACCGGCCGCCCAACCCGCTACGCGGCAGCAGTGGTGTAACCCATGGCCAAGTTCAAGCTGATCCAAAAGCCGACCTTCAAGGCGCCGGTGATGATCCAGCGCGCGGGCTACAACGCTGAAAAGGTTGAGTTTGAGTTCAAGTATCTGGACCGCACCGCGCTTGCCGAGCTGTATACCGGCTGGAACGAGCGGCACGACGAGCTGAGCAAGCTGGTCGGGGACATGGACCTCAAGGCTTTCACCGCTGCCCAGATCGCCCTGCAAGCAGACCAGCTGCTGGATGTAGTGGTGGGCTGGGATATCGAAGAGGAATTCACGCCTGAAAACGTGCGCATCCTCGTTAACTCGATCAACTCGGCGCCCAAGGCAGTGCTGAACGCGTACGCCGAGGCCTTCAGCGAAGCCCGCTTGGGAAACTCCTAAGCGCCTCACGCGCACTGTATGAGCCAGGGCCGTCGGATGCAGATCTGATGGCCTTCGGTTTATCGCGCCAGGACATCCCCGACAGGGAAGTCGGCATCTGGCCGGACAACTGGGAGGCCTTCAAAGTCTTCGAGGCCATGAGCACCCAGTGGCGCATAGGCGCGTGCGGCGCAACAGGCATGGACTACAGCGTTCTATCCGGTGTGATTCGGATGTGCGGCGTACCGATCAGCCAGCGACAAACCATTTTCAGCGACTTCCGGCGGATGGAGGCTGAAGCCCTGCAGGTGATGGCGGAACAGCGGGAGAGTGCGAGAGGCGCCTGATCCTCAGGCACAAAAATGTACCGAAGTTATAAAACGGGAAACGAGGAGAAATACATGAGCATGTGTATTGCTAGTGCGGCAAAGGGTGAAAATGGCCAGCCACTATGGGTGCTGTACAAAGATGGCCGCCTGTATCTTTCTGCTGCCACAGTCAGTAAGGCGGCCATCACCAAGGCTCAGATCAAGACTTAGACTCTTTCACTTTTTTCGCAAATTCTTGGGAGGAAAGAGTGGTTGGTAGTGGTCGACCAGGCAAGGCTTTTTGGTAGATTTCATAGACAATGTTATCTCCGCTACCTTGCTCGCGAGAGGCGATTACAGCCGCGCCCAAGTAGGCCTCGAGCATTTTCGAGTCAAGTTGAGCGGCAAAGTGGCTGAGCGCTAGAAGGGTGTTGTTAATTTGGTTTAACGCAGCATCCAGCGGGTTCATTTCAGGTGTACTCACATCGACCTCCAGGTCATAAACGCGCCGATATTGGCGCTATCCCAGTCCTTGGGCTCGCAGGCGTAGGACTGGGGAATCCTTGCGTATGGCAGGAGGCTACTACCGCGCGGCGCCTGGCCGCCACTGGCATTCCATACACACTGGATGCCTGGCCAGGTACGCGGTACAGTCGGCACTTTCAGGACGAGGAATGATCATGCGGATTTTGATAGCGGCGGTGGCGGTGGCGATGCTGGCGGGGTGTGCGACTTCACCAGTGCCGTCCGACAAGGCGCGTCCAGCGCCGTCCGAACGGGTAAGCGGCTACCAAAAGCCAGTACCTGGCGGCAGTTCGCTAATTGTCACGCGGGACACTGGGTTTACCGGCGGCGGCTGCTTTGCGACCGTCTTTTTAAACGGTGCACCCGTGGCGAAGCTGGATACTGGAGAAAAGGCAGTATTCCAAGTTCCGCCAGGCGAATGGTTGCTCGGTGCGGCGCTGGACGGATCGGCACTCTGCGCGGCCAATCCTGAGAGAATGGAGACGTCAGTAGTCCTGAAACCAGGTCAGCAGAAGAAATTCAGAGTTTTCCTTCCTGCCGGCGGCGGATCTCTGGCTGTTCAACCAAGCAGTTTCTAAGCGAGTCATAGAGGTGAGATATCAAGTTGCTCGGAGTGGATCGGGCGCTCCCTGCGGAAAGTGGTAGATTGCTTTCCTTGTTCAAGGAGATGGGTCGATGCCTAGTGAATCGGGAGTGATCGGCGCTGCAATGTTGTTTTTTATTGGCGCAGTGCTTTATTTCTTGCCAACTATTAATGGCAAAAGCAGAAAGCATCCAAATACGGATTCCATATTTCTTCTCAACTTATTTTTGGGGTGGACCCTCATAGGATGGGTGGCGGCGCTGGTTTGGTCAGCATCTGCCATAAGCAAGCCTGTGGAAGCAAAGAGCAGCACCACCGCCCCAGAAATCGACAGATACGAAGCCCTTGAAAAGCTTGTGTCCATGAAGGAGCGCGGATTTATCTCGGAAGATGAGTTCCAAGCCGAAAAAGCAAGACTGCTTCGAAGCTGAACATCAATAAAATCACTACCCGCTCCGGCGGGTTTTTTTATGCCCGGAGAAAAATAATGAGCACCAACTTCGCCTCCCTGGGCATTGCCGTTGAGTCCTCGCAAGCGGCAAAGGCCGCTGACGACCTGGATAAGTTGGTCGACTCAGCAGAAGGTGCGCAGAAGGCGATCGACGACCTAGGCAAGACTGGTGAAGGCTTGGCCAGCACGGGCAAGAAGATCACTCAGGCAGAAAATGAGGTAGCCCAGGGCGTCGAGAAGTCCACTGCCGCGATAGATCGCAGATCCGGTGCAAGCCGCAAAGCGACTGAAAGCGCCGCCGCAGAGATCACCGTTATCAGCCAGCTAGACAAGGCGATGACGGGCAATATCGACAGCATTGAATCTTTGGTGCGGGCAGAAGGCCTTTTGGAGCGCGCTCGCAAGGGCGGCTTGGTCACTATCGAAGACCAGGCAAAGTATCAAGATCAGCTGGGTAAGGCCTACGACAAAATCGAGAAGGCCGAAGCCAAGGAGTTGGCACAGAAGCAGAAGCTGATCGATGCCGAAAACCGCCAGATTGAGGCGATGAAACGCACTGTAAACGGGATTGACCCAGTGACCGCCAAACTGGCGAAGTTGGAGGCCCAAGAGAAAGCGCTTAACGACCTGCACAAAGCGGGTCAGGTAGATGCAGAGCGCTACCAAGAGGCCCTAGCCAAGATCGGTAAGGACCGTGCCGGGCTTACCGCCACGGAGACCGCGTTCGATAAATTGAAGCTCGGCACTCGCCAAGCCCAAGAGAACGTAATGCAGCTTGCCAACGCCCTGCAATCGGGCGATCTGGGTAGCGGCGCGCGAGCCATTGCACAATTGGGTGCTGGTGCCGGCGAATCAGCGCGAAGTCTGGCGGGGATGATAATTCCAGCCGGACTACTGGTGGCCGTTCTTGGGTCGCTTGGCTACGCCTATTTTGATGCAATGAAGCAGGCTCGCGAGTTCAATGCCGCTATCAATGGCGGCACCAACGGCGCCGGCCAGACAATCGCCAGCTTGAAGGATATGGCCGACGGCGCCGGGCGAATCACTGGAAATCTATCCGGCGCGCGTGAAGCGGTTGTTTCGCTTGCTTCGGGGGCCGCCACAAGCGGCACGCAGATGCGCAACTTGGCGGAGGCTGCGGCAGCGATCAGCGAGATCACGGGGCAGGGCGCTGGAGAACTCGCAAAGTCATTCGCCACTGCCGGTGATACAGCTACGGAGGCTGCGGGCAAGATCAGCAGCCAGTATGGATTGCTCACTCTAGATCAGTACCAGGTGATCAAGGGGATTGATGATCAAGGCGATCATCAGCGCGCACTTGATGTGCTGAGTGGGAATTTGAACGAGGCGGCGCTAGAGCGCCTCAAGGCCTATCGCGGGTCTCTATCCGATATTGAGCGAGATTGGGATGACATTGGAAACGCGACAAAACGAGCATATTCCTACATCCGTTCGGAAGCATTTCCAGACCTCGCAAAGCAGATAGAGCTAACCCAGCGCGTACTGGATACTCGCAAGGCGGGCGGGTTTTCGGGGGCTATATCTGCGGGCCTGGGCAAGGCAAGCACAGCATTTGACTCGATTCTAGGACTAGATGACACCGACTCCACTGAAGCGCTTGAGAAGAAACTCGCAAGCCTGAAGGCCAGGCAGGCAGCCAGCGCCAATCTGGCAATCATCACGGGCGAGAACACCGACGCAAACCAGAAAGCTATTAAGGTCCAAAAAGAACTGGATGCGCAGCTCGATGAGATTAACCCTCTAAGCAAGCGCACAGCAGAGCTGGACAAGCTCAACGATAAATTCAGAACGCTTTACGAGAATGCTGAGAGGACCGGCCAAAAGTCTAAGCTTCTGGACGGCGTCGATTTCGACGGTAAAAAATTCTCAGGAGGTGCCTACGATACCTTGCTGAAAGGGCTCAACGACAAAAACAAAGACCCGAAAGCCGCCGGCTCTCAAGTCGACCTGACCAGCTTCAACAACGCCAAAAACAACCTGTCCGACATTGTCACGGACTACCGGAACGCGCAGAAGGAACTGGAGGCGCAGCAGAAGGCCGGCGTGGTTTCGCTGTCGGACTATGCCAAGCAACGGTCGGCCCTGATCAATCAGGAAAAGGATGATGTGACGGCCGCATACCAGGCCGAAGTTGATGCGCTGGAAGCGGCCAAGGCCAAGAAAGGCACAACGGCGGCTCAAAGCATCCAGCTTGATCAGAAGATCGCCGATGCAAGGCAGGGGATGGTCAAAGCTCAGAAGGATGCCGACAGCCAGCTGACGGTCATAGCTACAAGCGAGAAGGGCCGACTGGAGCAGTTGACGGCCGCCTCGGAGGCGTACGTTAACCAGTTGGAACGCCAGCGAGCCGCACTGGAAGCCGCTGGCTCCCGCGCAGCAAACGGGCTGGGTTTGGGCGACCGGCAAGCAACACTGCAAGCGAGCCTCGACGCAACCGCGGACAAGTTCAACGACGAGCGAGCCAAGCTTCTGGATCGCCGCAAGACAGCGCCTGACAAGTACAGCCAGGAAGACTACATGCGCGACCTGGCCAGCCTGGAGGATGCGGAAAGGAAGTACCGCGCCACAGTGGTCGACAACTACGACCAGATGTCGGAGGCCCAAGGCAACTGGCGTAGCGGAGCCTCTTCAGCCTTCCAGAACTACCTGCAGTCTGCCAACGATGTGGCTGGCCAGACCAAGAGCCTTTTCACGAATGCCTTTTCCGGAATGGAGGACGCGGTCGCGAATTTTGCCGTCACTGGCAAGCTTTCGTTTTCGGACTTCACCAAGTCGATCATCGCCGACATGGCGCGTATCGCTACTCGGCAGGCGGCGTCCGGCTTGCTGTCGAGCCTGGCGGGTACTGCCATCGGCGCCTGGTTTGGCGGCGGTGCGGCGGCGGGGGCAGGAGCTGGCAGCTTCGGCTCCAGCATCGGTAGCGCTCTCGTTGAAGGGCGAGCATCTGGCGGCCCGGTCGATCCAAATACCCTGTACGAGGTAAACGAAAAAGGGCCAGAGCTGTTCAGTCAGGGTGGCCGCTCTTTCTTGATGACCGGTGCGCAGGGCGGCAGCGTCACGCCATTAATGACGGGCGGCAGTTCGATTATGGCGGCGTCAGGCGGTGGCGGGAGTGGCAACACCTACAGCTTCCCCGTCTCGGTTTCCGTGCAAACAGGAGGTGACGGAGGCAATGCGACTCAGGAAGACACCTCGCAGGCCGGAAGGAATATCCAGCAGGTCACCAAGACCGAAGCCGAGGCTGCCATCGCACGCGGTGTTCAGCCTGGTGGGGCTATCTGGCGAGCTATCAACGGGAGGTAACCATGGCGATTGAAACATTCACCTGGCCCACCCAGCACGGGGAGGCACCCGATATCACTTATCGGGTGCGCACTTCGCAGTTCGGGGACGGCTACAAGCAAGAGGTCGGCGACGGGATCAACAACAAAGTCGATTCCTACCCGGTCACCCACACGGGCAACACGGCGAGAGCGCTGGAAATTATGGCGTTCTTCGACCGTCACAAGGGCGCCAAGGCTTTCTTGTGGGCCACGCCACTGGGCCAGCTCGGCCTGTTCACCTGCAAGAACCCAACCCCGACCCCCATGGGCGGGGGCGTATTCAAAGTGACGGCGACATTTGAGCGCGCCTTCCACCCGTAAAGGTCAATTCATGTCGCTGATCAATGCTATCCAGACTCTTGAGCCTGGCAATGAAGTCATGCTGTTCGAATTGGACGGCAGCGATTACGGCGCTGACATCCTGCGCTTCCATGGGTATGCGATCCCGCACACGCCTGCGGAACTGCTGGCCGCCGGACCCAATGCCGACCAACTACCAGCGAAGTCCATTTGGTGGCAAGGCGAAGAATACGGCGCATGGCCTATGAATTATGAAGGAAGTGAAGCAAACGGAGACGGCACAGCGGTACGACCGAAGCTATCGGTAGGCAACGTCAATGGTCGAATAAGCGCGCTCTGCCTGGTTTTCGAGGATCTACTGGAGTTCAAACTGACCATCCGCCACACGCTTTCACGCTTTTTGGATGCGCAGAATTTCGAAGAGGGAAACCCAGAGGCTGATCCGACCCAGGAATCTATTGAAGTTTGGTATATCGATCAGAAGGTGGATGAGGATGAGTCGGTCAGTTGGGAGCTTGCCAGTCCGGGCGATGTCGGCGGCGAGACGATCGGCAGGCAGATGACCACTCTGTGCCACTGGTGCCTGACGGGGGGTTACAGAGGCCCCAACTGTGGATACACCGGCCCCTACGTCACGAAGGACGGGGTGGTTACCGATGATCCTGAATTGGACGTGTGCGACGCCACCCTGGGCAAGGGCTGCATCCCGCGTTTTGGCGAGGGTAACCCTTACCCATTCGGGGGTTTCCCCGCTGTGTCACTCATTGCCCGGAGCTGAATAATGCGCAAACACATCATTGCGGCCATCCAGGCTCATGCGGCGGCCGAATATCCGAAGGAGTGTTGTGGGCTTTTGTTGGCCGTGGGCCGGGCCCAGAAGTACTTCCCGTGCCGGAACATAGCAACCGAGCCAAACGAAGAGTTCCGGCTTGAGCCAGAGGACTACGCCGCGGCGGAAGACCAGGGTCAGGTGATCGGCATCGTTCACTCCCACCCGGACGCCACCAGTCGCCCGTCATCGCGTGACCTGGCCATGTGTGAGGCCACGGCTTTGCCCTGGCACATTCTGTCCTGGCCTGAAGGAGACCTCAGGACGATCACGCCGTCAGGCACCGTGCCCCTGCTCAAGCGACCGTTTGTTCATGGTGTGTGGGACTGTTGGGCTGTATGCGAAGAGTGGTACCAGCGCGAGTGGGGCCTTAAGTTTGAGAACTTCAAGAGGGCTGATGGCTGGTGGGAGAGCGCAGACAGCACCAGCCTTTATGAAGCGAACTACGCCGCCGCGGGCTTTGAGCAAGTCGACAGCCCGCGGCGCGGCGACATGATCGTGATGGAGGTTGGCCGCACCGCTCACCCGAACCATGCCGGGATATACCTGGGCACTGATCCGGCGCTACCAGGCGAAGATTCAGGCGTGTTCGGCGCCGGGCCCTTCGTTCTGCATCATCTGTATGGTCGGCCGTCCGAGGTGATCGTATACGGCGGCCCCTGGCTGCAGCGCACCCGTATAATTCTTCGACACAAGGAGGCCCGATGAGCGCCATCGCTTATTCGCCGATGACCACCATCAAGCTGTCCGGCTCGCTGGCCCAGAAGTTCGGCAGGCTGCATCGGCGCCAGGTCGCATCGGGCGACACATGGGAAGTTTTCCGGGCGTTGAAGGCCACCATTGAAGGATTCGAGGCCGAGATCCGCCGTCTTGATCGCCTGGGCCTTCGCTTTGCCATCTTCCGCAACCGTAAAAACATCGGGGCGGAATCGTTTGGCATGGGCGGCGCCAGGGAGATCAGGATTGTTCCGGTGATCGAGGGTAGTAAGCGCGGCGGCATTTTGCAGATCGTGCTGGGCGTGGTGCTGATCGCGGCGAGCTACTTCGGCGCACCGACGGCGCCCGCAGGTATCGCGCTGCTAGCCGGCGGAGTTATCCAGATGCTCAGCCCGCAGGCTGCCGGCCTTAAGCAGAGCGCCTCACCGGAAAACATGCCCAGCTACGCATTCGGCAGCGCCAAGAACACCACGGCCAGCGGCAACCCCGTCCCCATCTGCATCGGCGAGCGCCGATGGGGCGGGGCGATCATATCGGCATCGGTCTACGCCGAAGACAAGACATAACCACGACGCATCGATCAGGCCGCCCAAGAGGCGGTTTTTTATTGCCTGGAGGAAAGCATGGGCGCAGCACAGAAGCTGGATATTCACGGTGCCAAAGGTGGCGAGAGCAAGCCCAAGTCTCCAGTAGAGGCGCCCGACAGCCTGCGTTCCACCAACGTGGCCAAGATTCTGATCGCCGTTGGCGAGGGTGAATTCGACGGCACACCAACCGCGCGCGATATCTTCCTCGACAACACCCCGATCCAAGATGCCAGCGGCAATTTCAACTTCACCAACGTCAAGTGGGAATGGCGCCCAGGCTCTGTTGAGCAGACCTATATCCCAGGTATTCCGTCTGTCGACAATGAGACCTCGCTGAACATCGAGCTGCGCAGCGGCGCACCATGGGTCCAGTCGCTGACCAACCTTCAACTTTCAGCGGCACGCATACGCCTGGCCTCGCCGCGCCTGGCGAGCCAGGACGCAGAAGGAAACATCAACGGCTACCGTATTGAGTATGCGGTCGATGTGGCTACCGATGGTGGTGCATATCAGCAGGTTCTCCTGGGCGCCATGGATGGAAAGACCACCACCCGGTACGAGCGGTCTCTGCGTATTGATCTGCCACCGGCTACCAGCGGCTGGCTGATCCGCGTTCGACGCCTCACGCCAAACTCCCAGAACACCGACAAAGTCGCGGACACCTTGTTCATCGCCGGCTACACCCAGGTGATCGACGCAAAGCTGCGCTATCCGAACACTGCATTGCTGTTCGTTGAATTCGACGCCGAGCAGTTCACCAACATCCCGGCCGTGACCGTGAAGTGCAAGGCCCGTCGCTGGCAGGTTCCGAGCAACTACGACCCAGTGGCCCGCACGTACACCGGCGCCTGGGATGGCACCATGAAGGAGGCCTGGACCAATAACCCGGCCTGGATTACTTACGGAATCTGCACTCAGGACCGTTTCGGCCTCGGCCGCCGTATCAAGCCGTGGATGGTTGATAAGTGGGAGCTTTACCGAATCGCGCAGTATTGCGATCAGTTGGTATCGAACGGCGCCGACGGCGTTGAGCCGCGCTTCCTGTGTGACATGAACCTGCAGGGCAAGGCCGACGCCTGGTCCCTGCTGCGTGACATCGCTGGCATTTACCGCGGCATGACCTACTGGGCCCAGGGCCAGTTGGTCATGCAGGCTGATATGCCTCGTTCACAGGACATCGACTACGTCTTCACTCGCTCCAACGTCATCGACGGGAAAATATCCTACGGCAGCGCATCGGCGAAGACCCGCTTTACTCGCTGCCTGGTCAGCTATGACAACCCGCTGAACAACTACGACACCGACGTCACGGTCTATTCCGACTTGCCGATCCAGCGCCGCCTGGGTGACAAGCCGACTGAGATCAGTGCCATTGGCTGCACCCGGGCATCGGAAGCTCAGCGCCGGGCAAAATGGCTGGTCCTGAGCAACAACCAGGACCGTACGATCAGCTTCAGGACGGGCATGGAAGGTCGTATCCCGCTGCCAGGGTTCATCATCCCCGTCGCGGATTCGCTGCTGGCTGGTCGGGAGATCGGTGGGCGCATTGCGGCAGCGGCGGGGAAGGTCATCAAGCTGGACCGGGACACCATGGCCAAGCCCGGCGACCTGCTGGTGATCAACCTCCCTGGCGGGCGGGCAGAAGGCCGCACCGTGGAAAGCGTGAACGGCCGGAATGTAACCGTGACCGTTGCATACAGCGAGGCGCCGGCGGCCCAGCTTCAGTGGGCAATCGACGCTGATGACCTTGCGATCCCTCTATATAGAGTGATGAGGACCGCACGGACGCCAGAGGGCGATTACGACATCAGCGCCTTGCAGTACGAGCCAGGCAAGTTCGCCAGCATCGACACCGGCGCGCGCTTGGAGGAGCGCCCGATCAGCGTCATCCCCATTACTGTCGTTCCGGCGCCCGCCAGCGTCACCATCACTTCGAACGTATCGATCGACCAGGGCATTGCTATCAGTACCATGAACATCTCATGGCCCGCTGTTGCTGGCGCCGTCGCCTATGACGTGGAGTGGCGCAAGGACAGCGGCAACTGGATCAAGGTGCAGCGTACTGGCTCAACGAGCGTCGACGTCACTGGCATCTACTCGGGCGCTTACCTGGCCCGTGTGCGTTCGGTAAGCGCGTTCGAAATTTCGTCGATCTGGAAAAGCTCCAACCTGACCAACCTGGAAGGCAAGACAGGTCTGCCGCCGGCGGTGTCGTTCCTGACCACCACCAGCGAGCTGTTCGGCATCGGCATCAAGTGGGGCTTCCCTGCTGGCGCCGAGGACACCCAGCGCACCGAGCTTTGGTACGGTCCGGCGAACAACCTGCAAGCCGCGACGAAGCTTGCCGACCTGGCATATCCGCAGGCCGACTACCGTATGCAGTCACTGCTGGCGGGTGCAACGCTGTTCTTCTGGGCGCGCCTGGTGGATCGAACCGGCAACATCGGGGCGTTCTATCCGGTGGTGAATGGGGTGATGGGCCAGGCCAGTTCGGATGCTGGGCCGATTCTTGAGCAGATCAAGGGGCAGATCGACGAAACCTCCCTTGGGCAATTGCTGAATGAGCGCATCAACCTTATCGACGGCAACGGCCCTGGCTCGGTCAATGGGCGCATCGAAGCGGCCAAGGATGAGCTGGAAGGTTTGATTGACCAGATCGTCGACGCACTGGAATACGATCCTGCGAAGGCATACGCGCTCAACGAAATAGTCCGCATGGGTCAGCACCTGTATCAGGCGAAAGGCCCGGTACCGGCGAATAATCCTCCACCGAACGCGACCTACTGGACCGATATCGGCACTGTAGCCCAGACAGTGGATGCGTTGGCCACCCAGGTACAGCAAAACAGCGCGACCATTACGCAGCACGGCCAGGACATCACCGCCCAGGCGCAACAGCTCAATGCGGTTAAGGTCACGGTCAACGACCCAGTAACCGGCGTGAACGCCACGGCCAGCGGGTTAAGCACCCTCAAAGCCACGGTTACCACTCTCGACGGCAAGGTCACCACCACGGCGGAGCGGGTAGACGGCATCTACCTCCAGGTAAACCCGCCACTCCAGGGTGATGACACTGCGCTTATTGGGTCAGAGGCCGGCTACGTAGGCGTTTGGTCAACTCAGTCCGCGCTGATCGAGGGTGACTTGGTTCAAGGGCAGAGAACCGACACAGTGGAAGTGAAGGTTGCCAGCAACGCCGCTGCGGTCATAGCCGAGCAAACCGCCCGAATCAATGCCGACGGCGTGTTGTCGTCCAGCATCGAAACGGTCAAGAACTCGGTCAACGGCAACACGCTGGCTATCCAGACCAACACCACGGCAATTCAAACGGTCGATGGCAAGGTCACGGCGAACTGGTCGGTGCGGATTCAGTACGAAACTGCCACTGGCCTCTACAAGTACGCCGGTATCGGGCTTGGGCTGGAGAATGGGCCTGGTGGGTTGCAGTCGCAGTTCATCATCGACGCCGATAGGTTCGCCATTGGCCAGGCCGGATCGGTGCCGTTCGCAGTCCAAGGTGGGCAGACCTTTATCAAGTCCGCATTCATCCAGGACGGCACTATCACCAACGCCAAGATCGGAAACTACATCCAGTCGAATAACTATGACCCAGGCAAGGCTGGCTGGAAGCTGTTCTTCGACGGGACGTTTGAAATCAACGGAGTTGTACCAGGGCAGGGCCGATCAATGATGACAAATCGCTCGTTGCGGTTTTGGGATAATGGTGGCGTCAAGCGCGTTCAAATCGGAGATCTTACTGAATGAGTTCCGGTCTGAGGATATGGTCACCAACTGGTAACCTGGAATTTGACACCACGACATCTACTTACAGGATCGTTTTATCTGTATTGGTTTCATATTCTTCAGGTCCTGGAGGCACTAGGACTTTTTCGGCTCCAGGTTGTACCGCAACCAATGCAATTTGCTTTTTATTGCCAATAAACAATGATAACTCACAGGTTGTGTCGAATAGGCAGCTGGAGTGCGAGATGGGTACGGAGCTTGTGTATGTTAGGAATTTTCTGAAAGACCGGCCGACTGACTCATTCTCTACCGCAACGATGCGATTAATGGTTGCGAGGTTTGGCTAATGAATTATGGCCTGCAAGTAGTAAACGATGTCGGGGCTGTCTCCCTTGATTCTGAGTATTCGAGGCTGTGCGTATTTCACAAAGGCTCCTACACCGCTGGTGTCTCAGTTGTATTCTCTTCAGTTGTTACCACCCAAGAGCCGCCCCTTGTTTTTGTACGCCCGCAGAGCAATGGGTCGCTTATACAGCTTGGCGTTTTGCTAGAGGGGGGCGCAGGTGCTTGGACTGGCTGTTCCGTAACATCAGGGCAAGCACACTCTGGGGCTATATTCATTGGGGCCTTTTCGTCTGTCCCAAGCGCTTCCTATGGTTTGAGGATGTGGGATGCGACGGGCAAGCAAATCTTTGACTCTGGCACTCAAGCGGCAGTATTTACCAGGGCTGTACAAAATTGGACCTACACACACACCACCTACAGTACTCAGGGGCTTCCTACTAATTGGTACTCGGTTCCGATGAGTTATGAGCTTGGCGATTATTTAATGGTGAACAATGCCAGAATGCCAATGATGGGCGGAAATAATGAGTCTCGCGGAACTGGGCTTAGGTATGATTTTGCCGTCTCACTTTTGAGGTTTAGTGTCACAACCGTATCGAATCCAATTTACTTTTTGCTGCCTGCTATGTTTGGAAAAATATCCGCATAAATTTAATTTTCAAGGAACCTCTAAATGGCAAGACAAGAAATAAATATCGGTGTTGCACCCACAGGTGCTGGCGGCGATACAACCCGCAGTGCTGCCATTAAAATTAACGCCATGACCCAAGAGCTTTACTCTCGTAATGGTCTACTTGGCACTGCCTCAAATAAAAATGTAGGTATTGGGCCAGGCGAAATTCAAGATGTGAGTGCACCAGCAGCGATGGTCGGAAACTCTGCCTTTGCGGAAGTCGGCAGTCACTTCACAGCTTACGGGGACAACACAACAAACGTCCCTGCTGGCGGGCTTTATTGGGCTGGACTACGGGCTCAATTCCCATTTCAGAACGCCGCTGTGGACTTGGTGGGCCAAGTTCTGTCAACCGGCAGTATGAATCTTATGTTCCGAACTGTCGCGGGTAGCGGTCTGCCTGATGCTTGGAGAAAGATCTACCACGACGGCAACACCACCAGGGGCTCAGGCGGAGTTCTGTCGGCAGCATCGCCAATTGTCCGCATAGCAAATGTTGCTGATACCACCCGCCTTGATTTGCAGGAAACCACCTTCGAGCCTGTCGGCGGCTGGGGTGTTGCAAACGACCAGGCCCAGGGTGTAGCGGTTGAGCGGCTGGGGGTCGGCGAGTACCGCATCACCGGGTGCCTGGGGTTGGCGCTTGAAGGATGGCGAACGCATGACCCGGTCTCGCCAGATGGCGGTCGGATGCTGGGTATCACCGAAAGTCGCCAGGATGAAGATGGGGCCGTCACGGTGCGTCTATTCAAGCAACGTTGGACGCTGACTGATGACGGGGAAATGGTGTCAGGTCCTGGGGCGCCGATAGATGTACCGCTCAACAGCTGGATCGATGTGCGTCTTGAGATGCCTGCTATTGAGTACCCATCACCACCGCCGCCACTCCCAGCCACCACCGAAGAATGACAGCCCGCCACTGAGCGGGCTTTTTTACGCCTGGAGAAAATCATGCCGAACATCGAAACCCGCGGCGTCCGTAACAAAAACCCCGGAAACATTGACTACAACGCGAGCAACCAGTGGCAGGGGCAGCTCAAGCCCGACCTTGCGATCGAGAAGCGCTTTGCCAGGTTCGACACCCCGGAGAACGGTATTCGTGCCCTGGGTAAGCTGCTGCTGACCTACCAGCGCAAGCATGGCCTGAAGACTGTGAAGGCGATAATCAGCCGCTGGGCACCGTCGGTGGAGAACGACACCGCGGCGTACGTGCGCGCGGTCGAAGAGAACACCGGCACCCGGCCTGGCGCCGAGGTGGATCTGGCCCGGCCCGCCGTAATGGCTGGCTTCGTCAAAGCCATCATCCATCACGAGAACGCAGGCTATGCCTACCCTGATACGGTGTTGGCCGAAGGCGTGCGGCGGGCGCTGGTATGACGCCGGTACAGAAGCTGGCCGGCCTGTTGGTGCTGATCCTGCTGCATATGGCGGGTGCCGCGGGCGTGGCTTGGCAGATTCAGGACTGGCGCATGGGCAAGAAGCTGTCTGAACAGCTATCCGCGCAGAACGCCGCGCACCAGGGCCAACTCGACACCATTACCAGCGAGGCCTGGCGGCAGCAGAAGGCCGAGCAGGACAAGCGCCTGGCCACTGAGCAACAGCTCGCGCTCCAGGACCAACAACACACCAAGGAATTATCCGATGCCCAGCGCAACCAGGCTCGCCTGCGTGACCAGCTTGCTACTGCTGATGTCAGGCTGTCAGTCCTCATCGAGGATTCAGCCAGTGGCTGCAACGTGCCTACCACCCCCGGCGCCGCCGGCGTGGTTCATGCAGTCCGTCGAGCCCAACTTGACCCAGCGCATTCTCAAAGAATTATCCGCATCACCGATGACGGGGATAACGCCATAATCGCGCTGCGTGCTTGTCAGGCGTACGTCAGGGCTATTGCTCGCTGATCGGTTTAATCAGCTCGGGCCCCTTGTTCCGGACGTTGCCCACGGCCGTATCGACCTTGAACCACTCGAACACCTCAGAAGGTTCCCCCTGGTGCAGCACCATCTGCTCGGCTCGCTCCTTGGGCGTGGCTGGATCCAACCATTCCCGGGCCAGGTCCGGCGTCAGCACCACGGGCCTCCGGTCGTGAATGTCCACCATGCCACCGGCACTATCGGCGGTAATGATCACAAAGCCGTCGTGCTCGCCCGGGCCTTCATCTGCGTCAGGTAGTTGGCCGATGGCGGCACACAATATTGGTGCACCATCCCGCCGGCGGATTAGGTAGGGCTGCTTCTTGGGCCCACCTTCGTCTACCCACTCAAACCAGTTATCGATAGGCGTGATCGCCCGGTGCGGCCAGATCGCCCTGAAGAACGGACCATGCGCCACTTTTTCCACGCGGGCGTTGATAGGTGCTGCCCGGTCTTTCGCCCAGTGCGGCCGCCATCCCCAGCGTACCGGATCAGCGTGGAGCAACTCTCCCTGCAGATGCAGCAGTGCAACCGCGGTTGTCGGTGCCACGTTGTACCGTTCAATTGGTTGATCGCCCACGGAGTTCGCCAGTGCATTGGGCATACTCAGTGCTGCAACGAATTCGTGGATTCCTCGGTACTGTGAAAGTCTCCCGCACATAAGCATCTCCGCTCGTCGGCGCCGATGAACAGCCGGTCCCCGGCCAATCTCTACACTGTAGACACTGGCCCAAGGTATTCGTCATGGCGACCAACATTGAACAGGTGAACGCAATGGAGGCGTGGTTTGCACTCCGCAATGATCCCTCCTTCATATCGGCCACACCTGAGGAGCGCTACGAATCGCGGCTGGCCCTGGCGGACGACTTGAAGCAGCAGGGCCTGATAGATGAGTCTGAGTGGCGGGAGCTGACGGAAGAGGCAGTCGCCGCATACGCAGATGAATTGGTCTGACGCGGCCGCTTGTCAGATATCTCTTACACCAAATTGACCGCAAGCCATCTGCGCTATTAACTGTACATTCGTACAGTATCTGTAAAAGGCTGCGTCATGAGCTTCTCAATTTTAGGTCCTATCGCCGAGGGTGGCACGAAGCTGCCCTTTTGCTCTTTTCGGGTGCCCGCCGGCTTTCCATCGCCGGCGGCCGATCACATCGAGCAGCACATCTCATTGGATGAGGTCCTAAATATCAGGGCGCCGCATGTCTATCTCATCGCGATTACTGGCGAAAGTATGCAAGGGGCGGGAATTTTTGAGGGAGACTTGGCCGTTGTGGACCGGTCAATTGAGCCGGTCCACGGGCACATCGTTGTCGCTCTCTTGAATAATGATCCCGTCTGTAAGCGACTGTGCAAGCGTGGGAAAGAGGTCATTCTTCTGTCGGAGAATCCGAAATATCCAGCGCGGTATGTATTGGAGGGGGACGAGCTATCGATCTGGGGCGTGATCACGAGCACAGTGCGTAGTCATGTGTAATGCGCCGGTCTTCGCGCTGATTGACTGCAACAGTTTCTATGCAAGCTGCGAACGGGTATTTCGTCCGGATCTGGCAAAGGTGCCTATCGTCGTACTGAGCAATAACGATGGGTGCGTCATTGCCCGCAGCTACGACGCCAAGCCTTTTATCAAGATGGGCGAGCCGTATTTCCAGATCAAACACAAGCTGAAGCAGCATGGCATCGTTCCTTTTTCATCCAACTACGCGCTCTATGGCGACATGAGCGAGCGAGTGATGACCCTGATCGAATCGATGGTTCCTGCCGTTGAGATTTACAGTATCGATGAGGCGTTTGCTGACCTGTCGGGTATTCCCGAGCTGGATGCTTTGGGGCGTCAGATCCGGGCGCGGGTGTTGCGTTGCACTGGCATACCGGTGGGAGTTGGAATAGCGAGCACCAAGACCTTGGCCAAGCTGGCCAACCACACGGCAAAGCGACTGCAAGCTCAAACCGGTGGAGTGGTGAACATCACCGATCCGGTCAAGCGCGATTGGGTATTGCGTAATACTGACGTCTGCGAAGTGTGGGGCGTGGGCCGCAAAATGAAACTCCACCTCGACGCTATGGGCATAAAATCAGCGATGGACCTCGCCAAGGCGGATCCTTGGACGCTGCGCAAGAAATTCAGCGTAGTGATCGAGAAGACGGCGCGTGAACTGGCCGGCACGTCGTGCATGGAGCTTGATGAGCCCGACCCACCCAAGCAGGAAATCTGTTGCAGTCGGATGTTCGGCAAACGGCTGACCGATCTGCCGCCGATCAAGGAAGCGGTGGCCACCTACATGATGCGGGCGTCAGAGAAGCTCCGCGCCCAAAACTCACTTTGCAAAAAGGTCCGCGTCTGCATCCGCACAGGCATGTTCAATCCGGAGGAGGCGAAGTACGCCAACGGCGTGGTGGTGGATATGCCATACCCCACCGATGACGTGCGCCTGCTCACGAAAGCCGCTGTCGATGCGCTCGACAGGATTTTTCGGCCCGGTTTCAAATACAGCAAGGCCGAAGTGATGCTGCTCAATCTGTGTCAGCCAGGCGAATACACCGATGATCTTTTTGCAATATCGCAGCCGACCGAGGCAACCCAGGTTATGACCGTCCTTGATCAGATCAACGAGAGGTGGGGAAGGGGAACGCTTCGTTCTGCTAGCGTGCCCACCAATCCCGACTGGGGTATGCGTCGGGAAATGATGAGCCAGAGTTACACCACCAAGCTGGACCAGCTTTGGGCTGTAGCCTGCAAGTAGCTGTTATTCAGGACTCATTAGTACCGCCAGAGTCAGTTTGATGAACTCCTCGTTATCGTCGATGGCTTGAAGGGCGCCACGAACATTCTCTGCTATCTCGGCAGAGCCACGCTGCTCCACCCAGTTGGATAATTCCATGATGGACGCCTCAAGGGCGAGTTGGTTTTCGTAGAGTTTTGAAAGCAGGGAAGGGAGCAGATCTGAGCTGGGCATTGGCGTTCCTCTTGTGGAGTGAACAGCGTAGCAGTTGACGATTGGGAGCGGTCATGAGCGTCCATTTTCGGCCAAAAGCGGTGACTCACGAGTACACGCTTTCAACTGAATTGGCCGAAGGCTCACACGGACAAGCTATAGTTTTTCGTACACTACTTCGAATTCTTCACCTAATTCCTCTTGGATGGATTTCAGTAGTCTGGTGGCAGCCTCTTCAAATCTTGCGTAATCGTCTGTGTTCCAAGGGCCGGGATCAGGTGGGTAATCCCAGTTCAGCGAAGTGTCATGCCACTGTGAAAGCTTGTTAAGCAGTGCTTGGACTTCGTCACTGAGTGGCAGCTTCTCTTCAATAGGCCCTACAGAAAATTTATCCAGGGCAGTATCGTTTCCACACCAAAGACAACCACCGCCCCATTCGAACATTAAACGAATACAGTAGCGTTCTGCCTCCATCATTGGACTCCTTTTTTACACATCAGCAGGGTAAAAATTCATTACTGAGGTCATCCAATTGGTTTCTCGCAGCCTCAATTTTACCGATGATGAGCTCGAGCGAGTTTTTGGAGAATTGGACAAGTTCATGCTCAAGCCCCCTCTTACTGAATTTAATTTTGACTTGGGTGTATCCATCCTCATTGGTGTGCATCCAATTCGCATGAACAACCTTGTTGCGAAGGCTGCCACACTCCCGGAGATCTGACAGGAGCTGTGAGAACCAGGCAGGCTGATCGCCTCTGTCACGGAAAAAATCAGAAGCGAATCGCTCGAACAAATCCAGCTTAGTCGTATACATCATATTACCCACGACTAAGAGACCTTTTTGATCTGTTCGGTCAGAGATGAATCCGCATAAGATATTATCGATGTCCGCCTCAAGTGTATTAAACCAGAGGACAACCTCTCCGATTAGTGGCATCAACTCGTAGACATATTCATACGCATTATCTGTATCTCCGAGACCTTCAATAATCAGTTGGCCTACCGGTATGGTCTTTGTCCGCATGGGTTTCCGATTCTCTGAATTCATCCGTCGCATACAGTACCGTCTCAACACTGACGTTACGAGGAGCATCAGGTCGACCAGCGCCGGCCAAATAGCCCATGACGGTCAGCTTAGGCTCGCAAGCGGTCTGTCCTGGCATGGACGCCTCAAGCTAGGCCAAAGCAAGCTTCGTGACGGGAAATATAGAAACTTCTGAAGGGCGGTATTCGGCCAATAGCCGACATTCAGATCAGCCCATTGAGGAAATTACTCGGAGGTCCAAACGTTCCACCACTCGATCTCGCCGCGTCCTTAACCATCGATATCGCCGTTACGGATGGCCATCCTGATGGCTTGTGCTGTCGTTGTCACGCCCAGACGTCGGCGCGCTGAGCGCAGGTGATTTTCAACCGTACGCTCCGACAAACCGAGAGTTGCTGCAATATCCGCTTGCCGTCTTCCGGCAGCCGTCCATTCCATGACTTCGCGCTCTCGCGGGGAAAGGCTTTGTAACGCTTCGTCCAGTGGAGCCTCAAGCAACCCCCTAGCTGCGAAAAAAGCGGCCGTCGCAACCAGGCTTAGTCCCAAGCGAACCCGCGCGCTTCCATCCACCGGCTCACCCCCCAAGCTCATCGCGCCCTCAAGCCCCTGCGGGCCGAAAACTGGTACCTGCAACCCCTGAATCCCTGGGTCACCTGGAGAACGAATCACCCGGTAGCGCTCTTCTCCCTTGACCTGCTCTTTCTGCCAGAAGAAGGATTGCCGAGCATTCAGAAGGTGGCGAGTCACCGGACAATGTCGAACATAAGTCTCTGCATCCACCGATCGACCGTTATCGAACCAATCGCCTTCGACCCAGTAGATATGCTCAACCACTTCTTCACTTGCCGGCGATGCAGAAAACAACACGAATCGATCATAGCCGTAGGGCGTGGCAAAACCCCTGACGGCTTTCTTGATTGATTCAAGTGTGCGCGCCGTCTCTATCTCCAGAGCAGCTCGCATCGCTGTTTCTGCCGGCCCGTCGCTCACTACGATGCGACCTCTTTCAACAATGCTTCAACTGCCAACTTGCCCAGATTATTGCCTGCCAGTGGGCTGTCGCCGGTCAGCAACTTGCGGTCTTGAAGCGTTGCACCTGAAATATCCTGGTTGACGATCTCAACTCCCAGGGCTTTCAATTGCTCACCAAATTTCCAGGTCAAATGCCCAGGCATATAACCGATGTCGGGCGTTTTTGCGTCGAGACTGTCTGGAAATGCGCAGATCTTGTAGCCGTTGAAAATGTTGGAATCCCTCGACTCTCCAATACCCGCCGCGAGCATTGCTGCTGGGCCGTGACATAGGGAAATCACAAATTTGTCGTTGGTGATTGCCCAATGCAAAGCCGCTTTCACGTCGGCACTCTCCGGCAATCCAATCAGCGCGCCGTGTCCGCCGGGTATGAAAACCCCGATGTAATCCGAATCCTCGCCCAGTGCCTTTTCGACCACATCGGAAAGCTTCAAGGGTTTCTTGAACTGTTCGCGGTATTTGGCGTAGAAATTCTTTACCTCGGTATCTTCGGAAGGCATGGCCCAGAATTCAAACTTCACCGGATTGCCTGACAGGGTCGCAACGTCGAACGCGAAGCCGGCTTTGTCGAGGTGGTACATGGGTAGCAACGTCTCGACCGGGTGATTACCGGTGGAAAACATGGTGCCGTTGTCGGTCAGTAAATAGCGCTCGTCGGCGCCGATCAGCAATATCTTCCAGCGGCCACCTTGGTAAGGATTAGGGTAATCCGCGTCACTCAAATCAGATTTTGGCGAGGTAAATTGGCTTAGCGAGTATGGAGAGGGGAAAAAGGCATTGTCCTCTGCCTGATCCGGTGTGGGGCGCTTGTCGTCACTCTGCAAGGTAGTCATGGTTTTCTCCTACGAATGGGCCGATTGTCGAAATCAATGCTAATAGCGTGACGCAGGCCCAGCAATGAGGGTTTTCCCTCAAAGAAATTTTCCGCACCCATACAGTACGCCGATCGGCCGCTTTTGGCCGAATGCAGCCATAGGATTTGTCTCATGATTCGTGGCCTATTGGTGGTTTGTGTTCGGTCGACAGGACGCCGGGGGAGGGGGGGGAGAGTTCCAAAACTAAAACCGCACCCCTTGTAGAATGCAGTCTGTAGCCCGGTCACTTTCCTTGGGTAATGGAACTCCGCAGGCCTTCAGAGCCCCAGCCCGTATGAGTTTGCATAGCGGTCTTGAAAACCGGCGAACGTTAATAGCGTTCCCAGGGTTCGAATCCCTGGTTTCCCGCCAAGATTTACACAAAAGCCTCGCGATTGCGGGGCTTTTGCGTTTTCGGGTTTTGGATAGGCAGAAGCTCTAAAGCCTGATCGTTTCCGCATCATTTCTGGCGGTTTCCGCAACCTATTGCTTACCGCGGTCAGCGCGTAGGCTTCATACTCTCCTCGGAACGACGGTAAACCGCTACGTCGGTAGATCGTCGCTGCTTCAAACAGTTCGACAACGCAATTGCTCAATCAGTCTTGCAGCCAGGGCGCACAGATCACGCCGAGCCGCTCCCACTTTACTGGTACTCCATCCATGCTGGATGCCTATTAAGCCGGGAGATTCTCTCTTTTCCTGGAGGCAAAAGGTTTCACTTCATTGACCCGGATGGTTATGAGTTGGCGGTCTGGAGTGCGCAGGCATAAACCTTTGCCAGTCCAGTCCCGAGCTGGGTTTTTTGCATCCAGCCCTCTCAGTGCTACAGTCCCGCCAGACTAAAAAGGGAATGACATGCGGATTTTGATAGTGGCCGCCGCGGTGGCGATGCTAGCGGGGTGTATGGCGCCAACGATGAACGAGGCTCGCCAATAGGGACCATACAAAGTCTTGACCTCGAAGAAGTCCGACGCAGCGCTGGCTAAATGTGTTCATTACGAATGGCAAAACCAGCCTATCTTCGGGGGTACTCCTGGCGCAACGCTTCAGCCTGGACGCGATAATGGATATACGGTCTTTACAGAAGGCTCCCAATATTTCGTCGATATTCAGCCTCAAGGGGCCGGCTCGGAGGCCAAATATTATGTGGTGGTTGGCAACTGGATCGCCAACAAAAGACTGGCGGCACTGCAAAGCTGTCTTTAAACGATCCGCCATTTACTCAAGGCTCGTTTCGGCGGGCTTTTTTTCCAGAGAAAATCTCATGGCAGTACTCGCCATCAATTACCAGCCCATGACTACGATTATGCTCATGGGCACCTTACCTATTCCAGTGCATCGGAACCTATAGGCGCGTCATCCAAGGCTCTTTCGTCTTGCTCTGATCGAATAATCAAGATGTGTTTCGGTGCAGTGATTCCTAGGGACACAGTGTCGCCTTCAGCCTTGATCACTTTGATTTGGATTTCGTCGCCGATGTATAGGCGTTTATTGGGTGTTCTGGTGACAACTAGCAATGGGTATCCTTTCTGGTTAGCTCCTTGAATATATGGGATTAATTGCATGAAATCAGCGCTAAAGATGTAAGACCTTTCTTATTTTTCCAGCGAAAATCCTTATTTAATTTTTCTCTCACTAACCGGGAGGGGCTCTGCTTTTACCGTTCAATATCGGCATTCGATCATTGTGAATGGCGGCACGGTCCCTCTATGATCAGCTCGCACTCACCAAAGAGGCGCTGAGCCTCGACCCCCTTTGAAGGATATGAGCGTGGACAAGTACTTCGATAATTCAGGTCTTTTCAAAAGCATTTCGTATCAAGCCAACGCCTCCCTAGATGTCAGCGTCGCTGGCTGGGAGCTGAAAAACACTGCGCTGAATACGAAGGAGTTTTTGATATGTCCAAAGAACTACTCGGAGTTTTTGCTCTAGGGTTGATGGTGATCGGGGAGTTTTGTGCAATCTACAGCGAGGTGGTAACCGCCAGGCTGGCCCACACCGGCAGCGGCTCCTGGGCGACGTTTGTGCTGCCCGTCGTGGTGATGTGTTTTGCCGGGCTTTGCCTGCTGGGCGCTTATTGGCTGGGGTACAAGGCGGTGGGTGATATCTGGATTGTCACCGTGGTCTCGGTCACGTCCTTGTTGCTGCTTGAGCCTGTGGTGGTTTGGTCGCTGTTTCATGAAGCGCCTGGGCGCGGCGCGTTGGTCGGGTTTTGCCTGGGCGCCTTGGGGATGCTTGCCACGATAGTGCTTTAGCGCATCCGGCCATCAAGTGCCGGGTCAGATCAGCGCCTGTAGTCCCATGCTTATCTGACCCGCACCGCTGCACTTTTTTCCATTTTGCTGATCTACCCCTGTCCCGGCCACTCGACTCCCGCACGTGGCCCACAGAATCAGACCCGGTGCCGATGGATCGAACGTCAACAGTTTTTACCTCTCTATGGCCGCTGTTGCTGGCTGCGCTGCTTGCGCTCTGCGCAGTGGGTTGCAGCCAGCAACAAGGCCGCGATATCGCCAGGCAATTCAGCGATGGCAAGCCCGATGAGTTCTTCCAGACCAGTGTCGATCGCATGGCCACCCTGGGGATGCGCGACAACCTGCAAAGCCTCTACCTGCTGATGAGCAAGCTTTACCTGCGCAATCCCAGCCAGTGGCGTCAGTCGGGCTATCCGGATGCGGTGAGCGCCGCCCGGGTCATTCGCCAGGCCATCGAAAACCGTCAACCCTTGCCCGCACTGGGAGACCGGCGTGATCTGGCCGCCCTGAGTTACTCCCTGAGTCCCGACTTTCGTGGTGACCGTGTCGGCGCGTTTATCTACGCGATTGGCAGTATGCTCGTGACCGCCCACGGCGGGCGTACGCAGTTTTATGTGACTGACTCGATTAACCCGCAGTTTGTCAGCAATGCGGCGCGCAATATCGAAAAGGCCACTTGGCTGCTCAGCCAGCGCCAGGATGCCAACGGTGTATTGCTGTTGTTCTCCAATGAAATATCGGAGGAGGGCAGTAACCTCAGTTTTGCCGTTGAGTTTGGCAAGATCGTTGCGCGCCTGGACTTACTTACCCAAATCCTCGATGAGCGTTACCGACGCATTGGCCTCAATTACGCGCAAAGTTTATTGCTGATGAACTTCCTGCCGGTGCAGTGAGGCGCATCCATCGAACAATCAGTGGGGTGTTTCCCTTTCTGCTGTAGGAAGGTGCCTATCTTGCCTCTCGCTGCTTGAAACGCTTGCCTGCGAGCAATAGCCTCGGATTTTTCTTAAACACGAGGCCCTCCCTTGGGTAAACGAAAAACGGTTTGGCCCACGGATCGCGAAATACGTTTGCGGTTTATCCTGTTCGCGGTCATCGACGCCGCGACTGCTCAGGGCGTCTCTGCCGAGTTGCTGTTGCCGGCGCACACGCTGCTGCGCAACTCACCCTCGCAAGCCCAGCTGCTTGATGCCCTGGACGAGATTCTGGCTACCGATGAAATGTACGGTTTCCGCTTTGCGCCGGGTTCCGATGCGGATGATCTGATGCGGGAATTGGCGGAGCCGGAGGGCTGAAACCTGCCCGGTACTGTTTTGCCAGCGCCATGGTTCGTCAATAAGGCGTGACCTGACGGGCGTGCCTGCCTTCCCATCACTGTTCGCGTGGTGGGCCTGGCCTGCCGCGTTCCGTAATTCCAAGGACCCGCCCCAATGCTGCTGCGCCAACCGCCCTTTCTTTTTGCCGCCCTGACTCTCAGCTCGCTGGTACAGGCCGAAGGCCTGCAATTGGCGCCAGTCGAAGTCACCACCACTGAAGCCAGTGCCGGCGAAATTGCCCAGGCACAGCTACAGCGCGTGCCCGGCGGCAGCAATTACATCGATATGAGTAGCGTGCAACAGGGGCGGGTGAGCAGTAACGAGGATGTGTTCAAGTACCAGGCCGGGGTGTACGCCAAGGCGGCGAATAACGAAGGCGTGAAGCTGTCCATTCGCGGTTCTGGCCTGAATCGCAGCCCGGGCGCCCATGCCTCCGGCCTGTATGAAATGTTCGACGGTCTGCCGCTCACGGGCCCGGGCGGTACACCTTATGAACTCAAGGACCCGTTGTGGCAAAGCCGCGTGGAAGTGCTGCGGGGCGCCAATGGCTTCGATCAGGGCGCGTTGGCCCTGGGTGGTTCGGTCAATTACGTAACCCACACCGGCTACGACGCGCCCAAACTGAAGGTGCGCTATGAAGTCGGTAGCCGCGGCTATGCCCAGCGGGAGGTCAGTTCCGGCCAGGTGCTGGGGGATGCCGATTACTACATCAGCCTCACTGATTCCGAGTCCGACGGCTACCAGCACCAGAGCGCCGGAACCGGCAAGGGCATCGCCGCCAACTTTGGCTACCGCTTCAACCCGGACCTGGAAACGCGCTTCTACCTGCGCTACCGCGAAACCACCAACGATTCCCCCGGCAAGCTCACGCGCTACCAGATCAGCCACGACCCACGTGCCGCCAACAGCCTCAACGCCGCCCGCGATTCAAAACGCCTGCAACCGGGCTCTACCTGGATCGCCAACAAAACCACCTTGCAACTGGACGACAACGCCCGAGTGGAAGTCGGGCTGGCCTATCACGACTACCCGATGGATCTGCGCGAGGGCACCAACCGCCTCAAGGTCGCCTATACCGATATCAGCGGCACCCTGAACTACATCCGTCAGGACAGCCTGTTCGGCCACGCCAGCAAAACCACCGTCGGCCTGCGTACCACCCAGGCGATGCCCAATAACGGCGCGTCGGAATATGTACGCATCCCCGCAGGCAACACCGCAATCTACGCGCCCGGCACCAAAACCCGCGATTACAGCTACCTGGGCTCCGACACCGTGCTGCATGTCGGCAACGAGCTGGAACTGGTGGAGGATCTGTGGCTCACCACCGGCCTCGCCGCGATCTACACCCGCCGCGAAACCCAGGTGACTTACCCCGATGGCCAGGCGCCGCTCAGTCAACATGACTGGGACTACGCACCGCGTATCGGCCTGCGTTATGACTTCACCCCGCAATTGCAGGTATACGCCAACCTGAGCCGCTCGGTAGAGCCGCCGCACGCCTGGTCGATGATCTGGGGTTCCAACAAATACTTCAACGCTGGCCCTGCGAATGGGTTGGCACGCGAAGGCGTCAGCCTGAAGAACCAGACCGCCACCACCCTGGAAATCGGCGGGCGCGGCGAAGCGTGGCTCGGCCAGTGGGACCTGGCCCTCTACCGCTCTGAAGTACGCCACGAACTGCTTTCCGTGGAAACCCAGGCCCAGACTGCCAACAGCAGCGCGATCATCGCCGAATCCAACGCCAGCCCCACCATGCACCAGGGCGTGGAACTGAGCCTGCTCAGCCCGCTATGGGACGGCGGCCGCAACGGCAAGCTCGACCTGCGCCAGGCCTATACCTTCAGCGACTTCCACTACCGTGACGATGACCGTTTCGGCGACAACACCTTGCCCGGCATCCCCAAGCATTACTATCAGGCGCAGGTGCGCTACAGCCACCCGACGGGTTTCTACACCAGCCTCAACACCGAACATGCCTCGCGGGTAGCGGTGGACTACGCCAACTCCTACTACGCCGCGGCCTACACCACCCTCGGCGCCACGTTCGGCTATGACGCGCCCAAGCAAGACTGGCAAGCCTGGGTCGATCTGCGCAACCTGACCAACCGTCGCTATGCCAATACCGTTACGCCGGGGTACAACGACAAAGGCGTGGACGCAGCACGTTCTACCCCTGCCGATGGGCGTGGTATCTACACCGGCGTGTCGTGGAGCTGGCGTTAAATCAACCTTCGTGTTGGCGCAGGCGCTTGTACAGGGTGTTGCGGCTCACTCCCAACTCCCGCGCAAGGTGGGAAATATTGCCGCCCACGGCTTGCAGGCGTTGGTTGAGGTCAAGGTTTTCATCCAGGCGCTCGCAGGTGGGCAGCGGCGCCGCTTGCTTCAAATCGGTGAAAAAATCATCGGGCAGATGTTCTGCGCGGATCGGCTGCTCCTCGGCCATCGCCAGCGCCACCTGCAACACGCTGCTCACCTGACGCAAATTGCCCGGCCACGGATGTTGCTCGAATAACCCCAGCACCTCGGCACTCAGCCCGGCCCACTGGTTCGGCTCGCGATGTTGCTGCCACAGTTGCTGGAATAACGCTTGCTTGTCGGTGCGCTCGCGCAATGGCGGCAACTCCAGGGTCAGGCCACCGATGCGGTAGTACAAATCCTCGCGAAAGCGCCCGGCCTGCACCAGCTCGCGCAGTGCGCGGTTGGTCGCCGAGATGATGCGCAAATCCACCGGGAACACCTCACTGCTGCCCACCGGTTGCACACAGCGCTCCTGCAACACCCGCAACAGGCGGGCCTGGGTCGGCAAGGGCATATCACCGATCTCGTCGAGAAACAGCGTGCCCTTGTCCGCCTTGCGAATCAGGCCAATGCTGCCTTTCTGATTGGCGCCGGTGAAGGCGCCTTTTTCGTAGCCGAACAGTTCCGATTCCACCAGCTCAGCCGGAATCGCCGCACAGTTCACAGCGATCAATGCCTGTCGGCTGCGCGAGCTGGCCTGATGCAGGGCTTTGACGAACACCTCTTTGCCCACCCCAGTCTCGCCGTGAATCAGCAATGGAATGTCCTTTTCCAGCAGGCGTTCGGCCTGGCGCACCGCTTTCTCCATGCGCACATCGCCAAAGTGCAGGGTCTTGAGGTTGATCGAGGGCAGCGCTGGCGGCGGTTGGCTGAACACCCGGGCCTGCACTGGCATCTGCCTGGGTCGCTTCAACAGGCACTGGAAGCGGTTGCGCCCAGCCGCCTGCAACGCAAAGGGCAACCCTTCGGGCTGGTTGAGCAACTCCAGCAGCGACACCTTGAACAGACTGTCGATCATCACCCGCGACAGGCTGATGCCCAGCAGGTTATCCGCACGCCGATTGGCTGATAGTACCTGGCCGCTTTCATCAAAGATCAGCAGGCCGGCCCACTGGCTGTCGAGGTTGCTCAAGCCGGTGTTGAAGGTCAGTTGGAAATGTTCGCCACGGAACAGGTTGAGGATCAGCCGGTTTTCCACGGTCTGACTCATCATCTTGACCATGCCCAGGGTATGGGAGGGCGGCAGGTAGCTGTCGCTGGACACATCCAGCACCGCGATGATTTCGCGCTGGGCGTCGAAGATAGGCGCCGCCGAACCGGTCATGAAACGGTTGGCCTTGAGGAAGTGTTCATCGTGCTCGATATGCACGGCCTGGGCACAGGCCAGCGCGGTGCCGATGGCATTGGTGCCGCTGGCACGTTCCACCCAGCTGGCGCCGGGGCTGAAGCCACGGGCCAGCTTGGGTTCGATAAACCGCTGGGTGCCCCACGACGTCAGGACCTGGCCCTGATTGTCAGCCAGCATGATCAGGCAGTTGGAGTTGCTGAGGATGTTTTCATAGTAGGGCAGTACTTCCTGGTGCGTGGTCTGCACCAGTGAATGCTGGCTTTCCAGGAGTTGACTGATGCCTTCGGCGGGCAGTTGATCAAAGCTTGGCGTGCTCTGGTGGTCCAGGCCGAAGGCGCGGCAACGTCGCCAGGATTCCTGGATAAGGGTGTCGTGTGCCAGTGGTTCGGCCATGGTGCGACCTTCATTTTTATTGTTATTGGATGTGCACATTCAACCATTGAAATGGGTTCAAGTGTGGGAGGGGCGGTGCGACGATTCGACTTGCTCCCGATAGCGGTATGTCAGTGAAAAGATGCTGACTGATACACCGCTATCGGGAGCAAGCCCCCTCCCACATTTTTATCTTGTGTTGGTCATGAGAGTGTTGTTCAGAACTGTTCATTGTCAACTCCGAAAGTGTTCAGTTGTTCAGCCACTTTGTTCACTCCTGAACATCACCATTAACCCATTCCCTTACGCATCAAGCGCTTGCAGTTTTGGCACGAAACTCGCTCTGACACCTGGCCAGATTCATTCCAATAATAAAAAGGTCGTGTCATGTCATTGACCCTGGAACATGTCTCCCGCGTTGTCGACGGCCAAACCTGGATCGACGACGCCAACCTGCGTTTTGAAGCCGGCTCTTTCAACGTCTTGCTCGGTCGCACCCTGTCGGGCAAAACCAGTCTGATGCGCCTGATGGCTGGTCTGGACAAGCCCGACAGCGGCCGCATCCTGATGAACGGTGTAGACGTTACGCAAAAGCCGGTACGCCTGCGCAATGTGTCGATGGTCTACCAGCAGTTCATCAACTATCCCACCATGACCGTATTCGAGAACATCGCCTCGCCGTTGCGCCAGGCCGGTGTGTCCAACGAGCTGATCCAGAGCAAGGTGCTGGAAACCGCCAGGATGCTGCGCATCGAGAAGTTCCTGCAACGCCACCCGCTGGAACTGTCCGGTGGCCAGCAGCAGCGCACCGCCATGGCCCGCGCCCTGGTCAAAGACGCCGAACTGATTCTGTTCGATGAGCCCCTGGTGAACCTGGACTACAAACTGCGCGAAGAGCTGCGTCAGGAAATGCGCGAACTGTTCAAAGCGCGCCACACCATCGCCATTTACGCTACCACCGAACCCAACGAGGCCCTGGCCCTGGGTGGCACCACCACCATTCTTCACGAAGGCCGGGTGATCCAGAGCGGCAAGGCCGCCGAGGTCTATCACCAGCCGCAAACCGTTCTGGCCGCTGAGCTGTTCTCCGAACCGCCGATCAATCTGATGCCAGGGCGCATCAGCGGCAACGAAGTGAGCTTCGCCAATTTCGTGCATTTCCCACTCAACGTCGACCTGCGCCCCATCGGCGAGGGCGAGTTCCGTTTCGGCGTGCGTCCCAGCCATATCAGCCTGGTACCGAGCAATGACGATGACCTGGAGCTGGCGGTGACCGTGGAAGTCGCCGAGATCAGCGGCTCGGAAACCTTCCTGCATGTGCGCAGCGAGCACTTCCTGCTGGTGCTGCACCTGCCGGGGGTGCATGAGTACGATGTGGACGCGCCGATCCGCGTGTATATCCCCACCCATAAACTGTTTGTGTTCGATGGACAGGGCCGTTTGGTCCAGGCCCCCGGGCGCCGTGTCGCGAGGGTTGCCTGATGGCCGAGATCCATTTGCGTAACCTTGCCCATAGCTATAGCCCCGCGCCAAAAGGGCCTGAGGACTACGCCATTCGGGAAATGAACCATGTGTGGGAGCAGGGCGGTGCCTACGCGTTGCTCGGGCCGTCGGGCTGCGGCAAATCCACGCTGCTCAATATCATCTCCGGCCTGCTCAGCCCCTCTGAGGGCCAGGTGCTGTTCGATACCCAGGTGGTCAACGACCTCACGCCGGAGAAACGCAATATCGCCCAGGTGTTCCAGTTTCCGGTGGTGTACGACACCATGACGGTGTTCGACAACCTGGCCTTCCCGCTGCGAAACCAGGGCATGGCCGAAGCGAAAATCCACAGCAAGGTGCAGGAAATCGCCGAAGTCCTCGACCTGCAAACCCTGCTGAGCAAAAAAGCCCGCAACCTCACCGCCGACGAAAAACAGAAAGTCTCCATGGGCCGTGGCCTGGTGCGCGATGACGTATCGGCGATCCTGTTCGACGAGCCGCTGACGGTGATCGACCCGCACCTGAAATGGAAACTGCGGCGCAAGCTCAAGCAGATCCATGAGCAGTTCAATATCACCATGGTCTACGTCACCCACGACCAACTGGAAGCCTCCACCTTCGCCGACAAGATCGCGGTGATGTACGGCGGGCAGATCGTGCAGTTCGGCACCCCGCGTGAATTGTTCGAGCGGCCGAGTCATACCTTTGTCGGCTATTTCATCGGCAGCCCAGGGATGAATCTGATTGAGGTGCAGGCCAGGGGTGGTGGTGTGGGGTTTGCCAATACCTTTCTGCCGCTGTCGGAGGCGTTGCAGCAACGTATCAGCAGCACCGACTACCAAAAACTCCAGGTTGGCATCCGCCCGGAATTTATCCATGTATGGGATGACCACAACCCTGACGCCCTGCAAGCCGACGTCACGCATGTGGAGGACTTGGGCACCTACAAGATCATGACCCTCAACCTCGACGGCGCCACGCTCAAAGTGCGCCTGGCCGAAGACAAACCGGTGCCGGAGGGCAGGGCGTCCATCAGCTTCCCCGCGCAATGGCTGATGCTTTATGCCGACGATTACCTGCTGGAGGTGGCGCCATGAACAAGGTGCAGAACAACAAGGCCTGGTGGCTGGTGTTGCCGGTGTTCCTGCTGGTGGCGTTCAGTGCGGTGATCCCGATGATGACCGTGGTCAATTACTCGGTGCAGGATATTTTCGACCAGTCCAGCCGCTACTTCGTCGGGGCCGACTGGTACAAGCAGGTGCTGCTCGATCCACGTTTGCATGACTCGTTGCTGCGCCAGTTCATCTACTCGGCCTGTGTGCTGCTGATTGAAATCCCGCTGGGCATCGCCATCGCCTTGACCATGCCGACCAAGGGGCGCTGGTCATCGCTGGTGCTGATTATCCTCGCCATTCCGCTGCTGATTCCATGGAACGTGGTCGGCACCATCTGGCAGATCTTTGGCCGTGCCGACATCGGCCTGCTGGGTTCGACCCTCAACGCCATGGGCATCAGCTACAACTATGCGGCCAACACCATGGACGCCTGGGTCACCGTGTTGGTGATGGATGTGTGGCACTGGACCTCGTTGGTGGCGCTGCTGTGCTACTCGGGTTTAAGGGCCATTCCGGATGTCTACTACCAGGCCGCGCGGATTGATCGTGCATCGGCCTGGGCAGTGTTCCGACATATACAGTTGCCGAAGATGAAAAGCGTGCTGTTGATCGCGGTGATGCTGCGCTTCATGGACAGTTTCATGATCTACACCGAGCCTTTCGTACTCACGGGGGGCGGCCCGGGGAACGCCACCACCTTCTTGAGTCAGACGCTCACCCAGATGGCCGTAGGCCAATTCGACCTGGGCCCGGCAGCGGCGTTTTCGCTGGTGTATTTCCTGATCATCCTGTTGGTGTCCTGGTTGTTCTACACCGCCATGACCCATTCCGACGCCAACCGCTGAGGCCGCCAACATGAGCAAGCGCAAGCTTATTCCGTTACTGATTTATATCCTGTTCCTGCTGGTGCCGATCTACTGGCTGTTGAACATGTCGTTCAAGAGCAACACCGAAATCCTCGGCGGCCTGACCCTGTTTCCCCAGGATTTCACCCTGGCCAACTACAAAGTGATCTTCACCGACCCGAGCTGGTACACCGGCTACCTCAACTCGCTGTACTACGTAAGCCTGAACACGGTGATCTCTCTGAGCGTGGCGCTGCCGGCAGCCTATGCGTTCTCGCGCTACCGCTTCCTGGGTGACAAGCACCTGTTCTTCTGGCTGCTGACCAACCGCATGGCGCCGCCGGCGGTGTTTCTGCTGCCGTTTTTCCAGCTGTATTCCTCCATCGGCCTGTTCGATACGCACATCGCCGTGGCCCTGGCTCACTGCCTGTTCAACGTGCCGTTGGCGGTGTGGATCCTTGAAGGCTTCATGTCCGGCGTGCCCAAGGAAATCGACGAAACCGCCTACATCGATGGCTATAGTTTTCCCAAGTTCTTCGTGAAGATTTTTATCCCGCTGATCGGCTCCGGCATTGGGGTGACTGCGTTTTTCTGCTTTATGTTTTCCTGGGTCGAACTGCTGTTGGCGCGCACGCTGACTTCGGTCAACGCCAAGCCCATCGCGGCGGTAATGACCCGCACGGTCTCTGCGTCGGGTATTGATTGGGGGGTACTGGCGGCAGCGGGGGTATTGACTATCCTCCCGGGCATGTTGGTGATCTGGTTTGTTCGCAACCACGTGGCCAAGGGCTTTGCCCTGGGCCGGGTCTAGAGGAATCGATGATGGAATGGATGGCCTGGACCACCCCCACTGCGCTGTTCTTTGGCGGCATCGCCCTGATTCTGGCGGGCATGACCACCTGGGAACTGCGTTCGCCGAGCATTCCTCGGCGCGGGTTGCTGCCGATCAGCACCACCCGTGGTGATCGCTTGTTTATCGGTCTTCTCGGCAGCGCCTACCTGCATTTGCTGGTCATCGGCGTTACCGACTGGAGCATCTGGGTGGCGTCCGCGCTCTCCCTGTTATGGCTGTTGAGTGTGATGCGTTGGGGCTAATGCCCTTATGAATAAACAACCAGGAGGTCTCTATGTTGAATAAAAACAATAAGCTGCGACATAGCATTTCATTGGCCGCCGTACTGGCCCTCAGCGGTTTGAGCGCTTCGGCCTGGGCCGATGCGTATGAAGATGCCGCGAAAAAATGGATCGGCAGCGAGTTCAAGCCCTCGACCCTCACCGAAGCCCAACAGCTTGAGGAATTGAAGTGGTTTATCAAGGCGTCGGAGCCCTTCCGTGGGATGAAGATCAACGTGGTGTCGGAAACCCTCACCACCCACGAGTACGAATCCAAGGTACTGGCCAAGGCGTTCAGTGAAATCACCGGCATCAAGCTGACCCACGACCTGCTACAGGAAGGCGACGTGGTGGAGAAGCTGCAAACCCAGATGCAGTCCGACAAGAATATCTATGACGGCTGGGTCAATGACTCGGACCTGATCGGTACGCACTTTCGCTACGGCAAGACCGAGTCCATCACCGACCTGATGGCCAACGAAGGCAAGGACTTTACCTCGCCGACCCTGGACCTCAAGGACTTTATCGGCCTGTCCTTCACCACCGCGCCGGACGGCAAGATCTATCAGTTGCCCGACCAGCAGTTCGCCAACCTCTACTGGTTCCGCGCCGACTGGTTCGAACGCCCGGAGCTGAAAGCCAAGTTCAAGGAAAAATACGGCTACGACCTCGGCGTCCCGGTGAACTGGTCGGCCTATGAAGACATCGCCAAATTCTTCAGCGAAGACGTCAAGGAAATCGACGGCAAGCGCGTCTACGGGCACATGGACTACGGCAAGAAAGACCCGTCCCTGGGCTGGCGCTTCACCGATGCGTGGTTCTCCATGGCCGGCGGCGGTGACAAGGGCTTGCCCAACGGCTTGCCGGTGGACGAGTGGGGCATTCGTGTGGAGGACTGCCACCCGGTGGGCTCCAGCGTGACCCGCGGCGGCGACACCAACGGCCCGGCGGCGGTGTTCGCCACACAAAAATATGTGGATTGGATGAAAGCCTACGCGCCGCCGGAAGCGGCGGGCATGACCTTCTCCGAATCCGGCCCGGTGCCGTCCCAGGGCAACATTGCCCAGCAGATCTTCTGGTACACCGCGTTTACCGCCGACATGGTCAAGCCGGGCTTGCCGGTGGTGAATGCCGACGGTACGCCGAAATGGCGCATGGCGCCGTCGCCGGTCGGGCCGTACTGGGAAAAGGGCATGAAGAAGGGCTATCAGGACGTAGGCTCCTGGACCTTCCTCAAGTCCACGCCTGAGAAACAGAAACTCGCGGCCTGGCTGTACGCGCAGTTCGTGACCTCCAAAACCGTGTCGCTGAAGAAGACCATCGTTGGCCTGACGCCGATTCGGGAGTCTGATATCAACTCCCAGGCCATGACCGACATGGCGCCCAAGCTCGGGGGCCTGGTGGAGTTCTACCGCAGCCCGGCGCGCACCGAGTGGTCGCCTACCGGCACCAACGTCCCGGACTACCCACGCCTGGCGCAACTGTGGTGGAGCAACATCGCCGCCGCCGCCAGCGGCGAGAAAACCCCGCAACAGGCGCTGGACAATCTGGCCAAGGAGCAGGACGCGATCATGACGCGCCTGGAACGCTCCAAGGTGCAACCGGTGTGCGGCCCGAAAATGAACCCCGAGCGTGACGCGCAATACTGGTTCGACCAGCCGGGCGCGCCGAAGCCGAAACTGGCAAACGAGAAGCCCAAGGGCGAAACCGTGAACTACAACGATCTGCTTAAACAGTGGGAGGCGGCGCGCAAGTAACAGCGCTAAGTGAGTACGACGCAACGGCACGTTTACGTGCCGTTTTGTTTGAAGCTTGAAGTGCGACGCCCTGCATTTCATCCGGTGGTTCGAGACAGCCCGCCAGGTTGCGACTAAACTGCTGAGCATTCATACAGGAGGTTATCTGATGGGTGTTCAACTTTCCCCAATTGTTTCCGAGTTTGAAACCGAAGAGCAGGCGAGTAGTCATGATCTCTGGTTTCGTAAAAAAGTCGAAAAAAGCTTGGCCAACCCCGGCCCCGGTGTACCTCATGACGAGGTCATGGCACGAGTTGAGGCGATTATTCTGCAAGCAGAGCTTGAGCAGCGGACCAAAGCTTGATGTTGGCCGTTGTTTGGCTTGACGAAGCCATCGGCGACCTGATTGATATCGTGACTTTTATCGCAGCAGAAAGCCCCGGCGCTGCATGACGCATCAAGACCCGCCTGGAAGGCGCGCCTCTACCACTGGCTGAGCACCCCTATCTGTATCCGTGCGGCCCAGTGCCAGGTACTCGTGAGGTGGTTGTACATCCCAATTATGTGCTGGTGTATAGAGTGACTGCCGAGCGGATCGAAATAGTCAACGTATTGCACGCCAGGCAAGAATATCCCTGAGCCTCCCGCCTTCGTATTTCATCAGCGAGCGCCTTTACTGCGACCGCTTATCCCCCCCTTCATAACCTCATTTGAATTTTCCGCACGCCCCGACGCTCTGCATTCTAGAAGCGCGTGAAGTTGAGCGCTCTTGCGGGGCCACCTTGTGGGAGGCCCGTTGTAACGGACTTTGCGGAAACTGCCATCATGACACTCCTTACAGCGCTGTCGGGCCAGCCGGCCTCTCTCACCGACTCGGTCCAGGGCCATCATCAACGGGTGTATCGACAGCTGTACGGCGAAACGCCAGACGCCGCCGAACTGGCGCATGACTACCTGCAGGATCAATTGGCCCAGGTAGAGGAAACCGACTGCGACTTGCCTGAGTCGCCCGAACACCTGACGGCCTGGGTCGAACAGCGCTGCGCCGTTGTGGCCCAGGCCTATGCCGATTACCTTGAGCAGCGCCAGCAAGGCCGGCCACGGCGCTATTTTCACAACAAAGCCCACGCGTTGTATGTCCTGCAGCGTGTGGCGCCGACCAAACAGGTGGACGGCGCCTGGCTCTATGGCCTGCTGCACTATTGGCAAGACCAGCGCTTCGACGGCTTGCTCACTACCTATCTGGAGGAATTGGGCGACGGTGAAGCCGCGCAGAACCACGTGGTGATCTATCGCAAGTTGCTCAGCGACCACGATGCCGACAGCGAAGCTGGCCTTGAGGACGAGCACTACCTGCAAGGTGCGCTGCAGCTGGCCCTGGGCCTGTGCGCCGACCAATTCCTGCCGGAAGTCATCGGCTACAACCTGGGCTACGAACAGTTGCCGCTGCACCTGCTGATCACCGCTTACGAACTCAGCGAACTGGGCATCGACCCCTATTACTTCACCCTCCACGTGACCATCGATAACGCCAGCAGCGGCCACGCCAGCAAGGCCGCGCAATCGGTGTTGGGCCTGCTGCCGCTGGGCGAGGGCAGGGCCGCGTTCTACCGCCGCGTCGCCGCTGGGTATCGCCTCAACGATCTTGGCCCGGGTACCACGGCTGTCATCCAGCAGTTCAACCTGCACGACGAAGTGGTCGCGATGCTTGAGCGCAAGCGCACCTTCGGCCAGCACATGCACTCGGACTACTGCCGCTTCGAAGGCCAGACCGTCAACCAATGGCTGGCCAAGCCGGGGCAGATCGGCGATTTCCTCGCCGCCTTGCAGGACAAGGGCTGGATCAAGCTCAACCAGGACCCTGCCGACAGCCGTTTCTGGCAGTTGATCGAGGGGGCCGGCGCGGCGATGTTCGGGGTATTCAGCGCGGCGGAAAAACAGCTGCTGCATGACTGGATCGCCGGTGACTGGGCCAGCGGCCAGCGCGTGCCGCCGTTACGGCCGGGGCGCGGCAGTCGGCTTGCCCGCGAGCAGCACTGCCCGGCGGACCCCGACACCCAGGCCCTGGCCGATTCACTGTGGAACCTGCCCGACGAGCAACAGCTCAATGCGCTGATCCCATGGATGTCGGCGCGGCGCCACAGCAGCCCCGCAGGCTTGTACGCCACCCGCCGCTTTATCCAACTGCGTGCGCGTTTGCGCTAAGGAATGTGCCTATGTCTGCCCAACAACTCGCTGATCGCGCCTTGCTGAACCTGGGCCGGGGGTTGAAGGAGAGGGGTTACCGCTTCATTACGCCGACGCCCTTGACCCATGAGCGCGTCTACCGGCGTTTGGCGACGCCGCTGGCGATGACGCTGCGCGACGTATTCGGCTGGTCGATGCCGTTCGACCACGACCTGCTGCCGGAGGCATTTCGCGAAGAGTTGCAGCAAGCCGATGTGATCGAAAAGCACGATGCCTTATGGCGCAGCACGGTGCGTTGGTCGAGCCTCGACGATCTGCTGTTCGCCCATTCGCCGTATCCCACGGTGCAAGCGGACGCGGTGTTCTTCGGCCCCGACAGCTACCGTTTTGCCCAGGTGATCGAAGCGCATTTGCAGCAGCGTTTCGAACCGCTCAAGCGTGCGGTGGACATTGGCTGTGGCGCCGGTGTGGGTGCCTTGGTGGTTGCCCGGGCCAGGCATGACGCCCAGGTGCTGGCGGTGGACATCAACCCGCGTGCCCTGCGCCTGACCGCCGTGAATGCCGAGCTGGCCGGGTTGAATAATGTCAGCGTGTACCACAGTGACGTGCTGGCCAGCGTCGAAGGGCAGTTCGACCTGATCGTCGCCAACCCGCCGTACATGAATGATGACCGCCAGCGTGCCTATCGCCATGGTGGCGGGGCGTTGGGGGAGCAGTTGTCGGTGCGCATCGTCAGCGAGTCCCTCGCACGCCTGGCTCTGGGCGGCAGCCTGTTGCTGTATACCGGAGTGGCGATGGTGGCGGGTGGCGATCCTTTCCTTGACGCGGTCAAGCCGTTGCTGGGCAGTGATGCCTACGGCTGGACCTACCGCGAACTGGATCCTGATGTCTTTGGCGAGGAGCTGGAAAAACCTGGCTATGAACGTGTGGAGCGCATCGCGGTGGTTGCGCTCACCGTTACCCGAATGCGTTGACCCTCGATGCTCACTTTCGGCATCGAAGAAGAATACTTCATCACCGATCTGCACACTCGCCGGATGCTCGGCGAGCCTTCGACAGCGGTGCTGGCGGCGTGTCGTGAGGCGATCGGCGCGGGCTTTGCGTATGAAATGTTCCAGGGCCAGATCGAGGTCGCGTCACCGGTATTCAGTGCCAGCGCTGAAGCCGCGGATTACCTGGCGACAGTGCGCCGCAATCTGACGCAGCGCCTGGGTGAATTTGGCCTCGGCGTGGTGTGTGCCGGCAGCCATCCGTTGGCCGACTGGCGCGAACAGCGGCCTACTGACCAAGCCCATTTCCAGCAGTTGTTCGACGATATTCAGTATGTAGCGCGGCGCAGCGTGTTGTGCGGGCTGCATGTGCATGTGCAGGTGCCGCACACCCATGACCGCATCGCCGTGATGAACCAGGTGTCACCGTGGCTGCCGCTGCTGTTGCTGCTCAGTTGCTCCTCGCCATTGTGGGATGGCGCGCCCAGCGGCTTTATGAGCTACCGCCAGGCCGCTTGTGATGAATGGCCGCGCATGGGCGTGCCGGAACATTTCGCCGACTGGAACGAATACCTGCGCTACCTCGCGTTGCTGCATCGGATGGGTGCAATCAAGGCCGATGGCAATGGCTGGTGGGGCATCCGCCCGGCGGCGCGTTACCCAACCCTCGAACTGCGCATGACCGACGCCTGCCCGCGGTTGGCGGATGCCCTGGCCCTGGCCACGCTGTTTCGCGTCATGGTCACCCATGCCTGCGGCCTTGAGCGACCCGGCGCCGGGTTCTGTGCGCAAACGCGCTGGCTGCTCAAGGAAAATCGCTGGCAGGCCAAACGCTACGGCGCGGGCGGTCACTTTGCGTTGGACGACACAGGCGCCATGGGCAGCGCCGAACAGTGGTTGCACTGCGCGCGCCAGACGTTCGGTGCCACCGCAGAGGCCATGGGCGAGCCGCGGCTGTTCGATACGCTGCAAGCGCTGCTGCGGCGCGGTAACAGTGCCACCGAACAGTTGCGTTGGTACGCCCAGGCCCGCGCCGACGGTGCCGATGAGGTGGGCAGCCTGGGCAGTGTGGTCGACCATTTGCTCGCCCAGAGTCGAGGCGACCATTGATGGGCTGCGCACAGGCGCATTTTGATGTGTCAGGCCATGGCTTGCGGCTGAATACGCAACTCGCCGTCCACATCCTTGACCAAGCCACTGGCCACGAACAACGGCGCCAGGCGCTTGTGCAACTGCGGCTCGACAAACTCCTTGACCGTGTCCAGCACCAGCACGCCACTGAGCGGCAACTCGGCCTTGGTGTACGACAGCCATGCCTTTTTCAACGCCATCAACACATCGCTGCCCGCCGTCGAAGCGAAACGGCGATGCACTGGCTTGGCGTCGAAAGTGAAGGCGTGCTGGAACTCATAGCCGCTTTCGTCACCGCCACTGGCAGCGCAACGCACGCACGTGCAAGGGCCATCGCCGAAGGCGCTGCGCAGGTAGGCGTTGAAGTCCACCACGGGCTTGAGTGACAGGCGCTTATCGACCTCGAACAGGTCCCCGGTCATTTTTTCGTCAGTGTTCAACGTCCATTTCCTCGCAGTCGGTTGCTGTGTTTCAAAGCGCGGCACAATACCAGCCGAGCGTGGGTTTGGGGATTATTTGCGTCGTGGGAGGGTCAGCGGAAGAACTCACCGGGGGTGGAATCGAACTGCTGACGAAATGCATTGATAAACGCTGAGGTCGATTCATAGCCACACCCCAATGCCACATCCGTCACCCGCTCGCCTTGTTCCAGGGCGGGCAGGGCGCTTAGCAGTCGCAGGCGCTGGCGCCACGCGCGAAACGTCAGCCCGGTGTCACTCAGGAACACCCGACTCAGGGTCTTTTCGCTGACCCCCAGTTTGCGGCTCCACTCGCCCAAGGTGGTCTGCTGCTCGGGGTGCAGGTTCAAGCTGCGGTAAATCTGCCGCAGCCGTGGGTCGTGAGGCAGCGGCAGCATCAAATCCACCTGGGGCGCGGCGGCGAGCTGGTCGAGCAGCACCTGGGCCAGGCGCCCATCCGGCCCATCTTCAGCATATTCCACCGGCACTTGGCTGAAATTACGGATCAACTCGCGCAACAAACTGCTCACTTCCAGCACCTGACACCGTTCGGCCGCCCAGGCGGTGACGCTGCAATCGAGGTACAAGCTGCGCATTTCGGTATGGGGCGAACGGAACACCCGATGGGGCATGCCTGCCGGAATCCAGACGGCGCGCTGCGGGGGCGCGACGAAACGGCCGACGCTGGTGTGGATCTCCAGCACCCCGGAAATCGCGTAGGACAACTGTACCCACGGGTGGCTGTGCCGTCTTGTCAGCGCCCGATTGGGCAAGGACTCGGTACGCCCATACACCGGCCGTGGCAGGCTGGAAAGCCCGGGCACACTGCGCCGCACGGTTTTTTCATGTCCTTTTGGCGGCATTTACTGGCTCATTGGCGTTAGTCGGTAAAGGATCGTTACGTTAGAGTCGCCGGGACGCTCTTGGCAACCCCTGGAAGATTTGCTTATGACCCGCCCGCGCTTTCTGCCCGACAACTTCACCCTGACCCTGATCGCCACGGTGATTCTCGCCTCGTTGCTGCCGGCCAGCGGCCAGACCGCCGTGGCCTTCGGCTGGGTGACCAACCTGGCCATCGCGCTGCTGTTTTTCCTGCACGGCGCCAAGCTGTCGCGCCAGGCCATCGTCGCCGGCGCCGGCCACTGGCGCCTGCATCTGTTGGTGTTCAGCCTGACCTTTGTGCTGTTCCCGTTGCTGGGCCTGGCGCTCAAGCCGGTGCTGTCGCCGCTGATCGGCACTGAGCTGTACATGGGCATGCTCTATCTGTGCGCGTTGCCGGCCACTGTGCAATCAGCGATTGCCTTCACGTCCCTGGCCCGCGGCAATATCCCGGCGGCGATTTGCAGTGCGGCGGCTTCCAGCCTGTTCGGTATCTTCCTGACCCCGCTGCTGGTGGCGCTGCTGCTGAACGTACACGGCGATGGCGGCTCCACCGTCGACGCGATCCTGAAGATCAGCGTGCAGTTGCTGCTGCCATTCATTGCCGGGCAAATCGCCCGCCGCTGGATCGGCGACTGGGTCGGGCGCAATAAAGCCTGGCTGAAATTTGTCGACCAGGGCTCGATCCTGCTGGTGGTCTACGGCGCATTCAGCGAAGCGGTCAATGAGGGCATCTGGCATCAGATCCCGCTGTGGCAACTGGGCGGTCTGGTAGTTGCCTGCTGCGTATTGCTCGCGTTGGTGCTGGTAGCGTCCGCGTTGTTGGGTAAGGCATTCGGTTTCAGCCAGGAAGACCGCATCACCATCCTGTTCTGCGGCTCCAAGAAAAGCCTGGCCACCGGCGTCCCTATGGCCCAGGTGCTGTTCGCCGGGGCGAGCATGGGCGTGCTGATTTTACCGTTGATGCTGTTTCACCAGATCCAACTGATGGTGTGCGCGGCGCTGGCTCAGCGATATGCCCAGCGACCGGAAAGCATCCCTGAGTTGATGGGGCAGGTGGATCCGTGATCCACCTCTAATTCCCAGGCAAATAAATTCAAGTGAACTGCCGCGCCGCCGACTAACCTCTTACTAACCCAAGAAGGAGTGTCGGTATGAACGTTAATCGTTTTTCGGCAGTGATAGGTCTTTTGTGCTTATGGGCAAGCACCTGTGGCGCGGCACAGACACTGGGGCAGGGCACCATCAGGTTCACTGGCGCCATCGTCGAGCCGGGGTGTGCGACAAATGCGCGCAGCGGGTCGGTGATGGAACTGCGCGGCTGTGCCAGGGCCAGTCGCGGCAGCCGCTTCGAGGTGCGCCATGTGGCGCCGGTGGCCAGCGTCAATGCGGCCCATGTGCGGCTGGTGGCAGACAGCGGCGAGGGGCGCTATTACGACCAGCGCTATCTGCTGGTAGACGCCGCCGGCAAGCCCATTGAGTCCGGCAACTACATCATTACCATGACGTCGCCATAAGCCATCGGGCGACGATCCGCATCAACAGCCGCGCGAGAAACCTATAGAATGCTCGGCGGCGGCGCTTGTCCTGGGTGGCCGCTTGATCATCGCCAGAGTACCCCGCCCGTCAATGAGCCTTTCAGCCGCAACCCCCCAAGCCAATTGGCAACCGGTCATCGCCCTGGCGCTGGCCGCGTTTGTGTTCAATACCACCGAATTCGTACCTGTCGGGTTGCTCAGCGCCATCGGTGCCAGCTTCGACATGCCCGTGGCCAGCGTCGGTCTGATGCTCACCATCTATGCGTGGATCGTGTCCCTGACCTCGCTGCCGGTGATGCTGCTGACCCGCAACGTCGAACGGCGCAAGCTGCTGATCGTACTGTTCGGCCTGTTTATCGCCAGCCATATCCTCTCCAGCGTCGCCACCAGCTTCGGCCTGCTGATGGTCAGTCGCGTCGGCATCGCCTTGGCCCATGCCCTGTTCTGGTCGATCACTGCCTCGCTGGCCGTGCGCCTGGCGCCGGAGGGCAAGCAGGTGCAAGCCCTTGGTTTGTTGGCCACGGGCACTTCCCTGGCGATGGTGCTGGGCATCCCCTTAGGCCGCCTGCTTGGCGAGGCCATGGGCTGGCGTACCACGTTTCTGGTGATCGCCGCGTTCGCTGCGGCCCTGGTGTTCTGGCTGGCGCGCACCCTGCCGCCGTTGCCGAGCCAGAACTCCGGCTCCCTGCGTAGCCTGCCGCTGCTGTTCAAGCGCCCTGCACTGGTGGCGCTCTACGTGCTGACCGCGATGACCGTCACCGCGCAATTTACCGCTTACAGCTACATCGAACCCTTCGTCGAAGGCGTCGCCGGGCTGGGTGGCAGTGCGGTGACGTTGATCCTCTTGGTGTTCGGGGGGGCCGGCATTATCGGCTCGTTGTTGTTCAGCCTGGTGCACCGCTTCAACCCGCACCTGTTCGTGATCGGCGCAGTGTTCATCCTCGCTGCGTGCCTGGCGCTGATGCTGCCGTTGAGCGGCGCCGAGTCTTACCTGGTGGTGCTGAGCATTTTCTGGGGCATGGCAATCATGGGCTTTGGCCTGGCCATGCAGTCCAAAGTGCTGGTGCTTGCAACGGACGCTACCGACGTGGCCATGGCGATGTTCTCCGGTATCTACAACATTGGCATCGGTGGTGGCGCGTTGATGGGCAGTTGGGTCGGCAGCCACTTCGGCTTCGCCTGGATCGGCGCGGCGGGCGGGTTGCTGGCGGCGCTGGCGTTGGTGGGGTATTGCCTGGCGATTCGGCGGTTTGGGACGGGTGTGCCGAGCTGATCGACCAGTATCCAGCGGGTGACCACAGACTAAATGTGGGAGGAGGCTTGCTCCCGATGCGGGAGTGTCAGTCAACACATCAGTGACTGACTCACCGCCATCGGGAGCAAGCCCCCTCCCACACTTACGCCACCGGAATCAATGGATCCGCCGCCGCCAGCGCCACCGCTCGATCCGCCGCGGGTGGGTAGATCCACACGCTGTTGATCTGTTGCTTGAGCGCCTTGGCTTCCTGGCCCACCAGCTTAAGCTGACGGTCCCAGCCTTCGGTGTACACCGCGCCCCAGGCGCCGAGGTCGAGGCAGGTCACGTATTTGGGTTGGCTGTAGGCCATTGGTGCCACACCGATCAAGTCGGCGGCGACGTTGTTACCGGCGTAGCGGCCCAGCGCGATGGCGTGCTGGCAGGACATGGCGGCGAAGTTGCCCAGGTCGTCGGTGGCGGCATAGGCCACGTCCCCGGCGGCGTAGACGGCAGGCTGACCCTTGACCCTGAGAGTGGCGTCCACGTGCAGGCGACCCTGAGGATCGCAGATACCATCGATCTGCTCGGTCAACGGGTTGGCGCGAAAACCAATGGTCCAGATCACGGTGCTGGACGCAATCCGCTGCCCATCCGCCAGAGTCACGCCGTCGGCGTCCACCGAGGCGACCGAGGTGTTCAGTACCCATTCAAGCCCAAGCGCCTGGCTGGCCTCGATGATCGCCGGGCGAATGCCATCCCCCATGGACGCCGCTATCTGCGGGCCCCGGTCTACCACCACCACGCGAATATCGGCAGCATCCCCCAGCGCCGCGCGCAGTCGAGCAGGCATTTCGGTGGCGGTCTCGATTCCGGTAAAACCACCGCCGGCGATGACCACGGTGTTGCGGGCCGGGCTGTCGGGCTGGTTTTTCAGGGCCTTGATATGCGCTTCAAGTCGCGTGGCGTCTTCGATCTGGTCCACGTCGAATACGTGCTGGATGCCGTCCATGCCCGGGCGATTCAAGCGGCTGCCGGCAGCAAGCACCAAGCGGTCGTAGCTGAGGGTGGCCGGGGTGTCCGCTGCGTTGCGGTAAGTCACTTGCCTGGCGTTGGCGTCGATGCTGTCGGCAGCGCCTTGTACAAAGGTCACGCCCACTGCGCTCAACAGCGGGCCGAGCGGCGCCTGCATGGCGTGCACGTCGGGCTCATAAAAACGTGGGCGAAGACGCAGTTGCGCCTGCGGGGCGAGCAAGCTGATGTGCACATCGTTGCGGTCGTGTTTGTCCAGCAGGCGGGCCGCGCTCAGGGCGCTCCACACGCCACCGAAGCCGGCGCCAATGATGAGAATGTGTTGTTTCATGGGGTTGCTCCAGAGACCAGGTAAGCCGCAAGGCATTGCCGGATCACTGTAAAAGCCGTACGGCTTGTCAGAAAGGACAGATAACCCTGAATCACTGCCACTTTTAACCGGCCTAGCGAGAAAAGCGCTCGCGGTAGTCGCGAGGTGCGATGGCCAGATGCCGGTGGAAGGTGCAGCGCATACGCTCTTCGTCGCCGAACCCGCACAGCCGGGCGATCTGGTCGATGCTGCGTTGGGAATCTTCGAGCATCCGCCGCGCCGCTTCGATGCGAAACAATTCAATGGCCTTGGCCGGGGTGCGACCGGTTTTCTGTTTATAGACCCGGGCAAAGTTACGCGGGCTCATATGGCTTTGCGCAGCCAGGCGTTCCACGCTGAGGTCGCTGTCGCTTAGGTTGTCGCTGATCCACACGTGCAGGGCATCGAAGCCGGCGCTGTCGGCGGTTTGCGCTTGCAGCACCTGGCTGAACTGCGCCTGGCCGCCGGGGCGCTTGAGGAACACCACCAATTCGCGCGCCACTCGCAGCGCTACCTCGCGCCCGCAATCGGCTTCCACCAGTGCAAGGGCCAGGTCGATCCCGGCACTCACACCGGCGGAGGTCCATACCGTGCCTTGCTGCACGAATATCGCATCCACATCCACTTCGATGCTCGGGAAGCGTTGTCTGAGCAGCTCGCACATGGCCCAATGCGTCGCCGCGCGGCGCCCCTCAAGCAAGCCGGCCTGGGCCAGCAAAAAGGTGCCGCTGCATACCGAGGCAGTACGCCGAGCCTGGCCGGAGGCATTGCGCAGCCAGTCCACCAGCGCAGTGTTATCCGCCATGGCTTGCTCGATGGCGGGCGCACCGGGCACCACCAGCGTATCGATAGCGCCAGGGGCCAACTGTGCCAGCGCCACGGTGTCGACGCTCAAGCCTTCGGCGGTCGGCATCAGGCCACCCGCCAGGCTGGCGTTGTGTACAACGTAGCCGTGCAAACCGCGTTCGGCCATGGCCTTGGTCGCGGCCCAGAACACCGTTTGCGCGCCGGTCAGGTCGAGCAAGCCCATCTGAGGGTAAGCCAGGAACACCAGCGTGCGGGGTTGACCCAGCGGGTTGATAGCGGTCATGCGTCGGCCAGCAGCGTTTCCAGTTTCTCCTGACCCCGCGCAAACTGCAGACGGCTGATGGCTTCCAGGCCGCCGGTGTCGCAGACCACGGTGGTGAATTGCTTGAGTTGTTCGAGCTTGGACGTCATGAGCGGTGGCCTCCAGGAAAGTGGCAAGGACTGCTTTTGTACCACTTCCCGCACGCCTTGTTTACCTAGGGCTGCCAGGTCTGCACCGCCTTGGCATTTACCTCGTTGGGCAGCAGGCCAGCCTTGAAGAACGCATCGGCAATTTTCTGCTGCTCACCCAACTGTTCCAGCGTCACCGGCTGCACCTGATAGCTGCGGTGCGCGTTGGCGGCTTCCACCGTCGCAGCGTCCAGGTTACCCCATAACGGCCCGAGCACTGTTGCCGCCTCCTGCGGATGCGCTTTCACCCATTGGCCGGTTTTTTCCAGTTCTGCAAACACCACCCTCAGCACTTCAGGATGGGCCTTGGCGTAAGGCGTGCCGGTCAGGTAATAACGCTTGTAGCTGGCAAGCCCGGCACCGTCTGCCAGGGTGCGGGTCTGCAGTTGCCGCTGCACGCTGGTGAGGAAGGGCTCCCAGGTGACCCAGGCATCCACCTTGTTGTTTTCGAAGGCGGCGCGACCGTCAGCTGGCGAGAGGTACGCCGGCTGGATATCAGTGAACGCCAGGCCGGCCTTGTTCAGCGCGGCGATGAGTAAATAGTGGGCGCCGGCGGCCTTGGTTACCGCGATTTTCTTGCCTTTTAGGTCCGCCAATTGCTGGATCGGCGAGTCCTTGCGCACCACGATGGCCTGGGCCGCAGGCGAGGGCGCTTCCTGGGCAAAGTAGGTGAGTTGGGCCTCGGCTGCCTGGGCGAAGATCGGCACCGTGTCGGCGACGTCGGCGCTGATATCCACGTTGCCAACGTTCAGCGCCTCCAGCAATGGCAGGCCGCTGGGAAACTCATGCCAGCTGACGTCGATGTGGTTGGCGTTGAGGGCTTTTTCCAGGGTGCCCCGGGTTTTCAGCAGGGTGATCAGGGTCGAGGATTTCTGATAGCCGATGCGCAGGGTCTCCTGGGCGTCGGCGCTCACGGTGATGGAGAAAACCAGCAATCCTAATACAGCAGCAAGCGGGCGGCGGAGGGTCATGAGCGGCTCGATATTCAACGGAATGAGCCGAAGCATAAAGTTCTGAAAACCGATTGATAAATACTCTTTCGATCTGAGCTTAAGGACACTTGAGGCATTGTCCGTTGACTGAATGTGCATCAACCAAATCGGGCCGTGAGCAATCATTCGTTGAGGCGACACAGGCCAAATGTGGGAGGGGGCTTGCTCCCGATGGCGGTGTGTCAGATATGGATTAATTGGCTGACCTGCCGCTATCGGGAGCAAGCCTCCTCCCACAAAAGTTATGGGATGTTGGTGGGTTTGGGTTGCAGGCAATCCAGTGCGCGGTCGGCGAGGGTGCGGGCCATGTCGATCAAGTGGGCGGTGGAGCAGGCCATGTCGCGTTGGCTGCCTTTGAGGCCCTCGGCGGTTTCGGTGGCGGTGGTGGTGGCGCAGCGTAGCAGCGAGGAAATGCTGGCGATCGCGTCTTCGAAGCTCAGGTCTTCGTGGGCAACAAAAACGGGATAGGGTGGGTCGGGGACGACTTTGCTCATGGATGAAGCTCCTGCTTGGATTGGGAGCCATTCTTTTGCCGATCTCACACGTCAAAAGGTGGCAGCTATGTGCGGGGTGAGATACCGGAAAGCAGGACCCGGCCAGACCGAAGTCTGCCCGCACATAGCCGCCATAGACGGTTGTAGCGCATGGCGCCTGCAAATACACGGGATCTCACACCCGATCGCTGATATGCAGCGACGAAGCGAAGGCTAGCCAGCGGGTTGAGCAGGCGCAAGGCCGAAGGATTGTCTAGGAAACGTCCTGCAAATTAAAGGGATATGGATTGCTGGCCTTTAACAATGCATGTCAAACAGGCGACACAGGCCAAAATGTGGGAGGGGGCTTGCTCCCGATGGCGGTGGGTCAGATATGGATTAATTGACTGACCCACCGCCATCGGGAGCAAGCCCCCTCCCACAGGTGTGACCTGGGCGATCATCGCCGCAGTACTGGTAAAACTCAGCAAAGTTGAAGAGCCGCGAGCAAACACGGGAACCCTCCCACCCGACACGTGTCCCCGCTTCCCATGTCACCCCCCACCGCGCAAATCCCTTAATTTTTCAAGCCTGCCGGAAGCCCCTCCAGGCCCCCGGCTGCGCCCGTTGTTTTTCAAGGGCGCCGCGCCTAGCGGCAAAACTGAATACGGACATTCTCTTAAACCGTGACTTATCAGGCAGGTTACCCCATGCAGTTCAGCGACTTACTGGCAGCGATCTCCACCCATGCGATCCGTCTGCAAACTGAAGAAGGCGACCTGATCGTCCTGGGCGATGACGAGGCGTTGGATGACGCGCTCTGGGATCAATTGATCGCGCATAAACCCCAGTTGCTGGCCCTGGTCGCCGAGCATGGCGGTGACTGGCTGAGCCCGGCTTATCGCATCACCCCGGACATGCTGGCGCTGGTCAACCTCGACCAGCCGGCCATCGACCGTATCGTCGCGTCCATCCCCGGCGGCGCGGCGAATGTGCAAGATATCTACCCCCTGGCGCCGCTCCAGGAAGGCATGCTTTACCACCATCTTTCTGCCGCGCAGGGCGACCCCTACGTGCTGCACGCGCAGTTTGTGTTCGACAGCCGTGCACGCCTGCAAACCTTTGCCGAGGCGCTGCAATGGGTGATTGACCGCCACGATATCCTGCGCACCTCCATGGCATGGGAGCGCCTCGACGAGCCGCTGCAAGTGGTGTGGCGCAAGGCGCAGCTGGCGTGTGAAGAAGCGCATTTTGATGGCGGCGACCGTCTCGCTCAATTGCTCGCGCGCTATGACGCCCGCGCCTATCGCATGGACCTTGGCCAGGCGCCGCTGCTGCGTCTGGTGTTCGCCGAGGACCCGGCCAACCAGCGTGTGGTGGCGATGCTGTTGTTCCACCACACCATTCTCGATCACACCGCCCTGGATGTGGTGCGCCATGAAATCCAGCTGTACTTGGCCGGTGAGCACGCGCAAGCGGGCACGCCGGTGGCGTTTCGCAGCTACATCGCCCAAGTGCGCCAGGGTGTGAGCGAACAGGCCCATGAGGCGTTCTTTCGCGACATGCTCGCCGATATCGATGAACCGACGCTGCCGTTCGGCCTGCAAGATGTGCAGGGCGATGGTCAGGGCATTGATGAAGCGCGCATTCCCGTCGATAGCGCCCTTGGTCGTCGCCTGCGCAGTGTGGCGCGGCCGTTGGGGGTGAGTGTGGCGAGCCTGATGCACCTGGCGTTGGCGCGGGTGTTGGGCGTGGTTTCCGGTCGCGAGGCGGTGGTGTTCGGCACCGTGATGCTCGGTCGCATGGGCGCAGGCGAGGGCGGTGAGCGGGCCTTGGGCATGTTCATCAACACCTTGCCGTTGCGGGTTGATGTTGGCGCGCAAAGCGTGCGCGCTGCGGTGCAAGTCACCCACGAGCGTCTTACGCGCCTGCTCGATCACGAACATGCGTCCCTGGCACTGGCCCAGCGCTGCAGCGGGGTGGCAGCACCCACACCGTTGTTCAGCGCGATCCTCAACTATCGCCATAGTGCGGCCACCGACATGGCCGCCGTGATCGAGGTTGCCGAAGGCATCCAGGTCCTGGGCGCCGAAGAGCGCACCAACTACCCGCTGACGGTCAACGTCGACGATCTGGGGCAAGACTTCGCGCTGACGGTGATGGTGGATGCGGCCATCGGTGCACAGCGGGTTGCCGGCTATCTGCACACCGCGCTGCAAAGCCTGGCCGACGCCCTTGAGCAGCGACCGGACAGGCCGCTCTGCGGCCTGAACATCCTGCCCGACGCTGAACGCCACGCCCTGCTGCATACCTTGAACCACAGCCCCACGCACTACGCCGATACCGCGTTGATCCACCAGCAAGTCGAAACCCACGCCGCCGCCCAGCCTGAAGCCATTGCCGTGCGCTTTGAGCAGCAGCGCCTCACCTATCGTCAACTCAACGAACGCGCCAACCAGGTCGCGCATGCACTGCTGGCCCAGGGCGTGGAGCCTGACAGCCGCGTGGCGATCTGCGTGGAGCGCGGCCCGCAGATGATCATCGGCCTGCTCGGTATCCTCAAGGCCGGTGCCGGCTACGTGCCGATAGACCCGGCTTACCCGCAGGAACGCATTGCCTACACCCTGGCCGACAGTCAACCGGTGGTTGTGCTGGTACAGGCCGGCACTCGTCACCGGGTAGGCGAACTGGCGCAGCTTGACCTCGACAGCCTGGGCCAGTTGCCCATCACCGATCCACGGCTGCACCTGAGCCCGGCCAATCTGGCCTATGTGATTTACACCTCCGGTTCCACCGGCCAACCCAAGGGGGTAATGATCGAGCACCGCCAGGTGGCGCGCCTGTTTAGTGCCACCCAACACTGGTTCGGGTTCAATCCGCACGATGTATGGGCACTGTTCCACTCCTTCGCATTCGATTTTTCTGTGTGGGAAATCTGGGGCGCGCTGATGCACGGCGGCCAGTTGCTGATCGTGCCGCAACTGGTCAGCCGCTCGCCGGATGAGTGCTACACGCTGCTCTGCGAGGCCGAAGTGAGCATCCTCAACCAGACGCCGAGCGCGTTCCGCCAATTGATCGCGGCCCAGGGTCACAGCACCCAGGCGCATTCGTTGCGGCAGGTGATCTTTGGCGGTGAGGCCCTTGAACCGGCCATGCTCAAGCCATGGTATGCGCGGGCGGTGAATGCCGGTACGCAGCTGGTAAACATGTACGGTATTACCGAAACCACCGTGCACGTGACCTATCGTGCGCTGGAGGCGGCGGATGCCCAACTGGTGGGCGTCAGCCCGATTGGCGTACGCATCCCCGACTTGCAGCTGTATGTGTTGGATGAACAACACGAGCCGTTGCCATACGGTGTGGTGGGCGAGCTGTACGTGGGCGGCGCCGGGGTGGCGCGCGGTTACCTGAACCGCGAGGCACTCAACGCCGAACGCTTCCTCGCGGACCCAGCCACCGGCCTGCGCATGTACAAGACCGGTGACCTCGGCCGCCTGCTGGCCGACGGCAGTGTCGAGTACCTGGGGCGTAACGATGACCAGGTCAAGATCCGCGGTTTCCGTATCGAGCTGGGCGAAATCCAGGCGCACCTGGCCACCGCCCACGGCGTGCGCGATGCGGTGGTGATCGCCCGTGAGGATGAGCCGGGTGACAAGCGCCTGGTGGCCTACGTGATCACCGAGGGTGAGCCCAGCGTTGCCGCCTTGCGCGATCACTTGCTGCAGAGCCTTGCCGAACATATGGTGCCCAGCGCCTTCGTGCGCCTGGAGGCGTTCCCCCTGACCACCAACGGCAAGCTCGACCGCAAAGCCTTGCCGGCACCCGATGCCGAGGCGTTGGCCCGGCGCAGTTATGCCGCGCCCCAAGGTGCGGTGGAAAACGCCATTGCGATGATCTGGCAGGACCTGCTCAAGCTAGACCGGGTGGGGCGTGATGACAACTTCTTCGAGTTGGGTGGGCATTCGCTGCTGGCGGTCAAGCTGATCGAACGCATGCGCCAGGTAGAGCTGAGTGCCGATGTACGCGTGCTGTTCGGCCAGCCGACCCTGGCAGCCCTCGCAGCGGCGGTGGGCGGGCACCATGAGGTGCAGGTCCCGGCCAATCTGATCCAGGAACACAGTGAGCACATCACGCCGGACATGCTGCCCTTGGTCGAGCTGGACCAGGCCGCCATCGATCACATCCTCCAGGCCGTGCCCGGTGGCGTGGCCAACGTGCAGGATATCTACGCTCTCGCGCCGTTGCAGGCCGGTATTCTCTACCACCACCTGGCAACCAGCGAGGGCGACCCCTACGTGTTGCAGGTGCAGTTGCGTTTTAACGACCAGGGCGCGGTGGATGGCTTTATTCAGGCGCTGCACAGCGTCATCGAACGCAACGATATCCTGCGCACTGCGATTCTCTGGGAGGGCCTGGAGGAACCGGTGCAAGTGGTGTTGCGCCAGGCGCCGCTGGCCGTTGAGCGCTTGGACACCCAGGGCGCCGATGCCCTGGCGCAGTTGCAACAGCGTTTTGACCCTCGCCACTACCGCCTGGATCTGTCTCGCGCTTCGCTGATGCGCCTGGCCTACGCTGAAGAGGCGGACGGCTTGGTCGGCATCCTGCTGCTGCACCATATCCTGCTCGATCACACGGCGCTGCAAGTGCTGGTCGAAGAAATGAGCGCCAGCCTGCACGGCAACCGCGTGCAACTGCCTGATGCGGTGCAGTACCGCAACTACGTGGCCCAGGCGCGGCTGGGCCTGAGCCAGGCGCAGCACGAGGCCTTCTTCAGCCAGATGCTCGGCGATATCGACGAGCCCACCCTGGCCTTCGGCTTGCAGGATGTGAACGGCGACGGCAGCGGCATCCATGAGGCCCATCTGCCGCTGGAACCGGCCCTCAGCCTGGCCCTGCGCGAACAGGCGCGGCAACTGGGCGTCAGCACGGCGAGCCTGGTGCATCTGGCATGGGCCCAGGTGCTGGGCCAGGTATCGGGCCAGCAGGACGTGGTGTTCGGGACGGTCTTGCTGGGGCGTATGCAGGGCGGCGAGGGCGCTGACCGCGCGCTGGGGATGTTCATCAATACCTTGCCGCTGCGGGTCAGCCTCGGCAGCGTCGGCGTGCAAGCCGGCGTACGCGCCACCCATGCGCGTCTGGCGCAGTTGCTCGCGCATGAACACGCCGCGCTGTCCCTGGCCCAGCGCTGCAGCGGCGTGCCGGGTTCGTTGCCGTTGTTCAGCACCTTGCTCAACTACCGGCACAGCGCACCCGATGACGCGCCGGGGGACAACCCCTTTGCCGCGTTCGGTATCCAGATCCTCAGCTCCGAAGAGCGCAGCAACTACCCGCTGGTACTCAACGTCGATGACCTGGGCACGGGGTTTGCCCTGACGGTGCAGGGTGTCGCCCATCTGGATGTGCAACGTGTGGGTGAGTACATGCTCACCGCGTTGCGCCATGTGGTGAGCGCGCTGCAACACGCGCCCACCACCGCCCTGCACAAGGTGTCGATTGTGCCGCCCGCCGAGCGGCGCTTATTGCTTGAAGACTTCAATGCCAGCGCCCGGGAATACCCGTCGCAGCTCACCGTCGCTCAACTGTTCGAAGCCCAGGCACTGGCCCGGCCTGAAGCCGTGGCGGTGGTGCATGGCCCGCTGTCGCTGAGCTACCGTGACCTCAATCGCCGTGCCAATCGCCTGGCCCATCATTTGATTGGCCGTGGCGTGCGGCCAGGTGAGGCGGTGGCCCTGGCGCTGCCGCGCTCCATCGACCTGGTCGTCAGCCAGTTGGCGGTGCTCAAGTGTGCGGCGGTGTACGTACCGCTGGATGTCAACGCGCCGCTCGAACGTCGAACCTTCATGGTGCAGGACAGCGGCGCCCGCCAGGTGCTGGACAACCTTGCCGAACTGGACCTGGCCGACCTGCCGGCGGACAACCCGGGGCTGGCCCGGTCTGCGCAGGACGTGGCGTACATCATGTACACCTCCGGCTCCACCGGCCAGCCCAAGGGCGTGCTGGTGCCCCATCGCGGTATCACGCGCCTGGTCATCAATAATGGCTATGCCGACTTCAACGCCAGCGACCGCGTGGCCTTCGCCTCCAACCCGGCGTTCGATGCGAGCACCATGGATGTGTGGGGCGCATTGCTCAATGGTGGGCAAGTGCAGGTGATCGACCATGCCACCTTGCTCGACCCGTTGGCGTTCGGCGTCGAGCTTAAGGGCGCGACGGTGTTGTTCGTGACCACCGCACTGTTCAACCAGTACGTGCAATTGATCCCCGAGGCGTTGGCCGGTTTGCGCATCCTGCTGTGCGGCGGTGAGCGTGCTGACCCGGCGGCATTTCGCAGCCTGTTGGCGCGTGCACCGGCGCTGCGCCTGGTGCATTGCTACGGGCCGACCGAAACCACCACCTACGCCACCACCCACGAAGTGCGCGAGGTCGGTACGGATACCGACAGCGTGCCGGTGGGGCGGCCCATTTCCAATACACAGATCTATGTGCTCGATGCACAGATGCAACCGGTGCCGCTGGGCATCACCGGTGAAATCTGCATCGGCGGCGATGGCGTCGCCCTGGGCTATTTGAATCGCCCCGAGCTGACGGCTGAAAAGTTTGTGCAGGACCCCTTCAACCCGGGCGCCTTGCTGTACCGCACCGGCGACCTCGGGCGCTGGACGCAAGACGGCTTGCTCGAATGCCTGGGTCGCAACGACGACCAGGTGAAAATCCGTGGCTTTCGTATCGAGCTGGGTGAGATCGAGGCGCGCCTGGCCAGTTGCCCGGGCATCCAGGACGTCGCCGTGTTGGCCAGGGAAGATATGCCAGGTGAAAAGCGCCTGGTCGCCTACTTCACCTGGGCCGGGGCAGACCTGGGCATTGAGCTGGTCCACGCCTACCTGCAAGGGCAGTTGCCGGACTATATGCTGCCGTCGGCCTATATGCCGCTGGCCAGTCTGCCCCTGACCAACAATGGCAAGCTCGACCGCAAAGCCTTGCCGGCACCGGACCCGTCGGCCTTGCTCAGTCGTGGCTACGAAGCCCCGCAAGGCGAGGTGGAAACCCTACTGGCGCAGATCTGGCAAGACGTGCTCAAGCTCGAACGCGTCGGGCGTCACGATCATTTCTTCGAGTTGGGCGGGCATTCGCTGCTGGCGGTGAGCTTGATCGAACGTATGCGCCAAGTGGGCCTCAGTGCCGATGTGCGCGTGCTGTTCAACCAGCCGAGCCTGGCAGCGTTGGCGGCGGCGGTGGGCAGTGGTCGCGAAATCGTGGTGCCGGCCAATGGCATCCCGGCCGGTTGCACACAGATCACACCGTCCATGCTGAGCCTGGTGCAGCTCACTCCGGATGCCATCGAGCGTATCGTCGCCAGCGTGCCGGGTGGCGCGGAGAATGTGCAGGACATCTACCCGCTGGCGCCGTTGCAGGAAGGCATTCTCTACCACCACCTCAGCGCCGAACAGGGCGACCCGTACTTGCTGCAATCGCGCATGGCGTTCGACAATCTCGACCGCTTGCACGGGTTCATGGCGGCGCTGCAACAGGTGGTTGCCCGCCACGATATCCTGCGCACGGGCGTAGTCTGGGAGGGCCTGGACAGCCCGGTGCAAGTGGTGTGGCGCAAGGCGCAACTGGGGGTGCAGGAGGTTCATCTGGACCCGGCCGACGGCGGCATCATCGAACAACTGCACGCTCGCTTCGATGCCCGGCACTATCGGCTGGACATCACCCAGGCGCCGTTGCTGCGCATGGTCTATGCCCAGGACCCGACGCACAACCGTGTTGCGGCGATCCTGCTGTTTCACCACCTGGCGCTGGACCACACAGCCATGGAGGTGGTCGGCCAGGAAATGCGCGCCTTCATGTTCAACCAGGCCCAGGACTTGCCCGCTGCCGCGCCATTTCGCAACTATGTGGCCCAGGCGCGCCTGGGCGTCAGTGTGGCCGAGCATGAGCAGTTCTTTCGCGACATGCTCGCCGATGTGGATGAACCAACCTTGCCGTTTGGTTTGCAGGATGTGCAGGGCGATGGCCGTGCCATCGAGGAGGCCGGGCTGCCATTGGACGCCGCGCTGGCGCAGCGGGTCCGCCAGCAGGCGCGACAGTTGGGTGTGAGCGCCGCGAGCCTGATGCACCTGGCCTGGGCCCAGGTCGTGGGGCTGGTGTCGGGCCGCGATGACGTGGTGTTCGGCACGGTGCTGATGGGCCGTATGCAAGCCGGTGAAGGTGCAGACCGCGCGCTGGGGATGTTTATCAACACCTTGCCGCTGCGGGTCGATGTTGCCGCCGGGGCGTCAGCGGCGGTCAAGGCTACCCATGCACGCCTGAGCGCTGTGCTCGGGCATGAACATGCCTCGCTGGCCCTGGCTCAGCGTTGCAGCGGTGTGCCGACCAGCACGCCATTGTTCAGTGCCTTGCTCAATTACCGTCACAGCAACCCCGCCGAGATGGCCCGCGACGGCCACGGCATCTGGGAGGGCGTGCAGCTGCTGGGCGGTGAGGAGCGCAGTAATTACCCATTGACCCTGAGCGTGGATGACCTGGGCGACGGCTTCGGGCTGAGCGTGCTGGCGGTGCCACAGATCGGTGCGCAACGCCTGTGCGACTACATGCACAACGCTGTGGCGCAGTTGCTCACAGCCTTGGAGTGCACGCCGGACACGGCACTCAATCGTTTGCCGATCCTGCCCGCGGCGGAGTATGAAACCCTGCTGCGCGAATTCAATGCCACGGCCCAGGATTTCCCCCGTGGCCACACCGTGCACGGCGCATTTGAGGTACAGGCTGAGCGCCAACCCCACGCCATTGCCGTGCAGCAGGGCGGCAAGGCGCTGACCTATCAGCAGCTCAATCAGCGTGCCAACCAACTGGCCCATCACCTGTTGGCACTCGGCGTGCAACCGGATGACCGCGTGGCGCTGTGCTGCCGTCGTGGCCCGCAGATGCTGGTGGGGCTATTGGGCATTCTCAAGGCCGGCGCCGGCTATGTGCCGATTGACCCGGCGTATCCCGCCGAACGCATCGCTTATTTGTTGCAGGACAGCGCCCCGGTGGCAGTACTCGCTGAGGCCAGTACCCGTGACCTGCTGGACACGATCACGCTGGTCGACTTGCATGACCCCGACTGGCAGCACCTGCCCGTCAACAATCCACAGTTGCCCGCACTGACGCCTGCGCACCTGGCCTATGTCATCTACACCTCAGGCTCCACCGGCCAGCCCAAGGGCGTGATGGTGGAACACCACAACGTGGAGAACCTGGTGCATTGGCACTCTGAAGCCTTTGGCCTGGCTGCTGCGAGTCACACCAGCAGTGTGGCCGGGTTTGGTTTTGACGCGATGGCCTGGGAAGTCTGGCCGGCCTTGTGCGTCGGTGCGACCCTGCACCTGCCGCCCGCCGAAGTGGGCAATGAAAACATCGATGAATTGCTGGCCTGGTGGCGGGCGCAGCCGCTGGACGTGAGCTTTTTGCCCACGCCGGTAGCCGAGTACGCGTTCAGCCAACATCTGCAACACCCCACCTTGCGCATCCTGCTGATTGGCGGCGATCGCCTGCGCCAGTTCACCCAGGAACGGCGCTTTGCCGTGATCAACAACTATGGCCCCACCGAGGCCACGGTGGTTGCCACCTCCGGTCGCGTGCGGGCCGGGCAGGCGTTGCATATTGGTCGACCCATCGCCAATGCCGGCAGCTATGTGCTGGATGCGCAGTTGCGCCCGGTGCCGGTCGGTGTGGCCGGTGAGCTGTATGTAGGCGGCAGCGGTGTGGCACGGGGTTACTTGAATCGCCCGGACTTGACTGCCGAACGCTTCCTGCAAAACCCGTTCAGCCCGGGGCGCATGTACCGCACCGGCGACCTGGTGCGCTGGTTGCCCGACGGCAATCTGGAGTATCTGGGCCGCAACGATGACCAGGTCAAACTGCGTGGTGTGCGGGTTGAGCTGGGCGAAATCGAAAGCCGCCTGGCCGCGCTGGACGGCATTCGCGAAGCGGTGGTGCTGGTGCGCGAAGGCCGGCTGCTGGCCTGGTTCACCGAGCAACGTGCACTCCCCATCGAGACCTTGCGCGCGCAATTGCAGGCGCAGCTTCCCGATGCGCTGGTGCCAGTCGCCTACATGCGCCTCGATGTGTTGCCCCTGACCGCCAACGGCAAGCTGGACCGCAAGGCACTGCCCGATCCCGATCAGGCCGCCGTGCTCAGCCGCGAGTACCAGGCCCCCCAGGGCGAGGTCGAAACCACCCTGGCGCGTATCTGGGCCGAGGTGCTGCAAGTGGAGCAGGTGGGCCGTCATGACCATTTCTTCGAACTGGGCGGCCATTCATTGCTGGCCGTCAGCCTGATCGAGCGTATGCGCCAGGTTGGCCTCAGCGCCGATGTGCGCGTGCTGTTCAGTCAGCCAACCCTCGCCGCGCTGGCCGCTGCTGTTGGCAGTGGTCGCGAGGTGCAAGTACCGGCCAACCGGATCAGTGCCGAGTGCCAACGTATCACCCCCGACATGCTGGCGCTGGTGACCCTCGACCAGTGCGCGATTGATCAGGTAGTCGCCCAGGTGCCAGGCGGCGCTGCCAACGTGCAGGACATCTACCCGCTGGCGCCGTTGCAGGAAGGCATTTTCTACCACTACCTCACGGCCGCGCAGGGCGACCCGTACCTGCTGCAATCGCACCTGGCGTTTGACAGTGTCGAGCGTCTGCAAACCTTCGCCCAGGCGCTGCAACAGGTGATCGACCGCCATGACATTCTGCGCACCGGGGTGGTGTGGGAGGGGCTGGCGCAACCGTTGCAAGTGGTGTGGCGCAAGGCGGCGTTGAGCGTTCAGGAGCTGCATTTGCACGGCGACGTGCTTGCCGGCCTGCATGAGCGTTTCGATGCGCGGCATCATCGCCTGGATATCAGCCAGGCGCCGTTGATCCGCCTGATATATGCCCAGGACCCGGCCAACCAACGCGTGGTGGCGGTGTTGCTCTACCACCATATCGCCCTGGACCATACCGCGTTCGACGTGGTGCTGCGGGAAATGCAGGGTTACCTGCTCGGCCACGCCGCGCCAACCACCGCGCCGATGCCGTATCGCAACTATGTGGCCCAGGCGCGCCTGGGTGTCAGCGAGCAGGAGCACGAAGCCTTCTTCCGTCAAATGCTCGGCGATGTGGATGAACCGACGCTGCCATTCGGTTGGCAGGATGTACGCGGCGACGGCAGTGCGATTGAAGAACATACCCTGCAACTGGACAACTCACTGAACCGGCGCCTGCGCAGCCAGGCGCGGCTGTTGGGCGTCAGCGGCGCCAGCCTGTTTCATCTGGCCTGGGCGCAGGTGCTGGCCGCGGTATCGGCACGCCACACGGTGGTATTCGGAACCGTGCTGGTTGGCCGTCTGCAAGGTGGCGAGGGTGCTGATCGGGCCCTGGGCGTGTTTATCAATACCTTGCCGCTGCGCCTGGACATCAATGACCAGGGCGCCCGCGCCGCCGTGCGGGCCACCCATGCGCGCCTCACGCAATTGCTCGGCCATGAGCACGCCTCGCTGGCCCTGGCCCAACGTTGCAGCGGCGTGGCGGCACCGGCGCCGTTGTTCAGTTCGATGCTCAACTATCGCCATCGCGGCGCCGCCACCCGTTCGGCGGACGCGCACTTGGCGTGGGAAGGTATGCAGACCCTGGTCAATGACGGGCGCACCAATTACCCGTTGACCCTGAACGTGGATGACCTGGGTGATGGTTACGCGTTCACGGCCTTGGCCCAGGTGGATGCGCAACGGCTCTGCGGTTATATGCACAACGCCTTGTCCGCGCTGGTCGAGGCCCTTGAGCAGGCACCCCAGCAGGCGATCAATCGCCTGTCGATCCTGGGACCAGAAGAGCGGCAACAGCTGCTGGTGCGGTTCAATGCCACCGAGGTCAACTACAACCTCGACCAGACCCTGCACGGGATGTTCGAGGCCCAGGTTCTGCGCACGCCGCACGCCGTGGCGGTAAAGGCCGGCGAACAGCAACTGAGTTACCAACAGCTCAATGAGCACGCCAACCGCCTGGCCCATCACCTGCGTGAAAGGGGCGTGCAGCCGGACTCACGGGTAGGCATTTGCCTGGAGCGTGGCCTGGACATGGTGATCGGCCTGTTCGCCATCCTCAAGGCCGGTGGCGGTTATGTGCCGCTGGACCCGGCCTACCCGCAAGAGCGCATCGCCTACATGCTGCAAGATAGCGCGCCGGTGGTGGTGCTGGCGCAAGCCGCCACTCGTGCCTTGCTGGGCGACGTGGCCGTGATCGACGTCGACCACAGCACCTGGCACCAGCAGCCTTGCGTCAACCCGCAGGTCGCGGGCCTCACTGCCCGGCACACGGCCTACGTGATCTACACCTCCGGTTCCACCGGCCAGCCCAAAGGCGTGATCAATGAACACGCCGGGGTGGTCAACCGTCTGTTGTGGATGCAGGACGCCTATGGCCTCAAGGCCCACGACACGGTCTTGCAGAAAACCCCGTTCAGCTTCGACGTGTCGGTGTGGGAGTTCTTCTGGCCGCTGTTTACCGGCGCACGCCTGGTGATGGCGCGCCCGGGTGGGCACAAAGACCCTGCGTACCTGTGCGAAGTAATCGAGGCAGAAAACATCACCACCCTGCACTTTGTGCCGTCGATGCTTGACGTGTTTCTGGCCCATGGCGATGTGAGCCAGGCGGCCGGGTTGGTGCGCGTGATGTGCAGCGGCGAGGCGCTGCCGGGCAGCCTGGTGCGTCGGTTCAAGCAGCAGTTGCCGGGCATTGGTTTGTACAACTTATATGGCCCCACGGAAGCGGCGGTGGACGTGACGGCCTGGAACTGCGCCCGCCCGGACGTGCCGGACAACACCCCCATCGGCAAGCCGATTGCCAACACGCGCATGTACGTGCTGGACGGGCAGTTGCAGCCGGTGCCCCTGGGCGTGGTCGGTGAGCTGTTCATCGCTGGCGTGCAAGTGGCGCGGGGTTATCTGAACCGTGCGCAGCTGACCGCCGAGCGCTTCCTCGATGACCCGTTTGCGCCTGGCCGGATGTACCGCACCGGTGACCTGGGCCGCTACTTGCCGGACGGCAATATCGAATACCTGGGGCGCAACGATGACCAGGTGAAAATCCGTGGTCTGCGCATCGAGCTGGGGGAAATCCAGGCGCGGCTGATCGAGCATTCGGCGGTCAACGACGCGGTGGTGGTGGTTCGTGATGAGCGCCTGGTCGCCTATTACACTGGCCTGCCAAGCGACATCGACGGCCTGCGCGCCCAGCTGTTGCAGCACCTGCCGGACTTTATGGTGCCCGCGCTGTTCGTGCACCTGCCCGTCATGCCCCTGAGCCCCAACGGCAAGCTCGACCGCAAAGCGTTACCCGCACCGGGTATGGACGCACTGACGGTGCGTGAGTACGAAGCTCCCGAAGGCGATACCGAAATCCTGCTGGCCCGGTTGTGGTCCGAGCTGCTCAAGGTGGAGCGGGTAGGCCGGCATGACAATTTCTTTGAACTGGGCGGGCACTCGCTGCTCGCTGTGAGCTTGATCGGGCGCCTGCGCCAGGAAGGCATGGAAGCCGATGTGCGAGCGTTGTTCGAACAACCGACCCTGGCCGGCTACGCCGCAATGACCGAACGAATGGAGATCGTCCTGTGAACATCCTCGAGCTGCTGGCAACCCTGAAAACCAAGGACGTGCAACTGGCGCTCAAGGGCGAACAGTTGTCGGTGAACGGCAACCGGCAAGCCTTGAGCGACCCGGCAATATTGGCCGCCTTGCGCGAGCACAAACCGGCGCTGATCGAGCTGATCAAGGCCGGTGAGTACTCGGCTGCCAAGGTTGGCGAAGTGGCCGTACCGGCCAATGGCATTCCCGCCAACGCCGAGCGCATCACCCCCGACATGCTGACCCTCTCGACCCTGAGCCAGGACGAGATCGAGCGCATCATCGCCACCGTGCAGGGCGGTGTGGCGAATATCCAGGACATCTATCCGTTGGCGCCATTGCAGGAAGGCATTCTGTTTCACCATGCCAGCGCCGAGCAGGGCGACCCCTACGTGATGCAGTCGCAGTTCGCGTTTGACAGCCTGGAGCGCTTCGAGGCGTTTGCCCAGGCGCTGCAAAGCGTGATGGACCGCCACGACATTTTACGCACCGGGGTGGTCTGGGATGGCCTGGCGCAACCTTCGCAAGTGGTGTGGCGTCAGGCGCGCCTGCCGGTGCAAGCTTTGATGCTCGACCCGGCCGACGGCGATATCGCCGCACAGCTGCATGACCTATTCAATGCCCGTCATTATCGCCTCGACGTGACCCAGGCACCGTTGTTGCGCCTGGTACATGCTGAAGACCGGACCCACCAGCGCATCGTCGCTACCTTGCTGTTCCACCATATGGCGATGGATCACAGCGCCTTGGAAGTGGTATGCCATGAAATGCAGGCGTGTCTGTTGGGGCAGGGCGCGGCCCTCGGCCAGGCCGTACCGTTTCGCAACTACGTGGCACAGGCGCGGCTGGGCATCAGCGAGCAGGAGCATGAAAGTTTCTTCCGGCAGATGCTCGGCGATATCGTCGAGCCGACCTTGCCGTTCGGGCTGCAGGATGTGCAGGGCGATGCTCGCGCCATTGCCGAGGTCAGCCTGCCATTGGCGCCGCAGCTGGCGCAGCGTATACGCGTGCAGGCCCGGCAACTGGGGGTGAGCGCCGCCAGCCTGTTCCATCTGGGCTGGGCCCAGGTACTGGCGGTGTTGGCCGGCAAGGCGCAGGTGGTGTTCGGCACCGTGTTGATGGGGCGTATGCAAGGCAGCCATGCGACTGACCGCGCCTTGGGGATCTTCATCAACACCTTGCCGTTTCGTGTGGATATCGACGCCCAGGATGTACGCAGCGGGGTCAAGGCCACCCACGCACGTTTGACCACGCTGCTGCGCCATGAGCACGCGGCCCTGGCATTGGCCCAGCGTTGCAGCGGCGTGATCGCCCCGACGCCGCTGTTCAGTGCGCTGCTCAATTACCGTCACAGCGCTCCCGCCGCCAGTGCCGAGGCAGTGTCGGCCTGGCACGGCATTACCGCACTGCGCGCCGAGGAACGCACCAACTACCCGTTGACCCTGAGTGTGGACGACCTGGGCGAAGGCTTCGGCCTGAGTTTGCTGGCCAGCACCCAGGTCGACCCCCACCGCGTCTGCGCCTACCTGCACACCGCGCTGGAAAACCTGGTTACCGCGCTGGAGCAGGCGCCGCACACTGCGCTTGACCAACTTTCGGTAGTGCCCGCCGCCGAACAGCGCCTGCTGTTGCAACAGTTCAACGCCACCCAGGCCGTGTTCCCGCAAGGCACCACCTTGCACGGGCGTATCGAAGCCCAGGCTGCGCTCACGCCGGACGCCATCGCCGCCGTGCACGAAGGGCGGCAACTGACCTACGTCGAACTCAACCAGCAAGCCAACCTGCTGGCCCATCATCTGCTGGCGCTGGGGGTTCGGCCCGATGATCGCGTGGCCATTGTGGCGCGGCGCGGGCTCGACACCCTGGCTGGGCTGCTGGCGATCCTCAAGGCGGGTGCCGGTTATGTGCCGGTAGACCCGTCCCACCCGGCCGAGCGTTTGAGCTACTTGCTCAGCGACAGTGCCCCGGTGGCGGTGCTCACCCAACACGCGTTGCTGGCTCGTTTGCCCGAGCTCGAGGTGCCGGTGATCAACCTCGATCGCTTCACCTGGCAGCATCACTCGGCGAGCAACCCCAAGGTCGCTGTCGGCCCGACGAACCTCGCGTATGTGATCTACACCTCGGGTTCTACCGGCTTGCCCAAAGGTGTGATGGTGGAGCACCACACCGTCGCCAACCTGGTGGACTGGCATTGCAGCGCTTTTGACCTGCGCGCCGGGCGGCATACCGCCAGTGTTGCCGGTTTCGGCTTTGATGCGATGGCCTGGGAGGTCTGGCCGGCGCTGTGTGTGGGCGCCACCCTGCACCTGCCGCCGGCCCATGACGGTGCTGAAGATATCGACGCGCTGCTGGCCTGGTGGTGCGCACAGCCTTTGGACGTAAGCTTCCTGCCCACGCCGGTGGCCGAGTACGCGTTCAGCCAGACTATCGAGCACCCGACCTTGCGCACCCTGCTGGTCGGTGGCGATCGCCTGCGCCAGTTCGGCCGGGCGCAGCGCTTTGAATTGATCAACAACTATGGCCCCACCGAAGCCACGGTGGTCGCCACGTCGGGCAAGGTCGAGGCGGGCCAGCCGTTGCATATCGGCAAGCCCATCGCCAATGTCACCGTCTACGTGCTCGATGAACATCAACGCCCGGTGCCACTGGGGGTGGCGGGGGAGTTGTACGTAGGCGGCAAGGGCGTGGCGCGAGGTTACCTGAACCGCCCGGAACTGACCGCCGAGCGCTTCCTGCGCGACCCATTCAACCCCGGGCGCATGTACCGCACCGGCGACCTGGTGCGCTGGTTGCCCGATGGCACGCTCGACTACCTGGGGCGCAACGATGACCAGGTCAAAATCCGTGGCGTGCGCATCGAACTGGGCGAAATCGAAACCCGGCTCAACCAATTGCCTGGCATCCTGGAAGCGGTGGTGCTGGTGCGTGAAGAGCGCCTGGTGGCCTACTTCACCGAAAACCCGCAACTTGACGCGCTGACGGTAGGCGAAATCCGCGCTCACCTGGTGGCGCAGTTGCCGGACTACATGGTCCCGGTCGCCTTCATGAAGCTCGACGCGCTGCCGCTGACCACCAATGGCAAGCTCGACCGCAAGGCTTTGCCAGTGCCGGACATGGCCGCAGTGTTTACCCGCGAATACGCAGCGCCCCAGGGCGAGATCGAAACCGTGCTGGCGCAGATCTGGGCCGAGGTGTTGCAAGTGGAACGGGTCGGGCGGCGTGACCATTTCTTTGAGTTGGGCGGGCACTCGCTGCTGGCGATGCGCATGGTCTCCCAGGTCCGCCAGCGGCTGGGGGTCGAGTTGGCGCTGGGCGACCTGTTCGCCAACGCCGAACTGGCAGCGGTCGCTGAACTGCTGGCCCAGGCCGGGCGCAGCACCTTGCCGGATATCCTGCCGGCCAATCGTGATGAAGAGATGCCGCTGTCGTTTGCCCAGCAGCGCCTGTGGTTCCTGGCGTTGATGGAGGGCGCCAACACCGCCTACAACATTCCTATCGGCCTGCGTTTGCGCGGGCAGTTGCATGTGCAGGCACTGCAACGGGCGCTGGCGCGGATCGTGGCGCGGCATGAAACCCTGCGCAGCCGCTTTGCCCAACACGGCGACCAGGCCCAGGTGCTGATCGTGCCGGCCGAGGAGGTGTTACCGCTGCAGGTGCAAGACTTGCGTCGCCACGCGCAACCGCAACAGGCGCTGGACGCGCTGATCCACGGCGAAGCCTCGGCGCCCTTCGACCTGGAGCGTGGCCCGTTGCTGCGCGGTCGCCTGGTGGTGATGGCCGACGATCACCATGTGCTGCTGCTGACCCTGCACCATATCGTCTCCGATGGCTGGTCCATGGGCGTGCTGACCCGTGAACTGATGGCGCTGTACCAAGCCTTCAGCCACGGCCAATCCGACCCGCTGCCGCCCTTGCCGATCCAGTACGCCGACTTTGCTGTGTGGCAACGCCTGTGGTTGAGCGGCGAAGTGTTGCACCGCCAAAGCACCTATTGGCAGCAGACCCTGGCCGGCGCGCCGGCGTTGCTGACCCTGCCCACCGACCGCCCGCGCCCGGCGCAGCAGGACTACGCCGGCAGCAGCGTCGAAGTGCGCCTGGATGAACGCCTTACTGCCGGGCTCAAGGCCTTGAGCCAGCGCCATGGCACCACCCTCTATATGACCTTGATGAGCGCCTGGGCTTCGTTGCTGGCGCGCTTGTCCGGACAGCCGGAGCTGGTGATCGGCACGCCGGTGGCCAACCGCACGCGCACCGAGGTGGAAGGGCTGATCGGTTTGTTCGTCAACACCCTGGCGCTGCGCATCGACACCTCGGGCGAGTTGAGCACCGAGGCCCTGCTGGCTCGGGTCAAGGCGCTGACACTGGCGGCCCAAGCCCATCAGGATTTGCCGTTCGAACAGGTGGTGGAAATCACCCGGCCGCCGCGCAGCCTGGCCCATAGCCCGCTGTTTCAGACCCTGCTGAGCTGGCAGGACAGCAGCGCGCCGACCCTGGCGTTGGGCGACCTGGCCCTGGAAGGCATTGTCGAAAACAGCCATTTCGCCAAGTTCGACCTGTCGCTGAACCTGGGGGAAGTGCAGGGCAGTATTCTCGGCGCGCTGGAATATGCCGTGGCGCTGTTCGATGAATCGACGATACGGCGTTACCTCGGCTACTTCACCCGCGTGTTGCAGGCCATGGTCGCTAACGACCAGGCGGTGCTTGCGCATGTGCCGCTGGTGGATGAGCGTGAGCGCAAGCAGTTGCTGGTGGATTTCAACGCTACCACTGTGGACTACCAGCTCGACCAGACCCTGCACGGGATGTTCGAAGCGCAGGTACTGCGCACGCCGCAGGCCGTGGCGGCAAAGGCCGGCGAGCAGCAACTGACCTACGCCGAACTGAACGCTCGCGCCAACCAACTGGCCCACCACCTGCAAGCCCTCGGCGTGCAGCCGCAGGCGCGGGTGGCGATCTGCGTGGAGCGTGGCCTGGACATGGTCATTGGCCTGTACGCGATCCTCAAGGCCGGCGCCGCCTATGTGCCGCTGGACCCGGCGTACCCGCCGGAGCGTATCGCCTACATGCTGCACGACAGCGCGCCAGCGGTGGTACTGGCCCAGGGCAGCACCCTTGGGCTGCTGGGCGAGGTGCCGGTGGTCGATCTGGACCAGCCCACCTGGCAGCACCAGCCCATCACCAACCCAGCGGTGGCCGGGGTGGCCGCCTATGTGATCTACACCTCCGGCTCCACCGGCCAGCCCAAAGGCGTGATCAACGAACACCCCGGGGTGGTCAACCGCCTGCTGTGGATGCAGGACGAATACCGGCTCACGGGAGGCGATACGGTGTTGCAGAAAACCCCGTTCAGTTTCGATGTGTCGGTGTGGGAATTCTTCTGGCCGCTGTTCACCGGCGCACGCCTGGTGATGGCGCGCCCGGATGGGCATAAAGACCCTGAGTACCTGTGCCAGGTAATCGCAGCCGAAGGGGTCACGACTTTGCACTTCGTGCCGTCGATGCTTGATGTCTTCCTCGCCCACGGTGACGTCAGCCAGGCGGGCGGGCTGGTGCGGGTGATGTGCAGCGGCGAAGCCTTGCCGGGCAGCCTGGTACGCCGCTTCAAACAACAGTTGCCGGGCAGCCAGTTGCATAATCTCTATGGGCCCACCGAAGCGGCGGTGGATGTCACTGCCTGGCACTGCGCAGGCTTTGACGTGCCCGACAACACCCCCATCGGCAAGCCAATCGCCAACACGCGCATGTACGTGCTGGACGGGCAGTTGCAGCCTGTGCCGTTGGGCGTGGTGGGCGAATTGTTTATCGCGGGGGTGCAAGTCGCACGGGGTTACCTCAACCGTGCCGAACTGACCGCCGAGCGTTTCCTCGATGACCCGTTTGCCCCTGGGCGCATGTACCGCACCGGTGACGTCGGGCGCTACTTGCCGGATGGCAACATCGAGTACCTGGGGCGCAATGATGACCAGGTCAAGATCCGTGGCCTGCGCATCGAGCTGGGCGAAATCCAGGCACGCCTGACCGAGCATCCGGCGGTCCAGGAAGCCGCCGTGATTGCCCGCGAGCAGCGCCTGATCGCTTACTACACCGGCGTGCCGAGTGAAATTGAAAGCCTGCGCGCCCATTTGCTGCTGCACCTGCCGGAGTTCATGGTGCCGGCCAGCTTCGTGCACCTGGAGGCGCTGCCGCTGAGCCCCAATGGCAAACTCGACCGCAAGGCATTGCCGGCACCGGGCGTGGAGGCGTTGGTGGTGCGCGAGTACGAGGCGCCGCTGGGCGACACGGAAATCACCTTGGCCGCGCTGTGGGCCGAGTTGCTCAACGTGGAACGCGTGGGCCGACACGACAACTTCTTCGAACTGGGCGGCCACTCGTTGCTGGCGGTCAGCCTGATCGGGCGTATGCGCGGCCTGGGCTTGTCGGCGGACGTGAAAGTGCTGTTTGGTCAACCGACCTTGGCTGCCCTGGCGGCAGCTTTGGGTAGCGGGCGTGAAGTGGCGGTGCCGGCCAATGGCATTGCGGCCGATTGCGCGCGCATCACGCCAGACATGCTGGCGCTGGTCAGCCTGGATCAAGCAGCCATCGAGCGCATCGTCGCCAGCATCCCCGGCGGTGCGGCGAATGTGCAGGATATCTACCCGCTGGCGCCGTTGCAGGCCGGCATCCTGTATCAGCATCGCGCTGCGCAAGGTGATGACGCCTATGTGTTACAGGCGCAGTTTGCCTTTGACAGTCGCGCACGCCTGGAGGCCTTCGCCAGCGCATTGCAGGCGGTGATCCAGCGTCATGACATCCTGCGTTCATCCTTGCATTGGGAGGGCCTGGAAGAACCGGTGCAGGTGGTGTGGCGCCACGCCCGGCTAAGTGTTGAGAGCGGTCCGCTGCCGTCACGCCTGGACCTTGGCCAGGCGCCGCTGATGCGGTTGGTGTACGCCGAGCAATCGCAACGGGTGGTCGCGACGTTGCTGTTTCATCACCTGGTGATGGACCACGTTGCCCTGGATATCCTGCAACACGAGCTGCAGGCGTTTCTGCTGGGCACTCAGGACACCCTGGCCGCGCCCGTGCCGTATCGCAACTACGTGGCCCAGACCCGTTTGGGCGCTGAGGATCACGAGACGTTTTTCCGCGAGATGCTCGGTGAGGTCGACGAACCCACCGAGGTGCCCAATCTGGGGGCCGTGGAAAACGTACGCGTGGGTCTCGACCTGTCGCTGAGTCGACGCCTGCGCAGCCAGGCCCGCCAGGCGGGGGTCAGTGCGGCCAGCGTGATGCATTTGGCCTGGGCTCACGTACTGGGCAAGGTTTGCGCCCGCGAGCAGGTGGTGTTCGGTACGGTGATGCTCGGCCGCCTGCAAGGCGGCGAAGGCGCCGAGCGGGCCATGGGCGTATTTATCAATACCTTGCCGCTGCGGGTCGACCTGGGGGAACACTCAGTGCTGACGGCACTGCGTACCACCCATGGGCGCCTGACTCAGCTGCTCGGTCATGAACATGCGCCCCTGGCGTTGGCCCAGCGTTGCAGTGGTGTGCCGGTGGCGACGCCGTTGTTCAGCGTATTGTTCAACTATCGTCACAGCGCACCCCAGGCCGGTGGCGTGGCCGAGGCGTGGCAGGGGATCGAGTTGTTCAAGGCCGAGGAGCACACGCACTACGGCGTGGCGATCAGCGTGGATGACCTCGGTGAAGGGTTCAGCCTGACCGTCATGGGGCAGGGCGCCCGGCGCTTGTGCGACTACCTGGAAATCGCGCTGGCGCAGGTGGTGCAGGCCCTGGAAGGTCATCGCGATATCGCCATCAACCGCTTGCCGATTCTGCCGCAGGTCGAACGCCAACGGGTGCTTGAGCACTTCAACGCCACTGCCCGTACATTCGCGCGTGAGCACACGGTGCAGCGCCTGTTCGAAGCCCAGGCCATGGCGCGTCCCGACGCGGTGGCGCTGGTGCACAACGAGCGGCGGGTGAGCTACGGCGAACTCAATACCCGCGCCAACCGCTTGGCCCATCACCTGCTCGGCCTGGGTGTGCGCCCTGGCGATCACCTGGCGATCCTGCTGCCGCGTTCGCTGGAGTTACTGGTCAGCCAATTGGCCATCCTCAAATGCGCCGCCGCGTATGTGCCGTTGGACGTGAATGCACCGGCTGAACGCCAGGGGTTCATGCTGCAAGACTGTGGCGCGGCCTGGTTGCTGACTCGCAGCGATTGCGTCATAGAGAGCGGGGTGCGTCGCCTGGACCTGGACACGCTTGGTCTCGCCCCGCAACCGAGCCACAACCCGGACCTGTCGCAACCCTCGGACAGCGTGGCGTACATCATGTACACCTCCGGCTCCACCGGCCAGCCCAAGGGCGTGCTGGTGTCCCATCGCGGCATTACGCGCCTAGTGCTCAACAACGGCTATGCCGATTTCAATGCCGCCGACCGCGTGGCCTTTGCGTCGAACCCAGCGTTCGATGCAAGCACCATGGACGTGTGGGGGCCACTGCTCAATGGCGGCCAGGTGCAGGTGATTGACCACGCCACCTTGCTCGATCCGAGCGCTTTCGCCCAGGCGTTGCAGGGCGTGACGGTGCTGTTTGTCACCACCGCGCTGTTCAACCAATACGTGCAATTGATTCCCCAGGCCCTGGCTGGCTTGCGCATCCTTTTGTGCGGCGGGGAGCGGGCCGATCCGGCGGCGTTCCGCACGCTGTTGGCGCAGGCACCCGCGTTGCGCCTGGTGCATTGCTATGGGCCGACCGAAACCACCACTTACGCCACCACCTGCGAAGTGCACACGATTGCCGATGATGCCGACAGCGTGCCGGTGGGGCGGCCGATCTCCAACACCCAAGTGTATGTGCTCGATGCGCAGCAGCAGCCGGTACCGCTGGGTATCGTCGGTGAAATCTGCATTGGCGGCGATGGCGTCGCCTTGGGCTATTTGAATCGCCCCGAGCTGACGGCTGAAAAGTTTGTGCAGGACCCGTTCAACCCAGGCGCCTTGCTTTACCGTACGGGCGATCTCGGGCGCTGGACGGCCGACGGTCTGCTGGAGTGCATCGGGCGTAATGACGACCAGGTGAAGATTCGAGGTTTTCGTGTTGAGCTGGGTGAAATCCAGGCGCGACTGGCGACGTTCGCAGGCATCCAGGATGCCGTGGTGCTGGCCCGTGAAGAAGTTCCGGGGGACAAACGCCTGGTGGCCTATTTCACCTGGGCGGGCGAACCCGTTGCTGTCGAGTCGGTGCGGGCTTACCTGCACGCGCACTTGCCCGAGTACATGGTGCCGTCCGCCTACGTCGCGCTGGAGCAATTGCCGTTGACCGCCAACGGCAAGATCGACCGTAACGCCTTGCCGGTGCCTGCCTGGGACGCCTCGACCAGCCGCACGTTCGAAACGCCGGCCGACGCCCTGGAGCAGACGTTGGCGCAACGCTGGGCCGAGGTGTTGAAACTCGAACAAGTGGGGCGGCATGACAGCTTCTTTGAACTGGGCGGGCATTCGTTGTTGGCGATTCGCCTGGTCAACCTGCTGGACGAGGCCGGTTTGCCGGTGTCGTTGGCCGAGCTGTTCCAACATGCCAGCGTGGCCGGCGTCGCGGCGATGCTGCGTCAGCGCGGGGATGATGTACTGCCCGACACCCGCGTGATTACCGTGCGCAGCAGCGGGGCGCAGGCACCGTTGTTTCTGGTGCATGAGTTCAGCGGCATGGACGTGTATTTCCCGGCGCTGGGCCAGCACCTGCCGGGTGATTATCCGATCTACGGCCTGCCGGGGCTGGCGCTGGGCGAGGCCCACCTGAACAGCATGGAAGGCCTGGCGGCGCGCATGGTCGGGCTGATCCGCGAGATTCAGCCCCACGGTCCCTATCGGGTAGCGGGCTGGTCCTTTGGTGGGGTGCTGGCCTATGAAATCGCCATGCAACTGCTGGGGCTGGATGAAAGCGTGGCCTTCCTCGGTTTGATCGACAGCTATGTGCCGCGCCTGACTGACCAGGGCAAAGCACGCTGGAGCGGGCCGGATGCATTCAAGCGGCACCTGTTGCTGCAATGCACGGCTTATTGGAAAGCGCAGGGAGGTGTAAATGAGCTGGCAAGCCTTGAACAACTGGAGGCGCGGATTGGACAGTTGGACTTTGCGGATCTGCTGCAACGCTGTCGCGATCAAGGTTTGCTATACGCGCAAATGGCGGCGGCGTCGGACGCGGACCTATTGAGTTTTCTTCAGCGCGAAGTCGGGCACGGGCACGCCCTGGCCCACTACAGCCTGTTCCCGTTGCCGATTCCGGTGCACCTGTTCAGCGCCGAGCAGCGCCCCACCGAACTGTCGCAACGCAGTATGGCGTTGGGCTGGGACACGGCTTTGGCGCCCGGGCAACTGCGCCAGGTGCACGTGCCTGGGGATCACCAGAGCATGATGCAGGCGCCGCATATCCAGGGCCTGGGCCGAGCGATGACCGAGGCGCTGGCGACGAGTACGCCGGTGAGTTGCGCGGCCCATCAGCCGTTGTTGCGCATCCAGACTGGGCGCGCCGGCTATGCCCCGGTGTTCTGCGTGCCGGGAGCAGGTGACAGCGTGACCGGTTTCGTGGGCTTGAGCGACGCCCTGGGACGTGATTGGCCGCTGTATGGCCTGCAGCCCCGTGGGTTGGATGGCGAGGCGGTGCCCCATAGCCAGGTGGAAGTGGCGGCGCGGTGTTATCTCACGGCGTTGGAGCAGGAGTGCCCGAACGGGCCGGTGCATCTGGTCGGGCATTCGTTTGGCGGCTGGGTCGCGCTGGAAATGGCCCTGCGCTTGCAGGCGATGGGGCGCGAGGTGGGCTCTTTGACAGTGATCGACAGTGAGGCGCCGGGGCGTGATGGCAAGCCCTATACCTCGACGGCGGCGCTGTTGCGGTTGATCGAGGCGATGCAGTTGGCGGCTGGGAAGTCGCTGGGGATTGATCCGGTGGACTTCGCCGGGCGCGATGAGGTGGCGCAGCGACAGTGGCTGCATATGGGGATGATCGGCGTTGGCTTACTGCCGGCGCGTGCTGCCGTGGATGCAATGGATGGGCCTGCGCGTACTTATGCGGCGGCGTTGCGCACGGTTTATCGGCCGCAGGCGCGGTATGACGGGGTGGTGCGCCTGGTGCTGGCGCAGGATCCGGCCTTGGATGCGGCGGGGAACCAGCGTGAGCAGGGGTTGATGGTTGAGGGGTGGAAGGGGCAGGGGACTGGGTTGGAGGTTTGGTATGGCGGGGGTAATCACTTCACCTTGCTCAAGGTGCCGAATGTTTCGGGTTTGGCCAAGTGGTGGTTGGAAAGGGTTGGGGTTGGGGAGGTGGTGTCTTGATGCTTGTACACCGATCCAAATGGGGGCTCGCTTCCTATAACGGTTTGTCGGAGTACATATCCGTTCCTTTGGTAACGGCCACTTATGGTTCCGCTCTTACAGCGGCTCACTTTTGGAAAGGCCCAAAAGTAACCAAAAGGCCTTCGCCCCACCACTCGGCACCTCGCCTAGGCTCGGTGTGCCCGAACGCGAACTTTGGAGCGTGGGCCGCCGCGATGGGCCATCCATGGCCCAGCGCGGCTAACCCGGCGTCCTGCCGGGTTACCCACGCTCCAAAGTCCGCGTTCGGCCAGCGTGGTTTAACGGGGCGATGCCAGATCAAAAGCACAGCGCGGCGGCCTTATAGCCGACCGGTTTGTGAGGCCGAGTACCGCAAGAAATGTGGGAGGGCGCTTGCCCCCGGTAACCACGATGCGAAGCGAGCCGCCCTTGATCTTGATCTTGATCTGTTTTTGATCTTAGGCGCCCCGTTAAACCACGCTGGCCGGAATTCGACAGGGATTTGGGGGGTAAACCGGCAGGGATGCCGGTTTAGCCGCCCCGCGCCATGGATGGCGCGTGGCGGCGGCCCCCCAAATCCATGGCGGATTACGGGCACACCGAGCCTGAGCGAGGTGCCGAGTGGTGGGGCAAGAGCGTTTTACTTACTTTTGCGCTTTTCAAAAGTGAGCCGCTGTAAGAGCGGAACCAATAGTGGCCGTTACCTAAATAACGGATATGTACTCGTTCTGATCCAACATCCTGGTCGGCTGTCAGGCCGCCATCGGGAGCAAGCCCCCTCCCACATTTTTAAGCTGTGCAAGTCAATGAAACCTCACTCTGCTTTTGCAACCCGATGCCGCGTCTACCCGGCCAACGGATCTGTACTCAATCAAGAAGCCAACCATGCAAACGTCTAAATTCCGCAAAATCGGCCTCCTGGCAGCATTGGCCGTCGCCATCGGCCTGATCATCTACACCGTAAAGGCCCCCGCCGACGCCCCCCAATACCTCACCGCCACCACCGAACGCGGCGATATCGAAAACGCAGTATTGGCCACCGGCCTGCTCGAAGGCATCAAGCAGGTCGACGTCGGCGCCCAAGTCTCCGGCCAGCTCAAATCGTTGAAAGTCAAAGTCGGCGACAAGGTAAAAAAGGGCCAGTGGCTAGCCGAAATCGACCCGCTGATCCTGCAGAACACCCTGCGCAAAGCCCAGGTCGACGAAGAAAACCTCCAGGCCCAACGCCGCGCAACCGCCGCGCAGCTCAAGCAGGCCAAGTCTGTCTATGAACGCTACAAGGGTCTGCAGGCCGACGAATCGGTGTCACGCCAGGATTTCGAAGACGCCGAATCAAGCTTCCAGGTGCAGCAGGCCAACCTGCTGTCCCTGGACGCACAGATCAAAAGCGCACACATCCAGATCGACACCGCCAAGGTCAACCTGGCCTACACTCGCATCAACGCGCCCATCGACGGCGACGTAGTGGGCATCGTCACCCAGGAAGGCCAGACCGTGATCGCCAGCCAGCTCGCACCGGTACTGCTCAAGCTGGCGGACTTGGACACCATGACCGTCAAGGCCCAGGTCTCGGAAGCGGATGTGATTCATATCAGCCCCGGCCAGCAGGTGTACTTCACCATCCTCGGCGAGGCGGACAAACGCTATTACGCCAAACTGCGCGGCACTGAACCAGCCCCGCAGAACTTCCTCGAAACCCAGACCGCCGGCACCCCCAAGCAGAACACCGCGGTGTTCTATAACGCGCTGTTCGACGTGCCCAACCCTGACCACCGCCTGCGCATCGCCATGACCGCACAGGTGCGCATTGTGCTCGACACCGCCGAGGCCGCGTTGATGGTGCCGGTGGCGGCGCTGGGAGCACGCAATGCCGACGGCAGTTACCCGGTGCGGGTGCTGGATGCCAAGGGCAAAGCGGTAGAGCGCAACGTCAGGACCGGCATCAATAACAACGTCAAAGTGCAGATTCTGGATGGCCTGGCCGAGGGCGACAAGGTGGTAATCGGCGACGCCACACCCGCCGTGGCAGGGAGCTGATCCATGACTCAGCCTCTGTTGGAACTCAAGGGCATCACCCGTAGTTTTATGGCCGGCGAGCGTGAATTCATCGCGCTCAAAGGCATCGACCTGACGATTCATGCCGGGGAAATGCTGGCGATCATCGGCGCCTCGGGCTCGGGCAAATCGACCCTGATGAATATCCTTGGCGGCCTGGATTACGCCACCGCCGGCAGCTACAAGATCAATGGCATCGAAACCCGCTCCCTGGGCGATGAGCAACTGGCTGAGCTGCGCCGTGATTACTTCGGCTTTATCTTCCAGCGCTACCATTTGCTTGCTCACCTGAGCGCCTTGCACAACGTGGAAATGCCAGCGATTTATGCCGGTACTCCTGAAAGCCAGCGTCACAGTCGTGCGCGGGAGTTGCTCCAGCGGTTGGGCCTGGCGAGTCATATCTCCCACCGGCCCAGCCAGCTGTCCGGCGGGCAACAACAGCGCGTGAGTATCGCGCGGGCCCTGATGAACGGCGGCGAAGTGATCCTCGCCGACGAACCCACCGGCGCCCTCGACACCCACAGCGGCAAGGAAGTGATGCGTATCCTCGCAGAGCTGCACGCGGCCGGGCACACGGTGATCATCGTCACCCACGACCCCAAGGTCGCCGCGAATGCCCAGCGCATTGTCGAGGTGTGTGACGGTGAGATCGTCAGCGACAAGGTCAATGACAGCGTTGACCTGGAGCTGCCCAGCGAAGCGCCGATCGAGCCCAGGCGCAGCGGAGCGCGGCGCCTGGTGGCGAGCCTGGGGCTATTCAAGGAAGCCTTCAACATGGCCTGGGTGGCGCTGATTTCGCACCGCATGCGCACCTTGCTGACCATGCTCGGCATTGTGATCGGGATCACCTCGGTGGTGTCGATCTCGGCCATCGGCGAAGGCGCCAAGCGCTATGTGCTCAAGGACATCCAGGCGATCGGCAGCAACACCATCGATATCTTTTCCGGCACCAGCTTTGGTGACAGTCGCGCCTCGGCGATCCAGACGCTGATGCCCTCGGATGTGGACGCGCTGAACCAGCTGTATTACGTCGACAGCGCCACGCCGGTGGTGGGCCGCAACCTGTTGCTGCGCTTTGGCAACATCGATGTGGATGCCCAGGTCAACGGCGTCAGTGATCGCTACTTCAAGGTCAAGGGCCTCAAGCTGGAAGCCGGCATTGCCTTCAGTGAAAGCGATGCGCGACGCCAGGCCCAGGTGGTGGTGATCGACCACAACACCCGCCAGCGGCTGTTCGGGCCGAACATCGACCCGCTGGGCCAGGTGATCCTGGTGGGCAACCTGCCGTGTACGGTGATCGGCGTGACGGCGGACAACAAGAACATGTTCGCCGCCAGCAAGGCGCTGAACGTGTGGGTGCCGTATGAGACGGCGGCGGGGCGCCTGTTGGGCCAGCGTCATCTGGACAGCATCACCGTGCGCATCAAAGACGGCCAGCCGAGCAAGGTGGTGGAAGACAACGTCAACAAGCTGATGCTGCAACGTCACGGCACCAAGGACTTCTTCACCAACAACCTCGACAGCATCATGCAGACGGTGCAAAAAACCAGCCGTTCCCTGGCGCTGCTGTTGTCGTTGATTGCGGTGATTTCATTGCTGGTGGGAGGCATTGGCGTGATGAATATCATGCTGGTGTCGGTCACCGAGCGCACCCGCGAGATTGGTATCCGCATGGCGGTGGGGGCGCGCCAGTCGGATATTCGCCAGCAGTTTCTGGTGGAGGCGGTGATGGTGTGTTTGATCGGCGGGATCATCGGGATCTCGTTGTCCTACGCCATCGGTTATCTGTTTTCGCTGTTTGTGAAGGAGTGGGAAATGGTGTTTTCGGTGGGCTCGATCATTACCGCGTTTGCCTGCTCGACACTGATCGGCATTGTGTTCGGTTTTGTGCCGGCGCGAAATGCGGCGCGGTTGGACCCGATAGAGGCATTGGCAAGGGACTGATCCCTATCTGCCAATGAGGACCCCATGTGGGAGGGGGCTTGCTCCCGATAGCAATTTTTCAGTCAAAGATGTAATGGCTGATACACCGCTATCGGGAGCAAGCCCCCTCCCACAGTTTGATCTGCGTGCGCCTAGAAACGGGTGCTGTCTTGGGTCGAGTACATCCACCGCAACAACGAATGCCGCCCACTGATCCCCAGCTTGATCGCCGCGCGCTTGAGGTAGCTTTCGATGGTGTTGACCTTCAATGCCAGTTGTTCGGCCAGCTCCGGTGCGGTGCGCCCGGCCAGCAGGCCCACGCACACTTGCAGTTCACGGTTGGACAGGGTCAGCCCCGATTGCACCAGGCGCTCCTGGATGCGTCGGCGCAGGGTTTCGATGCCCTGGTGCTGTGGCACCGCCGGTGGGCTGTCCTGACGGCCAGGCTGAATCGCGGTGATGTGTTTTTCCACCATGGGCAGCAACAGCGTGGAGAAGTCCTGCAACATGCTGCGCTCTTGGGCAGAAAAACTCTGCGAGGGGTGCGAGCGGTACACCGACAGCACGTAGCGCACATCGTCCTTGTGTCGGGTGAGGTGCAATTGTGCGGCGGGTTGCTCGGCCCCCAGGGTTGCCACCGAGTCGGTGTAGACCGGGCTGATCTTGCGGCGGCTGTGGCCTTCGCTGTTGACCTGCAGCTGGGTGATATGGGTGGCGTCCACGGCCAGTTGGGTGAGGATGAGGTCATGCAGCATACGTGGGAAATGGCGGCTGCCGGTGCTGGCGATGACCTTGCCTATATGTGGGAACAGGTGTGAGTTCATCAATTCGTCCATGAGTTTCGGGTACAGGTATTGGGCGTTATAGCGGCGGGAGTCAACAAGGTAACCGCTATGAATAACCTGCACGGATAATCCTTCCCGCCGCCACCATGCTAGTACAGGCTGGCAAAGGCAGGGGGATCCAATCGATAAAATTCAGATTAAAAACGCATAACGGTAGTCGGATCCGTCCGACCACCGCCAGGATAAAAAACACTTTACGTGTAGGCGCTATCTCACAGCAGAGGGCGCTGTCGCGGCCTGACGCACCGTGTTGCGGCCGCACTTGGCCAGGGCCTGATGCACATCCGCCAACAGGTCGGCGACGTCTTCAAGCCCCACCGACAAACGCACCAGGCCCTCGCTGATACCGTGCTGCGCAAGTTGCTCGGGGGTATAGGTGGAGTGGGTCATGCTCGCCGGATGTTGCGCCAACGATTCGGCATCCCCCAGGCTGACCGCACGGGTGAACAGTTGCAGTGCGTTCATAAAGCGCCGCCCCGTCTCGATCCCGCCCTTGAGTTCAAAGGCAATCATGCCGCCGGGCAGTTTCATTTGCCGGGTCGCCAGTTCGTACTGTGGGAAGGACCGCAGCCCGGGGTAGATCACACTCTCCACGGCCGGGTGCGCCTGTAAGGCTTCGGCCAGCGCCTGGGCATTGCTGCAATGGCGGTCCATGCGCAGGGCCAGGGTCTTGAGGCCGCGCATCAGCAACGACGCGTCCTGGGGCGACATCACCGCGCCGGTCAGGTCCTTGAGCCCTTGCAGGCGAATGCGCTGTGCCAGCGCCTGGTTGCTCACCGCAATGCCTGCGGTGATGTCGCCATGGCCGCTGAGGTATTTGGTGGCCGAGTGCACCACCACATCGGCACCCAGTTCCAGGGGCCGTTGCAGGTAGGGCGTGCAGTAGGTGTTGTCGACCACCAGGGTGACATTCGGCTGTTGATGGGCAAGCCTGGCCACGGCGGCGATGTCGATCAGGCGCAGGTTGGGGTTGGCCGGGGTTTCGCAGTAGATCATGCGGGTCGCCGGGGACAAGGCCGCTTGCAGGGCGGCCAGGTCGGTCAGGTCAACATGCCGCACCTTGATGCCGAATTCGCCGATGCCGTGGTGCAACAGAGCGAAGGTGCAGCCATACAGGGTCTGGCTGACGATCACCTCGTCGCCCGGGCGTAGCAGGGTCCAGAACGTCGCGGCAATCGCGCCCATGCCGGAGCTGAAGGCCACCGCCGCTTCACCGTTTTCCAGGGTGGCCATGCGTGATTCCAGCAGCGCCAGGGTCGGGTTGGAAATGCGCGTGTAGAAGTGGCCGCTGGCTTCGCCGGCAAAGCACGCGGCGCCGTATTCAACCGTGGGGAAGGCGAAGGTGGCCGACAGGTAAATCGGCGGTACGAGCGCGCCGTGGTGGTCCTTGGGGTCATAGCCGTGGTGAATGGCACGGGTGGAAAAGCCGCAGGTGTGGTGTTTATTGGTCATGTCGGGCGCTCCTTATTTCCTACAATGCTATGCTCATAACCACGGACGAACCTTGCAAAAACTGCTGGAAAAACCCGCGTTTGTGAATCAAACACCGATAAAAATAATGATTAGAGGCACGTTATGCCCATCAAGCTGGACCGCACCGACAAAGCCCTTTTAAACGCATTGCAGGGCAACGCCCGCCTGACCGTGGCCGAACTGGCCGAGCGGGTCGCCTTGACGACCTCACCCTGCTGGCGCCGGGTGCGCACCCTGGAGGAAAGCGGGGTGATCAGCGGCTACCAGGCGATCCTCTCGCCCAAGGCGCTGGGCTATGGGGTGACCGCGTTTGTCAGCATCATGATGGACAGCCACACCCAGGAAATCGCCCGCGCGTTCGAGCAGCGCCTGTTGGAGATTCCGGAAATCGTGGCGTGCCATAACGTGTCGGGCCGCTATGATTTTTTGCTGGAAGTGGTGGCCAAGGACCTGGAATCGTTCGGCGAGTTTGCCCGCGAAGTCTTGCAGACCTTGCCCTGCGTCAAGGAAATCTATTCGAGCTTTTCGTACAAGTCGGTGCGGCCGTTGCGGGTAATTCCGTTGCCGGGGTGAACGGCTCAAAACACCTCAATTGGCTTTTCTGTAGGAGCAAGCTTGCTCGCGAAAAACCTGAGAGCGCCGCGCTTGGGCTGTAAACCCGCGTCATCGTTGACGACCTTCGCGGGCAAGCCCGCTCCTACAGGGATTCGCGCCCGGCATGGGCATTGCTCTGCGCCACTTCATGCAACAACGCCTCAAACACCCGCTGCACCCGTGGCTCATCACTGTGGGCCACATTGAAGCGCATCGAGTCGCGATGGGCCGGGTCGTAGCCAAACAGCCCACCGGGCGCCAGCACCATGCTGCGTTTCAACGCTTCCTGGGCCAGCAATTCGCCGTTCACCCCCTTCGGCAGACGCGCCCAGATAAACATTCCGCCTTCATAGGCCATCGGCAGTTCGCAGCCGCAGCGCTTGAGCCATTGTTCGATGCGTCCACCGGCCTCCATCAGGCGTTGCACCATGCGCTTGCGATGCTTGGCATAACTGCCTTCGGTGAGCATACGGTAGACGATCTGTTCGAACAGTTCGGAGGTTACGCCGCCGCTCATCAACTTCATATTGGTGAGGTTGGCGGCCAGTTGCGGCGCGGCCACGACGTAGCTGACCCGGGTGTTGGCGCTGAGGATCTTGGAGAACCCTGACAAGTAGGTAACCTGATCGAGCCCGGCGACGGCAGCCAGGCGCGGGGGAGGGTTGGGGTGCAGGTCACCATAAAGATCATCCTCGACGATATGGCAGTGGTATTTCTGGGTCAGTTGCAGCAGGCGAAACGCTTGGCTGGGGCTGAAGGTATGCCCGGTGGGGTTATGCAAAACGCTGGTGGTCAGGTAAAGGCTGGGGCGGTGTTCGGCCAGCAACTGTTCGAGGGCCGCGAAATCGAAACCGTCGGGGCGGCGCTCAATGGTAACGACCTTGACCCCATGCAGCGCCAGGTTGGCGTGGAAGTTGAAGTAGCACGGCGCGTCGAGCAACACCGTGTCGCCAGGTCGGGCCAGCAGGCGCATAAGCATGTCCAGGCCCTGCACAGTGTTGGGCGTGGTGATGATCTGTTCTACGGGCACCGACAAACCTTCACCGTGCAGTTTCTGTTGCAGCGCCTGGCGCAACGGCAGCAGCCCGGCTGGCGTGCCCAAGCCTGCGATGCGCAGCGTTGGCGCACGCACCACACTGCGCATGGCCTGGCGAATCGCTTCGCCATTGAGCCATTCCTCCGGCAAGTGCCCACCGCCGGGGCGCAGTTCGCCACTGGCGGTGACCAGCGGGCGACGCAATATGCTGAGCAGGTCCTGGGGCAGCAAGTCGACCCAGGTCGCCGTTGCCGGCCGGGCGCTGTCCATCGCCACGAAGTAGCCACGGCCCTGGCTGGAGGTGAGCAAATGGCGCCCGCGCAGGCGGTCCAGCGCCTCATTGAGGGTGAACTTGCTCACGCCCAGGGTCTGGGTCAATTCCCGTACCGACGGCAACTTGCTGCCCGGCGCCCATTCGCCGTTCTCGATGGCCTGGCTGAACGCCTCGACGATCTGCTGGACCTTGGGGGTGCCCTCCACAAAAGCGATGGCGGATACAAACATGACGGGTCCTTGTGTTTGCCGGTAATTTTACCGGTGAAGTCAGGCCGAATTAGGCATCACTTTACCTGCCTTGTGCAATGCCGCTGCCCTAGACTGCGCCGTAACCAGACCGCCAAGGCCGCCCTGGGGCGGGCGCTTGAGGCGTGTTTCTCTCCATTCAAGGTCCGCGGCCATGACAAGTGCATTAACCCTGTCTTCGTTTCTCTACTTCCTGCTGTTTTGCACCACCATGACCTTCAGCCCCGGCCCCATGACCCTGCTGTTGCTGAGCCTGGGCTTGAAGGACGGCCTGCGCAGTTCGATCCCGGCGCAGATCGGCGCCAGTGTGTCGTACCTGATTTCCATGCTGATTTTTGCCGTCGGTTTCTCGGAACTGATCAAGGGCAACCTTGCCATTACCCAGACCATCCAGTTTGTCGGGGTAGCCTATATTCTCTACCTGGCCTACAAGCAGTGGACCAACAGCGGCGTGTCGATCAACAGCGCGGGCGCCGTGGAAGGCTCGCGCAGCCTGTTTGGCAAAGGGCTATTGACCGGGTTTTCCAACCCCAAGACCATCATCATGTTCAGCGCGGTGTTCCCGCAGTTTGCTGGCGCGGGGGAGCACAGTTCGGCGGCGGACATCGCCATCCTCGGGGCGACCTTCCTGTTGCTGCAATTTGCCAGCGGGTGCCTGTATTGCTATTTCGGCCAGCGCATCAAGCATGTACTGGAAAACCCCAATCGGCGGGTGTTGTTGCAGCGGGTCACCGCAGTGCTGCTGTTGGGCGTTGCATGGATGCTGGCGCGTGGCTTTTCACACTGAAGGATTAGCGTGTAAGCAGTAGTGGCGATTTGACGTTACCCTGTTAGACTCCAGGCACTCACTCAGGATTGCACCCCACCATGCCAGCCGTAGGAGGAAAGGGACTTCCGCTTGCTTCGCGCTTGTACAAATCTCGTCTTCTGGGGCTGAGCCTCGGCTTCATCTGCGTGGTGTTTGCCATGTATCCGCTGAGACCTTCCCTTTGGGTGTGGGCCTGGATGCTGATCAACGCTTTTGTGTGGCCGCATGTGGCTTTTCAGTTGTCTTTGCGTGCAGCCCATACCCTGCGCAGTGAGCGCCGTAGCCTGTTGTTCGATTCTTTTTGCGGCGGGTTTTGGGTCGGCGCGATGCACTTCAACCCACTGCCCAGCGTCACCACCCTGTCGATGATGACCATGAACAACGTGGCCATCGGTGGCACGCGCTTTATGCTGGCGGGGTGGGCGGCGCAGGCGCTGGGGCTGGGCGCGGCGCTGCTGATTTTTGCGCCTGGTTTTATCGCCGTGACCACCCAGGCCCAGTTGTATGCCTGCCTGCCGATCCTGATGCTGTATCCCCTGGTGCTGGGCTGGATCTGCTACCGCCAGGCCGTGACCCTGGCCCGGCACAAGCGTGAGCTGTTGGCCTTGAGCCGCACCGACAGCTTGTCCGGCCTGCTCAACCACGGTGCCTGGAAAGACCACCTGGACATCGAGTTCCAACGCTGCCGCCGAAACCAGGCGGGCGCCGCCATCGCGCTGATTGATATCGACCACTTCAAGACTATCAACGACACCTACGGCCATGTGACCGGCGATATCGTTCTGCGCCAATTGAGCAAAGTGCTGCGACAGAACCTGCGCGCCACCGATCTGGCCGGGCGTTATGGCGGCGATGAGTTCTGCGTGATCCTGCCGGACATGCCCCTCAATCGCGCCACCGAAGTGATGGAGGCCTTGCGCGATCGCTTCAACGCCTTGGCCTATGCCCAGGACCCGGCATTGCGCGTCAGCTTGAGTATCGGCCTGGCGCCGTACCAGCCGACCCACGCTGACTCCATCGGTTGGCTCAACGATGCCGACCAGGCGTTGTACGAAGCCAAGAGCAGCGGGCGCAACCGGGTAAACGCCGTGCAGGAGGGTTGGTTGCGGTCGGTCTAGTGAGATAGGGTGTGGGGAGCCCATTCCAACAAAAAAGGATCGCTCCATGCTCTTCACTTTCCCGCGTACCCTGCTGGCCGCCACCCTGGCGTTGTCCTTCGTCATGCCGGCCTACAGCGCCGAACCTCACAAGCAGATCCAGGCGGATGCCGAGCAGTACAAGGCCCAGGCCCTGAAGCTGTTGGAGCGCCTGGTAAATATCGACTCGGGGTCAGGTTACGAGCCGGGCCTGACCCAAGTGCGTGACATCGCCGTGGATGAGTTGAAGCAATTGGGGTTCAGCATTGAATTGGTACCGGACAAGGCGGCCAATAACAGCCACGTGGTTGCCACCCTCAAAGGCACCGGCAAGGCCAGGATCCTGCTGATGGCGCACATGGACACTGTCTTCAAGGAAGGCTCGGCCGCCGAGCGCCCGTTCCACATCAAGGATGGTCGTGCCTATGGTCCCGGCGTGATGGATGACAAGGGCGGCATCGTCGCCGGCATCTACGCGCTGAAAGTCCTGAAAAACCAGGGCTTCAAGGACTACGCACAGATCACCTTCCTGCTCGACGCCAGCGAAGAAACCGGCTCTGAGGCTGCCTCGGAACTGATCCGTAAAACCGCCAAGGGCCATGACGTGACCCTCAACCTGGAACCCGGCCGCCCAGCGGACGGCCTGGTGGTATGGCGCAAAGGCAGCGCGACCGCGGTGGTCGAAGTCAAAGGCAAGTCCGCCCACGCCGGCGTCGCCCCGGAACTGGGACGCAACGCCGCCATGGAGGCCGCGCACCAGATCCTGCAACTGGGCAAGCTCGGCGATGAGGAGAAGAAGACCACCATCAACTTCACCGTGCTCAAATCCGGTGACCGCACTAACGTTATCCCCGACCAGGCCACTGCCAAGGCCGACGTACGTGCGGCGGTGCCGGAAGAGTTCGATCGAATCGAGAAGGATCTGGCGCGGGTATCAGCCAACAAGTTGATCCCCGACACAGAAGTGAAAACCAGCCTGCAACGTGGTTTGCCACCAATGCCGCAAACGGCCGAATCGGATAAGTTGGTGGCGATCGCCCAAGGTATTTATGGCGAGCTGGGGCGCAAATTGACCATCGAAGGCAGTGGCGGCGCGGCAGATGCCAGCTTGTCGGCCGGGGTAGGGACGCCGACGTTGGATGGGTTTGGGATTGTGGGGGGCAATATCCACACGGCGGAGGAATATGCCGAGGTGGAGAGCGTGGTGCCGCGGGTTTATCTGTTGAGCCGGATGATTATGGAGCTGGCCAAGCGCTGATCGGAGCGTTGGATTGCCGTACTGAGGAGATTCAAATGTGGGAGGGGGCTTGCTCCCGATGGCGGTGGATCAGCTTGCATATGCATTGGCTGACCCACTGCTATCGGGAGCAAGCCCCCTCCCACATTGGATATTCAGTGTATCCAAGACTCGGGTCACCATGTGGCAGGGTCTTCGAGGCTGGCTTTTTGGAGGTCTTCTTTCCACCACTCATTAGCTAATCTATAAATTTCTTCGAAAAAGCCTTTTGGATTGTCCATGTCACTCCATCCCCAAGGCAGGGTGCAGTAATAGCCGGGAGCCTGTCTCAATAAGTGCGAAAAATTATAAGTTTCGTCGCTAAGTGCAGCCCCCAATTTGTCGCATAAGACCTTGCGATGTCGATAGCTTAGATCTGAAGATTTCTCAATTATGTATTTTTTGATCAGCCGCTCTCTATCTGTGTCAAGATTGATGTCGTAACATGCAAGCTCTTCACCTACAGTCTCTTCGCGATCATAAATATCGAACGGGCTGAGTAAATGGCGAAGTTTCGGTGCGTAAGGGATATCTAGAAAAGGGTGTTTCAGCATTGGTCATTGCTCACAGGAAATACGGTATAAAGTTCTTTGGTTTCGCGATCGAATTTCGCGATCGCTGCATCGATATTTTCATCAAGGATTGGATTGTTCCGATCAGTAGGGTTTGGTATATATCCTCTTCCGCAACCCTGCATTTCGATTCGGACAATTGGGTTGCCGTAGTAATCTTCCCCGGTAAAAGGCGGTAGATTGCGTTCCGCTCTTGTGGTCGCCTCATTTAATACAGCGAATTGCGCTCGATGACTTTTAAATTGTGTGCTTAGCTGCATTGGGTTTTTCCTTTTACTGGGGGTTGTTTATTTGTTTAGGGTCGTTAGCTCGCATCGGACTCTATCTTGTAGTGCTGTAAGCAGCGTAACAGCACAGCCATGAATTGCCGGTGATCAATTATTTCGTCATCAAAATAGGTGTCGAAAAGATAAAAAACAGAATCAAAGTTTTCATCTGTATTTAAATAGTAGTGAAGTGTGTCGATATGCCATTGTTGGATTTCAGGCTTATATGATAGAAATTCTGGTTTAGTCAATTTTTCAAAAAGCTCGGCGAGTTCTGTTTCGTTGTTGACATTTTTTGAAGCGATGAAGCGCTCTCTTTCAGGGTCGTCGTAGTTTTCAATGCTGTAGGTGAATAGTAGGCTTCTGAGTGTTGATAGTTCTGGTCTGAGCTTCATGTTTAGAATTCCGTGTACGCAGTAATCGGATTGCCATCATTATCAAGTATTACAATAGCTTTGCTTTGTCTTCCGTATTCAAAATTATTTTTTTTATATCCTTCTCCAATTATTTTTCCCATGTGCATTGGTCTGCGAGATGTTTGTAGATTTGTATATTTAAATATAAGTTGTGCGCGATAAATGGCGTTGAGTTGGTCCCGGTGGCTGAAATATCTAGTGGCTGCAGTAGGTATTTTGGGTTCACCATCTTTTCTTCCACCAATGTATCTTTCGATTTCTTCTGTTGTTGGGTTTTTACCTGATCTTACTCTTTCGAGTTGGGAGTCGGGGGTTGTCTGCGCGCCGTGCTTCTCCAAAAAATGTGCTCTTGGGAATGCTTGTTCGATCTCTTTCAAACGTCTGTAGGCGTTTGCCTCGGCTAGCTCATCAATTCTCGCCTGCCGCTGCGCGCGGGTCAGTTGCGGTAAGGCAGGCTCTCCGTGGTTAACACTCTCCGCAGGGTTTGGAGCACTGGTGCTGGGTTTACACCCGTCAGCACCTGGGCATGTATTCAAGCCTAGCGGATCTACCCATCCCGTCGGATTGGGCACGTACTGGAAACCATTGATCCCACCCGCCAGCTTCACCGGATCCGGCGTCAGGTAACGACCAACATCCGGATTGTAGTAGCGA
>NZ_SPKQ01000043.1:0-80376 GCF_023127895.1 Pseudomonas sp. NCIMB 10586
CGGTATTTGACCTGGGTGCCGTCGGCGTTGATACGGCGGCTGATCAGGTGCAGGCCATCGGCATATTCGTAGCGGGTGACGTGGCCGAGTTCATCGCGTTCGGCGATGATTTTTCCGTAGGGGTTGTAGCTGAACTCCCGGCAAGCGCCGCCGGGCTGGATCAGTTTCAGCAGGCGACCGACAGCGTCCCATTCATAACCGGTCAGCGCGCCATGCTCATCCTCGCGGGCAACTTGCCGCCCCAGGTCGTCATAGCGATAACGTTTGATCCCACCATTGGGCAATTGCTCTTCCAGCAACTGTCCTCGCTCATTCCACACCAGCCGATGGCAACTATGATCCGGGTACCAAACCCCGGTCAGTTGCCCGTGTTTGTTGTAGCTGTAATCGGTAACCTCGCCGTCAGGATCGGTCCTACGCGTAACATCGCCTTGCTTATTACGCTCGTATTTCCAGACCACCTCCCCACGCCTCACAACCCGAACAAAACCGTTGTCATGCTCGTAAGACGTCGGCTCATCATCCCCCGGAAACAAAGCCACCAGGCGCCCAGCTTCGTCGTACTGATAGGCCGTTACCGCGCCCAGCGGATCCTGTTCGACGGTCAGCCGCCCCTTGGCATCGTAGGATTTGAAATGCTGCGCGCCGTCCGGATCGATGCGCTGCACCAACCGCGCTCGGTCGTCGTGGACATAGACTTCCTGGCTGCCATCGGCGTTATGCACGGTGACACGACCGTCATCCCCCCAGGCATAGCGCGTGTCCATCTGCGAAAAGCTCGCCCAGTGCCGGACGCAACGCGCCGCCTTGCCGGAGCCTTCCCACTCCCAAAAGAAACTCGCCCCACCGGCCAACTGCCGCTCAACAATGACGTGCTGATCGTCGTACCGATAACGCTCGCTTTCACCGACGGCATTGGTCGCGCAAACCAGTCGTCCATCTTCGTCATAGGCGTAGGAAACGACGTTCTGCTCGGTCTCCCAGACGTAGGGCTCGCGCCCTGTGGCGCGATGAACCTGGTAGTCCACTGCGACGATGCGGTCCAGCTCATAGCGCAACAGCAGCGAGCGACCAGCACCGTTATCCAGCCGCTCAATTCGCCCGGAATGATCACGGCAAATGCGTAGACGGTTGTCATACGCATCGCTGACCGCAGTCAGTACACCGTCGCGAAAGTGATAGAACCGCGACGCGTGGGCCAGCACCAGTTCATCAGGCGTCGAGCCCAAGTAGATTGCCGCTTCGGCAAGACTATTGGTGATCGCGGGTCGAGCCGCTGTAGGCAAGGGCAGGGTGGTCGAGCGGTTCTCATGGTCGATCCACACCACCGAATCGCCCGACACACAAAGCCTGTGCGCCAGCGCATGGCTCCAGCCAAACCCCAACCCGCAATCCACACCCACCGCACTGGTGCGATACAACCGCGTCCACTCAAACGGCAAAACACCGTCCAGCGCACCATCAGTGAGGGTCAATAATTCCTCGCCGGTGACCATCGACACCGGGCAGCCGTTAGTAACCGTCTTGTCCGCAGGTGCCGCCGCATCCCCCTTCGGATTCGAAGCCACAGCCGGCGCATCATCGACGTGCTCCTGTCGGACCAATATGGTCTGCCGGGCCTTGCTTCGCACTGCGGGCACCGGGTTCGAAACCAGTTGATCCCCAGCCTTCAACGGTACAGCCGGCACCACCCTGATCGGCGTCGCGGCACTGCTCAGCAACACAGGCTTGGCGACCTCGACATGCGGCCCCAACCCTGGCCCCACTACTTGCTTGGCCAGCAATTCCAACAACGCTCGTGCGCGCCCGGATTTGACGTGACTGAGCACACCAGCCCCCAATCGCACCACTACGCCCATCGCACCCAAGACGCGAATCAGCAGCAGATTGATCAGGACCTCACCGGTAATTTCGCCCCACAGTTCAGCCATCTCCGGCGGCGGGAGCATGCGCATCCAGCTGACCAGCGCCGATAGATAGATAAACAACAGCGGCTCATCACTGAGCACCAGCAAGCCCTGGGCGATCGCGTCACTGCTCAGTGTCAGCAGTTCATCGAGCTCAGTTTGAGAAAGGTATTGCAGCAGTTTTTCGCTGTTGGGCTTGAGGTCCGCCAGCAGCGCCGACAGCTCGCCAATGTTGTCCCACAGGCTGTAAAGCGCCTTGACCATGCCGCTGGCAAAGGCCGCCTCCAGCAGGCGGCGCCGCTCAAGCGGGCGAGCGTCTGCGTAACTTTTCCACTGGGCTTGGAAAGTGTCGGTCCACTCTTTGCGCAGCCGGGCTTCCAGCGCTGCGATCACCGACTGGTAGGAGGCATACAGCGCCTTGAGGTGATCCTGGGAAACGTTGGGGTAAAAGCTCACCCGATATTGCTGGTTGCGATCACACTCGGTGATCTCAAGGATGCCGCTCGGGCCGATGGTCTTGTGGATGGGCTCGCCCAGCGGACCGCCGTTTGGATCAACGCGTTGCAGCATCACCGCTGTGTCGCCGATCGGCACGAACCGCGTGCTCTGGAACATATGCACCAGGGTCAACGTACCGTTGGCCCGGCAGGTGGCGACGGTGCTGCTGGGAAACAGGGAGCGATTGATCGGGGCAACGAGCGTTACCTCATCGCCGACCTTGAACACCTGCTCAAGCTCCAGCGCCGAGAAGCTCCAGAAGCTATTGGCCCAATCGTCAAAGGTGTTCAAGCAATCGCGAAAGTCACGGAAGACGCCTTCAACGTCGACCGTTTTCACGTTCATTGGGGTCAGGGCCAGCCTGCCAATGACCGGGTTCAAGCGCCAACCCCATCAACCGGGGGCGTAACGAAAACAACCATCTGCAATCCCTCGCACTGTTCAATCAGGCGAGGGACTTTGCAGCGGTTCACAGGGCAGGGGAGTAGCGCTTATCCGGCAGTTATGTGGGATGTTTCAGCTAAAGCCAGGCATCCGCTTCGGCTCACCGACGAACCCCGGTTAGACTTACCTGTCGATATCTGCACTGCCCGGTCTGTCGTTAACCAAGGAAGCCTCATGTATCCAAGTCGTCTGCTCTTTTGCCTCATGCCTTTGCTGGTACTGGCCGGTTGTTCCACTTCCCGTGGCCCGCAGCAACCCGAGCGCAGTGAGGCCGAGGTGAAGGCGCAGATCGTGCGCCTGCTGCCGGCCAAGGTGTCGGACCGCAACGGTTGGGCCCAGGACATCTACACCGCCTTCGACACCCAGAAAATCTACCCCAGCACCGAAAACATCTGCGCCGTGCTGGCGGTGACCGAGCAGGAGTCTACCTATCAGGTCGACCCGCCTGTGCCGGGCATGGGCAAGATCGCCGAGGATGAAATCCTGCGTCGCGCCGGCAAGGTGCATGTGCCCGCGTTCGTGGTACGCAGCGCCCTGCAATTGCGTTCGCCCACCGGCAAAACCTACGCCGACCGCTTGAATGCCGCACGCACGGAGAAGGACTTGAGCGCGATCTTCGATGACTTCATCAGCATGGCGCCCCTGGGTAATACCTTGTTTGGCGGCTTCAACCCGGTGCACACCGCAGGCCCGATGCAGGTCAGTATCGACTTTGCACAAAAACAGGCGCGGGGTTATCCCTACACGGTGGACGGTACGATTCGCCGTGAAGTGTTCACCCGTCGCGGCGGTATGTACTTCGGCATCGCCCATTTGCTCGGCTACCCGGTGAGCTACGACCAGCCGCTGTACCGCTTTGCCGATTTCAATGCCGGTTGGTACGCCAGCCGCAATGCTGCGTTCCAGGCCGCGGTCAGCCGCGTGACGGGTAAAGAGCTGGCGCTGGATGGGGACTTGATCCGCTATGGCTCCCTGCTGCCCGGCACCACCGAACTGGCAGTGCGCTCACTGGGGGCGAAGCTGGACATGCGCAACCCGAGCATCCGCAGCCAGTTGGAGCAGGGCGACCAGTTGGATTTCGAGGACACTACGTTGTACAAGCGCGTCTTCAGCCTGGCCGACCAGGCGGCCGGCAAACCGCTGCCACGGGCGATCCTGCCGGGCATTGTGCTCAAGAGCCCGAAGATCACCCGCAACCTGACCACGGCCTGGTTTGCCAAGCGTGTGGATGAGCGCTATCAGCGCTGTATCAAGCGCTGATCAGCTTCGACGCTTGACGAACCGGCGCCACAACCCAACCCACAGCCACACCACCGGGAACGCCAGGATCACAAACGGCAGCACATAGCTGGCACGCTCCAGGGCGTCTGCCGTGCCGTTCACCAGGTTGTCTCCCAGGTGGCTGAACATCCGGCTGAAACGTGACGCTTGGTTCGCACCGTCAGAAGAGCGGAAATTCAGGGTCACGCGATTGGTATCGAGGCGGCGTTGCTGGCCGGCGGCAACCTGGGCCAATGCCTGCAACTCATTTTCAGTACTTGCTTGCTCCTTGCTCAGAACGATCAAGTCACTGACGTTGATATCCTTGCGCTTGGCCAGTTCGTCGAGGCGTTGCTGCTGGGCTTGCAGGCGCTGCTGGCGGCGGCGCACATCGTCGACCGCATCGGCCAGGTCTTCGGCGGTAGTGATGCGCTGGCCGAGTTTGCCGCCTTCAGCCGCGAGGGCGACCATCGGTTCCACACCCGTGGGTGCGATCCGCAGGATGATCTGGCCGCCGTTGCTGTCTTCGGTAATGCCAAGGATATTGCAGGCACCAAAGCGTGCCGTTTCACACGCCTCGCGGGTGGCCTGCATACGCGGCGCGAGCAGGGCGCCGGGCAGGGCCAGGGTCAGTTCATGCTCATAGGCCAGTTGCGCCCCGGCCTTGCCCTGTTCGCCATTGATGACCGTGGCGCGAGAGTGGTCCTTGGGTGAGCAACCGGCCAAGGCCAGGCCAGCGAGCAAAATCAACAGCGGCGCGCGAAGCGGGTGGGAATTGCCGTCCAGGTGGCGCATTACGTTTCCTTGAAATGTGCAGGAGAAATTGATCGCGATTAAAGCCGGTCTGGTCCATTAACGCAAAGCATTGCCGGGGATTTGCCTGGCCGATATTGGCATGGGATACGCCATGGCGTTTTCCAGTGAGCCACCGCTGCCGTTGATTACTGCCAGCATGACCTTGGACTACCTGGGCGCCGTGCAGGTGGGGGAGTGGATGGTGGTACGTTTGGAAAGCCACAAGCGCGGGCGGCAGATGGCGTTTGCGACGCTGAGTTTGCAAGTGCAGGAGCGCATTGTGCTGCGTGCGAGTGCGGTGTTTGCGGTGCCACAGGGTGACAGGCAATGAGATCAAATGTGGGAGCTGGCTTGCCTGCGATAGCGGTGTATCAGTCAGCAATAATTTGACTGACACACCGCTATCGCAGGCAAGCCAGCTCCCACCGTCTGACCGAGTGCTTACAGGTAGGGAATCGATAAAAGAAAAGGCCTGGCTTTTCGTGGAACCGGGCCTTTTCTGTGTTGCTCTTATTGGCATGGGGCTACTACGCAGCCCAACGGGAGCAAGCTCCCTCGCCACAATAGCGATCCGATTCAGCTGCGTTCGAGTGCCAGGGCCACGCCTTGGCCGCCGCCGATGCACAGCGTCGCCAAACCTTTTTTGGCGTCGCGCTTGATCATTTCATGCAGCAGGGTCACCAGCACGCGGCAGCCTGAGGCGCCAATCGGGTGGCCGATGGCGATCGCGCCGCCGTTGACGTTGACTTTATCGGCGTCCCATTCCAGCTCTTTGCCCACTGCCAAAGATTGCGCAGCGAAGGCTTCGTTGGCTTCGATCAGGTCCAGGTCTGCCAACTGCCAGCCGGCCTTGTCCAGGCAGCGGCGAGTGGCCGATACCGGACCGATGCCCATGATGGCCGGGTCTACGCCCGCATTGGCGTAGCTGGCGATACGCGCAAGTACAGGCAAGCCGAGGGCGCGGGCTTTGTCGGCGCTCATCAGCAGCACGGCGGCGGCGCCGTCGTTGAGGCTGGAGGCGTTGCCGGCGGTGACGCTGCCGTCTTTCTTGAACGCCGGCTTGAGCTTGGCCAGGGACTCGGCCGTGGTACCGGCGCGGGGTTGTTCGTCCACCGCGAAAGCCACCGGGTCGCCTTTGCGCTGGGGAATCAGGATCGGGGTGATCTCGTCGGCAAAACGTCCGGCCTCAATGGCAGCGGCGGCTTTTTGCTGGGAGGCGGCGGCGAACGCATCCTGGGCTTCACGGCTGATGCCGTACTTGTCTACCAGGTTCTCGGCGGTGATGCCCATGTGGTAGTCGTTGAATGCGTCCCACAGGCCGTCGGTGATCATGCTGTCGATCATCTTCGCGTGGCCCATGCGCAAACCGGTGCGCGCGGCGGGTAGTACGTAGGGTGCCAGGCTCATGTTTTCCATGCCGCCGGCAATGATCACCTCGGCGTCGCCGCAACGAATGGCCTGTGCGCCCAGGTGCAGGGCCTTGAGGCCCGAGCCGCAAACCTTGTTCAGGGTCAGGCTCGGCACGGCGTGGGGCAGGCCGGCGAGGATCGAAGCCTGGCGCGCCGGGTTCTGGCCGCTGCCTGCAGTGAGCACCTGGCCGAGGATCACTTCATCGACTTGGGCCGGGTCCAGGCCGGTCTGCTCCAGCAGGCGACGGATCACGGCGGCACCCAGTTCCGGGGCCGGGATGTTCGCCAGCGAACCTTGGAAGCTGCCCACGGCGGTGCGGGTGGCAGCAACAATCACGACGTCTTGCATGGAATCTGTCCTCACTGGAAGTGCATTTCTGGAACGTGGTCCGGGACGATCAGTTTACCGGCGGTCTTGCTCACAATCTCTTCAACACTGACGCCAGGTGCGCGTTCCTTGAGGACAAAAGCGCCATTTTCGATTTCCAGGTACGCAAGGTCGGTCAGCACACGCTTGATGCAGTTGGCGCCGGTCAGCGGCAGGCTGCATTGGCTGAGCAATTTGGACTCACCGTCTTTGGACGCGTGGGTCATGATCACGATGATATTTTCCGCACCGGCCACCAGGTCCATCGCACCGCCCATGCCCTTGACCAGCTTGCCGGGGATCATCCACGAGGCAATGTTGCCTTGTACGTCCACTTCAAACGCGCCGAGTACCGTGAGGTCGACATGCCCGCCGCGAATCATCGCGAAGGATTCGGCGGAAGAAAAGATCGAGGCACCGATACGCGCGGTCACGGTTTGCTTGCCGGCGTTGATCATGTCGGCATCAATGGTTTCTTCGGTAGGAAACGGTCCCATGCCGAGCAGGCCGTTTTCCGATTGCAGCATCACTTCCATGCCGTCGGGGATGTAATTGGCCACCAGGGTCGGAATGCCGATGCCCAGGTTCACGTAGTAACCGTCCTGCATTTCGCGGGCGACGCGTTGAGCCATTTGTTCGCGGGTAAGAGCCATGGTTGTTTCCTCTTATTGTTCTGGACGTGGATTATTTGCGGACGGTGCGCTGTTCGATGCGCTTCTCGAAGGTGCCGCAGATGATCCGGTCGACGTAGATGCCAGGGGTGTGGATCTGCGCCGGGTCCAGCTCGCCCGGTTCGACGATTTCCTCCACTTCGACCACGGTGATCTTGCCCGCAGTGGCGGCCAGCGGGTTGAAGTTCTGGGCGGTGTGGCGGTAGATGACGTTGCCGAAGTGGTCGGCTTTCCAGCCTTTGACGATGGCGAAATCGCCGGTGATGGACTCTTCCATCAAATACGGGCGGCCGTTGAATTCGCGGGTCTCCTTGCCTTCGGCAACTGGGGTGCCGACGCCGGTGGCGGTGAAGAAGGCCGGGATGCCGGCTCCGCCTGCGCGCATTTTTTCCGCGAGGGTGCCCTGGGGGGTGAGGACTACTTCGATTTCGCCGCTGAGCAGTTGCTTCTCGAACAAGGCGTTTTCACCCACATAAGAGGCGATCACCTTGCTGATCTGTTTTTCTTCGAGCAGCACGCCCAGGCCGAAGCCATCGACGCCGCAGTTGTTGGAAACCACCGTCAGGTCGCGGGTGCCTTTGCGCTTGATCTCGGCAATGAGGTTTTCCGGAATGCCACACAGGCCAAAACCGCCGGAGAGCACGGTCATGCCGTCTTCCAGGCCTGCCAGTGCTTCTTCATAGGACGCCACGCGTTTATCGAAACCTGCCATATGCACCTCTTTTATTGTTTGTGGTCCAGCCAGTGCGTTGAGTGTTGCGCCAGTGGATTGATTTGTTAAGTTGTTTTTTAAGGTTGATTGATTTAGAAAACAGCATAGTCCAACTGCTGTCTGGAGCTGCCTCATGACCGTCAAACAGATGCGTGCCTTTCTCGCCGTTGCTCAGAGTCTGAGTTTTGCTGCTGCCTGCGAGCGCCTGCACCTTTCTCAGTCGGCACTGAGCTTGACCATCAAGGGGTTGGAAGAAGGGTTGGGCGGGCGCCTGTTCAGCCGCAATACCCGTAACGTCGCGTTGACCCCGGAGGGCGAATCGCTGTTGCCCCTGGCGCGCCGGTTGATTGCCGACTGGGACAACGCCGAGGACGAACTGCGCCAGCGTTTTACCCTGCAACGCGGGCGCGTGACGGTGGCGGCCATGCCGTCGTTTGCCGGTAACCTGTTGCCGCCGATCCTGAAGATCTTCCGCGCACGTTACCCTCAGGTGAACGTGACGGTGCATGACCTGATCAACGAGCAAGTGCTGGAGATGGTGCGCGACCGCCAGGTGGAGTTGGGCGTGGCATTCGAGCCGTCCGAAGGGTCATCGTTGGCATTTACGCCGTTATATCTGGATCGCTTTATCGCCGTGGTGCCAGGGGATTCGCCGTTGGCTCAGCGTGCCGAGATCGATTGGAAAACCTTGCTGGAGCAACCGTTTATCACGTTGCAACGCCCCTCCACGGTACGTGTGATGTTGGAAGAACACCTTGGCGCCTTGCAGATGAAATTGCCCGTAGCGTTGGAAAGCCATCAACTGGCGACCGTGGGGAAGATGGTCGCCAGCGGGCTGGGCGTCAGCGCCGTGCCAGCGTTATGTGCCCGGCAGATGGAGGAGGCGGGTGCTCATTGCATTACCTTGACCGGCCCGGTGATCGAGCGGCCAATTGGCGTGTTGACCAAACCGGGCCATGAGTTGTCGGCGGCGGCGCAAGTGTTGTTCGATATTTTTCGGGATGAGGCGGGGAAGGGCAGGTTTCCAACTTTCTAACGTTATAAAAAATGCGGGAGCTGGCAAGCCAGCTCCCGCATTGATTGAGTAATACTTAGTAGTAGCGGTCGATCACTTTAACTTGCGAGCTGTCTTTGAAAGATGCCCAGGCATTGTTGAGTGTATCGAACACCTGCTCGATAAAGTTTCGATCAGCCGCAGCCTTCTTTCCGACATAGCCCTGGCCACGGCGGTACATCTTCAGGCGCGCCGCCAGTTCACGGTTATTGCGGTCGAACTCGGCTTCTTCGGTATGGGGCGCCAGGCAGTCAATTTGCACTTCGCCCGATTTGCCAATCCACAGGATATGGTCGTCGAGTGTGTCTTTCTGCGCTGCGAACATCTCAGCCAATTCATCGATAGTTGGTTGGTTGTTCAGATTCATGTGTAAGCCCCTTGACCAGTTGGCGATCTATCAATTGATTCGTTAAAACTGCGTAGTTGTCTCCGGTTCCGAAAACCGGGCGTCAGTGACGGTCTGCCGAATACGGGCAGGGTCTTGAACCTGATGCATGTAGTCTTGCTGATGAACTGCTACGCAACGCTTTCATAACGAAGACAAGCAGCGTTTTAGCTCCTTGTACCGGACCCTTTCGGGGCTGGTCAGCTTCATCAATCTGCCTTGTGGGCAGTGCACATCCGGAAAAACAGCTCGGCGGTCAGACGAGCCTGTTCAAAACGCTTGTTACCAACGCTCCCGATCCGGGAGACGTCTAGATCATGCAAGGACAAAAAGGTTACGTCAACGATTATGTAGTGATTATTTTTGATCACTACATAATTTGTTGTGGGGGCGGGGGAATGCGGGAAAACGTGACTTGGGCGTCATTTTTTGGAGGTGCAGGTCGGGCGTTTCAACCCTCCTGTAGGAGCCGGTCGACGAGCAACGGCAGTAGCTGCTCGCAGGAGGCCTGGATTTTAACCTGCAGCAGCTCATCCCCGCGTGTCTTGCCCAGATTGATCGCAATCACCGGCTTACGCTGCTCGACCATGGCCTTGCACAATCGGAACGCCGAATAGGCCATCAGTGACGACCCCACCACCAGCAGGCCCTCAGCGTGTTCTACCGCCGCCATCGCCTTCAGCGCCGTCGCCGGTGCGACATTCTCGCCAAAGAACACCACGTCAGGTTTGAGCCGCTCGCCGTTGCAATGGGGGCAGTGGGGCACCTGGAAGTGTTGTTCAAACGCCGGATCGAGCAAGGTGTCGCCATCCGGCGCTTGCACGGCGTGAACCTGCGCCATATGCGGGTTATCAACTTCCATTTGCCGCTGGATCACATCGCGCTCGCTGCGCAGTTGGCAATCCAGGCACAGCACCCGATGCAAGCTGCCGTGCAACTCGATCACGTCATGGCTGCCGGCCTGGTCATGCAGGGTGTCGACGTTCTGCGTGATCAGCCCGCTGATATGGCCATGGTGTTGCAGTGTCGCCAGTGCCAGGTGAGCCTTGTTCGGCTGCGCAATGCGCACACGCGGCCAACCCAGCATCGCCCGTGCCCAGTAACGGCGTCGCGCATCCGGGGTGGCAAGAAATTCCTGGTACATCATCGGTGCTTTGCCCCGGCGTACACCTTCACTGTCGCGGTAATCCGGGATGCCCGACGAGGTGCTGATGCCTGCGCCGGTCAAGGCTAAAAAGCGTCGTTCAGCCATAGCCCGGTGCAGGATTTCGAGGTGGTCTGCCTGATGTTCAAGCGTGTCGAGCATGGTGTCTCCTATTCGCCGCGGATGTATTGCTCCAGCTGTTTGATCAGATCGGCCTGTTCGGCGATGGCTTCCTTCACCAAGTCACCGATGGACAGCAGGCCCAACAGTTCGCCGTCTTCGACCACCGGTAGGTGGCGCAGGTGACTGTCGGTCATGATGTTCATGCATTCCTCGACACTTTTATGGGTGTCGACGGTGATGACGGGAGAGCTCATAACATCGTCGACCCGAGTGGTCACCGACGACAGGCCTTTGAGAATGAGTTTACGTGCGTAATCACGCTCGCTGATGATCCCTACGACCGCACCTTCCTTGACGACTGGCAAGGCACCGACGTTTTTCTCCGACATCCGCACCAGCGCTTCGAACACCGTGTGGTCCCATTGAATGGTGTGGACGTCCTGGTTTTTCTGATCCTTGGCTTTGAGCAATTGTGCGACGGTTTTCATGGCGGCCACTCCGGTGTTGTTATTAGGTAGTCAGGGTCCCCTAAAGAATCCTAGACGGCCTGCGGCAGGGCAAGACCCAAAGCGGCGTTAAACCTGTCGAAAAACGTCATTTGCCGGATTTTTACGCGTTCTAGCCCGCCGTTGTCGGTTTCTTTGTGCGCTTTGGACTGGCCGCAGCCTTGCGTGGAGCGCTCTTGCGTTTCTTCTTCCAGGGCGTGGCACCTCGACCTGCCGGGCTGGCGGGGCCGGTGATGGTCATGCGCATACCGTTACAGCGCGCCACCTGCTTGCTCATCCACGCCGCCTGCTTGGCAACGAATTCTTCCAGGCTCATTTCGCCGCTTTGCACCATGTCCAGCGCTTGCTCCCAGATGGCGGTGGTGCCTGGGTCGGCAATGGCGCGGGGCACCGCGTCAATCAGGCTGAACGCGGCTGGGGTTGCCGACAGGGCTTTGCCGTTTTTCACCAGGTAACCGCGGTCCAGCAAGCCCTGGATGATCCCGGCGCGAGTGGCTTCGGTGCCGATGCCGGTGGTGTCCTTGAGCTTTTGCTTGAGCAGCGGGTCTTGCACCAGTTTGGCGACGTTTTTCATCGCCTTGATCAGGTCGCCTTCGGTAAAGGGCTTGGGCGGTTGGGTCCACAGGTCCTTGAGGTTGACCTTGGCCACGGCGTAGTCCTGGCCCTGCACCAGCGTCGGCAAGGCCTGGGGCACGGGCGCTTCACGGCCTTTGGCGGGTGCCAGTGATTCGGGCAAGGCGCGTTTCCAGCCGGCTTCGATGATGACCTTGCCCACCGCACGCAATGCCTGGCCGGCACAGTCGAAATCTGCCTGGGTGCGGTCGTATTCATGGTTGGGCAGGAACTGCGCCAGGTAGCGCGCGCGTATCAAGGTGTAGACCGCACGGTGTTTGCCGGTCAGTTGGCTGACATCCTTGCCGGCGCCCGTGGGGATGATGCCGTGGTGGGCGCTGACCTTGGCGTCATTCCAGGCCCGCGAGCGGCGTTGAGGGTCGATGTGCGGCATCAATTCGTTGACCGCCGCATCCGCACGGCCCAGCGCCGAGAGGATCTTTGGCGCCTCACTGTGCTGGCTCAACGGCAGGTAGCCGCAATCGCTGCGCGGGTAGGTGATGACCTTATGAGTTTCGTAGAGGGATTGGGCAATATCCAGGGTTTCCTGGGCGCCCAGGCCGAGCTTTTTGGAACAGATTTCCTGCAGTGTGCCGAGGTCAAAGGGCAGGGGGGCAACTTCGCGCATGCGTTCGGTGCGCAGCTTTACCAGCCGCGCCGTGTTCGCGTTGCCCATGGCGTCGGCAGCGTCCCGCGCCAGTTGCGGGTTGAGGCAACGGCCCTGATCATCGCAGGCATCTTCATTGGCGCGCCACTGGGCGGTGAAGGTCATGCTTTCGTGACGCAGGTCGACATCAATGGCCCAATACGCCACCGGTACGAAATCGGCGATGCTGCGATCACGGTCCACCACCAGGCGCAGGGTCGGGGTTTGCACCCGGCCTACCGGCAATACGCCCTGATAGCCGGATTGGCGCCCCAGTAGGGTAAACAGGCGGCTCATGTTCATACCGATCAGCCAGTCGGCGCGGGAGCGGCCCAGGGCCGAGTGATACAGGCTGAAGGTTTCGGCGCCCGGCTTGAGCGCCGCCAGGGCCTTGCGAATGGAGGCCTCGTCCAGTGCCGATAGCCATAGCCGCTGGATCGGCCCACGGTAGCGGCAATGCTCCACCAGTTCACGGGCGATCATCTCGCCCTCACGGTCAGCATCGGTGGCGATCACCAGCTCCTGGGCTTCCCCCAGCAAGCGCTTGACCGCCTTGTACTGGCTGGCGGTCTTGGGCTTGACCAGCATCTTCCATTTTTCCGGAACGATCGGCAGGTCGGCCAGCACCCAGCGTTTGTATTTGGCGTCGTAGGCGTCGGGCGGGGCAGTTTCCAACAGGTGCCCGATGCACCAGGTGACAGTAACCCCGTTGCCCAGCCAGCAGCCGTCGCCGCGGCGTGTGGCGCCGAGCACGGCCGCGATATCCTTGGCCTGGGAGGGTTTTTCACAGAGGTACAGCCGCATGGTCATCACATCAGATCGGGTTGATGCCTTGCAGGATGCTTAGTCAAAAGGATTTGAGCAACCATTATCTGTATGGATGTACAGCAATTTGTGTGAGCAACAACAACCAAAATGTGGGAGGGGGGCTTGCTCCCTCCCACAAGGGATCTTCGGTGTTCAAACGAACTCAGTTGTTATCGATATCCACATGCCGGGTTTCTTTGAGGCAGAACAAACCGACGATCAAGCTCACCCCAGTCACCACCACCGGGTACCACAGGCCATAGAAGATATCGCCGGTATACACCACCAGGGCAAAGGATACGGTCGGCAGGAACCCGCCAAACCAGCCGTTGCCGATATGGTAGGGCAGGGACATCGACGTGTAGCGGATACGCGTCGGAAACAGCTCCACCATCAGCGCCGCCAATGGCCCGTAGCACATGGCCGCGATCAGGATCAGCACGACGATCAGCACCACCACCATCACCTTGTTGACCTGGGCCACGTCCGCCGAAGACGGGTAGCCGGCCAGGGTCACGGCGCCACGCAGTGCCGCCTCGTCAAAGCCGTCGATGCGCACATCACCCACGCTCACCTGCACCGGGCTGCCTGCCGGAGCGGCGGCGCTGCTGTAGGGCAGGCCCTGCTTGACCAGGAAGGTCTTGACCTTGTCGCATGGGCTGTCAAAACGCGCCTTGCCCACCGGGTCGAACTGGAAAGTACAGGTGGCCGGGTCGGCCAGCACGGTAATCGGCGCCTGTCGGCTGGCCTGGTCCATCGCTGGGTTGGTGTAGTGCGCCAGGCCCTTGAAGATCGGGAAGTACAGCGCGGTCGCCAGCAGCAGGCCGAGCATCAGCACCGGCTTGCGCCCGACCTTGTCCGACAGCCAGCCAAACAGGATAAAGAACGGCGCGCCAATCACCACGCTGATGATCAGCAACATATTGGCCAGGGCCGGGTCCATGCGCAGGAACTGGGTCAGGAAGAACAGCACATAGAACTGCGCCGCGTAAAAGGTCACGGCCTGCCCGCCGTTGATACTGAACAGGGCAATCAGTACGACCTTGAGGTTTTCCCATTTACCGAACGACTCGCGGATCGGCGCCTTGCAGGCCTTGCCTTCCTCTTTCATTTTCAGGAAGGACGGCGATTCGTGCAGGCTCATGCGGATCCAGGTCGAGATGCCCAGCAGCACGATGGAAAACAGGAACGGGATGCGCCAGCCCCACACTTCGAACTGATCGCCTGTGAAGTAACGGCAGGCCAGCACCACCAGCAACGACAGCAGCAGGCCGAGGGTGGCGGTGGATTGAATCCAGCTGGTATGCAGGCCGCGCTTGCCAGGTGGCGCATGTTCGGCCACATAGGTGGCCGCGCCGCCGTACTCGCCGCCCAGCGCCAGGCCCTGCAACATACGCAGTACGATCAGGATGATCGGTGCGGCAATGCCGATGCTGGCGTAGGTCGGCAGCAGCCCGACGCAGAAGGTTGCCACGCCCATCAAAATGATGGTGACCAGGAAGGTGTACTTGCGCCCGATCATGTCGCCCAGGCGGCCGAACACCAATGCTCCGAACGGGCGCACCACGAAGCCTGCGGCGAAGGCCATCAAGGCAAAGATAAACGCAGTGGTGTCGTTGACCCCGGCAAAGAACTGCTTGCTGATCACCGCCGCCAGGGCGCCGTAGAGGAAAAAGTCATACCACTCGAACACCGTCCCCAGGGACGAGGCGAAGATGACTTTTCTTGATTCGCTGGCAGTGCTTGCACTGGCCGCCGAGCCCAGGGGTTGAGCATGTTCTGACATTGGGTGTCCCTCACAGTGATTATTTATTGTTGTCCCACTGTCGGCGCCAACTTCGGCGCCGCTGTTTTTCTTCATATATCGTCAACGATTACGCGGGGTGCCCTGCGGTGCGCGGTGCGGGTGGGTTTTTCGCGAGCAAGCTCGCGCCTACAGTGTTCGGTGAAAGGATCAACTGCGCGGCCTTCTCGGCGATCATCAGCGTCGGTGAGCAGGTATTGCCGGAGGTGATGCGCGGCATGATCGACGCATCGGCAATGCGCAGCCCGGGGATGCCATGCACACGCAGTTGGCTGTCGACCACGGCGTCCTTGTCATCGCCCATGCGGCAGGTGCCCACCGGGTGGAAAATGGTGGTGCCGATGCGTGCCGCGGCTTCGTGCAGTTGTGCTTCTGTTTGCAGCGCATCGCCAGGCAGGTATTCCACCGGCTTGAACTGGCTCAAGGCGGGCGCGGCGACGATGCGCCGGGTCAGGCGGATGGCGTCGGCGGCCACGCGCAAGTCCTCGGGGTGGCTGAGGTAGTTGGGTTGTATCAGCGGGGCATCCGCCGGGTTGGCCGAGCGAATATCCACGCGGCCGCGGCTTTGCGGGCGCAGGTCGCAGACCGACGCGGTAAACGCCGGGAAGCCGTGCAACGGTTCGCCAAAGCGCTCCAGGGACAGCGGCTGCACATGGTATTCAAGGTTGGCCGACGTCTGCTCCGGCCCGGAGCGGGCAAATGCGCCAAGCTGGCTGGGCGCCATCGACAGCGGACCGCTGCGGTCGTACAGGTAGCGCAGGCCCATGCCCATCTTGCCCCACAGCGTGCCGGCGATCTGGTTCAGGGTGCGCGCATTTTCCAGTTTGTAGATCAGACGCAGTTGAAGGTGATCTTGCAGGTTGCCGCCCACGCCCGGCAGTTCATGCACCACATCAATGCCCAACGGTTTGAGCACGTTGGTGGGGCCGATCCCGGAACGCTGCAGAATGCCCGGTGAGCCCACGGCACCGGCGCACAATATGATCTCCTTGCGCGCTTTCCAGCTGAGCTTTCGGCCGTGTTGGCGCCCGACAACCTGGGAGGCTCGGCCGTTTTCCAGCAGCACACGGTCGACCTCCACCTCCGTCAACACAGTCAGGTTGGGGCGTTGGCGGATCGGCTTGAGAAACGCCTTCGCCGCATTCCAGCGCACCCCGGCCTTCTGGTTGACCTGGAAGTAGCCGCAGCCTTCGTTGTCGCCCTGGTTGAAATCATTGATGTTGGCGATGCCGCTCTGGGCTGCCGCCTCACGAAACGCATCGAGGATTGGCCACGACAGGCGCTGCTGCTCGACGCGCCACTCGCCACCATCGCTGTGGAATTCCGAGCCACCGGCAAAGTGGTTTTCGCTGTGTTTGAACAGCGGCAACACATCCTTCCAGGCCCAGCCCGGGTTGCCTGCTGCCGCCCAGCCGTCGTAGTCCTGGGCTTGGCCGCGCATGTAGATCATGCCGTTGATGGACGAGCAGCCGCCGAGCACTTTGCCCCGTGGGTAGCTCAGGGCGCGACCTTGCAGGCCGGCTTGCGCCTCGGTTTTGAAGCACCAGTCGGTGCGCGGGTTGCCGATGCAGAACAGGTAGCCGACGGGGATATGGATCCAGGGGTAATTGTCGCGGCCACCGGCTTCGAGCAGCAGGACGCGGTGGGCCGGGTTGGCGGACAAACGATTGGCCAGCAGGCAACCGGCGGGGCCGGCGCCGACCACGATGTAATCGTATTCAGCAGTTGCAATGGGCATCTGGGGGCTCGCTTGTTTTTCTTGTTGGCCCCATCCTAGTTGTTAGTTTTCGTCTTAAAAATGTTAGTTTTTACCCAGCTGCTGTGCGTTTTTAAACAGCGCGGTCCGGGCTCAGGCAATGGAGGCGATATGTTCGACTGGAATGACCTGCGGTTTTTTCTCGAGTTGCAGCGCAGTGGCCGCCTGCTCACCGCCGCGCAACGCTTGAAAACCACGCATGCCACCGTGGCCCGGCATATCGAGGCCATCGAGAAAAGCCTCGGCACCGCGCTGTTTGTGCAACACGCCCAAGGCTACGAATTGACACCCGCGGGCGAGGCGCTGCTCAAACATGCCGAAGTCATGGAGAACGTGGCGCTGCTGGCCGAAGACGAACTCACCCACTCAGCCGCGCCCTTGGGCAAGATACGTCTGGGGGTGGCCGAAGGTCTGGGCGTGATGTTCCTCGCCGGGCGCATGGGCGGGTTGTTCGAGCGTTACCCAGGTCTGGAAGTGGAGCTGGTGGCCGTACCGCGTTTTGTCAGCATCCTCAATCGCGAAGCGGAGATCAGCATCCACCTGGAACGCCCCAGCGTCGATCAATTGGTGACACGCAAACTCACCGACTACCGTCTGGCGCTGTATGCCAGCCGCGTTTATCTTGCGCGCAACCCGCCGATCGAAAAGCGCGAAGACCTCGCCGCCCATGCCTGGATCGATTACGTCGATGACCTGCTGTTCAGCCAGGAACTGAAGTTCCTCAACAGCTTCTGTCGCAACCCCAAGGTGGTGTTCCACAGCACCAGCGTGATCGCCCAGCACCAGGCGGCGCGTTCGGGGTTGGGCATTGCCGTGTTGCCATGCTTTATGGCGGCGGGCGACAAGGATTTGGTGCCGTTGCTGCCGGCAGAGAGCATCCAGCGCAGCTACTGGATCAGCTCGCGCCGAGAGCTGCACAAGTCTGTGCGGTTGCGGGTGTTGTGGGATTATGTGGTGGAGTTGTGTGCACGGGAGCAGCATTTACTACTCGGCGAATCCCGCTGACACACACGGACTAAAAGGTGCGAGCTGGCTTGCCTGCGATGGCGGTGTATCAGTCACTCATGTGCAAGCTGACCCGCCGCCATCGCAGGCAAGCCAGCTCCCACATTTGATCTGAGTTTGATTTTAGAGCTTGACTACCTGATGCACCTGCTCGGCACACGCCCGAGCCTCGTCAATCATCTTGCCGAACGCATCACTGGCCACTTCAGCATGGGTCAGCCAGCGTTTCTTCTGGCTCAGGCGATAGTGGTAGCGCAGCGAGCCATCCTGCAGTTTTCCGTCCAGGTCCAGGTCGTACCAGGGCGAGCGCACTGTGCAGCCGGGGATGGCTTTTTCCATCTTCCCGCCTGTCAGGGTGTAGGTGTAGTCGTAGGTTTCCGGGTTGCCCAAGTAAAGGTCGGCCTGCTGCCCCTGGCGGCGATAGTTGATGTAGCCCTCCCACCGGTCTTTCAACGACGGGTCGGTGTAGACATAGTCATTGGCCAGTTTTTCCAGGGCGCGCTGATCATTCATGCGCGCGGTGACGCTATAACCGTCATGCACCACAAAGCCGGTAGGTTCACGGGTGATCTGGCAGTCGCTGATGTCGTTGCCGAAGTTGGCGCAGATATTCTGGTCGGTGGCGGTGGTGCCTTGCTGGCGGTCGGCGACGCTCATTTGCATCAGCGGCAGGCGGCTGAAGGTGATAGTCGCCTTCACCGCGCCATCTCCCTCTTTGCCGTACTGCACTTGTTTGTCCAGGCGGATCGAAACTTCGGGCCGCTCCAGCGGGATGCGCTCTTCGCGCACCTGGCCCTGGGCGTCGTTGACCAGCACCCAGCGGTCCTGAATGTCGGGCATGATCTGGCCCGGGGCGAAGACCGGATTGGTCGGGTCAAGCCACCACACCTGGTCATTCACTTCGGCACGCACGATGGCGTGGTTAGGCGCCTGGGTACCCGGAATCAGCAAGGAGTCGACCACATCGCCACGGCTCACCCACGCGGTCTCGGCCTTGATGCCACTGGCCTTGAGCATGGCCGTCAGCAGCGTCGCCAGGTCCTTGCAGTCGCCGTAGCCATGCTGCTCGATTTCCGCCAGGCTGAATGGCACATAACCACGCTCGCTGGCCCGCCAGTCACCCAGGTAGCGGTAGTGATCATTGATGTGCTGCATCAGCGCAGCCACTTGCTCGGCCGGTGCCAGGCTGCGTGCGGCGGCCACGGCGGCGGCGGCTTGCGCCGGCAGGTTGGCGCCGAGAATCTGGTTGTAACGCTGGGCGAAATCACCGAAGTAAGCCTGGCGTTCCACGGCGCTACCGACTTCCAGGCGTGGGATGCGCAGCAGGGCGGCAGCGGAGGATTCATTGATGTAGTTGAGGTAGATCGGGGCTTTAAGCGCCACGTCCAGGGTCTTGCCGTTGCTCGAAGGGGTCACGTTGAACGCGTCGAACATTTCACTGCGCCACTGGATCGGGCGTTCGGCGGTAAAGCGCGCCTTGAAGCGATCACGGCGGGCCGCGCCGGGGCCGAACTTGAGCACGTAATGGAACTGGGTCATCAGCGGTTTGGCCGGGTAGTGCTGGCGTACGGTGTAGCGGATCTTTGTGCCCACGCGCAAGTTGGGGAAGGCCAGGGAGGTTTGTTTGTCGCGGCTGAAGCCCTGGTCCGGGTTGGGCGCGCTGCGCGTGTCGATTTGAGTGGCCGCCAGGGGGACCGGCTTGGCGCCAGGCTGGGTGGACTGTGCGCTGATCACCTCAAAGGTATCGCCTTCGGAGTAATCGAAGTCGATGCGCGAAAGCATTTCGCGGCCGTTGGGCTTGAGGATCGTGTAGCGGTAAGTGGTGGTGCAGTCGGTACTGGCGTCGCGGTTGAAGTGGCAGTGCAATTCGGTGTCGTTGGCCAACGGCGCTTCGGCAATAGGTTGCAGGGCAGCGCTGACGGAATGGGAAACAAGCCCCAGACTGATGGCAATCAAAGGGCGGTGAAACGAAAAACGGTACATGGGCGCCTCGGGTGACACATTGAAACAGCTACCCGGCGGGTAGCGAGAAGGCGCCGGATGATAATGGGTCTCAACGGCAAAAGCCAGGATTGTTCGACAATTTATCCGTCTGAAAGGCCCGTGCTAGAGCCTTTCTTTGATTTAAGTCAGGTTTTGGGCAAGTCAGTTTCGGTAGTTTTTAAAGAAACCAGCGATATTCCCGCGCATGAATCTCTTGCTGGAAAGCCAAGTGATCCTGGCGCTTGTTCTCGCAATATACATCGACAAATTCCGCGCCCAGCTTGTCGCGCACTACCGGTTGCTGCTGCATGGCGCGCACGGCGTCGAGCATCTCCACCGGGAAATCGGTACCGCTGTTACGGTCTTCGTTCAGCGATGTGATCGGCTCGCGCTTGGCCTCAAGCCCATGCCCCAGGCCCATCAGGATCGCCGCCAGCACCAGGTAGGGGTTGGCGTCGGCGCTGGCCAGGCGGTGCTCGATCCGCAGGTTGCGCGGGTCGGACTCGGGGATGCGCACGCACGCGTCACGGTCTTCAAAGCCCCAACTGGCGCGGGTGGCGGCGTTGACGGTGCCACCCAGGCGGCGCAAGGCATTGTGGTTGGGCGCGAAGATCGGCATGCAATGCGGCAGCAGCTCCAGGCAACCGGCCACGGCGTGGCGCAGCGGTTGCTGTTGATGGGCGGCAAGCAGGTTATTGCCCGCCGCGTCGTAGAGGCTGACATGCACATGCATGCCGCTGCCGGGAAATTGCAGGTAGGGCTTGGCCATGAAACTGGCGCGGTAACCGTGCTTGAGTGCCACGCCCCGGGTGCTGCGGCAGAACAGCGCGGCCCAGTCGGCGGCGCGCAAGCCGTCGTCGCAGTGGCCAAAGTTGATCTCGAACTGGCCGGGACCAATCTCGGCCGTGATCACGGTGATGTCGATACCCTGTTCCTGGGCGGTTTGCGCCATGTCGTCGAGCACTTCGCTGAAGCGCGAGAGCCGCTCGATATGCAGGTTGGGCTGGTCGTCGGCGTCACCACTGAGCGGGTCCCGGGCAAATTGCGGCAGGCCGTTGTCGAGCTTTTTATCGAACAGGTAAAACTCCAGCTCAAACGCTACCACCGGGTGGATGCCCTTGTGCTGCAAGCGTTCCAGCACCTTGGCCAATACTTCGCGGGGCTCGAATTCGATCGGCGCTGCGGTGCCGTCCGAGGTGATGAGCATTTGCCCCAAGGGCTGCGATTCCCAGCTAACCGGCTTCAATGTGCCCGGTACCAGGCGGCGATTGGCATCCGGGTCACCGTCGTTGAAGCAGTAGTCGCCAATCTTGAACAACCCGCCCTGAGCCCCCAGCAATACCGCGTTCTGCGGCAACTTCAACGGGCTGCCGGCAGCGACTTTTTCAAGCATCTCCACCGGGTAGCGCTTGCCGTAGAAATGCCCGGGAATGTCCAGGGCGATCAGGTCGACATAACGCACGTCGGGGTGGTTCTGGCGAAAGGTCCGTACTTCGGCCAGCAACGTTGCAGATGGGCTTTTCACGGGTGCAGCTCCTAGTTGTAAACCCACAGGACGCGGGCGGGCAGGTCGGTCAGGTTGGCGTAGCGGCAGTGGGCGAAACTGGCCAGGTGGAAACTGTCGCCTTCGTAGAGGGTGACTGCATCGGGCTCACCCTCAACCCACAGGGTTAGCTCGCCCTCCAGCACAAAGCCAGCCTGCTCGGCGCGATCGCTCATGCTTTGCTCGCCGCTGTTGGCACCGGGGGCCAACAAGCTGTCGAGCATCGAGAACGCGCCGTTCATGCTCGGCGACACCAGGATGTCGGTGATGCCATTGGCGTAATACACCGTGCGCCGCTCGTTGGGGCGGGTCACCCAGTCCACCGCCTTGGGTTTGGGCAGGCTGTAGAAATAGGTGGTGGGCACATCGAGGGCATGGCTGATGGCGGTCAGGTCGGCGACGGTGGGTTGCGACAACCCGCGTTCCACTTGGGACACAAACCCCACCGAGCGCTCGATCTTTTGTGCCAATTGCGCCAGGGTGAGTTTCTTGTGCTTGCGCAGGTCGTGGATCAGGGTCGCGAGAGTGGCGAGTTCTTGTTGCTGGTTCATGAAATTTAGTTCGAATAATTTCATGAAAAATTACATGATTAATTTCATGGAGGCAATCGGGAGGGAGTTTGAAGCGTATTTATTCTTGCTGGAACAGGAGCTGCAGGGGTGTAGCACGCGATCGGATGCGGATCGGGTGGGACAATTGTTGGCCGGACTTTATGGGTCAGCAAGGCCGAGCTGGCCACAGGGGAAACTGAGCGGGCTGAATGATTCTGCGCCGCCGCGGTCGGAACCTGGGTACGCACCATTAATTGAAGGAGCACCCATGAAGTCGAAAACCTTAGCCGCTTGCCTGCTGGTCGCTGCCAGCTTTTCCACCGCCAGCGCTGTAGTGCAGGCCGGCGATACCCCTCAGGAAACCGTGCAACCTTCAAACATCAACGCCCGTGATTTGAAAGAAGGTGATCGCGCCCCGGACATGTTGATGCGCGAGGAATCAGCGATTAAAGACTGGAAAAAGCGCGGCCTCAAACAGCCTGAGGATGAGAGCCAATGGGCGCGTGTAGGCGACAAGTACGTCCTGCTCAAAACCACCAACGGCACCATCCTTGAAATTACGCCGGTCAAGAAATAATTCTGCCGGGCCACCTGCTCGTTTCGTGGTTCATGCGTTAAGGTAACCGACCGCAATGGTCGCGTTACCTTCACAGGAAAGAAGCAGGATGCTTGCCACAATAAGAACCTACCCCCGCACGGTGAATCTGCTGCTGTGCGCCACCTTGCTGCTGACGTTGGCCAAGGCCATCACCTTTCCCTACCTGGTGATCTACCTCACCAGCCACTTCGCCCTGGACATTACCCAGGTTGGCCTGGTGATCGGCAGTTCGCTGATCGTCGGCTCGCTGCTCAGCGTGTACGGCGGCTTCCTGGTCGACCGCATCAACAGCTATCGGCTGTTGCTCGCATTGAGCCTGGTGTTTGTACTGGGGTTTATCGGCACGCTGTTGGCGCAGGATATCTGGGCGTTCTATGGCTGCCTGATCCTGATCAACCTGGCCTACGCGGTCATCGACATTGCGGTGAAAGCCGGCTTCGCCAGCCTGTTGCCCGAAGACGCACGCAGTGAAGTGTTTTCAATCAAATATACCCTCACCAATATCGGTTATGCCGTGGGGCCGGCCTTCGGGGCGATGGTGGCCAAGCTGGATATCAGCCTGCCGTTTATTCTGTCGGCGCTGTTGGGGCTCGGTTTTTTCCTGCTGTATTGGCGGTGGGGCGACCGCACCTTGGCCACTGTGGATGCCACGCAAAAACCGGTGCCGTTTCTGGCCGTCGCCCGTGTGCTGCTGCAAGATCGTCGCCTGGTGTGTTTCACCCTCGGCGGTTTGCTCAGTGCGGTGGTGTTCGGCCAGTTCACGGCCTACCTGTCTCAATACCTGGTAACCACCACCACCGCCGAATACACCTACACCGTGATCAGCGCAGTGCTGACCACCAACGCCGTGCTGGTGATTGCCTTGCAGTACCTGATTGGTCGGCGCATTTCGCATCGCTATCTCAGCCAATGGCTGATCGCGGGCTTGAGCATGTTCATGCTGGGGTTGATCGGTTTCGCGCTGTCCACCAGCGTGTTGTGGTGGGTATTGGCAATGGCGGTGTTTACCGTAGGGGAAATCATCGTGTTCCCGGCCGAGTACATGTTTATCGACCGAATCGCCCCGGACCACCTGCGGGGCATGTATTACGGGGCGCAGAACCTGTCCAATCTCGGTGCCGCGCTGGGGCCGGTGCTGTGTGGGCTGGTGCTGGCCAGCCTGCCGGCCCACTACATGTTCTATATGCTGGGGGCGTTTATCATTGGCGGCGGGGTGTTCTATTTCATGGGAGCGGCGATGAAGGCAAATCATCCAGCGTGAGCTTGCCGACGTTGTTGCTTTGCAGTTCGTAGCGCAACTCATCCACCATCTTCGCCACTTCCTGCGGGGTTTGCAGGCGGTTGGTGCTGATGCCGGTAACCACCAGGTCGACACGGCCGGTTTCTGCGTCGTAGACCTTGAGGGTCAAGGACGCATCCCGGCACAGGGTGAATTCGCACGTCAGCGGTGACAGGCCTTCTTCGATGCAGTTGCGCAGTTGAGAGAGGGTAAACATGCAGATTCCTTCAAGGCATAAATACGATCCCTTGAAGGTTATGGCGTGCACCCTCGCGCCATAAGGCGAATTCGCACTAGGTGCACTAGTGCATTTGCAAGGGTCAGGGTTTGTTTTTAAGGCGCAATTCACCGGCGAACAGCCCGCGTTCACGGGCCCACACGATGGCCGCGCTGCGGCTGTGCACCCCCAGCTTGGAATACACCGTGGCCACGTGGTTGCGTACGGTATTGGGCGCCAGTTTCAGGCGCGAGGCGATTTCCTTGTCTGCCAGGCCCTCGCAGATCAGGCCCAGCACATCACGCTCACGGGCGGTCAGGTCGGTGAATGAGACGTTCGGCAGGTTGGGGCTGTTGACGCTCTTGGCGTTGGCCAGTTTCTCGATCAGGGTCTGGCTGAACCAGGACGCGTCCTGCATGACTTCCTCGATGGCCGCCACCAGTTCCAGCTCCGAACGTTTGCGTTCGGTGATGTTCATCAGCACCATCAGGTAGCAGGGCACGTCCTGGATGATCACCGTGTCGGCGGACACCACGCAGTCGATCACCTCGTTGCCTTTCTTGCGCACCTTGAGGTCCTGGCCGTCCAGGTTGCCGGCTTTTTCCAGGGTGGCGAACAACTGCGCGCCGGCCTGGGGGCTGTCGATAAAGTTGATGTCTTCGATGGATTTGCCGATCAACTCCTCGCTGATGTAGCCGGTGATGGTCATGAAGGCTTCGTTGACATCCACCACCTGGCGGTTGTCGGCGCTGCACACCAGGGTCGGCACCGGCGTCAGGCGGAAGGATTTGGCGAAGCGCTCTTCACTCTGTCGCAAGGCAATTTCCGCTTTGCGTCGCGGCTCAAGGTCAGTGAAGGAAAACAACATGCAGTCTTCCTCGTTCATGTCCAACGGTTGGCCGGCGACGATCACCAGTTTGCTGCCACCTTCGGGCAATCTCAGTTCGGCCTGCATCTGCGGAATAGTTGCGCCTTCGCCCAGGCGCTGGATCGCCAGGTCCTTGCGCTCGGCCTGTTCCAGCACGTCCAGTTCATACACGGATTTGCCGATGACCTGGTCACGGTTGTAGCCGGTCATCTCCAGAAAACCCTGGTTGACCTTGATGTAGCGCAGGTCGCTGAGGCGGCAGATCACGGCGGGTGCGGGGTTGGCGTTGAAGGTTTTTTCAAAGCGTTGCTCGGCGCTCGCCCATTCGGTGGCGTCGCTGAGGATCAGCACCAGCAACTCCGGCTCACCCTGCGCGTCGGTCAGCACCAGGCTACGCAAGCGGTGCACCCAGTAGCGACTCTCGTCGGCGGCAGGGGTGACTTCCACCACCACATCGCTGAACTCTTCACCAGCGGCCACGCGGCTTAACGGGTAGCTGTCCAGCTGTAAAGGATGGTTATTGCGATAGCGCAAGGCGAAACGCTCGGCGTAGGCCTCGGTATTGGCGCCCAGGTCCTCGACGGCGCTGACCCCGTGCATGGTCAAGGCAGCGTCATTGGCCCAGAGGATGGTCTGGTCGACCTCGGCCAGAATCACACCGTCGGACAACCCGGAAATGATCTGCTGCAACTGGCGGCGATTGGTTTCTTTGGCGAGAACATCGTGGGTCATAACGTCTCCGAAGGGGCGAGGCTTGAGTGCATTCGAATACGACATCCCGGCTTCAGGATAGTGCAGAGAATTTGCCTTGGGAGGAGTGCGAATGCACCACACGGCCTGGTGCATATGAGCCAGGACTGAACGTATGTCGTTTCGCCACACTCACACTCAACAAGGCGCATTGCCTTGCTTCTAAATTTGAAAAGGACCTTTGTATGACCACTGTCTATGAAACCAATCGATCGCTATTTCGTGTGTCATGGAGCTCGGTATTGGCCGGTAGTGCAATCGCACTGGTGACCTACCTGGTGTTGAGTGTGTTGGGTACGGCTATCGGCGCCAGCGCCGTTGACCCGATGGAAGCAGGTAACCCGTTGAGCGGCTTCGGCACGGGTGCGGGTATCTGGTTGTTTGTCTCGACCTTGGTCGCCATTGCGTTGGGTGCGTTTGTGGCTGGACGCACGGCGCCGGATCGTGGCGGCCTGCACGGGGTGCTGACCTGGACCCTGACCACCTTGCTGACCACCTGGCTGTTGGCAGGCTTGGCTTCCAGCGTCGTCGGCACCGCCGGCAACGTCGTGGGTAAAGGCTTGTCTGCTGCCGGAAGTGGCATTGCGGCCGCAGCGCCGGGGATCGGCAACAGCATCAAGCAGCAGTTGAACGAGCAGGGGATCGAGCTGGACTGGAACAGCCTGCAAGGCCAACTCGATACCTTGCTCAAGCAAAGCGGCAAGGCGGAATTGGACCCGGCCAACGTTGAGCAAAAAGCCGACCAGGCGGCTGCCGATGGCAAACAATCGGCCACCGATGCAGCGACCAACCCTGCCCAGGCCGGTGACGAGCTCAAGCAGTGGTTCGAGCGCGTGAAAGCGTCCGGCGAGCCAGCCTTGAATGCAGCGGATAAAGAGGCCCTGGTCAACATCGTCGCGGCCCGTACCGGCAAGAGCAAAGAAGAAGCCACCCAGATTGTCGACAACTATGCCCAGGCTTATCAGCAAGCCATGCAGAAGGTCGATGAGCTGAAAAAACAGGCTGAACAAAAAGCCCGTGAAGCCGGTGAAGTGGCCGCCAAGCAATTGTCCCGCGCTGCATGGAGCACCTTGGCCATGCTGCTGTTGGGCGCGGCTTTGAGCTTCTTTATTGGTCGTATCGCGTTGACTACCCGTCGCGTGCCTTTGGCGTAAAACTGTCTGCGGCAAGGACGCCGTCTGTGGGAACGGGTAAAATGCTGGCCTTTTACCCGTATCCCGCAAAGGTGCCCCTTGAGCGCAGGCAAAGCCGTTGGACTGTTATTACTCACTTCTCTGTTGGCGGCGTGTGGCACCTCGCCGCCACGCACGCCCAATGACCTGTGCGGCATCTTTCGCGAAAAAGATGACTGGTACGACGCCGCCAAGGTCACGCAAAAGCGCTGGGGCGTGCCGATCCAGGTGCCGTTTGCGATCATGTATCAGGAGTCGGGCTTTCGCTACGACGCCAAGACCCCGCGTAAATACCTGTTGTGGATCATCCCCTGGGGCCGAGTGTCCACCGCTGCGGGCTACGCCCAAGCCAAGGATGAAGTGTGGAACGACTACCGCAAAGCCACCGGCCGCAGCGGCGCTGATCGCGAAGACTTCGACGACGCCATCGATTTTATCGGCTGGTACATGGACAAGACTTACACCATCAATGGCGTCTACAAATACGACGCCTATGGTCAATACCTGAACTACCACGAAGGTTGGGGCGGCTACCGCCAGCGCACCTACGCCAGCAAAGCCTGGTTGCTACCGGTGGCGAGCAAGGTGCAGGCGCGTTCGCAGATGTATGCGCGGCAATATGCCGGGTGCAAGGATGAGTTGGGGCGAGGCTTCTGGAGCCGGTTCTGGCATTGGTTGTAGAAACCGGGGCTGCACGCAAATCAATATGTGGGAGGGGGCTTGCTCCCGATAGCAGGGTGTCAGTCAATGATGCAGGGGCTGATGCGCCGCCATCGGGGGCAAGCCCCCTCCCACAGTAGATTGCGGTACGGCGCTGGTTCTGTGGCGAGGCTGTTGGCAGCCTGACAGCGGACGGCTATCTAATTGGCAGTGACCGACGAAGACTAGCCACGTGATTCGAACGGCGCAAGCGGTTGGGATTCTCTCGGAAGCGTCCTGCAAGTTAAAGGGAAATGTCATTGTTCCGACTGTTCCTACGCTTGCCAAACCCAGCCGAATCTGGGAAAACCCCAGCCTTTCACCCTTCAATGAGCCCCCCATGAGCAACGACGAACTGCAAGTCACTGACATCCGCCTGGGCACCGGCAAAACCGTGGTCAAGGGCGCGCTGATCACCACCCAATACACCGGCACCCTGGAAGATGGCACGGTGTTCGATTCGTCTTGGGAGCGGGGCAAACCGTTCCAGTGTGTTATCGGTACCGGTCGCGTGATCAAGGGTTGGGACCAGGGCTTGATGGGCATGCAGGTTGGCGGCCTGCGCACCTTGTACGTACCGGCGCACCTGGCCTATGGCGAACGCTCGATGGGCGTGCATATCAAGCCAAACAGCAACCTGCGTTTCGAGATTGAATTGCTGGAAGTGCTGACGCGGGATGATTGAAGAGATTGAATATGGCCTCATATGGAGGCGGCGCCTGATTTCTCCAGCTCCTTGCTTTCAACCGTGATCCCAAATCTGCCGTACAGCTCCTTTCGCCCCTTGGGCGTCAAGGCCAATGCTCGACTATCAAGGTCCTGGATCACCCATTTGCGGCTTATAACGGCTTGTAGAACAGCGGCCCCCAGTGCGCCGGCGAGGTGAGGGCGGCGCATGCTCCAATCCAGGCATGAGCAAGCGAAACGACGTCGCTGCGCCCTTACGGTTTCTATCTCGACACCGAGCCCCGTCATCGCTTTTTCGCCCTCCACGCTAAGCTGATAAGTACCGTCACCAGCGACCGGCATGCTCAACCAGCCGGCGTCGATGAAATAGTCGTGCAGTTGTACAGCCAGGGATCCTGCCATGTGGTCATAACAGGTCCGCGCCAACTGCAATCGACCGGGGGCCGTCGAAACGAACTGGGTCTGCGCGTTTCGGCTGATCACCATGAGAGCTTCAATAGCTTGGGCCACGTGCGCGTCTGCCAGGCTGAAGTAGCGGTGCCTGCCCTGCGTGTGCAGTTTTATCAAACCGTCCTCTTTGAGCCTTGCCAAGTGCGCGCTCGCCGTGGATGCACTGACATCGGCGATGACTGCCAATTCGGTGCTGGTACGGGCGTGACCGTCCATCAGCGAACAAAGCATTTTCGTCCTCGCGGGCTCCGCAATGGCGCCTGCGACACGGGAAATAGCAGTGTCATTGCTTTGGGAATCCATATTTCGTTCCTGAGCGAATTGTGGGGGGGACGATTGCTCGATAGTAGCCGTTCTTTGTGAAAAGGACTGCCAAAATGACGCCGTTTGAAGCCGCTACTCATGTCGATCCCTACGTTTATTACTCATGCCTCAGGCAGCAAAGGGAACTGTTGTTCGATGCAGATCTTGGTGTATGGATTGCCAGTGGCGCCGGCGTTGTCGAGGCCATTCTGGAACATCCCGACTGCCTTGTACGTCCACTGCACGAGCCGATTCCAACTGCCCTTGCGCAAGGCGCCGCAGGTCACGTTTTCGGTCGTTTGATGCGCATGAACGAGGGGACGCAACATCAGTGCCCGCGCAGGGTTATCGAGCCCATCCTGGCCTCGATGGGCACGCAAAACATCGCAGGCCTCGTGGCGCAGGTCGTCGAGACATTTGATATCTCGGGCGATAACCCGAATGAGTGGATGTTCACGTTGCCGGTTTCGGTCATTGCATCCTTGATAGGTTTCACATCCAGCCAGCTAAAGGAAGTCGTGCCGCTGACACGGGATTTTGTTGCCTGTCTGTCGCCGTTAAGTGACGAGGCTCAACTCGGTAAAGCCCATTGCGCGGCGGCACGGCTGAGCCAAATGTTCCAAACGCTGCTGAGTAACGATGATAAAGGTAGTGGTGTGTTGGGCCGTCTTTATAGCGATTACGACGCTTCAGCCTGGGAAGACGATGATGCATTGATCGCGAATCTGATCGGGCTATTGTCACAGACCTGCGAAGCCACCGCCGGGCTGATCGGCAACACCCTTATAGCGCTCCAACGTAAGCCTGAGCTGTTTGAAGGCATGCAAGCCACACCGACGCTTGTCGCTGGGTGGGTGGCAGAGGTCGCGCGCCACGATTCACCGGTACAAAACACTCGGCGGTTTGTTGCCAGGCGATGCAAGATTGGCGACAGCGTTTTAGAGGCGGGCGATACCATTTTATTATTGCTCGCTGCTGCCAACCGAGACCCCTGCGCCAACCCAGACCCCGACAGCTTCTTGCTCAAGCGGGCGCGACGACGAACCTTCAGCTTCGGCTCAGGCAGACATCAATGTCCAGGCCAACCCTTGGCATTGGCTATTGCCTCAGAAGTGATTTCGGCATTCTTGCATCGACAGCCCAACGCTTCTGCCCGTGATTATCGCTGGCGTTATTTGCCTTCCCTGAATGGCCGTATCCCACAGTTCTGGCGTGATGAGGAGACTCAACAATGATCGCTGTTATTTTTGAAGCCTGGCCGCACGAGGAGCACTACCAGCGTTATCTCGACCTCGCTGCCGAACTCAAGCCCCTGCTGGCTCAAATCGATGGTTTCATTTCAGTTGAGCGTTTCCAGAGCCTGAGTGAACCTGGAAAACTGCTGTCGCTATCATTCTGGCGTGACGAGGAAGCAATCCAGCAGTGGCGCAGCCTTGAGCTACATCGAGCAGCTCAATCAGCAGGCCGTCGGCAGGTTTTTGCTGACTACCACCTGCGTATTGCTCAGGTAGTGCGCGATTACAGTCTCGAAGATCGTGTCCAAGCGCCGGCCGATAGCAGGCAAGCTCATGAATGAAAGCACAGCACCTGGCCCATAGCTGGGGCGTATCTGCGAATTCAGTGTGTCAGGCAGTGAATGCGTAGCTGACACACCTCTTCGGGAGCAAGCCCCCTCCCACATTTGCTGGCAGATGGGGTTGAGAAAGGCATTCCTGAACCCATCCTGAAGAATTTTCGTGTTCTCCATGTGGGCACCTTCCTACGGTTTACTCGGCCACCATCGGGGCGTAAGCTTCGCGCGTTTTCATTAATAGCGGAGACCCTCAGTGGGTACTTGTTCGAGTGACAGTCGTCGGCCGGTTTCGGTAACCGGCATCTACTTGGCAAGGTAACGCGCATTTTCCAGATGCCGTTGTCTCGCCTCACAAAGCGAGAAGCGGTATCCCGGCAGTGGCCCGTCCTGGCGCCTGCCTGAATCCCTCTCATCGACGCTGACCAGCACCGGGGTAACGCCTGGATGCTACGGACGCGCCTGCCTTTTACGGCCGGCGGGCCATTTTCTCCGCCTGGAGATGCTTGAGACTGTGACTGACGCCAGTGTCAGCCGCGAAGTACCGCCCAGCCTGGCGCACTACTTCACATTGCAGGCGCTGGCGTCGCTGTACTTCGTATTTTTGCCCGCGATTTTGCTGGCGTACATGGCGCTGATCCAAGCGGTGAAGGGCTACTACATCCGCAAGTTTGGCTGGCAGTAATACGTTTTATGCAACACCGCAAAAACTGTGGGAGCCGGGCTTGCCCGCGATGACGGTGTATCAGTCGCCTGATTCATTGGCTGACGCGCCGCTATCGCAGGCAAGCCAGCTCCCACAGGGACCTGCGGTGCTTCCAATTTGCCGCTGTATTCATGGAGATTTTTTATGCAGGCAATCAACAACATCAACCTCAACTCCCTGATCGATACCGTGGTCAGCCTCAGCGCGGCGTTTATTCTGGGTGGTTTGATCGGCTTCGAGCGCCAGTACCGCCAGCGCACCGCGGGCTTGCGTACCAATGTGCTGGTGGCGGTGGGCGCGGCGATTTTTGTCGACATGGCCAACCGCCTCGGTGGTGCGGAAGGCGCTGTGCGTGTAGTCGCTTACGTGGTGTCGGGCATCGGCTTCCTGGGGGCCGGTGTGATCATGCGTGAAGAAGGCAACGTGCGCGGCCTCAATACGGCGGCCACCCTGTGGGCTTCGGCGGCGGTGGGCGCCTGTGCCGGTGCCGACCTGATCCTTGAGGCATTGCTGGGCACGCTGTTTGTGCTGGCGGCCAATACCTTGCTGCGACCGATCGTCAACAACATCAACCGTCAGCCACTGGACGTGGTATCGGCAGAGGTCACCAACATCCTTTACGTGATTGCGCGGCGCAGCCAGCAACAGGCAGTGATGGTCCTGTTGGAAGCCGAGTTGGCGCGCTGTAACTACCCGGCCAGCGATGTCGACGTGCGACCATTCGGCAGTGAAGAAGTGGAAATCGAGGCCACTCTGGCCGCAACGTCGGTCGATGGCGATGAGCTGGATGCACTGGTGACGCGCATCTCCACGTCAACCCTGGTGGTACAGGCCTTCTGGAGCCCGAGTACCACCGACTGATCCCTCTGGGCACGCCAGGATTGGCTAAGCTTGGTTGTGGAAAAATCCTACATATAGTCCGGAATATCCCTTCAATTGAAACATCTTGGCGTTGGTAAGGTTGGGCACTTGCGGCTGTTGGGTCGTTGTGGTCCGGCGTCCGTGGTTATGCTGAGTTAATTGAAGGGGCCAGACATCGCCTGGTTATCGCCATGAGGGTATGCAGTGCCGCTCGTCGGAACTGTCATTTCTCACAGGTATCCAGTCCCGGTGTTATGTGTAAGGGTATTTTGTCCACATAGGGAAGTTTTATGAGCAAAGCATTAATTGTGGATGACCATCCATTTATCTGCGCGACGGTCAAACACCTTCTGAAATCGGAAGGGTTTACTGAAATCTACCAAGCAGGTGATGGGGCAGATGCAATGCAGTTGGCCAGGGAGCAACGTCCCGAGCTGATCATTCTCGACCTTGCGCTGCCGAAACTGGGTGGGTTGGAGGTTATCAGCCGGGTCAAGGCACTGGCCCTGCCGTGCAAGATTCTGGTGCTCACCTCTTACATGGCGGTGTTCTTTTCTACCCGCTGTATGCGTGCCGGAGCGATGGGGTTCGTGGCCAAGACCGGGGAGTTGGACGAGTTGATCAAAGCCATCAGGGCGATCAGGTCGGGCTACAGCTGCTTCCCCAGTTTGCCGACCAGTTCGGTACGCCGTGATGACCTGCAGGAAACGGAACGACAAATGATCGAGTCATTGTCGGACCGTGAATTGACCGTATTGCAGATGCTGGCCCTGGGGCTGGGCAATAAGGAAGTGGCCGCGAAAATGCTGCTGAGCCACAAGACCATCAGCACCTACAAGACTCGACTCAAGGAGAAGTTACGTATGTCCTCGGTGGTGCATTTGTCCAAGTTTGCCCAGCGCAACCATCTGATCTGAGCTGCAAATGATCACCACCGCGTTGACCAGGTTCGTCGCGATCCTTTGGATGAGCCTATTACCCCTGATCGCGGTGGCCTTTGAAGAGCCCCAGGCTTTGCAACTGTTGGGGCACTCCCACCTCGAAATCCCCAAAGTAGAGATGACCGAGGCTGATTGGCGCTGGCTACGCGAGCGGCGCACATTGGTCATGGGGATTTCTGCCCCCGATTACGTGCCTTTTGACCTGACCAATAACAACGACGAACTCGAAGGTATCACGGCCGACTTTGCCGCGCTGATTGGCCAGGCCCTGCATATCTCCATCGAGGTTCGGCGTTACGAAACCCGTGATGATGTGGTCCAGGCCCTGAAGCAGGGTGACGTGGATTTTCTCGGTTCCGCCAATGGCTATGAGGCTGCCGACAAGCAATTGCAGTTGTCTCGTTCCTACGCCAACGATCAACCGACCCTGGTGACTCGCAGCGGTGACAGCCAAGCGTTGAGTGACGACCTGGCAGGCAAGCGGGTGGCAATGCTGTATCACTATATGCAGCCCGACGCTGTCCGGGCATTTTACCCCCGTGCACAGTTGGAGCTTTTTGCCTCGACCTTCGAGGCCATTGGCGCCGTGGCGTTTGGTCGCGCCGATGTATACCTGGGCGATGCCATCAGCAGCAATTACCTGATCAATCGCAACCACCTGAACAATGTACGCATGGCTGATTTTTCCACCCTGGAGGTCAACCCGTTTGCGTTTGCCGTCACCCGGGACAATACGCGGCTGCTGCAGATCATCAATGCGGCGCTGGAGGCCATTCCCGCCAGTGAGCACATGGAAATCCTGCGCCGCTGGAGCGGTGGCAACCTGGGCATCGTGGGCATCGACCGGCTGCACTTGAGTGCCAATGAACAACGCTGGGTGCAGAAAAATCCACGGGTCAGAGTCGCGGTGCTAAACGACTTTCTGCCATTGTCTTTTATCGGTGACAAGGGGCAATTCGAAGGGCTGAGTGCGGAGGTGTTGTCGCGCATCAGCTTGCGTACCGGTTTGAAGTTCGATGTGGTCCCGGGCAGTTCGTTGCCGCGCCAGGTCAATATTGTCAGTGCGGGCACGGCGGATATGCTGGCGGTGGTTACCCCCAGTACGGAACGTGCCGACAAAGTGCGCTTTACTCGGCCCTACCTGACCAGCCCGTTTGTGCTGGTGACCCGCGACAGCCCTGATAGCCCGCTCACGCTGGAGGATATGGTTGGCAAACGCCTGGCCATGGTGACCGGCAATGGCCTGCATGATGAGATAGCGCAAAACTTTCCAGGGGTTGCGTTTATCGACGTTGAAAACCCGCTGCAAGCCATGGCGCTGGTGGCCAATGGCGACGCCGAGGGCGCCGTGAACTCGCTGATCAGTGCGCGCTATCTGATCACCCGGCATTACCGAGACCGCTTGCGTATCACCAGTACGGTCGGCACTGAACCGGCGCGCGTGACCTTCGGGGTCAACCGCAGTCAGTTGGAGCTGTATTCGATCCTGGACAAGGCACTGCTGAGCATCACACCGCAGGAAATGGATGAATTGATTGGCCAATGGCGCAGCGAAGTCATCATCGAGGACAGCTACTGGCTGCGTTATCGCAACGTGATCATTCAGGGCTTCGGGTTGGCCGCACTGTTGTTGGTGGTCACGCTGGGTTGGATCATCTACTTGCGCAGCCTGATTCGTAAGCGCGTGCAGGCCGAGCGGGCGCTCAGCGATCAGATGCGGTTCATGAGCGTATTGATCGACGGCACCCCGCATCCGATTTATGTACGCGACCGCCAGGGTCGGTTGATGGCCTGTAACAATGCGTACCTCGATGTGTTTGGTTACAAGCTTGAAGACGTGATCGGCAAGACGGTGATGGAAACCGACGTCAACAATCCTCCACAGGCCCAGTCGTTTCATGAGGATTACCTGCGCTTGATGGCCGCCGGCGAGCCGCAGATTCATGACCGGATACTCAAGGTACCCAACGGCGACGTGCTGACCATTTACCAATGGATGCTGCCGTATCGCGACGGCGACGAGAAGGTGGTGGGCATGATTGCCGGTTGGGTGGACGTCAGCGAGCGTCATCGCTTGCTGGGCCAATTGCAGGAAGCCAAGGACGATGCCGACGCCGCTAACCGCGCCAAGACTACCTTCCTGGCGACCATGAGCCACGAAATCCGCACGCCAATGAACGCCGTGATCGGCATGATCGAGTTGGCCTTGAAAAATGCCGAACAGGGGCGGGCCGACCGGGATGCCTTGGAAGTGGCATCCGTGGCATCGCGCGGCATGCTGGAGTTGATTGGCGACATTCTCGATATCGCGCGGATCGAGTCCGGGCATTTGTCGCTGACCCTGGAGCCGGCCAATCTGCGTGAGCTGTTGGCATCGGTGGCGCGCGTGTTCGAGGGATTGGCGCGAGCCAAGGGGGTGGCGCTGCAAGTCCAGCTGGAGTCCTTGGTTGAGCGGACGGTGCTGGTCGACCCGCTACGCTTCAAACAGGTGGTGTCGAACCTGTTGAGCAATGCCATCAAGTTTACCGCCAGCGGCCAGGTAAGCCTCGGGGCGCGGGCGCTAGTCGAGGGCGACCGGTTGAATGTGCAGCTATGGGTGCAAGACACCGGCATTGGGATCAGCGTCAAAGATCAGCAGCGATTGTTCAGCCTGTTTATCCAGGGCAGCAATAACCAGCAGTCGGCCCGCAGCGGTTCTGGCCTGGGGTTGGTGATCAGCCGCAGCTTGTGCGAAATGATGGGCGGCCAGTTGCACTTGAGCAGCGTGTTGGGGCAGGGCACCCGGGTGGATGTGACACTGGCGCTGGCCCTGACGGACAGCTTGCCGACCCATGCCGCACACACTGCTGATGCCGTGCCAGAGGGCCGCGCACTGCGCATCCTGGTGGTGGATGATTACCCGGCCAACCGCTTGCTGCTGGCGCGCCAGTTGACCTTCCTGGGCCACCAGATCACTACGGCCGAAGATGGCGTCCAAGGGTTTGAGCAGTGGCGGGCGGGACAATTCGACGGTGTGATCACCGATTGCAATATGCCGTTCAAGAATGGCTACCAGTTGGCGCGCGAGATTCGTGCGCAAGAACGTGAACGGGGTCAGGCACCTTGCCTGCTGTTGGGGTTCACCGCCAACGCCCAGCCGGAGGAAACCGAGCGCTGTCGGCAAGCCGGCATGGACGGCTGCCTGTTCAAACCCACCGGGCTGGACGACTTGCGCTCGGCATTGGCTTCGCGTTCAGCCGAGTTGGGCCCGCCACAAATGCAGGCGTTTGACTTGAGCACCCTGGTCGCATTGACGGGGGATGATCGCCCCGCGCTTATCGAGTTGCTGGTGCCGTTGCTCGACAGCCTGGAAACGGACCGTGCCTTGCTCTCACAGCTGTCAAGCCAGGCCGACTTTGCCAAGCTGCACGACCTGGCCCATCGCGCCAAGGGTGGCGCACGGATGGTAAAGGCGCAGGGGTTGGTCGCGTGTTGTGAAACATTGGAGGCGGTGTGTGAACAGCGGGACCGCCTGGCATTGGGCCCTGCGGTTGATGGCGTCAGTGAAGCGATTGGTATTTTGCAGCAAGGCTTGAACGCGTATTGCAATCGGCCTTGACCGCGGTTGATCACCATTCAGGCGATTTGGGAAAACTCTTACGTAAACGGGGAAAATGCCTGATTTTGTCGTCGGCATATGTCTGGAAAATGGGCGACGCTCACTGCCGAGCACTGCCTGCCCCAGGGGTTTGCCATGCCAAACAAAGCACTGACCATCCTGATTGCCGATGAACAGCATCTGCAACGCCTGTACATCGAGAAAATGCTCAACCAGTTGGGGTATTACCGGATCGTGCCGGTGCAAACGCTCGAAGAAGTCCAGATTCTGACCTCCATTCCAGCCGAACCCTTCGATGCGCTCATCATCAATGCCGGGTTGCTGGACCATGCCATTGGGCTCCAGCAGTCAGTGCACCACGTGTTGGTATACGAGCACATCGACCTGGGCGAGCCTGCCGGTGCGACGTCAGCGGTGCGGGTGCGTCTGCCGGGCGTGCCGGACAACGTCAGCCTCGAACACTTCATGGACATCGTCGACCCATCCGAGGCTGCCCATGGCCTGCGGGTACTGCCGTGGCTACGGGAGTTGTCCCGGGCGCGGGTGGCCCGGGCCTAGCTTCGCTTCAACGCTGCTGCCGCATGTTGATCCGCACCCGTCAATTGGTTTTGTGAGATTCGCGCAGGCGTTCGGCCGCACTGCGCAGCAACTGCTCGGTTCCGTCCCAACCCAGGCAACCATCGGTTACCGACACGCCGTATTGCATTGACGCGCTCAGCGGCTGACAGCCTTCGAACAAGTGGCTCTCAAGCATCATGCCGATCAGCGACGTATCACCCTGCAAGCGCTGCTCCAGTACGTCATTGAACACTGCCGGTTGGCGCAGTGGGTCCTTGCCGCTGTTGGCGTGGCTGCAATCGACCATGATCCGCGCCGCCACTTTGGCCTTGGCCAGGTCATGTTTCACCTGGACCACGCTCTGTACATCGTAGTTTGGCCCACGGTGACCGCCGCGCAGTACCAGGTGTGTGTCGGGGTTGCCTGGCGTCTGGATGATGGCGGGATGGCCTTGGCTGTCGACACCGAAATGGCGATGCGGGTGGGACGCTGAGCGCATTGCATCACAGGCAATCGCGACGCCGCCGTCGGTGCCGTTCTTGAACCCTACGGGCATGCCCAGGCCGCTGGCCATCTCGCGGTGGATCTGCGACTCGGTGGTGCGTGCGCCGATGGCGACCCAACTGAGCAGGTCATCGAAGTAGCCGGCAGCCATGGGTTGCAACAGCTCGGTGGCGACTGGCAGGCCCAGGCGCAGCATTTCACGCATCAGTTCGCGGGACAGGGTCAGGCCGGCGGCCATGTCATCGCTGCCGTCCAGGTGCGGGTCGTAGGCCAGGCCTTTCCAGCCGATGGTGGTACGCGGTTTTTCGACGTAGGCGCGGATCACCAGCAGCATCTGGTCGCTGACTTCAAGCGCGAGTTTCTTCAGGTTGCGTGCGTATTCCATGGCCGATTGCGGATCGTGGATCGAGCACGGGCCGACAATCACCAGTAAGCGCGAGTCTTCGCCATTGAGGATGGCACGCACGGCCTGGCGATGCGCGTGGATCTGTTCATGGAGGAACGGGCTGAGGGGCAGCTGGTGTTTCAGCTCAAGGGAGCTGGGCAGGCGCTGGGTCAGGGCTTCATTGGCGCTGTTGAGGGTGCAGACGGGCAAAGCGGCGACGGAGGAGTTCATATTCAAGGCTTCCTGGGCAAGCGGCGGGTTGTTCCCGCGCGCTTGGCCTACTGGGGTGTTCGACAATTGGCCGTACTGGCGACGTGGGTTGGTTTGCCACCAATAGGTGACCGATCGGAGGCGGCAGGCTGTCCCGAACGGAGCTGGCTAAATCGCCATGCAGTGCAAGTGTCGAAGCGGTAATAAGTGGCGTAGTTCATGGCGTGATTCCTTTAAGTGTTCTTGAACAAACAAAATGGTTAGCGGCTGAAAAACAAAACCCCCGGTCGGGGAGCCGACCGGGGGTTTAGATTTCTCTGGTAGGCGACCCCTTGAGTAGTGGGCGCCGATTTCAGGTATCAGGCGCGCCAGTGGCTAAACCAATACCCAAAATAAAAGCCGGCCAGTGCGCTCGAACCGTTCACGCGGGTAGCCGACACCGAGCGCAAGGCGCTGGCAGCAGGGCAAACCTGAGTATGGGTGAGTTGCAACATGGTGGCTCTCCAAATGATGGGGGGAGCTTACTAGAGGCGTACGGGTGGATTCAATCAGTAATTTCTATTGCTTGAGGGTACTTACGGCTATGGGGTGAGTGTCGCTATGCTGGTGGCTCATAAACGATGATTGCCAGGACGCGACCATGACTGCCTTGACCCTTGCTGCGGCGCAAACCCTTTCCATTGCCGGCGACGTTGAAGCCAATATCGCACGGCACCGGGTGTTCATGCAGGCTGCGGCAGAGCAGGGTGTGCAATTGCTGGTGTTTCCGGAGCTGTCTTTGACCGGTTATGAACCCACGCTGGCCGCTGACTTGGCCATCGCTCCCGATGCGCCAGTGTTGGCGCGCCTGCGCGAGATGGCGCGCGAGTTGCAGCTGACGGCAGTGGTGGGTATGCCGATCCGACTGGCCCCGCAAGCGGATGTTTTGATTGGCGCCCTGGTGCTGGGGGCCGACGGCTCACTGGCGGTGTACACCAAGCAGCATCTGCATCCAGGCGAAGACGTGGCGTTTGCGGCCGGGCAGGGTGGTGAGGCACTCCAATGGGGCAATGACCGTATTGCCCTGGCGGTTTGCGCCGACTTCTCCCACGCCAGTCATCCACGTCATGCGGCGCAAGCGGGCGCCAATGTCTACGCAGCAGGCGTACTGATCAGCGAAGGCGGCTACGCAAAAGACAGCGCGCTGCTGCAGGGCTATGCCGCGGAGCATCGTCTGCTGGTGCTGATGGCTAACCACGGTGGCCCCTCGGGTGGCTGGGCCTGTGCAGGTCGCAGTGCGATCTGGGCCGCGGATGGCCGTTTGCTTGCAGCGGTGCCCGGTGTCGGCGAAGCGCTGGTGATTGCCCGCCGCGACGACGAGCATTGGGTGGGCCAAGTGGTGGCCGTGTAAATGGCTTTTCACCTGCGTGCTGCCACAGAACAGGACCTGCCGTTTGCGCGAGCCCTGACCCACCAGGCGATGAACCGCTACTACGTGCAAAACCAACTGATTTGGTCCAATGCCGGCTTCGACACGGCCTGGGCCGGTCGGGAAAACTGGCTGATTTGCCGAGATGACCACACGTTGGGGTTTATCAGCCTGAGCCGTGATGGTGGCGCTCTATACATCCGCGAGTTGCATTTGCTCCAGGCGTATCGCGGGCAGGGCGCAGGCACCTGGGTGCTGGAGCAAATAGCGCTGAAGGCACAGGCGCTGGGGCTGTTGCGGTTGACCGTGTTCAAGACCAATCCGGCCAGAAGGCTCTATCAACGCATGGGGTTCAGCATTGTTGGCGAGGAGGATGGTTTCTGGCGGATGGAGCGTGTCTGTCGCGTACGCTAAACCCTGTACAAAATCCTAATAAGCGCATACTGATTCAGGAACCGACTTCCCTTGATGTTCCAGCCAGGCCTTGGCTTGTGCAGCGGTGCGGATTCCGGGCATGGTTCAAAACCGCTCAAGTTCGTTCAACGAAGAGATGAGTGTGTCACCTCTTGATGTGTGCAAAATGGGATCATGCATCCAAATGAGTGGAATCGGTTCGCGTTTAAGGCAAGAAAGAGAGCGACTCGGCCTGCCGCAAAAAGTTTTTGGTGAAATCGGAGGCGTTGAAGCCAACGCTCAAGGCAAATATGAAAACGGCGGGCGTGCGCCCCAGGATTCCTGACCTTTTGCCCAATAAATCCGGTCGTCCGCCAGCCGGTGGACGACTACCGAGCAGGCAAACTCCATATATATGACGCTTGCGGCTAGGTCTGCGCCCAGCTTTTTTGCTAAGGTGTTCAGCAATCTATAAGACCATATCGCGAGGTGTCTGCTTGATTAGGGTGCTAGTAGTCGATGATCATGATCTCGTTCGTACAGGCATTACACGAATGCTGGCTGACATCGACGGCCTGCAAGTAGTCGGCCAGGCTGAGTCAGGGGAGGAGTCTCTGATCAAGGCTCGGGAATTGAAACCCGATGTGGTGTTGATGGACGTCAAGATGCCCGGGATCGGCGGTCTTGGTGCCACGACCAAGCTGTTGCGCAGCCACCCGGACATCAAGGTCGTGGTAGTGACGGTGTGCGAGGAAGACCCGTTTCCGACGCGGCTCCTGCAGGCCGGTGCTGCGGGCTACCTGACCAAAGGCGCGGGCTTGGCGGAGATGGTGCAGGCCATTCGCCTGGTCTTTGCCGGCCAGCGTTACATCAGCCCGCAGATCGCCCAACAGTTGGCGATCAAATCCTTCCAGCCCACCAGCGATTCGCCGTTTGATACGCTGTCGGAGCGGGAAATCCAGATCGCCTTGATGATCGTCGGTTGCCAGAAAGTGCAGTCGATCTCCGACAAGCTGTGCCTGTCGCCCAAGACCGTCAATACCTACCGCTATCGCATCTTCGAGAAGCTCGCCATCAGCAGTGATGTTGAATTGACCCTGCTCGCGGTGCGCCACGGCATGGTGGACGCCAGCGCCTGACATGACTACGCCGTTTGATCCAAGTGCCTTTCTCTCGACCTGCAGTGGCCGCCCCGGCGTGTACCGCATGTTCGACAGCGAGGCACGCCTGCTGTATGTGGGCAAAGCCAAGAACCTCAAGAACCGGCTGGCGAGTTATTTTCGCAAGTCCGGCCTTGCGCCGAAAACCGCCGCCCTGGTGGCGCGTATCGCCCAGGTCGAAACCACCATTACCGCCAATGAAACCGAGGCGCTGCTGCTTGAGCAGACGCTGATCAAGGAATGGCGGCCGCCCTACAACATCCTGCTGCGTGACGATAAATCCTACCCTTACGTGTTTTTATCGGATGGCAACTTCCCGCGCCTGAGCATTCATCGCGGGGCTAAAAAGCTCAAGGGCAAGTACTTCGGGCCTTATCCCAGCGCTGGGGCGATCCGTGAAAGCCTGAGCCTGCTGCAAAAAACCTTTTTTGTGCGCCAGTGCGAAGACAGCTTTTACAAGAACCGCACGCGGCCGTGCCTGCAATACCAGATCAAGCGCTGCAAGGCGCCCTGTGTGGGCCTGGTTGAGCCGGCAGAGTACGCCGAGGATGTGCGCCACTCGGTGATGTTCCTCGAAGGGCGCAGCAATGCGCTCACTGATGAGCTGTCCGGGGCCATGGAGCAGGCGGCCAGCACCCTGGATTTCGAAAAGGCTGCCGAGCTACGTGACCAGATCTCTCTGCTGCGTCGCGTCCAGGACCAGCAAAGCATGGAAGGCGGCACCGGTGACGTCGACGTTATCGCCGCGTTCGTCAACCCGGGCGGCGCCTGTGTGCACCTGATCAGCGTGCGTGGCGGGCGGGTGTTGGGGAGCAAGAACTTCTTTCCGCAGACTGGTATCGACGAAGACGTGGCAGAGGTCATGGCTGCGTTCCTTGGCCACTATTACGTCAGCAGCCCTGAGCGCGATCTGCCGTCGGAGCTGATCGTCAACGTGGTGCATGAAGACTTCCCCACCTTGATCGAAGCGATTCACGAGCTGCGCGGCCGCGAGCTGGACATCAGCCACCGCGTACGCGGCACCCGTGCCCGCTGGCAGCAACTGGCCGTGACCAACGCCGAACAGGCCCTGAGCGCGCGCCTGGCCAATCGACAGCACGTTGCCGCACGCTTCGACGCCCTGGCCGAAGTCCTCAACCTGGACGAGCCGCCCCAGCGCCTGGAGTGCTACGACATCAGCCACTCCAGCGGCGAGGCCACCGTGGCCTCCTGCGTGGTATTCGGGCCGGAAGGGCCGATCAAGGCCGACTACCGGCGCTACAACATCGAAGGCGTCACCGCAGGCGATGACTACGCCGCCATGCACCAGGCGCTCACGCGGCGTTTCAGCAAGTTGAAGGACGGGGAGGGCAAGTTGCCCGATATCCTGCTGGTAGACGGCGGCAAGGGCCAGTTGTCCATGGCCCGTGACGTGCTCAACGAACTGGCGGTGCCCGACCTGATCCTGCTCGGCGTCGCCAAGGGCACCACGCGCAAGGCTGGTTTTGAAACGTTGTACTTGAATGATGCCGCCCATGAGTTCACTTTGAAGGGCGACTCACCCGCACTGCACTTGATTCAACAAATCCGCGACGAAGCGCACCGTTTCGCCATTACCGGCCACCGCGCCCGCCGTGGCAAAACCCGGCGAACCTCAACCCTGGAAGGGGTTGCGGGGGTAGGCCCGACCCGCCGTCGCGACTTGCTTAAACATTTTGGTGGCTTGCAGGAGCTGTCCCGTGCCAGCATTGACGAGATAGCCAAAGCACCCGGTATCAGTAAAAAGCTCGCTGAGCTGATTTATGCAAACCTGCACAGCGAATAGAATGCCTTCTCACCTCGTAGCCAGTTGTGCCGATGAATATCCCTAATCTGATTACCGTTCTACGCGTCCTGCTTATCCCGATTTTCATTCTGTTGTTCTATTTGCCGTATGAATGGAGCTACGTCGCCTCCAGCTCGGTATTCGCCTTCGCAGCCGCCACCGACTGGCTCGACGGCTACCTGGCACGCCGCCTGGAGCAGAGCACGCCCTTCGGCGCGTTCCTCGATCCTGTGGCCGATAAACTCATGGTGGCCGTTGCCCTGGTCCTGCTGGTACAGGAACACGGCAACCTGTGGCTGACCCTGCCAGCCGCCGTGATCATCGGCCGCGAGATCGTCGTCTCGGCCTTGCGCGAGTGGATGGCCGAAATCGGCGCCCGCGCCCACGTCGCCGTCTCCAACATGGGCAAATGGAAAACCGCCGCGCAGATGCTCGCGCTGGTCATCCTGCTGGCCAACCCGTCGGACTTCACATTCTGGGTACTCACCGGCTACGCCTTGCTGCTCATCGCCGCCGGCCTGACCCTGTGGTCCATGCTGCAATACCTGCGCGCCGCCTGGCCTCATCTGCGAACCACGGTTGAAAAGAAATAAAACTTTTTTGAATCAAGGGGTTGACGGGTGCTGAGGATTCTATAGAATGCGCATCACCAAGCGGGAATAGCTCAGTTGGTAGAGCACGACCTTGCCAAGGTCGGGGTCGCGAGTTCGAGTCTCGTTTCCCGCTCCAAAATTTGATCCGCAGCTGTCCACTGGGCGCTGGGATCCACGAAATAGACGCTTCGGCGTCTCTTTTCGTTGCTGCGGAAAGCCACTGGAATCCAGGGTAATCCGGTACGTTTAAGTATCGTTTTAAGTACTGTCTAACGGACAGACTCGAATTCGCATTGTTGCTGGATTCTCCCAGGTCACAAGATGAGCATCGGGTGCTGACTCTCTAACAGGAGCTCGCCATGCCTCTCTCAGATATCGCAATTCGGCACGCCCGACCTGCCGATAAAAACTACACCATCGGTGATTTCGACGGCCTGTCCCTGATGGTGACGGCTGCTGGCAAAAAACGATGGTTGTTCCGTTTTTACTGGGCTGGCCGGCAATCCAGCATGTCCCTTGGCAGCTACCCAGCAGTCAGCCTGAAACAGGCGCGTGAACGTCGTGATGAAGCGCGCAAGCTGCTGGCCCAAAACATCAACCCCTGCGAGCACCGTAAGCAGCAGCGCCGTGAAGTTGAGACCAAAGAGAAGTACACTTTTCAAGCGGTCTACAACGACTGGATCGACTTCCGTCGCCTGAGCTTGAAAGAAGGACGCCAAACCACGCTCTCGCAAATTATTAGGGTCTTCAAAAAAGACATCTTGCCGACCCTCGCTGAGCGCCCCATCAAAAGCATCACTCGGCACGATCTACTGGCCATCCTTAGTGCCATCGAGCAGCGCCGAGCTTTCACCATGGCTGAAAAATGCCGCACTTGGTTCAACCAACTTTTTCGTTATGCTCTGGTGAAAGTAGAAGGTATGGAACTCAATCCTGCCTCGGACCTGGACGTTGTCGCGCAGCCCAAACCCCCGGTGACGAACAACCCTTATCTACTGATGGAGCAACTGCCTGAGCTGCTAAAGGCGATTCGGCAATACGGTGGCCACCTTCAAACCAAGCTGGGCTTGCGCCTGCTACTGCTGACCGGTGTTCGCACAGGCGAACTGCGTTACGCCACCCCTGACCAATTCGACATGGAGAAACAGCTGTGGGTCATTCCACCGGAAGTCGTCAAGCAGCTCCAGCTAAAGATGCGTAAGCGAAATACCCCAGCCGGGGATATCCCGCCCTACGTCGTCCCGCTCTCCGTGCAGGCGCTTGAAATCGTCCGCTATCTACTTGACCAGGTCGTGCCCGCACAGAAGTTTCTGTTCTCGCATCGCAGCAACTTAAAACTGCGAATCAGCGAAAACACCTTGAACAATGCCCTGCACCGAATGGGCTACGCTGACCAGCTAACAGGGCATGGTATGCGCGCCACCATTTCTACAGCGCTGCATGAAATTGGTTACCCCAAAAACTGGATTGATGCGCAGCTTTCCCATGCGGATCCAGACCAGGTCAGTGCAACCTATAACCACGCCAGATATATCGAGCAGCGCCGCACTATGATGCAGGATTGGGCGAATCGGTTGGATCTGTGGGCACAGAGTAAGCATGAGGCAGCGAGTTCACCGCTGACGATTCGGCTAGAGGGGACGGCTTCACTGCCGGAGGCGGTAGGTGCGGCTAGCGCTTCGTTGGTCTATGACATAGCTGCTGTACCGAAAGAGGTCGTGGCGTCCTCTGATGCCACGGTTGCTGCTGCGGGCCTGGTTGCGGTGGAGGAGGGGGCGGTGAAGGAAGCTGAATCTGTGGTTTCGAATATTCAGCGTGAGCGTCTGGCGATGCTGGCGGCGTATGAGGCGCCGACTAACTTGACGGTGCCAGAATTTGCGCGATTGGCGGGTAAGTCGCGGGAGCAGGTCAGTCGGGAGATCAAGGCGGGGCGGTTGTTGGCGATAGGGTTGGGGAACCGTGGGTTGAGAGTGCCGGATTGGCAGTTGGATGCTGTGAGGCTGGCACAAGCGCAAACAGTTCTGGCGACAGCTAAGGGGCCTTGGGACGCCTTTTGGAGCCTCTCAGCGTCGTGACTAGCATTGATTCTGGCAGCGTCAAACCGCTCGTCCTGCTGGGAGCGCTACCTGGGTTTGCCCATGTACGATAACAGCCATTTGGCGTATAAATTCGATCATATGGAGGGATTTTTATGAGTGCTGTATTGCAACCCAAAACCTCTGCGGAAACCGTCTTCGGGCGAATGGCGCGCCTGCTGGATATCAAGCTCACCTCAGAGTCTGATGCCGTTCGTATCGTAGGCAATGGTATTTCCACCCACAGCTACAAACGTGTCGCCAGTAAGCTGAAGTTATCGTCCTCACTGGTAGCGCCAGAGAGCACCATCCGGCACCGACTGAGCAGCAATACACGCTTCAGCGAAGCCGAATCCGAGCGAGTGGTGCGCTTGACGCGGGTGTACGCCGAGGCAGTCGAGTTGTTCGGTGGCGACGAAGCTGCAGCGTTGTTATGGTTGAACACTCCGGCTGATTACTTGCCCGACCAACCTGCAATTTCGCCCATGCAGTTGTCGGTGATGGACTCTGGCGCACGCTTGATAGAATCCCACATCCGACGCACTGCGCACGGCATCTTCTGATGCAGTTGTGGCGTATTTCAGCTTTCCCAGGATTGAGCGGCTTTGGTGGTCATCATACTGACGGTCGCCGGCACACCTTGCCACGTTCGGTCATCTACGCCGCTGAACATCCTGCGTTGGCAATGGTGGAGGTGCTGGCGCATATGCGCCTGAGCCTGGCGAATATTCCTTCTACATTGCAGTTGATCCGCATCGACGTTGCGCCAGGGGCGTCGATGGGTGCTTCACCTGCGTTCCCCGTTGCTTGGCAGGCTAACGAGCCGACTTCGCAGGTGGTTGGACGGAAGAGGGGAGCTGCTGTTGCCGGTGCCGTCTGCGTTGATTCCACATGCGACCAATTACTTGATCAATGCGGGCCACCCACAGGCGCAGACACGCCTTGTTGAGCATATCGAGCCATTCTGGTTCGATAAGCGTTATCTGCGTCAGAGGAACCGTGTTAATGCGGGGCTCTGATTTACCTTTCTGTTAGGCCGACTAAGTCTTAGCTGGTTGCTTCGCTGGATAAAGTTTTGTGTTGCTTGGCCGATTTATTCGCCATGTCGCAGTTGTTCGTTACGAGCACTGCGTCCCGTGAATCTACGATTGGCAGACAGATGAGCACACCTAAAACCCCGCGAGCATTAATCCACTATTCAACAGCTGAGGCTGATGCGTTTGATATCCCCAATGGGCATTTCAAGGTTAAAACCCAGGGGCGATTGTATGCCATTGGGGTGAACAATCCGCTAAAGGTCGGTATTACCAAAGCTCTCACGCCTCGTAGCGCTCTTTTGTTTACCGATGCAGCGCTCACCAAATTTTCGCCTCACACCTGTTGGACGTTATCCTTTTACAAGCGATTTCTCGGCCAATACCGCTCCAAGGAATTCGGTGATGTAGTGTGGAAACAGAGCGATACCGTTCGTGAAGGTGATGTCTTACGTATCAAGGATGTGCAGATCGTGCCCATCAATGACCCCGGGCGCAAAGCGTGGCAGCGTGCCAAGGTCATTCTTGTGCTGGTATTGGAACTGACCCTTCTCGCCATTGTGCTTGCAATTATTGCCGCGGCTACGGCGATGCAGTTCCAGTGGTCCTTTCCAGCACCCTATCAAATGTTAGAAAAAATGATTCCAGGCGCTTACGATTTCTTGGATGCTAGCGCGACATGGCTACGCCCGAAAGTCCCTGCTGTATTTGTTGGGTTGCTGGTCATAGTCCCCATTCTTTTCGTTCGGGTATCGCGGCAGTTGGCAACCAAATGCTTTCGCGAAGACCTGAATAAATTGGGTTACTGAGTAGATCCATCATCCACTCCGTGTTCAATAAGAGCTCGATTAATACGTGAGTCGGGCTGTTGAACGTCGAGGGACAGTTGAATATTCGCTGTGGCTCATGCAGCCCGCGCAGGCATAAAATGCAGGGCTAGGATGACGTGTTATAACCCGACACCACACGGTCACCTGTGGCCTGTTGTCCAATGGACAAAAGGCTGCAGGTAACTGGCGCTCATCCAATATGACAGTTGCCCCAGTTTTTTTAGTAGGTCATTTCCGCCGTTACGGTATCTTCAATCTGGCATCGCTGATGTCGTTTCCAAATTATTTGTCTATTTATTCAAAAAACGTAAGCGGGCAACACGCCTTCCTGACACCGTTGCTTGAGGTGATCTCAATTACTTTCGGAGTTCAATATGTCTCAAAATATCTACGACAATCAGGCCTTTTTCGACGGTTATGCTCAACTACCACGTTCTCAGTTCGGTTTAGAAGCTGCCCCGGAGTGGGCCTCTATCCAGACTATGCTTCCGGATCTTTCTGGAAAGCGGATCATCGATCTAGGCTGTGGATACGGTTGGTTTTGCCGCAGTGCGCGAGCAGCAGGAGCCGCCGAGGTGCTTGGCGTGGACTTGTCTGAAAAAATGCTGACCCGGGCACGGGAACTCACCAATGACAACGGCATAAGCTACCAACGCCGCGACCTCGAACAGCTCACACTGCCGAGCCAAGCGTTCGACCTGGTGTACAGCCAATTGACTCTGCATTACCTTCCTGACCTCGCTCCGTTATTGGCCGCCATCTATCAGGCGTTGCAACTTGGCGGATGGTTTGTCTTTACGACTGAACACCCGATCTACACCTGTCCGGCCCGTCAGGGCTGGCTCATTGATGATCAAGGTCAACGGTCATGGGCTGTCAACAATTATCAAAACGAAGGTAAGCGCGTCAGCAACTGGCTGGCTGACGGGGTGGTCAAGTACCACCGGACCTTGGGCACCACACTGAACGCGCTGATGGCTGCTGGTTTTACTATTCGGCATGTCAATGAATGGGGACCAGCATCGGATCAGATCGAAACAAACCCGGCGCTAGCCGAAGAAACGGAGCGCCCCATGATGGTATTGGTTTCTGCGCAACGATAAGACCATGACCATGCTTTATCGAGACACATGTTCTAGGCCCGGAACGTCACACTATTCCTCATAGCAATTATTGTTTGTGCTGATGAGCTATGGCTCGGGCCCATTCTCACTGCCACAGTCAGTCGCTTCCTATATACCAAGTAGGGCAGAGCTGGAATAGTGCTGCGACCTAGGATGTCTATGAGCTGATCACAAATGCCTATCTCTGCGTTGGATCGTTTTCGGGGCTGCCTGCTAGGCCTGGCCTGTGGTGATGCCGTTGGGACCTCTGTTGAGTTTATGCCGCGTGGCTCGTTTCTTCCTGTCATGGACATGATAGGTGGCGGTCCTTTCAATCTTTAGCCTGGCAAGTGGACCGATGACACGTCCATGGCGCTGTGCTTGGCGGAAAGCCTATTGAAAAAGGGCTGCTTTGACGCTGTCGATCAGATGGAGCGCTATCTGAACTGGTGGACATCGGGATATTTGAGTTCTACCGGGGTGTGCTTCGATATAGGTCTGACGGTGCGCCAGGCATTGGCTGACTTTCAAAGTAAAGGTGATCCCTACGCGGGCTCGACGGACCGTTACTCGGCCGGCAATGGCTCTATCATGCGTCTGGCCCCGGTCGTGCTGTTCTACTTCCCTGATACCAATCGAATTCATAACTTTTCTGTCGCTAGCTCCCGTACGACACACGCCGCTCAAGAGGCGGTAGAGTGCTGTTTGGTACTTTCGAAGGTGATCGCCAATGCATTACGTGGAGAGGCGAAAGCTCAGGTGCTGCAGGTGGACAGCTCCGATTTGATCGAGCCAAAAGTGGTAGCGATTGCTCAAGGGACTTATCGGGAAAAGGTACGCGCTGACATTGTAGGCTCAGGTTATGCAGTTGCTTCATTGGAAGCAGCTCTGTGGTGTTTCCATCAGATAGATAGCTTTGCCGAGGCCGTGCTGATGGCTGCGAATCTGGGGGATGATGCGGACACTACGGCGGCAATCGTTGGGCAGGTAGCCGGTGCGTATTATGGCGTGCAAGGTATTCCGGGTGATTGGTTGGGCAGGGTATGGATGCGTGAGTATATTCAAATCACTGCAGATGCATTGATGCAGATGGCTAACGGCTGATTCTGGAAAGTCGAGGTGACGCGGGGAATTACCATCCTTTGATGGCTGGTGACCCCCGCAGAGAAGACAACGCTTGAAGTCGTTACTGCATGAGTTTCATGAAGGCCATCATGACGCCGACGGCTGCAGAAAGCATGACGCCCATGCGAATGGTCAACTTGACCTCTAGCTGTGAAATTTCCGACTGCAGTTGATTGTGCAGGTTTGCGATATCAACCTTGGTAGCGAGATACGTATTCAAGTCTGACTCCATCGCTTCGATTACCGCGTTGATTTTTTGCTCGGGGACGTTAATTGCCATTAACGCCTGGTACAGAGCAATTTCGAGTTTCATATGACCTCCAAAGTAACAAAGGCCGACCCCGTACGGGAAGGCCCGTAGGGGGTTGGGAGATAAACGGCTTCCATCGATCAAGATCGATTGATCGCGCCACCGGAAGTGCGGCGATCATGGGCGGGATCTCTGCGGTAAACCGCAGCGCAACCTGAAGATCCGGGCTGCTGGTTATGTGGCTGAGCAAATCAGCCAGGCACACCTGCAAATGTGAAAGTGATAGGTTGACCGGTCAATCCAGAAGCGGCACTGCGTGTTGACGGATTGTTCGGCAATCGTTGTGTGTAATTTCCTACTGCTTGTTTGTGATGACGAGCTGCAGATACGGATTGTTCAGTGTTAATTCGCCGAGCAGCTCGCCAGGATCGATTAACAGGTAGCCGTGCAGTTGACTGGATTTACGTGGGCCTTGAACGTTGCAGGTCCAGATGTTCAGATCGTTGGGCTGCTTACGGTGCCGCTTTAACTGTTCAAAGTGTTTTTGTGCCCACTCCCAGTCAGGCAGCTTGTCTCGTTTGGCCTGACGGGCCAGGTGGGGGTGTGCCTGGGCGTAGCGCTGGAACAGGCCAGGGGTAACCAGAAACAGCGTGTTGTCCACGGTATGGACAAGGGCCTTGGCATCATTGATACGCAGGGATTGGTTCTGAATGCCCAGGGTCAGCCAATCCATAAAGTGTTGTCCAGGGGAGTTCTGATGATCTTGGCCCGAATTTTGGGGTTGCGCATCTTCGCTGCTCAGAAAGTCCCATAAGTCGTCCGGTGGATCGGATGTAGGGAGCTCGTTCTCGTTAGAAGGGTCGCTCGCTGGCTCTGAAAGCGCACCGGTTTCTACGCTGACGGTGCCTACAAACGCAGGCGGTCGCTGACTGGATTCCCAGATGAGTGCCGGCGCCAGTTTAAGAAAGGTGAATCGGTGTGACCAGCCGTTATCGCTCGTGACGGTTGCGCTCCAGATAGCCTTGCCTTCTGGATTAGGTTGGGCGATGCCATGTTCCTGCAGCACGTTGAACACTGCGGTATTGCTTTCCGGGATGCCCTCGATGCCCTGGGTTAGTAGATGGGCGCGCAGTTTGTCGCACACGGTTTTGCTGACCAGCCACAGGGAGTCATCGGTGAGCCAGCCATCGGAGGCCTGGGGTTGGTTAAGTTTGAGCTCTTCGCTGAGCAGGTAGCGCAGGCCGTCCAGTAGTTTGCGCTGGAGTGCGTGTTTGGGCGCGCTGAGTGCTTTGCTGGGATCACCACCGAGGGCTTGCGCTACGGAGGCTTGGTCTGCGCGCATTACCAGTTCTCCGAGTTCGCCGGCGTACTCATGATGGCCTGCTAACAGGTACAGCAGCGCGCGCCAGAGTTCGGGGAAGCCGCTGAGCCAATCGAGCAAGGCGGGATCCAGTATTTGGGTGTAAAGCAGGCCGGAGGCAGTACCATGCAGACGATACTGGCGATCTTTGCGGTAACGTAGGCGGTAGGGATGAGTTAGCGGTCCGTGCCAAGGGTGCCAGAGGCGGCCATCGCCGTATTCCACGTGCAGGTCGACGGCGATTTTCCCCAGGTCGTGGAGCAGGGCAGCGTAAGCGACTGCAGCTGTCCAGGCTTCGGATTGAGCAGCCTGAGTTTCTGGCGCGGCACCGTAGGGGAGCAGGTGCGACTGGCGCAACTTGAGGGCGCAGGCGACGACCTCCAGGCCATGGTCCAGCGTGCCGCCAGGGTAGGCGTGATGATGGCTTTCGGAGGCAGGAAGCAGTTGCACCAGAGCAGCGTAGCGTTCAATCGGTAGCAGGTACAGGATTTTGAATTGGCTGCGGGAGAGCGAGGTGCGTTGCCATATTTGGTCGAGCATGTGTTTCCGGCGCGGGGTGGCGAGCAGGGTTTGGGCGGACAGTGGGAGGGTGAGTTCAGACGAGGGACGTAACGGAAGGGGCCCATTCTCCGCTGCGAGACACTTCTTTGGACGTCGGAAAAAAGTAAGCATGATTACGACCTGGCGACGGTATAGGCGTGAGAGTCTTTTCCCTTTTTTAGGTAGGACCTTTCCCTTTGGTGACCTTTCCCTTGGCCTTTGCCCTTTGGGCTGCTTACCTTTTAGAGGTGGCAGTTTGGAGTAAATCTCATGGGACAAGATCATCGAAGTGCAATGTCAATGCGACTAGGTGTGTGGCTCGGGCGGGTGTGCCGAGGTTACCTCTCCCATGAACGCCGATTGTCGCAACGTCTGTACGGACAGGGCGTGCCGAAGCTACTCACGAATACAGTCTTCTGGATGATCAAGCTCACCGTGTTAGGCATCTTTTTATATGTGGCATTTTGGATCGCCTTAATCACTTGTGCGGTTACCATAGCTGCCTGGTGCATTCTGAAAGCAGACTTTGATCCATGCGAAGAACAACCAGAGTGGAGGAATGGGCTTAGCGGATACGGCTTGTATCGAGGCGGAATCCGTATTGATCCAGGTTCTCCGGATGATTAGCTCTATCGGCTCAGCTTCATACCCGATACACCTCCTTTGCTACCAGCGGCTTTTGCATCGTCAACACCAGTGTTCAACATTTGCGCCAGGTTGCCCACTCGCAATCCGGTCCACGTCAACGCGGCTAACCAGAAGGCCGGAAGTATGATGAACATCATCGCCATCACAAAATTCAACAACATATCCCCAAACGAATTATTCAACCCCATCAAAGGATTAAAATTACTCTGCGGCGAATTCCACCCATACAAAGCCTCCAGAATCGTGCTGTCGATCCACCGCGCCAGCTGAAACCAGAAGTCCACAAAGAACAGCGCAAACTGCACGCAACTGATGGTCACCAGTGCCTTCAGCTCAAAGGTACCAATAACCAATACCAAAGGTATGCAGATCGTCAGCGCCATCTTCAGGAACGACAGCACCATCGGCAGCGCCTGACGCACCACATCCATGGCCGGGAAAAACCCCAACGACCCCATCGTCAGCCCTAGGTCCGCTGCTCCGCGCGCCGCAATGTTGGAAGTCTTCATGTCCACTTGCCCGCCGTAATCGGTGTACACCTGCCCCTGATTCAACGTCTGCTGGCGTGGCGCCGCGATGGCGCGAATCAGCTCATCGTCAACCTGGTTTTTACTGAGAAAACCCGCCCAGCGGCCAAAACTGGCCAGCAACTCCGGATCCACTTGTGCCAATAACCGTGAACGCAACCCCGTATCGCTATCCGACCACCATTGCCGGCACGTCGGGTAGCCGCCACCACTGGGTACCTGGGCTAAACCGGCATCCCGATTGGCGTCGTAGGGCCAGGCACTGCGCGGCGTCTTGGCGCGATAGTTGTCGTAGTAACCAGCGCTTCTCAGGAAAAAATTCGAGCCAATCCAGTTGATGTCTTCCATCTGGCTTTCATCCAGATCGGGCCGGCTCATGAACAACTTCGCCCGGGCAGGTCCGTAGCAGTCATGATTGAAATCCGCGACTTCCTGTGCCAACACCGGGTCGTTGATTCGCGTGGCGTCGATGTCCATACGCATCTGCCGCAGGTCAGTGCCGCAGGGGATTGCGGCCACGGCGGCACTGGTCACGGCTTTGGACACTGAATGCATAAGGAACCACCACACCGGTACATAGGCACTCTGATTGTTGAGCACGGTGAAGGCAGTGGACCAGCGTGTCTCCTGGGGCGTCGCAACTTTGATCTGGCATTGTGCCGAGCGACTGTCATCGAAGGTCAGCGTGCTCAAGTCGACGGGGATAAACGGGATGCCAGCAAACATCACGACGATAATGGCGACCCATACGCGGTTTTCCACGCGCAACGTCGACAGCACTCCCTTGTTGCCTTCATCTGCGCCTTCGGTGCGGGCACGCAGCCATTCTTGCAGGATGATGGCGAAGAAAGGCAGAGCGATGACGCCACTCGCAATCAGCAGCTCCCAGACCCCGTTATTGATGATCCAGGCTACCAGCGTGAGGTAGTACTCAAGGTAGTCATCCGTGTAGAGCGTCATGTTCCCGGGCCTCATCTCAGCGGTTTAGGCTGAGGGTTTCCGGCAGGGGCAGGGCGACACACCCACCGCCTTTAATGGTTAATCCCGCGTTACGGGTGGTTTCTGGATTTCATCCACACGATTACGGATCGGATCACCCTGATAGATCCCCCTGGATCCATCACTACGCGCGCTGTGGCGCTGTATCAGTGCCAACGGCGAGCTGCTCGCCAGGGTGCGACGTAACTCCAGCTCAGTCTTCAGGTTGTTGATCTCCTGCGTCAGCGTATCGCTCTCAGCGAAGATGGCCTCCTGCGCCAACTGGTTGGCCGCCACATTGGGTTCGTTGCGGCCGGTCAGCAACGTGCGCTGCAGCAACAATGCTTTTTCCAGCACGCTGGAGAGCGCGACTTCCGAAGCCAGGCGACGGGCCAGCAGATCCTGGTCCGACTCATCGCGCAGTGCCTCAATGACGCCGCGCGTGATGGGCAACGATTGACTACTGGCACCCTGCAAATTGACAAAGGTGGTGGGCTGGCTGCCATTGATCAGCGCTTGCAGCGCCTCGAGCTTGATCTCGTACTCCTCCTGGATCAGCGGGGTCAGGCCCACTCCCGGTGTGGTTTGGGTTTTAGTGCAGCTGTCGCAGGTACGTTGCTCGCGTTCGCCCAGCACACGGGTTGCCCATCGCGTGGCGGCTTGCGGTGAAGGCCAGGTCTGGCAGCTCAGTTGATCGGCGCAAACGCTGGAAGGAATAGGGGAAAGATCGTCTACTTCGCGCCCATTGACTAGGTTGTAGCCTGCGCGTGTGACGTCAGCAATCACTAGAATAGGCGCCTGACTGACACCACCAGCAGCTTGCCCGCCGACCCAAGGTACGCCTTTATTACCCCTGTCCAGTTCGGCCTGATCCACTGCGGCGACCGCATCTCTACTGCCGACGGACCGGGTCAACGCCATACCCTCGGCGATTTGACCCCAACCGAGTTGGCCGCCGGCCAAGTCTGCCATGCGATTAGCCAGCGCTCGGCAGGTCGACTTTGAACGATCAAAGTCCAGCCGTGCTTGGAGAATGCCGTTGGTTAGCAGATTGTACAGCCCGGGGTCCGCCCGTTGAATGATCAACGCGGGCAGGGAGGCAACGGCACTGGTCGCGTTCTGGATCACGTTGCTCATGATCGACTGAAACCCCTTGGTGATGCCGTTGAGTTGGTTTTGCAGGGTTGTCTCCAAACTCATATCGCCGCAGATCAGATTGCTGTTCCAACCGGCGCCGACGCCTATGCTCTTCATATTGGCCGCGCCGCCCATCGACACCGCGCTGCCGCCACCGATGCTGTAGAGCACGTCGTCACCGATCACGCTGCCGCTGTAGTTGACGCGAGGGGCGGGGTTGGCCAGGGCACAGTTGATGGAGAGGAGTAGTGCGCTGACCCAGAGTGTTGGCTGATAGCGTCTCATGGCGTTTCTCGTGTGAAATCAGTGCTGCCAAGAAAGGTTTGCCCCTGGCGTTTGCAGCAGCTGTACGGTCGCCATAGCGCCCAGGCGTAGCCGCCATCCTCTGCCTGGGGGTTAGGAAGATTGTTCGGAAACACAGTGCAACTGGCTGAGGGGCTCGGTGCGAGCGCCTGCCACTTGCCGGTGTTGCTGTCACTTTCCAGCAGCGCACCGGCCGGCCAGTAACCGGCACGTGGCGCGGCAACCAGCGGCTGATAGACATGCAGTTGGCCAGTGCGAGTGACTATATCGCCTGCCCGTTGCGCCACAACCGCTGCGGCTTTGTGGTCATCCACTTGATGCAGAAAGCCACCCCTCGGGTAGATCGTCCCCCATAGATCGAGGCCGAAGCGGCTACCCACCTCGCGCCGTCCAGGAGTCAAGGCTTCGGGATACACGGCTTCAGGGATGTTGTAGCGCCAAGCGATGGTGTCCAAGGTACTGAGCAGATAGGGCATCAATGGCTTGCCGGCGCCTGGGCACGCGTAACCGGACTGGCCGACAAACTGGTTGAACAACGCTCCGGCAGGGTGGCCAATCACGTCAGCATTTTTGAACTTGCTCAGGTTGTTTTCCTGGCTGGTTGCGTTCGTCCCGTCGCCACCGCCTCGGGCGGTCGGATTGGGGAGGCTCAGCGGGCCCAACTCCAGCCAAGGATTCTGTCCCGTGTTGCTGTAGCTGGAAACCACCGCGTCGGGGACGTAGTGGCCAACCTTGGGCGAGGTGCGCACAGCGCAGCCGAAGGGCGTGCAGCGAAGCCAATAGCAGAGACCCACAATGCGGTAATGCAGGCAGTCTGTTGAAAGCACCGAGGCGGTAATGGCCGCGCTGTTAAGTGCCATTGCGCCGAGAGAATATGAACTGAACACCATCATTGCCATGCCTAGACGCAGGCAGCTTTTAACGTTGGGGAGGGTCATCGTTTGCACCTGAAGAATGAGGCTTTCAGTTGAACAAACGTAGGCTCGACAGGCATTTGGAAAACCGGGATAGCCGATATCTCATTTGCCAAGGGCACAGTTACGGCGCAACAAGGATGCTTGCTGCGCCGAGGTGGAGTGGTTTAAAGGTGAGATGCTTTGCGTTGGGCAACGGTTAAAGCTGGCCATGTTCAGCAAACGAATAGATATCGCTCTGGCCAACGATGAATTCATCAAGCAACTGAATATCCATCTCGGCCAACAAGTGCTTCACTCTGATAACCGACTGTCGATCCGCAGCACTCGGTGTAGTCACCCCTGAAGGGTGGTTATGGACGAGGATGATGGCTGCGCAGTTGTGTGCCAGTGCGCGTTGCACAATACGTCGGGGATGAACACTCAAGGCGTTTATCGTGCCATGGAAAAGCGTTTCGAACGCCAATGGCCGGTGGTGAGTATCGAGAAACAACACGCCAAACACTTCATGATTCTCACGGCCCAGTTTCAATTGTAGGAAGTGGCGAACATCGTCGGGAGATTCTAGAGCAGGCCCCGGGTGGAATACGTGGCGCTCAAGGATGCTAATGGCTTCTTGTATCAAAGCCTCTTCATCTTCGGTGTAAGCGAGAGGTTTGGCTACCGGGAATTCGGCAATGGATTGTGCATTGGACATGGGAAGCTCCTTGGATAAAAAGGAGGTTCCCGACCCGTCAGGGTGGGAACCCCAAGGGAGGAAGGTGGTGTCCGTCATCGCTACGGCGATGAGTGTTCGCGGTATGGACACGGGGCGAACGAGTGGGTTGACGCAGCAGGCTGCGCGGCGACATTGGAACCCTGGTCGCCTGGAGGATTAGACGGTTGGATCTTGCCAGAAATAATTGTGGATGGGGCATAGAATCCGGAAGAAGGTAAGGCGTATTTACAGTTTTAAACTCAGGAGGCCTTACTGAAAGCGGCGAGCGCTTCATTAGGATGGTTTTTCATTTTATTCGTCCGGCCGCTCCCAGTTATCTACAATTAGAGGTTCAATCCCTCGGTAGATATCCATGTCTTGCGCCATACGGATGGCGGCCTCTAGCTCAGTGATACCGTACTCTCGCATCAACCCAAATCTTGCCGCCTTTTCTTCCGCTTCCGTCATCGCCAACGCCAGATGCAAACTCGGTGGCACCGCCCGAAACAGCACCTCCATCGACTTCGACAAAATCACCCCCTCGCAAAATTTCCCCGCTTCCTTACGTGCCGACAGCATCAACGCCTTCTGCGCCGGGCTCAGCTCGCGAAAGCGCGCCACCTTCTCCACCTCGTCCGGCGGCATGCTCAGGCAAATCCACCACTCAATCATGTTCAGCATCGGCTCCGCCGCTCTGGGCAGGTCATCCAGGTTTTGTGTGGCCAGCCAGTACCAGGCGCCGAGCTTGCGCCACATCTTGATGATCTTCACCACATAGGGCGCCAGCAGCGGGTTCTTGGTGATGATATGGCCTTCATCGGTAACGTTGATGATGGGCCGGCCCAGGTATTGGTCACGCTCGGCGATGTTGTTGACGGTGTTGAGGAGCGACAGGTACGCAATGGACAGCTGGACGTTGTAGCCTTCACGGGCAAGGGTGGCCAGGTCGACGATGGTGATGTCGGCTTCCGGCCAAGGTGTGCCGGGGCGGTTGAACAGTTCGCCATCCAGTCCTTGGCAGAACAAGGCCATGGCTTCGGCCATTTCCTGTAGGCGCTGGCGACGCATCTCGTGCAGGACGGGTTCATTGCTGCGCTCGCGCAGGGCGGTGCAGATATCTTCGGTCAGCACCGTGCGGTTGGCCGCCGCACAGCGTTGTGCGGCCTGGAGAATGCACTGGCGGATCAGGCTGCGATCGGCGCGGGTCAGGCGGGCTTCTTCCTTGTCTTCGCCGCCGGTGATCATCAGTCGTGCGGTGATTTCCAGTTCGCCGAGGATGTCGCGCTGTTCGTCGCTTTCTAGATCGTCGAGGCGGTCGGCGTCCAGGGTGTGCACTTGGTGGGGCGTTTCTACCAAGCGCCGCGCATCGGCAAAGGGCGCCAGGCTGACGTCGGCACCGGGGGCTAGGGTGACGCGGTGCACGCTGAGGCCCAGGCGTTTGGCGAATTCGCCAAACAGGCCAAAGGAATTACCAGCCTCGACGATAAACAGGCGCGGCCGATAGATGGCGGTGATCTGGTTGAGGATGTTATTGAGCGTCGCAGATTTGCCGGAACCGGTGGGGCCGAATAAAAACAGGTGGGCGTTCATTTGCCGGTCGAGGCGGTTCAGTGGATCGAAAGTCAGGGTGCCGCCGCCGCGGTTAAAGAAGGTGATGCCTGGATGGCCCGTGCCCTGGCTGCGCCCCCATATTGGTGCCAAATGTGCAGCGTGTTGGACAAACATCAGTTGCGTGTACCACTGACGCTTGTCCTTGGCAGGATCGAAGACGCATGGCAAATGACGCAAGTAGCTGTTGAGCGGTGCCACTTCATCGGCTCCGCGTACCGGTTGCACACCGGCGTTGAGTAAGGCATTGGTCAGTTGCACACCACGGGCATCAAGTTCCGCGCAGTCCTTGCCGCGAAGGTAGAAGGCCACGGAGCCACGGTAGAGTTTATGTGCGCTGCCGATCATGGAGCGCGCCTGTTGAACATCCTGACGGGTTTGCTCTGAGGCTAGGGTATCGCCAACTGACTTTTTGGCGAGGTGATTCAGGTGCGCTTCCAACGCGTCTTGTGGGGTAGCCACCAATGTCAGGCAGAGCACGGTGTCTTCGGGCAGTTGCTCAAATAGGCTGTTGATGGCATCCCCTTTGTGTCTTTCGCCGGTCAGATGGCCGATGTCGGGTGGGCTGCGCAGACGGTCGACCAGTATGACGCGATGGGGCATATCATCGAAAAACCACACGCCTTGTTCAGTGTCCGAACGGGGGTGGCTGAAGAACAAGCGCTGAGTGAAGTCCGTGCCACTGGCGAGGTTGAGGTCGGTGGCCGCTGGAGCATCCGGATATCTTGCCAACTGATAAAACGCCTGTCGCTGAGTTACTGATAGTCCCAGTTGCGTGGGGTTGGGGTTGAACCAACGCAGCAACCAGCTATGAATTTGCTCAGCTTCCATACGCTGGGCTTTTACTCCTGCATTCGCTAGCCCAGCAGTCAGGCGTTCGCATAGCGTATTCAGGGTGATTTCTGCAGGCAGTTCATTCCGAGCGAGAGCTGTGGCAGGTATATGTCGATACACCACCATTCGTATACGTCGTGTCTGGCCTCGCCACGGCAGGTGGGTAAGGGTGGTGTCTTCAAAAAGCCCGCCTGGTTTGGCGATCGCGTTCAGGTGGTGGGTCAATGAGCGCAGGTAGAACTGTGTGAACTCGGAGTTCCGGGCGCGGGGGTGCAGGTAGCGCTTAAGTGTGTCGAGGTAACCTTGCCAGTGGGTTTCATCCTGGGCGTAGAACTGCACTACCCATGGGTGGCCATCCAATTCCTCCAAGCTGTCTTGCAGGGCATTTTCCAAGGCATCGCGCGCATGTAGCAGCCATTCGGCTTCCCTCCCTTCCGTACCCACGGGAGTGGCCTCAAAAAACGCTGCCACAGAGCGACCGTCGTCGAGCAACATGCAGCGTGTATCAGGCAGGTATTCAACCCAGGGCAGTAGTTCGGCAAAGGAGGGGGCCACGTTATACAGCGCTTGCTCATCCGCCAGGGTGGCAGGCCGCGTCTTGGAAGGCTTCCCACCTCGCCACTTACCCATCAGTATTCGTCCAGGCGTTCGCCGGGCAGCGCGTATTGCACGCGTTGGTAAAAGGGAAACACGGTGCTGTAACCCGGTACGGGGACTGGGTCGCTGCCGGCCAGATGAGGAAAGACAAACATCAGCATGTCTGGATTGGGCAGGCGCTTGAACTGCTGAAAAATCTCGCTTTGTACCGTGCGGGTGTAAGCCGCAATTGAAGTGTTGTTCACGGGCAGCGGCCGGCGCAACGCCAGGCGTGCCTCGCTCAATTGCCTGACCGATGGATTGCCTTGCTGGCTCCACACCTCAAGCATGGTGTTGCCGTTATGGCTGAGCAGTTCTTCGCTGCTGGTGGAGCAGCCTGTCAGCCAGACGAGTAGCATGGCAATGCTCAATCCGTTAATCCAACTCCTGCGTGACATCACGACCTCCCAACGTATGGTCGACCTTGCGCCCTTGGGCGTCGTAGTCGATGGCCAGCGCCTGTTGAATATGCACCGCCACCTTGGCGCCTGGCTCGACATACACCGCTGCAAAAGCCTGCCCATAGAGTTTGTTGACCCACTGCGACATTTCCTGCACGCCGCTGGCCAATACCCGACCCATGGCTTCATTACCGGTGATCCCCACCATGCCGAGTGAGCCATTGCCTGGGGTCATGTAGGTGGTGCTGCCATTGTTCTTGATCAGAGAGGCAGCCCCCGCGCCTGCTGCGGTGATCAATGCCTGGGAACCCAGATATTGTTGGGCGTTGCTACGTCGTTCACCACCGACGCAGGGAATACCATAAGGATCGCTGATCCAGCCAAGGCCGTCCTGGGCCGAGCGCTCATTCTGCGTACTGCCCTTACGCTCCGGCACGGTGCGAATCGTGCCGTCCTGAAAGACAAAGGTGATAGAGCGCACTTGCCCGCGCACGCAGGACAGGGGCCAGTCACCCGAGGCCGTGCCGCTGACCACGGCGCCTGCAACGTCCGGCAGTTCGATACCATTGGCAGTCAAGTTATCCGGACCGATCAGCACCTTGAACGGATAAGGGTCATTGACAGTGCCGTCGATAGGCACCCGGCCGATCAACGCGGTCATGGCGACCGAACCCATCAGGGTGGCATTGGCTGGTACGCTGTAGACCGCCTTGGCGGACGCTGTGGTCTGGATACCGCGGTTGCTCACAGCTTCAGCGATCTGCGTTAACGGTTGCTGGGCTGGACCAAAACGGTTCGGGAAGAATGGGGGCTTCTCCTTGCTGCGTTGATTCGCTGGTGGACGCGTATCCTCTGGCTCAATCCAACGCAATGTCTCCCTGCCCGGCGGTGGCTCATCACCGGTTTTTAAACCAAGGCCAACGGGCAGCTCCACGTTTTCGCCTTTTTGACTAAGGACCTTTAATTGCTGTTGCAGGTCCTTGAGCACGCCCTGAGTCTGTTCGCGCTCACTGTTGCGTATTTGTTCCTCACGTTTGCGCTCGCCGTCCAACAGGCTTTCGATACGTTGCTCAACGGCGTTCTCCCGTTGGCGCAACCGATCGTTTTCACTTTTCTGGGTCTGGCTATCGGCCGCAGAGGTTTTCAACTCCTGACGCAGTTGTTTGACCTGCCCGACCAAGGTGGCGACGGTGTCGCGAGGTGTATCGCCTTCGATGCCCAGCGCTTTCATTTCCTCTGCCGTCAATGCACTGCTGCGCACTGGTTCGGTCACTCGGCTGTCGTTTGAACTGCGCAGTTTGAGGGCGACCACAACCACCAGGGCTACCAACGGGATCATTAGCCACTTCAGCAAACCATTACTCTTCACGGTCGGGCTCCCGGAAGGTTGAGCGTGGCATCAATGGCGCTGAGTGCAGGGGACAGGGCTTGCTCAAGCCCATGGCCGCGGGTGACCAGGTACACGGTGGTGGTGTCGGATGATTCCCCATGAGGGCCGAGGTCGGGATGTTGGAACGTGGCGCTGACCAAGTTGCCTTGCAGTTGCCGTGGGTCCAGCTCGATTCTTTGAGCGGAGGTGTTGGTTAGGCGAATGGCGGTGACGCGATATTCCTCCAACCGCCAAGCAGCCAGCGCTTTTACCTGTATGGGCAAGGTGGGCAGAAGAGATTCCAGCGGCAGATCTGGCGGTACCTTGATCTGCCGTACGCCCAGGAGAGCTTCGACGGTTCGCAACGGCGCATAAAGGCTTTGCGCCGCGTAGCGGGTCAATACGACGGGAATTGGCGTGGCGGTAGATTCGTCACGATCCGGCGGTTCAGGGGAGGGCCGGGCGTCCTCGACAATTCGGATCGACTCCAGTGCCGTCGTGTTGTTTGCGTCGACGGTATAAATATCGAGCAAAATCAGTTCACCACTATCAGCATCCTGCAATTGCAGGCGGCTGGGCTCGATGGGGACATTGGCGCGCAGATACACCGCGCCCGCCGCACTCTGCACACGTAAGCGATTGCTGAGTGATGCCGGCATGCCCACGCGCACATTGCGTTCGACAAATACGATGCGCTCAGCCCCAACCTGCAGCGGCACACTGAGCGGTAGGCGCTCCCAACGCATGATTTCCACGGCAAAGCTGGTCGGCACTGCGATCAACAGCAACCAGGGCAGCCAGTTGCGCTTCATGGCGCGTCTCCCTGATCGATGGAAGAAAGCGAGAGTTTTTGGGGCACACCGTCATAGCAGTCCAGTGCCAGCCCAAAGGGGTTGCGCTCGGCGTCGATGTCCAGGCGTAATACCTTGATGGGGTAGCGCACCAAGGCTCGTTTGACTTGCTCGGTGCCAAAATACTCGTCGACAGTGAGGTCCAGGGTCACGATCCAGTCTTGATCGGAGATGCTTTTGACACGGATTAACGGATCGTCGCCATACCCACGGCCGGGTATTTCATATACCCCGCGAACGCGCTGGCGTAACTCGCCCGAGCTGCGTCGGGATTCATAATCCTGCTGTAAAAACGCCCGACAGCTGCTGGTGAGGTAGGCGGATAACGCCTGTACATTGCGCGGGTAGTCCACTTCGCCGTCGGTGGGCCAGCGGTTGAGTTGCTGAAAAATATAGAAGGTGAAGGCGTAGACGGATTCGGGCGGCACCTGCCACCAGGGTCTCGAACTGCCCGAGCGCAGGTCCGGCGGATTATGAATGGTCAGATTCCGAGGCGCTTGCCACCACCCCACGCCCAGCATCAATGCAACCAGCACCAGTGCGGCACCGCCTAAGCGTAGGGTTTTGATATGGGCCTGTAGGTGAATCACTTCATTTTTGAACTGGCTCACGGGTCACCTCGACGCACCGCCCAGTAACCGCTGCGGTTAATCAGGCGCTCGTCGCCCAGCAGGGTGTGCAGGCTTGGCCAATGCTGGGCTAGCCACCATTGCAATTGCCGGTACAACCAGGTTTCCGGACGACCACGCTTATGACGGCGCAGCACGCCTCCGCCGATGAACACACCCAATGTGATGGCGAGCACCATCATTGACGGGACCATCGCAAGACTGCCGGTAAACCAGGCCAAGGGCAGGCCGCTGATCAAGCCCGTCACCGCGCACAACCCTGTGCAAATCCACAGCTCATCAGCAGTCAGGCCGCGCACAACCACCGGTTGCCGATTCAAACGATGGGGCAGGAAATGGACGGTGTCATCGCTGTCATTAACGGAAAGTGGCTTCATGATCCATACCTCACAAAATGCCGGTGGCCGTCGTCAGCAACCAAATACCGATCACCAGCAAAATCGCTCCCACTGCCACGGACAAACCAAACTGCCCCCAGGTGGCACGGCCGGAATGGATTTCCGAATAGCGCGTGTAGGCGTGGTAGCACACACCCACAAACATTGAGGCCACAACCAACAGCGCGATCAGCATCACGATGTCATAGCCGTAGTTCTGCATGGTTTCGATGATCCCGTTACCCAGGCCACGAGAAGGCTCCTCCATCGTTGGCAGCACGGCTTCAACCACCAGCGGTTGGAGGACTCCGATCCCTAGCCAGAGCGTGAGATGTAAGTGGCGCATGGCCTCCGTCCTTTGCTCAAGAAAGCAGGAAAAACATCAGCAGCAGGTAAAGGGTCAACACCCGTACTGCCACCCCGAAAAACTGGCGTTGGCCCAAGCGCTGCTCGGCCCAGCCGGCGTAAGCCGTGCTCAGAGCCCAGGTACTCCATAGCAATACCAACGCAAATAGGCCGGCAAGCAGCAGCCAGGACAGCTCCGATGGCGAGAAGCCCGCGCCTGCCTGGAAGGCAGTGAGCTGAGCTGTACTCACGGAGTCGTCTCCTGTTGCTCGCGATAGTCACCGATCAACTCCACCGCATCGCGCGGCTGAGCCCGTGGCGGGGTCAGGTAGTCTTGGATGCCCTGACGGACACGCTGGACATCCTGATGCAGGCGTGAGTAGTCGAAGTGGTAGCGCGCCGGTGTGCTAAGTGGTTGCGAGCGGCTGTACTGCGCCATGCGCTCGATGGCATCGAGTTGGCGCAGGACCAGCGCAAGTTGGGTGCGTTGGAGGGATTCACCCGCCGCACAGACAACAGTGGGCGCGAGCATTATCAGCGCTGCCCCAACCACTGCGCCGCGTTTTACAACGCTTCGAAAACAGACCGTTGTCATCTCCCAGCCCCAACGAAAATATGGGTACGATATTGGCGGACTTGGTGGCGACCGACCCGGGCTAAAGGGAAATCCGCACGCACCAGTTTGGTGACATACGGAAGCCTTACAGGTGCTTCTTGAAGTTCGCCACCGTGATACTGGTCATGATTGCCAGCAGCGCCGTGCCGGGCAGGATCAACAGCAAAGGGCTGATGCTGACGGGGGAAGCCAGGTAGGCCGCCCAAGGCAGAGCCGCCAATGGGATCAGGCTGGCTTTCGCACGATGATAGATGAACCCGGACTCTCGCCCTGCGCCGAAGCGCCTGAGATCTCGCCGTACCAACCCGTCGATCACACCCACAAGCACCGCGACACCACAGAAAGGTAGGCTAAGGCACAACACCATCAAGCGCACGCCGAACACCAGCACGGTATAAATCGTAGCGATCAGATAGTCGATAAGCAGGGCAGAAAGGTGGCTCGCGTAGTCGCGAACGTCCCATACATTTCGCGGTAATGGTCTCTGAGCGCCGGGCTCACGCGCCGCCAACTCGGTATCAACTAGCAGATGTTGGTAACCCAACGTCGCCCAGCGCGCACCGGTGCGTCCCGGCTCGGTAATTAGCACACTGCGGGTAAAATTCTCAGACAGCTGGCTCACCTCGAAGGTCAGCATATCTTGGGCGTGACGCCAGCCTTGTTGTGGCCAGAACAACGTCATGCCTACGCACTCGATCACGATGCTCAGCAGCAACGAACCCAGCAGAGCACCGAGAAGATGAAAAGGCAGTGTCACCAGTCGCCACAACAAACTCTTCGGCGGAGCCGGTTGACGTTGTGTCGTAGGCATCAGCGCAATCATTCGCTTTCCCTTGGTTCACAGCTGTCTTCCGGCAGCGGCGCGCTCTGCGCTGGCCCCGCTTGGGGTATCCACCAATCATTCGTCGGCGCGTAACGCTGACGCATATGGCCAGCCACTACCTGAAGATCCTCTGGCATTTGCTCGTCAGGGTCAGATATCGGCAACGGCATGCGGATTTTCCACAATTGCCCGCCCTCCAACAGCGCAAACGCCTGACCTTTGGGCAACGCCACCACATGGGCAGGTTCGATCAAAGGCACGCTGCTGGTGGTGATGCGATCGTGTGTATTGGAGGTGAATGCAGTCTGGCTATGGGGATCGGAACTGTCGGTAGTGCCGCTCATGATCCGGGTGCTGTAAACGTCCACCTTGGGCAGTTGCTTGGTCAGCAACTCAGCCGTGGCAGTCTCACGCACGCGCAGCATCACCAGGTTATTGAAGTTGCCGATCACTTGGCCAGCCTTAGCGCGATTACCAATGCGCGCCTCGATATCGCTCAGGGTTTGGGTATAGGCGGTGACCTGAATCCCCGCGCCACCGCCCTTGTTGACCATAGGAATAAACTCATCGCCCATCAGCTCGCTGAACTCGTCGGCATGTACATTGACCGGAATCTTGTTATTCGCCGAAGCACCGGGCAGGCCATCGTCAACGCCAAATTTGTACAGGTGCCCAGCCACTGAGACCAGGTCGGAAAACATGGAGTTGCCTACTGCCGTTGCCACTTCCGGATCAGACAAGGCATCCAGGCCCACATACACCACCGCGCGTTTGCGTATGATCTGCAGCCAGTCGAAGATCGGTCGAGGGTCTTGGAGGTCGGCGTAATCCGGCGCCAGGAGTTGTGCGATATGGCCGGTGGTCAGCTTCTCCAGCAGTGGCAGCAGGGAGGCGACGATTTTGTCGAAGTAGGTGCGGTCGTAGCGTACCGCCGAACGCAGACCGTCCATTACCGGGTCGTACAATCGCGCCTGAGACAGGTATTGCTCGATGGCAACGACCCGGCGTTCACGTCCGAGCATATGGCGTGGCGTGTTGCGCTCATTCAGACGAGCCTCCAACTGCACAATGGCGTCCCAGGCCTTGGGTTCGTGTTTAGCAAAAAACTGCCCGGCGTATTCGATAAACAGAGCGTCAATATTGATTACATGCCGTTGTATCAGTTGATAGTCCGGGCGCTGCCCCAACGCCACCAAAGCTCGGGCGATGATGTTGACGAATCGCCAAGCGAACTCACGGAACGCAGCTGAGTTGCCTTCGCCGGAAAGTTGGCCAGCTATGCGCGTCGCCACCTCGGTGATGCGCCCAAAACGGCCGATGGCGTTGTAGCGAGCCGAAATCTCGGGATGGCCCAAATGGAACAGGTAGAACTCTCGTTCTGCGCGTTTGGCCTCGACATACATGCGTTTGAGCAGCTCGGCATCGCCCTTGGGGTCAAATACGATGCACACTTCACCGCGGCGAATATCCTGGGTGATCAGCAACTCGGCCAGCCGGGTTTTCCCGACACGGGTGGTGCCTAGCACCAGGGTATGGCCAACGCGTTCGGCCAGAGGAAGGGTAACGTCGACCTCCTGCAGTTCAACCCCATGCAGGCGTGCCAGTCCGCCCAGGGGTGGAAGAGGGCGAACGGGGTTGAAGGGGCTGTCCCAGCACGTCAGTCGCGGCAATTGATTCAGTGGGAAAGGCGCTAATTCCAGTCGAGACTCCAGGCGCCGCGTGAGTTGATACAACGTGGAGGGCTCCACGTATTTACGAAACTCGGGCCGGTAGGTTTGCAGCAGGCGATGGGTGTGGCGTTGATCCCAGCGAAAGCCACGCCCCAGAAACAGTCGTCGCTGGCTGACCGGAATCTCCTGGCTGGTCAGCACATAGTGCGGTACCCGTCGCAGTTGACGGCGATAACGCAGGACCTCCAGCGATTGCCTCAGGCGCATGCCGCCCAGCGTGGCGAAGGCCATAGCTGCGCCGACGCCCAGCTCAGGTGTCAACGCCAATGACCAAGGCGCGATGAGGCTCAATATGGCGGCTGCGCCACTGGCTGCCACACTGTAAAGCTCAACGGCCGGACGCAGCAGCACCTCAACCGGATGGGCTTGGCTCACGTTACTGCTCGACCGCTTCGGCGGTGATCAATACCGGGTAGTGCTTCAGTTCCAGGCGTTGCGCCAGATCGTCGGCGGAGACGGGCGACAGCGTCAGAGCTGGCGCCAATTGCCGCAGATTGTCCAGCGCGGTTGGCGTGTCGACATTGACCACCAGGCCGACGGCATTGAGGTCTTGCAACATCGGATAGCGTTGCTGCAGCCAACGGCGCGAGCGCGGATCATCGCCAATCAGAAACAGCGGCGAAAGGCCTGGGGCATCTAAGGCACGGTTAGCGACGTCGCCGGGGCTGAGCAGGATGGAACGTACTGGCAGCATATCGGCTTCGCTGAACGGCGCGGGCTCCGAGGCCCAAGCGATATGGCACAGGGTTAGGGTGAGCAGAATATAAGCGAACGTCCGCGTCATCATGGGCTACTCCTTTCATCAGTCAACTTCGCCAGGTGCAAGCTGACGCGATTGCGGTAAAGCGCCGCCAGTTCGCCGCCGGCAGGGCGGTGGTATCGGCCGACGGCAGCCAACCAGTCCTCCCCGGGACGGTAATGTCCCCGCAGGATGGAAGCTGCGACAGCGAGATTGCGGTAGGGGTCAAGCAGCTCGCAGGGCTGGCGATAGTAGCGTCGCTGATAACCTAGGTTGAGCTGGGCTAAGCCCGCATCGATGCGTACTGGAGCCACTCGCCTCAGTGCATCGCGCAGGGCGTTACACGCCTGAGCACGGGTAAGGTAGTAGTTCGGAGCACCGGCGATATTGAGGGTCCAGGGCCAAGGAACGGTTCGGCCGCGTAAGGGAATGCCGCTTTCCTGTAGGGCGACGGCATACAGCACCACGGCAGGCATGGCCGCCGCACGTGCCGCCCTTTGATAGGCCTCGGGCGGTGTTGCTGACTGAACTGTCGCCGATAGCACTCCCATGGCGACCAGTATACCGAGCTGGCAAAGAATCACTGTCGTAGCCATTGCCCATCCACCTTGCGAACAACAGCAGGTAAATCGCCCTCGATACCCAGTGACTGCCAGCGTCCGTTGTCGTGGTTCAGCGTAATGCGCCGGTCGCGTACTTTGTTGGGGTTGATGCCAGTGCTCAATGCCCATTGCCGCAGGCGGTTATCGTCCTGCTGGCTATCTACTAGATACAGGTCGAACGGGGTGTTTGCGGTCTGCAATTGCTGGATCTGTTGCTCGCAACGTGGACAGTCTGCCCTGACAAATACCGCAGCACGCTCGGCTAGCGGTAACGCAAAAGCCAAGGAGGGCAGGTCCTCTCCAGGCAAGTTCACTCGTACTTGTCCTGGGAGCTGCTGGGCCCAGGCCTCGTCATAAGCGCGTTGATAGGTCAGCAACTTCTCAACCCGTGTCGCTTCTGCCTGTACTTGCAACACGGCATAACGTTGGCGCTCATCCTCTGATCGAGCCTCGATGCCCAAGGCGCTCAACGGGTCCAGATTGGGCGAGTAGACACCGAGAGGGCCTTGCATCAACTGGCGATAGCGACGCCATTCATCCGTGGTGAGCTGCCAGGCTTGCGCCAGTTGTGCTTCGTTCAGCGGGACGACGTCAGCGGACTGGTTGGCGCTGCCGGCTGTTTGGAGGTCTTGCACATCGGCATTGGCCGTCATCGTGATGAGTAAAGCGGCTATCAGAACCCACGGCATGCTCTCCTCCTACGGCACCGCCATACGACGGACAGTGGACCTAACCCGGAATACCGCGGTGGAGGCTTCCAGTGCTTCAAGTGTCCAGCTGTCCTGGCTATCGCCGGTTCGGAGTAACCTGGCTTGTTCAAGTGATTGCGCATTGCGCGGCGAAACGGCAAGAAAACGCTCTGTACCGCGCATTTCTATGCCGATAATTTGAAATGGAGGTAGGGTTGCAGTGCGCTGTGCGAGCTTGGGGGCTTTTCGCGGTTTGGGTTCAATGATCGCAGGAGGCGGGGGCAGTGATTCAATACGCTGAATTTGTCGCTCCAGTTCACGCATGGTTTGCAGTGGCACACGCTCCTCCACGGATTGGGCAACGACCGCCATTTGCGCTTCAAGTGTTTTTTGAAGCGCAGCCAGTTCAGCAGGACTTGCGGCTGGTGGTTGAACAGAGGGAATTTCCAGCTGCACCATGCGCTTTTGAAGTGCCTGAACGTCGCTTTGCGACGCGAGCTGATTCAGAGCGAAATGCTGAGAGATTAGTGCTGCGCTTACTGCCAAGATCCAAAGGATGCCCAATGCCCCAAACAGATGCTGCCTGCCAATGGTTGGAATCATGGCGTCTGCTCCAGGGGAGTGACGGGTGAAAAACAGATACGGCGTTTACCGTTGTCTGTTTGCAGCTTCCAGGTCGGCCCGACCAATGTTTGCAACGCAGCCTGAAGCGGCATCGGACCAAGACGCAAGTGCACCGCCGGTAGCGGTAAGTCATAAAGCTCTGCTGAATCAGGGCAATCATCGCCCAGCCGATAGCCGGAAAAGCGCAGGACATAGCGCAACGCGTTACCGACCGTAAGATCCCAGCCTGACGGTAAGGTAACGTCGATCACTTGTTCCAACAGCGCCTGTTGAGCCTGTTCGGGCCGAAACTCGACCAAGGTGTATCGACCGGCGCGAATCACAGGCGTAGCGGGAGGCAACGGCTGTACTTCCGTTGTTGAGTTCTCAGCAGGGGCGGGTAGTGGAGATGTGCAACCAGTGCTCACTGCGCAACTCATCAACAACACTATGCCCAGAGATGGGGACGGGGTCATGATACAAGCCCAATTCGAAGAGTTGAGACCAGCATGCGGATCGGGCATGCAGAAGGCTGCTCACAAAGCGCAGTAACCAATGCCCCGATTTACGCGTAGCAGAACGGCCTCCGAAGAGGCCGTCCGGGGTGCGTTACGCGCATCAGTATTCTTCCGGCAACAGAAGCGTCGTGATACTTCGATCGGCCTCGGTGAGGATCCATAGGCGTAGATCCTCCGTGACCTGATACGAAGAGAGCACCCGATGGCCATAAATCAGCGCGTCAGCGTTGGTCTGACGATCTTCCTCGCTGATATCACCCCAGTCGCCACGAAGATGGCGGAACAGATACTTCAGCGGCTCCAATCGACCACTGCGTACCAGCGCCTCGACGCCTGAAGTCATACCGACAATGCCAAACGACAGCGTTGGATCGTCTTCCACAGTATTGAGTAAGGACATGAGAAAACTCCTGAGAGCCCTTGGAGGCTCTGTTGGTGAGGACAATAGTGATCAGAACGACGCGGAGGCGGAGTCGGGAGTGGGAATGTCGGCGCTTGTGCCTTGCGGCTCATCAGCAGCACCGTCCCGAACCTTGGGCTCGGCCTTGTAAACCAGGACGCCATCGATCTTTATCCAACTGACGAACAACAAACGGGCTTTTAGACTCACCCCATGCTCGCCGGCATGCTTGCCTTTGGAATAGGTAAAAACGTCTGCCCATAAATCACCCAGACGAAAACCGATCAGCACTTTGCGTTCAGCTGATACCGCTGAAGCGCATCGACGAATCAAAGCCTGAGCCTCGGCGCCCGATACCCGTACGTCGAAACGGCGGTACTCCACATCGCTGTTGGGCCCGGTCAGGGCTGCGATATCGCAGGCGAGGAAGGGTTGGCCTTTCTTCGGGGTGATTTCCCGAATGCGGTTGAGATAACCCAGGCCAGAGATATGAAGATCGAAGTAGCTGAGTTGATTAGTTTCAGTGGTCATTTAGCGCCTCCAGAGGATGAGCAAAAATGAGACACACCGAGCCCCGAAGGGAGGTGAGTCCCGTTGGGGTTGTGGATCTAGGGTTCCGGGTAGGAGAGAGGCATCCTTCATCAAAGAGCGATGAGCGTTCGCGCGCGGGATGCTGAGAGCGAACTGGCGAGGTCAGCGCCGTGTGAGCGGCGGCGTAGCCTTGAAGACCTAGGGCTACCTGGGCATGTTGCTGAAATGACAGCAGACATGTGTGCGAGTGTGAGCTGCGATAGCAAACCTTGTCGTATAGGAATAGGGCATCCGTACTTCCCGTTTCCACATTTGCGCTTATCGAAGCTAATTGGGTGTACCACTCCGATAGAACAGGCTGTTGCTGGTAGAATCAGTCATTTCATAAAGCCGCTACTTGAGAGACGTATGAACAAAAAACTGATTGAAGACGAGATGCGTCGAGCACTGTTTGGCGATGCAGAGATCTCTACATCCATTAATACTCCTGTAGTGCATGCGCCTCAGCCAGAGGTCGTAGTCGTGGCGCCTGTAAACACCGTTACGAAAAAGAAGGCTTCGAAGGCGTTCACACCGAGGCTCAGGGTCACTCTACGCGTGGGAAATGAGTTCGAAGGCGAAACTTACGAGATAACCCATGAGGCCGACACACTGAGTACCCTTTTAGCGCAGCAGGAAGCGACTAAGGCCGCGAAGAAGAAATTCAGGTATGTGGAAGTGGTCTCGGTCAAGTCGATGTAATCGTGGCTCTGTTTATACGTGGCATGCCGGTTACATTTCTGCACCCGCATCAGTAGCCCCGCCGTCAATTGGTAGCGACTTGTTTTCCAGTATCACTGCCGTCACCCGATAAGGCAAAATTCCTACCCGCCGCGCTTCGACCTTAAACGTCACCCGTTCATTCTCATCCTGGTCCTCCCAGGTATCCCTGACCGTGCGACCTTCGACCAACACTCGCATCCCTTTCTGATAAAGCGTGCCCCAGTGCTCAGCATCCCGATGCCAAATCTCCACCGGCGCCCAATAGCCGCCCCGGTCTTCATAGCTATCTTTCACTGGCACCGGGTTATCAAAGTAGACGCTCAGCCGCAGTAACCGACGCGGCTCCTCATTTCCATTGGGAAACTCCCGGTACTCGGGTGTTGAGCCAATATTGCCTTCACCGTAAAAATGCGTGCTCATGGTGACTCCTGCGGATCTGTGGATCGATTGATACGTTGCAAGTAAGCTTCTTCCGCTTGGGCCATTTTCTGCGCACAGTCGAAGGCTTGACGGGAGAGGGTGTGGCTCAGGCTGATTTGCATGTTGATAGCGATGCGCTGCAGCTCCATTGCGTAGAGGTCATCGATCAGCACGGCAGGCGTGGCTGCGCTGCTGATCAATTGCTCCCATAGGGCGACGCCCATGGCGCTGCGATTCAGGTTGCGCCAGCGCAGAAAGGTCGTGCCGGCGCTGGTCACCTGCTGAGAAAGCTGAATGGGTAATCGGTTGAACGGATATGCCGTCGCTTGAGCCAGAATTTTCTTGGCGGCCAGTGCGATCAGTTCATCCCTTAGCCGTGCACAGTCGATGGCCCAAATCTCCAGGCTCCCCTTACCTTTAAAAGGCTGTAAAAGGCCTTTTAGGTAGGCGGTCTGTGCCATGGGGTTATAGTCCGCCTGTTCCAATGATCTGAAGTAGACCGGGATCATAGTTGGCACTCCTCATCAGCTTTATGGGTGTTATCGACAGCTTCGGACGGTGCGCTGGCGCAGGGGGCAGCGGGGGGCGCAAACCTTGATCGACGCGTGCCGTCCAGAATGTCGGCCGGCAGGTCGCCAAACTTTTCGCGTGCGGCACGCGCAACGGCGTTGTTGGCGGCAAAGTCACTGCGCCGGCTGCCGGAGTATCGGTACTGCTGGGCGAGGGTGAACAAGCTGCGTAACGCATGGGCACCCTGGTTGAGCGTGCGTTGCAGCGTGCTGCGGTCGATCAGCGCAGTGTGGTGGGCGAGGATCAGGCGGCGGGCCAGGTTGTCGTAGTCGGCCAGTAGATAGACGGCCTTGAAGCCCAATTGGGCGTTGATCAGCAACGGTAGATTGATCGGGTGCAAGTTGCAGTTATCGCCCAGGTTCATCTGCGATGGCACGTCGTCTAGGGTGTGGTCGACTTGCTCGCGAAGCGCATCCAGTCGCGTCTTGGCGTCTTGCAGTTTTTCTTCGATGCGCAGCATCCAGGCGTCTGAATAGGGGTCGTCCTGTTCGGCGCCGCGTTTCATTTTGTTCATGATCGAGATGAAACCATTCAAGCCAATGATGCCGGGGCGTCCGTTAGAGGGCGGGCGCCCTTGCCAGATGCGTGAGGCCTGGTGTGTGTGGAGGGTCAACTCCATGCTGCTGCGCAATGCGCCGAGGATCGGGGGCTGGTCGTTGTCCATGGTTGCCAACGCTCACTGAGATTAGGAGCCGGTAGCTTGAGAAGTGTGCAGAAGGCTGTCAGTGGCCAATAGGCGGCGGGTGTTCACCGGTTTTTATCTGTGGAAGTCTTTGGCGCTGACTGGTGCTATCCCCAGGGGATAATCAGCGGTTGCGTAGGCGCAGGAGGGCGCGTAATTCGGCCATATGTGCTTCGGCCACTTCAAAGTCGCGGAGTACAGGTTCAGAGGCCGTGCAAGCTGGAGAGGAGGGCGCAGCCCAAGGCGTGAACTCGCCCTTTAGCGCTTTTTGAATAATGCCAAACAGGTAACCCGCAGGGTTATGCACCTGCTGGTGAAGGCAGCGCGTACTCCACTCATCCAATACCGCCTGCTGCAAATTAGCGTCGACTTGGTCCAGCGCCATGCGCGCCGCTGATTGCTGCGCAGGTTTGAGCGCGGTGAAGAGGCTGGGCCAATGGAGGACAGTCGCGTCAGTACGTAGTTTTTTCTTTGCTTTTGTACTTACTGTACTGTCCTGCTTCGGAATCCGAAGACAGTGCTGGGACGTGGGTTTGCTGCCCACTTCGGATTCCGAAGCAGGGGTTTCCTGAATCCGAAGCAGGGCGTCTTCACCTACTTCGGATTGGAGGTCCACACGCTGCATCAGCAACTGCACCCGCGTGGGCAGCAGCTTGCCCTGGAGTAGCGGGTCGTCGCTGATTTCCTTCAGCACCTGAATCGCGACGCATTGAACGGCCTTGCTGAGATGGTCCAGCGCATGGCTGACCAGATCGAGGTATTCGGGGTCCAGTTGCAGCGTCTCAAACGGCGTGAGCGGTTCGTCATGCAGCACATAGAGGTTACCTTGCAAACGCCCGGTTTTGGCGTCGCGGCGCCGTTGCACCAGGCTTAGCCAGCGTGAAAGCCGCAACATCGTCAGGGCTTTTGCGATGGTCTCGTGGGAGGCTTTGGCACCGCAGGGCATGGACGCCAGGAAGGGGCGCAGCTGTTCGTAGGACGGAAATACCGCAGTGGCATTGTCGAGCAACTGCAGTCGAATGATTTGCCAGGCATTGCGTTCCAGCGGTGTGAGGCGGATATCCAGAAACAGCGCACGCGGTACGGTTTCATGGCGGTTGCCGCTGTACAGAAAGCTGTCGCGTGTAGAGGGGCTAGCGCTCGGCGGTTCGCGAGGGCCCATGGATTACACCAACTGCTGCTCGATCCAGCTGCGCCCTGCGGCCCAGATCACCGAAGCAGGGTGGCCAAGCTGCTCAGCCAGGTCGAGCGCCAGCGCCAGCAAAGCTTGTTCATCAGTTAGTGCGATGGAGCGGGCATCGACTTGGGGTTTCCATTGATGCCACAGCGCTAACTCCTGATCTTCGGTGAGCACCGGGTGGCGGCCTTTGCGTTTGGGCAGACCGAGAATGTCCCGGCGCAGAGCAATTTCCTGGTGAGTGAGGCCGTAGAAATCACAAACCATCTCGGTGCTTGCTCCAAGGCGCAGCATACGGTCGACGTTCGCCACTTCCTGGGCGGTGTTGTCGGCCTGGCGCAGGATGCGCTCAATCACGGCGTGATTAACCGTGACGGTGCACCAGGGCGCTTGAGAATTAAGCAACAGGCTGACTAACGCTGGTTGCTTGAGTGCTGCCAGGTTACTGTCGCTGAAACCCATAGCTTTGCAGCGGCGAAGTTGACCGTTACGCAGGTCATGCAGGGCCTGAACGATAACTGCTTGATTGAGAGGATGAGGGATCAGCACGGCGCCCTCCCTGGAGTTTCGATCTGATGCAGTCGTCGGGCCAGGCGGATCAGGCGGAACAGTTTGATCAAGTCCTCATCCTGAAGGCCCGACTGGATCAGCAGCTCATGGGGTTCGACCGCTGTATTGGGTGTAACCAAGGCGTGCAGCAACGCCAGCGAGTCCTTGGTGCCTGCAGGACGGTCCGCGCTGTACAAAAATCCATAGCCCTGCTCGACAGTGTGCAGGCTGTTTTCGTGACCAGAGGCGTTGGCAATCTCTCGCGCAAACTGGGCAATGTGGATTCTCAACCGATGGGGCGTGTCCAGGCTTGGGTCGATGCGCCAGAGATCGTTGATTGGGTAGAGCCCATCGGTATGTACAGGGACCGAAGGCTGAACAGATGCTTGCGGGTCTGCCTGTTCAACCAGCAAATTCTGAATAGCGGCCAGCCGTTCAGTGACGATGGGCGCTGATGGTTGTTCCTGTGGTTGAGGGGTAGAAACGGGGATGGGAGCAACTGAGGGCAAAGTCACCGGATCATGCAGCGGCTCAGGTGCTGCCAGATCCTGCGTGAGCGCCAACTGACGGTTGCCAGCGATGGAGATATCCAGGTTCAGCGTGTCGTAATCGACCGCCAACTGCTCAGCCATTTGCCCGACCAGTTCATCTTGCAGGCGGGAAAGCAGGAAGCACTCAGGTTCGCTATCAAACATGGCGAGCACTTCATGAAACAAGGCTGAGAAACGCTGTTCCTGTCCAAAATCTTGGGCATATTGCACCCAGGTACGTTCTGCCGCCTTACGCAGCGTTGCCAACCGCTCCACCTGATGGCGTCCCAGCCCACCATACAAAATCCTTGGAATCGCCGGTAACAGGAACTGCACGGCCTCCTGCATCCGACTGATATGTGACTGCTGAATCGGATAGCCATCGGCACACAGCAACCGCGCCAACTCGGACTGCGATAACCCACGCTGCAGCTCTTGCTCGTACAACTCACGAGACTTTTCAATGCCCAGCGCACGCTCGATAAAGGTCAAACGGCTATGCAATTCGCTTTCAGCCAGATGGCCTGTCAGCGCGACGATTTCACCTCGGGCTGTCCAGGGGTGAAACAGGCAGGGGATGCGAAAGAAGCGTTCATTCCGAGTCTCCTCCCATAATTCTCCCAGGATCGCCAAGCGCGTATTGCCGCCTGAGCGGATCATAAAACACATCTCGCCAGGCCTCCGTGTGATTGAGGGTGGCGTGTCCAGACCGCGTTCGCGAATGGAGGCTTTTAGCTGCTCAAAGCGCGGGTTGCGAGTGATTCGCGGATCCAGCGAGTAGGCCTGCAACTGGTCCAATGTCACCACCATCGGCGTATCTGCAATGGGATCACTCATCGCCGCTTGCGACGTCTCGCCACGCGCAAAGCCAGGCACCTGCAACTGTTCAGCCATAGCCTGCATCTCCTCAAACGTCGGCATGGCCAAAACGCCCGTACTTTTTTCCCGAGACGCCCTCGAAGCGGTACCGCCACTCCGGGAAGAGTTCGCAGGCAAGAGAACGCATGGTGTCCGACGCAGCCAGCGCCAATCTGCCTGCCGGGCGACGCGTCTCCACACGATGCACCGCCTGCCACTGCATGGCGGCTCGAGGGTAGGCTTCAAGGGCCGGTATAACGGTGTTGAGCACCCGGATGTCCTGTTGTCCGAAAAACACCTGGCGCAGGGTTTGCTGAATCAACCGCGCATTAGCCGAGACCGGATGCACACGATTGATCAAAATATGCAGCGGCGGACGTGGGATTCCCAGGTATTGATACGGCGCAAGATCACTTATCAATTTCAATGTGCCGCGCTGCAATTCCCGAGCAGCCAGGATCTCCGGTATCACCGGCGACAGCACTGCATCAGATGCCAGGATCGCCATCTCCAGCAATACACTGCGAGCCCCCTGGGTATCGATCAACATCAGATCGTAATGGGGGCTGAACACCGACAACAGATTACGTAGGCGCAAACGACCATCAGGCGCATGCAGCAACAAGGTGTTGAGTTGGTTTTGGTCATCATTGGATAGCACTAGGTCGAGGTGCCGGATACGGGTGTGGCAAATCAGCTCATCAAGCCGTGACTCGTTAAATGCCAACAGCTCATAAGTGCCACAGGGCGCTCGCCACTCGAGCTTGAAGTAACTGGAAAGCGTCGGCTGAATATCCAGATCCAACAGCAACACCCGCAAGCCCGCATCAGCCGCGATGCCGCCCAGGTTGGCAGCAACCGTGGTTTTGCCCACGCCGCCCTTGGTCCCGCCAATTGCCCATACGCGCATGGCGATCACCGCTGTTCAGCGAGACGTTCGCTGATCCAAAGGTTGATTTCTTCGGAGTCCCAGCCAACTGCACGCAACCCGATGCGTTTGGCTGCCGGGAATCGGCCTTCCTTCATCAGGTTATAGAGATGAGACCGTTTAAAGCCAGTGATGCGTTCGACTTCGTCGCGACGCAGGATGCGACGTTCGCAGTCTGTCGATGAGTGTTCGTTAGACATTGAGTTTGCTCCTTTTTTGGCCGTTGTACGAGGCCAGGTAAGAGCAGTGAAGGGCAGGGGGGGCCGGTTGTCATCGCAACAGCAAATGCAAAGTTGTGGTTGCAATGTCCTCAGGTGTCTTTCAAACGGCGCCGAGCCGCCGCGAATTTGGCATCGAGGCTTCGTTTGCTGATGCCAAACAGCTCGCCGCTGTGGGCAATAATAGCGGTCGCCAGAGACTCCTGGCTTTCGAATACGGAATAGCGCCGACCTGCCGGAGAACTCCCGAAGATAACTTGCAACATTGCGCCGATTACACATTCATAGCCGCGCCGAGTGCGATCACTTATCGGCTTCTCATCGCTGACCAGCCTTAACAGACGGTCATGCTCCGTGACGGTAGCAATGTGTTGCTCCTGCATCGATTGGAGGCTGGTTTGCAATTCGTTGAGCTGCACGCGCAACGCGTCCCGCTCAGCCTGCAAAATGTGGAATGCCTCAGTACTGATCGTGGTGTGAGTAGAGCGCTCAATCTCGTCAAACAGGAACGGCGGTTTTTGATCGGGGTAGTGCCGCACCATCCACGCCTTCAAGTCGGCGTGACGCACGGTCAGAAATTCAGGAGGGACGTGGATGCCAACGTTCACCATGACACCAAGCGACCCATAAGGCAGGTCATTGTTCATCACCGCATCAAACAGCTTTTCTAGATTTAGATGAAGGCATGGCCATTGAGGATAGGCTGACCTGAAAGTATGCGGGGCGTGCAAATAGGTATGCAGGATGTCTGCTTCGTGCTCCAGCAGACCGCACCATCTAATCACCGCTTCAACCAAGTGATAGAATGGCTTATACGAAAGCTCACAGCTGCCCTCGTTGTACATGATCAGGTCCCTTTTTTATTTTTGGGTACGGCGAATGCCTGATGGGGGCCAGTGTAGCGTGGCCTGTACAGAGTTGAATTAACTTGAGCGGTTTTTATCCGTGTATTGCTCGCAGTTGTCTGTCGGCAAAAGAGTCTGCTTATGACGGAATAGGGGGCTTGCGCTATATGATTGGGGCTACATGTGAGTCGGCAATAAAACTAAATGTTTAAACTAGGCTGTACTCTGAGCTTGCCTAATGATTTTTGACACTTCAATAGGGCGCTATAATAGCGCCAAATTTTGCGGTGTTTGGGGGTGTGTAAAACTTATCCGAATGAGTTCAAGCTCAAGGCTGCCAGCATGGTTCTGAATGAAGGTCAGCCGGTTACCGAACTCGTGCCAGCCTGGAGTCGGCCCCACTAATCGAAAATACGAGTGGTCTTCTACGGCAATACTTCCCGAAAGCCACTGACCCCTCTCGTTGGAGTGTCAAAGAAAATGCAGGCGGTAGCTCACGTACTTGACACTAGGCCTCGAAAAGCACTCGGTTGGAAAACACCTGCCGAAGCCCTGAATGAGTATCTAAAGTCTGTACAACAATCCAGTATTGCGACGACCGGTTGAATCCGCGTTGCGATCCTTGCTCCGAGTGTAATAGTAGGCCCGAAGGCCTGCTACGCTGTTTGTAGTTATACTAAGGAAACTCCGAACAAGTCTCCAAGTATGCTGAAATACAGTCTCACCACCTGACCCGAGTGCTTCATGAGCCAGATGAGCTTTTCCGATTTCGAATACGCCGGAAAACGTAAGCAGACACGCCGTGAACGCTTCCTCGCCGAGATGGATCAGGTCGTGCCCTGGACAGGCCTGCTGGGGCTGATCGAGCCGTTCCACCCCAAGGCCGGCGGTGGCCGTAAACCGTATCCGCTGGAAACCATGCTGCGCATCCATCTGTTGCAGAACTGGTTCTCCCTGAGCGATCCGGCCATGGAAGAAGCGCTCTACGAAATCACGCCCATGCGCCAGTTCGCACGCCTGACGTTGAGCGCGCCGATCCCGGAAGACACTACGATCATGAACTTCCGGCACCTGCTGGAGAAGCATCAACTTGCACCTGCGATCCTCGCGGTCATCAACGGTTATTTACAAGAAAAAGGCCTGTCGCTGCGTCAAGGCACTATCGTCGATGCCACTATTATCCACGCGCCCAGTTCGACTAAAAACGAGGATGGTAAACGCGATACAGAGATGCATCAGACGAAGGAAATTTGAAAAACCCGCTGAGTTTGGCGCTATTGACCGCGAAATATCCCGTACGCGCCGCCTTGGCGAGCTTG
>NZ_SPKQ01000044.1:0-136927 GCF_023127895.1 Pseudomonas sp. NCIMB 10586
CTGTAAAAGCGGAACCAATATCAGCCGTTACCCAAATAACGGATATGTACTCAGTCGGATCCAGCATCCTGGCCGGCCCTGAGGCCGCCATCGGGAGCAAGCCCCCTCCCACAGGTGCCGCGTCACATCACATCCTGATGCCTAGCCCCTCAATTACACGGCTTGTCGTCACGACGCACTTGCGCCTGGGTAGCGCTCCAGTCCGTCAACAGGCTGTACGCCACCGCCAGCAGCGTCGGCCCGATAAACAGCCCGATAAAGCCAAAGGCGATCAACCCCCCAAACACCCCCAGCAGCACAATCACCAACGGCAGGTTACCGCCACGACTGATCAGATACGGCTTGAGCACGTTGTCCACACCGCTGATCACAAACGTACCCCATACCCCAAGGAACACCGCATAGGTGTAGTCACCCTTCCACGCCAGCCAGGCCGTGGCCGGAATCCACACCAGCGGCGGGCCCATGGGGATCAGGCTGAGCAGGAAGGTAACAATACCCAGCACCAGCGCACCCGGCACGCCGGCGATCAGGAAGCCGATCAGCGCCAGCAAGGCCTGGGCCGCCGCAGTGCCGATCACACCATTGACCACCCGCTGCACCGTACCGGCCACCAGCTCGATGTAATAGCCGGCACGTTCACCGATCAGCCGTTCCAGCAGACGGTGCACAAACATCGCCAGGCGCGGCCCATCACGGTAGAAAAAGAACACGAAGACCAGGCTCAGGGTCAGCTCAAGAATACCGCCGCCAATTTGCGCACTGCGTGCCAGCAACCAGTTGCCGACCTGGCCGAGGTACGGCTTGATGCTGACCATCAGCGCCGCGCCTTGTTGGTCAATGCTGTCCCACATCGCCACCAGGCGCTCGCCGACGAACGGGATCGAGCCCAACCAGGTCGGCGCCTCGGGCAAGCCGTCGACCTGAATGTCTTTAATCAGCGCCACCGCATCGCGCACATGGTCGGCCAGGTTGAACCCCAGCCATACCAGCGGCACCGCCACCAGCAGCATCCAGCCCAAGGTCAGGATGCCGGCGGCCAGAGACTCCCGCCCGCCCAGCCAGCGAGTGAGCAAACGCATCAGCGGCCAACTGGCAAACGCCAGCACCGCGCCCCAGAACAGCGCCGACCAGAACGGCGCCATGACCCAGAAGCTGGCGCCAAACAGCACCAGCAGCAGGATTTGCACCAGCAGGCGATCGTTATTGAGCATCGGGTATCTCGAGAATAAGGCTGTAGGAAGAGAGCTTAGGCGAACGGCACGGGTCCGTTCGCCTTGTAATGGTCAGCGTATCAGATGCAGGTGCAAACCCTTAGCGTCACCGCTGCCGGTTTCCAGGCGTGCGGCGCGTACGCCCTTGTCGACCAGGGCCTGGCGCCAGGCCTCGGCTTTCGGGCCGGTCAGGCTCACGCGCAAGGTGGTATCAAGGTTCAACCCACGGGAAATCAAGGTCAGCCAGGTGTCATCAGGCTCGGCGGCCAATGCAGGGAGATCCAGCTCGCCCGTGCTTTTGAGCTCTCGCAGCAGGGTGGCCGAGGTGGGTAGCAGATCGCCCAAGGGCGCGCTGGCATCGAGTTGCTCCACATGCAGGTAAGCGCGTCGGTTGCCGCGAGTAATGCCGTACAGCGCGACCAGCGAGTTGTTCTGCGGGGCGGCCAGGCGCAGTAGCAGGTATTCCTGCTGGCCGTCGGCCCCCACCAGCTTGGCGTTGCCGAACACTTCATTGGCCCACAGGCTGCTCTCGCCGCAATCGCGGGCCTGGCACCAGAACAACAGCTGCGCGCCCTTGGCCTGCAAAGCTTCGCGCGTTGCAGTAAAGGCGGCGCTGGAGCTGTGCTCCGCGGGCAATTCATAGGTGATTGCAGTGGCCTGGCCGCGCGCGGTGGCCTGGCCTTCGTAACGCAACTGGCCGCTGATCTTGCGGATCGCGCCCATGGGGTAGATGCGTTCCTTCTCTTCAGCGGGGCGATAGTCGACAATTTGCGCGTCAACCTGGCGGGACACGGCAGGTAAATCCTGGCTGCCTGGCACATCGGCGGCAAACACCAGGGGGCTGAAACAGCAAAGGCCAAGGGCACGGATACATCCTTTACCCAGGCTCATCGGATCGATAGGCCCTGGCCAATGGAGGTCACAGCGATGTTGAGTGTGTTCATGGTTGACTCCCTTTCAATCCGCCCAGCCTCGGCAGTTGACCCCGCCAAGTCAAGGCGTGGAGAAGAACCGATTGAAACAGTCTGCAACAAGAGCGGCGCCGGACTCATCATTCAGGTGCAAATGATGGCCACCTGGCAGCGTAGTAACGCTGAAGGGTAGCTGAGAAAGCAATTCAGCATGTTTCGCCAACATGCCGTCAGCCGCCACCACCAACTGCGCCGGGCAACTGACGCGACGCACAAAAGCCATGGCCTGTTCATCGGTCAGACGCATCGGCGATGCCAGGGTCAGGCGACTGTCGCTGCGCCAGGTGTAACCGTCCGGTACCGGCATCAAACCGCGCTGGGCCAGCAGTTGCGCCGCTTCACGACTGACCGCCACCACGCCCTTCATTCGCGCTTCAACCGCTTTTTCGAGGGTGTTGTAGACCGGCTTGCGCTTGTCCTGCAGGTTCAGTTGCGCCTGCAAGGCCATGCCCAGACGCTCGGCTGCATTCTCGCCGCTGGCGGTCGGCGGGATCACACCGTCGATCAAACCCAGGTGCGTCACTCGCTCCGGCAGCGCCCCGGCCAACACCAGCGAGACGATGGCGCCCAGGGAGTGGCCAAGTAATGCAAAACGTTTCAACCCCAGTTGTTCGGCCACCTGCAGCACGTCGTAGACATAATCCCACAAGGCGTAACCGGCGCCTGCCGGGCGATGGGCCGAATGCCCGTGCCCAGCCATATCCAGAGCGATGATGCGCAACCCGTGCAGCTTCGGCGCCAGGCGCGCAAAACTGTTGGCGTTGTCCAGCCAGCCATGCAGGGCAATCACTGGCAGGCCATCCTCGGGCCCGAACAGGTGCGCGGCCAATTCGATATGCCCCAGGCTCAGGCGAACCTCTTCGACCGGTGTACTCATGCGCAACTGCGCTCGCGGGCTTGCCAGCGGGCGAACAGGTTCTTGATCAAGGCAGCCGTGTCCTGGGGGCGTTCGAGGGGGAACATATGACCGCCTGGCATAGTGAGCATTTCGCCCATGGGCAAGCGGCCGACGCCGCTGGCATGGTGACGCATGACCACTCGGCTCTGGCGACCACGCACCACGGCCAGTGGCACTTTCAGCTGGCGTACCTGGCCCGGGCTGGTGTGCGGCACGCCCCGGTAGATGCTGATTTCGGTGGCCGGGTCGAAGCGCAGGCGCAGGCGGTCGCCGACTTGCTGCAAGCCATGCTCCAAATACGCGTCAAAGCATTCGGGGTCGAAGCCACGAAACAGGGTTTTGCCGGCGAAGTAGCTGCGTGCGGTGTCCAGGTCGGTGAATTCTTCACGCCGGCCAAGGGTACGTCCTGCCGGTGTCAGTCGATCGATAAAACCAAAGCGCTTGGCGGCGCGGATCACCCAGCGGTCGGCACGGGTGAGCACCGGCGAATCCAACATCACCACGCCACGGTACAACTGCGGGCAACGCATGGCCGCGTACAAATGCAGCACGCCACCGAGGGAATGGCCGACGCCCCACACGGGTTCCGGCTGTTGCTCAAGGTGGTGGATCAACTCGTCCACCAGGTTCTGCCAGTTATCATCCACCGGGAACCTGGGGTCGTGACCGTGCTGGGGCAGATGCGCCACCGTATATTCCGGGGCCAGCGCGGCAAACAGCTTGCCGTAGGTGGCCGAAGGGAAGCCATTGGCGTGGGTAAAAAACACGTGCTGCGACATACAGGTTCCATCGATAAAAACAGAGGTTGATTGTCACCATACCGGCCGCCTACAGCAATGACTGTAACTGCCAGGAATGATGACACTCACGCCACGCCTATCGTGCCGGCGGGTTTTCGCCCAGCGGCACCACGGCCATGGTCAGGCGCGAGACGCAACTGGCCTTGCCATCATCGCTGCTCAGGCGGATATCCCATACCTGTGTAGTGCGCCCGATATGAATGGCCTTGGCCACCGCCGTCACCCGCCCGCTGCGCACGCCACGCAGGTGGTTGGCATTGACCTCAAGGCCCACGCAATAAAACTTGCTGGCGTCGATGCACAGGTAAGCAGCCATGGAGCCGACGCTCTCGGCCAACACCACCGAGGCGCCACCATGCAGCAGGCCGTAGGGCTGATGGGTGCGGTGATCGACCACCATGCTGGCAGTGAGGGAGTGCTCGTCGAAGCTTTCGAAACGAATATCGAGCAACTCACCGATGGTGTTTTTCTGGATCGCGTTGAGTTGTTCGATATTCGGTTGGGTGCGCCACAGGCTCATAGGGTTGTCCTTGTTGGTTTTATTACGATCCTAATCCTGCCACAGAACGGTTTCAGCGCGCTCGCTCCAAGTGTGCAAATGTGGCCCGTACGTCGACTCGATCACGTTGCGCTTGATCTTCAAGGTCGGCGTGAGAAAGCCGTTTTCCACCGCCCAGTTGTCTTTCACCACCACCAATTGGCGCAAGCGCTCATGTTTATCCAGCCCGGCGTTGACCTGTGCCAGCCAGTGGTCAAGGTGGGTTTCAAGCGTTTGGCGGGCTTGGCCCTGTGCCGACAACACGCATAGCCCGATCGGTGCGCCAAGCCCCTCGCCGACTACACACACCTGTTCGATGCGTGCATGTTCGGCCAGGCGATTTTCAATCGGCGCCGGGGCCACGTATTTGCCTTTGCTGGTCTTGAAAATCTCCTTGAGGCGCCCGGTCAAGCGCAGACGACCGTCTGCGTCCTGCTCACCCTTGTCGCCGGTACGCAGGAAGCCATCTTCGGTAAGGGTCTCAGCGGTTTTTTGCGGGTCCTTGAAGTAGCCCAGCATGGTCGCGCCGCTGCGTACCTGCACTTCGCCTGATGGGTCGATGCGCACTTCTACGCCTGGGCAGGGCAGGCCAATCCAACCCAGCGTCTGTGCACCGGGGCGGCACACATGGGAATAGCCGCAGTTTTCGCTCATGCCGTACACCTCCAGCACGTCCAGGCCAAGGCGCTGATACCAACCCAGCAACGCCTCGGGCACGGGTGCCGCACCGGACAGGGCAATACGCAGTGCATCCAGCCCCAGTCCCGCGAGCACTTTATGACCGACGCGCTTGCCGATAAAAGGCAGGCGTAACAGGGTGTCGAGGCGTTTTTCCGGGATCTTGGCGTAGACACCCAACTGGAACCTGGTCCAGATACGTGGCACGCCAAACAAGGCCGTCGGCCGTGCCCTGCGCAAATCTTGCAGGAAGGTATCCAGGTTTTGCGCAAAAAATACGGTTTGCCCGGTGTAGATCGCCGCCATTTCCACAAACATGCGTTCGGCGACGTGGCACAGCGGCAGGTAGGACAGCAACCGATCGCCCTCCCCCAGGCCGAACAACTCGGTGCCGCGGGTGGCAGCGAAGCCCAGTGCCCCGAACGTTTGCATCACACCCTTCGGCAAACCGGTCGTCCCGGAGGTGTAGACGATGGTGGCCAGTGTCGAGCCAAGGGGTTCGGGGTGGTCCTGGATCGGTGAGCAGGCTTGCAGGTCCGCCCAGCTGAAATCGAACGTCCCCGCCGGGCACAGCGGCAGGCTAATGGTTGGCACACCCGCTGGCACACCCGGCGCCATTGCCGGCCAGTCATCGAGCTTGCCGATCAACGCCAACGCCGCCTCGGAATGGGTCAGCACATGGGCGACAGAGTCAGCGGTGAGGTTGGGATAAAGCGGCACCGAAACGTGCCCGGCCATCCAGATCGCCAGGTCGGCGATGATCCAGTGTGCGCAGTTTTTCGAGATCAGGGCGATGTGCGAACCTTGGGGCAAGTCACGTGCACGCAACCAGTGGGCAGCGCACCGGGCCTGGTGGCCGACATCGCCCCAGGTGAGGGTCTGCACCTCGCCACCGTCAATGGGCTGCACCAGAAAAACCTTACGCGGGTGCCGCGCTTCACGCTCGAAGAAGACCTGCAACGGCAAACGAAAAGCGACGGGCATGGGACGCGCTCCTTTGTGATCCGAGATACAGCCAACCAAGCACTTGCTTGGCTGACTGTATAGCACACACAAAGCCAACCATTTCTCAGGGAACACAGAACAGCCAACCGTAACCACGATGCGAAGCGAGCCGCTCTTGCTCTTGATCTGCTTTTGATCTCAGGCGCCCCGTCAAACCACGCTGGCCGGAATTCGACAGGGATTTGGGGGGTAAACCGGCAGGGATGCCGGTTTAGCCGCCCCGCGCCATGGATGGCGCGTGGCGGCGGCCCCCCAAATCCATGGCGGATTACGGGCACACCGAGCCCAGGCGAGGTGCCGAGTGGTGGCGCAAGAGCGCTTTGGTTACTTTCGCCTGGGCCGGCATTCCGGCTTTTCGAAAGTGACCCGCTGTAAGAGCGGAACCAATATCAGCCGTTACCGCAGCAATGGATATGTACTCGGTCTGATCCAAGCCCCCCGTCGGCTACAAGGCCGCCTTCGCGAGCAAGCCCGCTCCCACAGTTGGATCATGGAGTGTCGGGCAGACAAGCGTCGATTGGCAGGTCGTCACGGGAGCAAGCTCCCTCGCCACAGGCCCAGCCTCGCCCCTTATGCCTCGGGATTCTTCACCCCCACCAGACTCATCAAACCCGCCAGCGGAAAATCCCCCTCAAGCTCCGCCAGGCTGGCCGTATACATCGGCTGTGGCTGGCGCTGATGCCCATGCTGCAAAAAGCTGATCAAACTGCCCACCAAAGGCTGATGGCTGACCAGCAACACGTTGTCATCAGTATCAAGTTCCCTCAGCACCTGCTGAACATCACCATCAGGCGTCAGCCACGGCACCGTGCGCACATCCGGCTCGAACCCCAAAACTCCGCGCACCAATTGAGCCGTCTGCTGCGCCCGCACATAAGGGCTGGCGATGATGGCACTGAGAGGCTGCCCGATCAGGTGCGCAGCGCTGAGCAATACTTCGGCACGGCCATGCTCGGTAAGATTGCGTTCAGCGTCCGTGCGGGCGTGCACCTGGGCCTCCCCGTGGCGCAAAACCCACAACTTCATAGCTTTGGCTCTTCATCACGCACCGGGTGCGGTGCTGGCGGCACGCTGTGGGCGGCTTCGCCTTCGGGTGCACGCGGGGCTGGCCAATCGGCAAACGGCCAAGGCTTTTGGTCGGTGTGGAAGCTACCGAAGCGGCCGATCTGCGCCAGGAACTGGCTGAGGCTATCGCCAAAATTCATCAGGCCCAGGTTCGGCGCACCGTAGACAAGCCGGTAAATCAATTGCACCACCACCAACGCGCCGAGCAGCAATTGCGCCACCTGCCACACCAGCGCAAACGCCAGCATCCACAGAATGCGCAAGGCAATCGACTCATATTTGGGGGCTGCTTTCGGATCGTTCATGGCGCGTTCCTCAGTTGAAACCACTGGTAGAAATAAAGTCGACATCGGTCTTGGGCTCGGCCCGCATCAACAACTCGATGACCTGCTCCAAGGTGCGCCCTTCGAACAGGATCGCGTGCAAACCGGCGACCAGCGGCATATACACCCCCACTTCCTGGGCCTTGGCCTTCAATACCTTGAGGGTGTTGACCCCTTCGGCCACTTCACCCAGACGCGTCACAGCGTCTTCCAGGCTCAGCCCTTGGCCCAGGGCAAAACCTACCTGATAGTTGCGGCTTTTGGGCGATGAGCAGGTGACGATCAAGTCACCCACGCCCGCAAGGCCCAGGAACGTCATCGGGTTGGCACCCTGGTTCACCGCAAAGCGGGTCATCTCGGCCAGCGCACGGGTGATCAGCATACTCTTGGTGTTTTCACCCATGCCCAAGGCGACGGCCATGCCGGCAATGATCGCGTAGACGTTTTTCAGCGCCCCGCCCAACTCGACACCAAAGCGATCGGCGCTGGCGTAGACCCGGAAGGTGCGGCCATGCAGCACGGCCTGTACCTGCTCACACAAGGCGTCGTCTTCACTGGCGACCACCGTGGCGGTCAAGGCGTGTTCGGCCACCTCCCGCGCCAGGTTCGGGCCGGACAGCACGCCAATGCGCGCCAGTGGTGCAATCTCGGTGAGGATTTCACTCATCAGTTTGAAGGTCTGGGCCTCAATGCCTTTGGTCAGGCTGACCAGCAACTTGCCTGCCAGGCGCTCGGCGTGCGGCGCCAGCACTGAGCGCAACGCACTGGAGGGCAGCGCGACGAAGCACAGGTCGCACGCAGTGAGCGTTTCCAGCAGGTCGGTAACCGGTTCGACAGCTGGATGAATCTTGATGCCTTTAAGGTAACGGGGGTTTTCCCGGTGCACGCGAATGGCTTCAGCCTGCTCGGGGTCGCGCATCCACTGACGCACGGCATGGCCGTTCTCGGCCAGCAGGTTAGCCACGGCGGTGCCAAAACTTCCGCCTCCCAGGACCGCAATAGGGCGCTGTTGAGTCATATGCAATCCGTTAATCCATACCAATGGCGATGGCGGCATTATACGGGCCGCCCGGCTTGCGGCCAGCCCCCGTATCAATTCGCGCACTTGTCGGAAAATGCCACGTTTGTACGAAGTAATTGCAAGTCCGACGACTGGCAAATAGCCCCACCTCAGTTAACATGGGCGGCTATCCGTCATTAACAAGGCCGTGCCGTGTACCTGGGCCCTCCTCCTCGCTCATCTCTATGGTTGATGCTGTTGTGCAGCGTACCTGCCCTGGCTGACGATCTGTTTCTCGACAGCCAGCCGCTGCCGCAGGTGTTGACCGCCACGCGCCTCAAGCAATCGGCCGCCGCCGTGCCCGGCAGCATGACGGTGATCGACAGTGAGCTGATCAAGGCCAGCGGCGCCCGGGACATCGCCGAACTGCTGCGCCTGGTGCCCGGGATGATGGTCGGCTATACCACCGGCAACCAGGCGTCGGTCAACTACCACGGCACCAGCGCCAGTGATGCGCGGCGGATGCAGGTGCTGATCGACGGGCGTTCGGTGTACCGCGCCGGCCTGGCCACGGTGGACTGGAGCGATATCCCGGTGGCCATGGAAGATATCGAACGCATTGAGGTATTTCGCGGCCCTAATACCGTCAGCTATGGCGCCAATGCACTAATGGCGGTGGTCAATATCCTCACCCGTTCCCCCGCCAACAGCCAGGGCTCGCGGGTGAAGGTCACCCGCGGCGAACGGGGGATCAACGACTTCTATGCCAGCCAGGGCGTGGGTTGGGAAACCGGCGATTTGCGCTTATCCCTGTCCGGGCAACAGGACGACGGTTTTGACAGCGACGCGGTCGGCGCCGACCGCCGTGACGGTCGCCGTCTCAACCGTTTCAGCCTGGCGGTGAGCCAGACGCTGAACGCGCAACAAAGTATCGACTGGCAACTCAATGCCAAGGAAGGCACCAATCAGCGCCCTTATACCTACACCCCGGTGTTTGACGGGATCAGCGAAGGCGGCAGCAATTCCGATGTTGTCGCCAAGGACTACGCTGGCTCTTTGCGCTGGAATTTCGACTTCAATCCCGATCACAGTCTGTATATCCAGGGTTCAGCCCAGCAATGGGACCGCCGACAGGTCTGGAAAGCCTGTGATGCCAAGGTCTCGTTCAGCCCGCAGCTGACCCAGTTGTGGCAACTGAACCCCAACTATGCCGAACTGTTGGCGCGGCACATGGACACCTACAGCCAAGGCTCTCCACCCCCGGGAAGCGCCGCCGAGCAGGCATTGGCCAACCAGGTGCTGGATCAATGGAAGAACCACGGCGGCAAGGACACCGTCTGCGGCGATATCGACCAAAGCACCCGCGAAAGCCGCTACGACGTGGAGATCCAGGACACCTTCAGCCTCTCCGACAGCTTGCGCCTGGTCAGCGGCATCAACTATCGCTATGACCGCGCCGACTCGGACACCTACTTCAATGGAACCCTGGACGACACCACCTGGCGCCTGTTCGGGCACCTTGAATGGCGGGCCAGCGAACACTGGCTGCTGCAGGGTGGCGCCATGTACGAAGACAGTCACCTGAGCGGCGACTCACTGACGCCGCGTGTGGCGGTCAATTACCTGATCAACCCGCGTCACGGGTTGCGGGCGGTTTACTCCGAGGCGATCCGCTCGCCGGACATGTTCGAGAACAACGTCAATTGGAGCTACCGCGTCAACAACCTCAGCTCCCCGGCCTACGGACAAAACTCCGGGCAATATTTTGTCGTGACGCGCGGCCCTGGCGACCTCGACAAAGAGTTGATGCGCTCCCGAGAACTGGGCTACAACGGGTTCTTTGCCGACCTGGGGCTGAATGTCGACGTGAAGCTGTTCTATGACGAAATCACCGACATGATCAGCTCGCCGCTGCGCAACAACCAATACATCGCCAGCAACGCCAACAGCTCGCGCTTTACCGGTGCCGAATCACAGTTCGACTGGCGCATGAGCAACACCGACCGCCTGCGCCTGACCTACGCTTATGTCGACGCTACTTCCAGCAACCCACGGGACAAGGCGCAAACCGCGCGCAACAGCGGCTCGGCCGGTTGGCTGCGCGAGTGGGGCCAAGGGTGGTCCAGCGCCCTGTTCTACTATGGCGACGACGCTCTTAACCAGTATCGCTTCCAACGGGTCGACCTGCGGGTAGCCAAACGCATTGCCGTGGGCAAAACCAATGTGGAGCTGGCCGGCATGTTGCAGCAACGCCTTGATGACCAGCCCACCACCTGGGCCGACAATAATTACGACCATCGTCACGTTCTCTACTTCAGCGCCGAGCTGGACTTCTGACATGGCCGATCAGTCACGGATGACCCTCTTGCTGCTTTCACGATTGTGGCGCCGTGGCGTGCTGCTCGCGTGCCTGCTGCTGGCGGTGCCGGCGTGGAGTGCCGATATCCTGCTGACGGCTGCCGAAGACGGCGCCGGGGTGCAAGCCTTCACCCAGGCCCTTGCCCAGCAGCGCCCCGACGACCGGGTCAGCTTCACCCCGCTCAAGGACTTGCCGACACCGAGCCAGTTGCCCGCCGGCACTCGCTTGATCCTCCTGGACCTGCCCAGCCTCGATTGGCGCCTGCTGGATACCCAGGGACCGCCGACCCTGGTGCTGCGCATCAGCCGCCTGCAGGCGCGGCAACGCCTGGGTAATACGCACCCGGCCAAAATCAGCCTGCTATGGAGCGACCCGCCGCTGGAGCGTCAGTTGCGCCTGATCGCCGACACCCTGCCGCAGGCACGACGCATCGGTGTGCTTTACGGTGCCGACAGTGAATTCCTGCTGCGCGAGCTGATCCGGTTTGCCACCCCCCTGGGCCTGGAAATCGTGCCTCAGCTCTGGGACAACACCAGTGACAGCCGCCCGCTGCAAACCCTGTTCAAGAACAGCGATGTGCTGCTCGGCCTTGACGACCCGCAACTGTACAACCCCAAAACGGTAAAGAACCTGTTGCTGAGCAGCTACGCCCAGCAACTGCCCCTGATAGGGCCCAATGCCGGGTTTGTCCGGGCCGGCAGCCTGGCCAGCACCTACAGCGATCAGCCCGACTGGCTTGCCGTGCTCGACCGCCTGCTGGATCACCCGCCGGCCAATTGGCCGCACACGTTGTACCCGCAACACTTCAAAGTAGTGGGCAACCCGCAAGTCGCGCGCTCACTGGGTATCGAACAGGTTGATGAAACCGCCGTCGCCGCCCGCTTGGCCGAAGGAGAGAAACGCCCATGACCTTGCGTCGCCGTTGGGATATCAACACCCGCACCCAGCTCATTACCCTGGGCCCCGCGTTATTGTTGACCCTGCTGTTGATCAGCTTCTTTACCTTCGTACGGATCCAGGATTTGCGCCAGGAGCTGGACCACACCGGCCAATTGATCGCCAACCAACTGGCGCCTGCGACTGAGTATGGAGTGATTTCCGGCAACAACGATGTGCTTGAAGCGCTGCTGCGTGCGACCTTGGCCACGCCTCACGTGCGCTTCCTGGAAATTCAGAACAGCGCCGAAAACATTCTGGTGTATGTCGAGCAGCCGTCGGAAAGACATGACCGCTCGCTGTCCGTGAAAGTGTTCCAGGCGCCAATCCGCCTGCAACACATCCAGCTCAACAATGACTTTTTCCAGGACAACCTCAACGAACCCAAGGCACCCCGAGCCGACTACCTGGGGCGGGTGATTGTCGGCATGTCCAATGACGCGTTCAGCCAGCGCCAACAGGAAATCCTGTTCAAGGCCGGGATCCTGGCGCTGTTCGCCTTGCTGTTTACCTTCCTGCTGGCACGACGCCTGGCGGCAAGCCTGTCGCAACCAATAAGCGCGATGGGCCATGCGGTCAAGGCTATCCAGCAAGGCGATTACAAAACCCCGCTACCGATTGTCGATGACTCGGAGCTGGGTGACCTTTCGCGGCATATCAACAACCTGGCCGAAGGCCTGAACCAGGCCAGTCGCGAGCAGCAACAAGCCATGGCCCAGTTGATCCAGACCCGCGAGGAGGCCGAGCGCGCGAACAATGCCAAATCGGATTTCCTGGCGATGATGAGCCATGAACTGCGCACGCCCATGAACGGCGTGCTGGGCATGTTGCAACTGCTGGAAACCACCGACATGACTGCCGAACAGACCGAGTACGCGGCGCTGGCCTCCGAGTCCACCGAGCACCTGCTCAAGGTGATCAACGACATCCTCGACTTCTCACGCATTGAGCGCGCCGCCCTGGAACTGGAACATATTGCGTTCAACCTTGCCGACCTGATCAACAGTTGCGCCCAAGCCTTCCAGCACAGTGCCCAGCAACGCGGGCTGAGCCTGGAGCTGCCGATTCCTGCGGGCATGGAGGCCCTGCGGGTGCGAGGCGATCCGACGCGGATCCGGCAGATCCTGGTAAACCTGATAGGTAATGCGTTGAAATTTACCGAACGCGGCAGCGTGACCGTCGAGCCCCATTGGCAAACCCTGGACCACGAACTGGTGTGGTTCACCTGCACCGTGCGCGACAGCGGTATCGGTATTTGCGCCGAACGCCTGGAGCTGATGTTCGATGCGTTCCAGCAGGCCGACAGCTCCATTTCCAGACGCTACGGCGGGACTGGCCTGGGCTTGCCCATCGCCCGCACCCTGGCCGAACGCATGGGTGGCACCTTGCGGGCCCAAAGCGAAGAAGGCCGGGGCTCGGTGTTTACCCTGGAAATCCCGCTGGCCATCGATCAGCAACAAGTACAGGCCATTACGCCCGACGCCCTCGGCAAGGCCAGTGCCGGCGAAGGACGCCACGTATTGCTGGTGGAAGACAACCCGGTCAACCGTACAGTGGTCGAAGCAATGCTGCGCAGCCTGGGCTTTGAAGTCAGCCTGGCCACCGACGGCGCCGAGGCGATCCGCAGCGCCGAGAGCCTGATCTTCACTGCTATCCTGATGGATTGCCGGCTGCCATTGATCGACGGCTACGAAGCCACTCGCCAGATTCGCCAACTGCCTGGCTGCGCCGATCTGCCGATCATCGCCCTGACGGCCAATGCCTTGCAGGGCGACCGCGAAGCCTGTCTGGCAGCCGGAATGAACGATTACCTGGCCAAGCCGTTCAAACGCACGGATTTGCAGCAAATCCTGCAACGCTGGGTGCAATAGCGCCGCGCCATCAACCAACTGCGACTGGCGTGAAAGACGAAAGTGCGGCAGTCTTAGGCACCCGAACGGGCCGATAAACAGGCCCGGTTTAAAATTTCAGTGAACAAGTGTACATTGAGTGCCTTGCCGCTGTGACTTTCACTACAACGCAATAGTCTATGTGTAGGCTGCCGCTATGAGGCATGAACGCTTCATTCGGTTCGGGAAGATTTGCCCAACCCAGCCGCATGGGATTATTGAGGAGCTCGCATGACCAAACAAAACGCCTTTACTCGGGAAGACCTGCTGCGCTGCAGTCGCGGTGAGCTGTTCGGCCCAGGTAACGCGCAACTGCCCGCCCCGAACATGCTGATGGTGGATCGCATCACCCATATCAGCGAAGAAGGTGGCAAGTACGGCAAAGGTGAATTGGTCGCCGAGCTGGATATCACCCCGGACCTCTGGTTCTTCGCCTGCCACTTCGAAGGCGACCCTGTGATGCCAGGCTGCCTGGGCCTCGACGCCATGTGGCAACTGGTCGGCTTCTACCTGGGCTGGCAAGGCCTGCCGGGCCGCGGTCGCGCCCTGGGTTCGGGCGAAGTGAAGTTCTTTGGCCAAGTCCTGCCGACCGCCAAGAAAGTCACCTACAACATTCAAATCAAGCGCGTCCTCAAGGGCAAGCTGAACCTGGCCATCGCCGACGGTTCGGTGACTGTCGACGGTCGCGAGATCTATACTGCCGAAGGCCTTCGGGTCGGCGTATTCACTTCCACTGACAACTTTTAAGGGTTATCCGCATGCGCCGCGTCGTTATCACTGGTCTGGGCATCGTTTCTTGCCTGGGCAATGACAAAGAGACCGTCACCGCTAACCTGCGTGCAAGTCGCCCTGGCATCCGCTTCAACCCGGAATATGCCGAAATGGGTCTGCGTAGCCAGGTTTCCGGCTCCATCGACCTGCCCCTCGAAGAACTGATCGATCGCAAGATCTATCGCTTCGTCGGCCACGCTGCCGCCTACGCCTACCTGGCCATGAAAGACGCGATCGCCGATTCGGGCCTGAGCGAAGACCAGGTTTCGAACGTACGCACCGGCCTGATTGCCGGCTCCGGCGGCGCATCGACCCTCAACCAGATGGAAGCGCTGGATATCCTGCGCGAAAAAGGCGTGAAGCGCGTTGGCCCGTACCGTGTAACGCGGACCATGGGCAGCACCGTTTCCGCCTGCCTGGCCACGCCATTCCAGATCAAGGGTGTGAACTACTCGATCTCCTCCGCGTGCGCTACCAGCGCCCACTGCATCGGGACTGCCGTTGAGCAGATCCAGCTGGGCAAGCAGGACATCGTATTCGCCGGCGGCGGTGAAGAAGAACATTGGAGCCAGTCGTTCCTGTTCGACGCCATGGGCGCACTGTCCACCCAGTACAACGAAACCCCAGAGAAAGCCTCTCGCGCCTACGACGCCAAGCGTGACGGTTTCGTCATCGCCGGCGGTGGCGGCATGGTCGTGGTTGAAGAGCTGGAACACGCTCTGGCCCGCGGCGCCAAGATCTACGCGGAAATCGTCGGCTACGGCGCGACGTCCGACGGCTACGACATGGTTGCCCCAAGCGGCGAAGGCGCGATCCGCTGCATGCAGATGGCCATGTCCACCGTTGATACCCCAATCGACTACCTGAACACCCACGGCACCTCGACTCCGGTCGGCGACGCCAAGGAAATGGAAGGCGTGCGCGCGGTATTCGGCGACAAGGCTCCGGCCATCAGCTCTACCAAGAGCCTGTCGGGTCACTCCCTGGGCGCCGCCGGCGTTCACGAAGCGATCTACTGCCTGCTGATGATGGAAGGCAACTTCATGGCCGGCTCGGCCAACATCGACGAGCTGGACCCAGCCGTTGCTGATATGCCGATCCTGACCAAGACCCGTGAAGATGCAAAAATCGACACCGTGATGAGCAACAGCTTCGGCTTCGGTGGCACCAATGCCACCCTCGTGCTGAAACGCTGGCAGGGCAAGTAAGCCTCGCAGGTTGATCACATGAAAAAGCCCCGACTGGTTCGGGGCTTTTTTTGCGCTTTGATTTGAAACCGCGTCGCCTTCATCGCAGGCAAGCCAGCTCCCACCTTCGATCGCGTTCATCCTGAAGGAATGCAGTCCAGTGTGGGAGCTGGCTTGCCTGCGAATGGGTCAACCCGGTTCCCCGCCCTACACCGAAAACCGCGCCACCATCGAATTCAGGTCCACCGCCAACCGCGACAACTCCTGGCTCGCCGCGCTGGTCTGGTTCGCCCCGGCAGACGTCTGGTGCGCCAGGTCGCGGATATTCGTCAAGTTACGATCCACCTCCCGCGCCACTGCTGCCTGCTGCTCCGAAGCACTGGCAATCAACAGGTTGCGCTCGTTGATCAGGGTGAATGCCGAGGCGATCTCTTCCAGCGCCGTGCCGGCAGACTTGGCGATATCCAGCGTGGAACGCGCCCGCGTGTTGCTCTGTTGCATGGAGCTGACGGCCTGGTCGGTGCCCTGCTGAATCCCACTGATCATCTGCTCGATTTCCTGGGTCGACTGTTGCGTGCGATGGGCCAAGGCACGCACTTCATCGGCCACTACCGCAAAACCGCGCCCGGCATCCCCGGCTCGCGCCGCTTCAATGGCCGCGTTCAGTGCCAGCAGGTTGGTTTGCTCGGCAATCGAGCGAATCACGTCCAGGACTTTACTGATGCCATAGACCTTTTGCGCCAGCGCCTCGACCTGGGTCACATTGGCGGTCACATCGGTAGCCAGGGCTTCAATCGACACCACCGTCTGCTGCACCTGCTCACGGCCCTGCTGGGCAATGCGGTCAGAATCGCGTGAAGCATGGGACGTGGCCACCGCGTTGCTCGCCACCTCTTCCACCGCCGCCGTCATCTGGTTGACCGCCGTGGCCGCCTGTTCGATCTCCTGGTTCTGCTGATGCAGGCCGCGCGTGGCATCCTCCGTCACGCAACTGAGTTCTTCGGAAGCAGAAGCCAATTGGTTGGACGATTCAGCAATGCGCCGGATAGTATCGCGCAGATTCTCTTGCATGCCCTTGAGAGCCTGCTGCAAACGCGCCGGCTCATCGCTGCCGCTCACGCGGATCTCACCGGTCAGGTCGCCGCTGGCCACGCCCTGAGCTACTTTCAGCGATTGGGCCAGCGGTAGCACGATGCTGCGGGTCAGCCAGACCGCCAGGCCAATGGTGATCAATGCCGTGAGGATGATCATGCCAATCACCCCGGTACGCGACTGACTGAAAACGCTTTGCGCGAGGCTGGCCGCCTGATTGGCACTGGTTTTATTGAGGGTGACCAGATCGCGCAACGTGACGGCGATTTGATCGGCGAGCTGATTCATCTCACCGTTGGCCACTTTGATCGCTTCATCGAGCCGGTTGGCCTTGGAAAACCCCATGACCTGCTCCTGACGTTGCAGGTATTGCTGTTCCTGGACCTTGAAACGATCGAACAGCGTGCGCTCTTCAGGGAGCACGATCAGCCCTTCGTAGAGGGCTTGCGCATGGGGCATGCCATTCTTGAGGTCGGTCAGTTTCTGCTCGTTTTGTGCCAACGCCTGCGGATCGCGGTTAACCAACAAGCGCAGGGTCAGCGCACGCACGCGCAGCAGGTCCTGATTCATCTCCCCCACCGCCATGACGCTGGGCAACCAGTTGCTCTCCACCTGGTCCGACTGCTGGCGCATATTGGCCATCTGCAACAGGGCAAAGCCGCCCAACGCGAATACCATCAAGGCCAGCACGCCAAAGCCCAAGCCGGCGCGAGGCGCGATATTCAAACTACGGATATTCATGCCTGGATTCCTTCCAAAAAAGTACTGCATCCACCTGCAGTGTGGTCTTGGAAGTTATCGGCACCCTCCGCCATTTATGTAAGACGAAAACGCGATATCAATGCACCTGACCATTGCCAGGCGGCTTGGGCAGGATGGCAAGGAAATTATCCCGCGCCACCTTGTGCGCCACCTCCTCGGGCAATGCATCGAGGAAGGGCTCGAAGCGACGCATCTCCTTACCTAACTTATTGAAACGCCCTACCACGTCAGATCCCAGCATAAAGCGCTCAGGGAAGCGCTCCACCAGCTTCACCCACTCCTGCCGAGGCTGACCCGCCTCATCCAGCAGATAGGGCGTGAGCATGCTCCAGGACAGGTCGATATACAGGTTGGGGTACGCCTCGAGCATGCGGTTCAAGGTGGGCAGCAAAAAGTCCATCTGCACCTGATGCCGGTGAATTTCCTTGCTGGTGCCAGCATGGGCCCAGATAAAGCGCGTATGCGGGTGGTTACGCAACGGCTCTTCGACTTCCGCCAGGTACAGTGGGTTACGCTCTCGCTTGGAAGTGATGTTGGAGTGCAGCATCACGGGCAGGTCGTTTTCGGCGGCCAGGTGGTAGATACGCGTCATGGCTTCGTTGTTGGCGCGGGGCGTGTCGCCTGAGGTCAGGGCGGTAAGGTCGTCATGGCGGGTAAACACTTCACCGATACCCTGCCACAACCCGGGGTTGAGGTCGATCATGCGCTGGATATGGGCAGCGGAGTTCTTGTCGTTGGGGTTGAAGCCGGCCAGGAACGGGTGAAAGTGCTGGCGCTGCTCGGGGGTCAGCTTATTGACCGCTGCCGCGACAATCACATCGGTGGCGCTGTACCAATAGGCATCGGCGTCATCACCAGCGTAGTAGCGGGGGCGCTTGGGCTCGTCTTCGTGCCATTTCTTGGCCACGGGGATGCCGGAAATCATTACATGTTCGATGCGGTTCTCGGACATCGCCTTGAGCAGTTTGCCCATGCCTGCCGTTTCCTGGAAAAAATCCACGTAATGCATGTGCGCGTCACTGTAGGCATAGTCGCGGGCCTGCGCGGCAAGGCTGCTGGCAGCGAGCAACAAGGCAAGACTCAGGCGGGTCCGAAGCACGGTGAAACCTCAATCAGGGCTGATACGGGTAGACCTTGCGCCTACCTTCGAGGTTCAGCGCGGAAAAACTGGAACACTTGGGCGCCAGCATGCTCTATAACTGCATGACCTTCATCCTGCCCCTTGAGAGGTTCGCCATGCCTGTTACCGTTAATACATTGAACGCTGAAAACTTCCGTCACAGCGTCAATATCAATCACCACGAACTGTTTACCGACCTGCCAAAGAGCCTGGGTGGCGACGACTCGGCGCCCTCTCCCCACGACTATTTCGATGCTGCGCTGGCGTCATGCAAAGCCTTGACGGTCAAGCTCTACGCGCAGAAGAAAGATATCCCGCTCACCGGCGTGACCGTTGAAGTGACCCACGACGCCGCCGAAGAGCAGAAAGGCAAATACAAACTCAGCGTCAAATTGACCCTCAAGGGTGTGCTGAGCGATGAGCAGCGCGAGGAGTTGCATCGCGTTGCGGACAAGTGCCCGGTACACAAGCTGATGACCACCGCCGAAATCAGCATCGAGACGAAATTATCGGAAGGTGCCTTCAGCGCATAGCGCCAACGTCCCATCGGGCGGGTTATGCTCAGACGCATCCAACCCGCTCAGACAGGGATGCACCATGACCACCCTTACCGTGATCCGCCCCCGCGCCGAAGATGTCGAAGGGCAGCCGATTCTGCGCCCGCTGCCTTCCCGTGAATGCCGTAGCGTCGGGCCCTTTGTGTTTTTCGACCATATGCTGCCCACCGCCTATGCACCGGGTACCGGCATGAATATCCGCCAACATCCGCATATCGGCCTATCCACCCTCACCTACCTGTTTGAAGGCGCCTTGCAGCACAAGGACAGCCTCGGCTCGGATCAGGTGGTGCAGGCCGGCGATGTCAGCTGGATGACCGCTGGCAGCGCGATTGCCCATGTCGAGCGTACCCCCGAAGCGCTCAAGGCCAGTGGTTTCAACCTGCACGGCCTGCAGGTGTGGCTGGCCTCCCCCAAGGACCACGAGACCGGCCCCGGCCATTACAGCCATCACCCGGCGGCGAGCTTGCCGGTGAGCGATAACCTGGGCGTGCAGGTGCGCCTGATTGCCGGTGATGGTTTCTGTCTCAAGTCACCAGTGCCGGTGCTCTCGCCGACGTTGTATGCCGAGGTGCAGATGCAAACAGCCACCACCTTGCTGATCCCCGATGAGCATGAGGAGCGCGCGGTGTATGTGCTGGAAGGTGAGGCGCAGCTCGACGGTGAGCCGCTGGCAGTGCATAGCCTGGTGGTATTGCCGCCAGGGCAAGAGATGACATTGTTTGCCGAAACCGACTGCCATGTGGTGGTGTTTGGCGGGGCGCCGCTGGACGGGCCGCGGCGGATCAACTGGAATTTCGTGGCGAGCGATCCGGCAGTGATCGAGCACGCCAGACAGCGCTGGGCTGCTGGGGACTGGCCGAGGGTGCCGGGGGAGTCAGAACGAATTGAGTTGCCTGTGAAATAGCTATCGCAGGCAAGCCAGCTCGCACACTGGGTGGGTGTGCACCTTTAAATGTGGGAGCTGGGCTTGCCCGCGATGGCGTCAGGTCAGGCGCCGCAGAGTCAGCCCTTGAACACTTCATCCAACAAGTTATGCATCGACTGGAAAGCCCGCGCAGCGGTCTTCGCGTCGTACATCATCTTGCCTGGCACATTGGCATGGGGATCGGTGAAGGAATGCACTGCGCCGCCGTAGCTCAGCAACTGCCAATCCACACCCGCTGCGTTCATTTCCTCTTCGAACGCTGGCAGTTGCTCTTTGGGCACCAATGGATCGGACGCACCATGCAATACCAACACTGAACCCCTGATGTTTTTCGCATCCGCCGGGTTCGGCGTGTCGAGGGTACCGTGGAAAGAGACAGCCGCCTTCACCGGCGCACCGGTACGTGCCAATTCCAGAGCGCAGCAACCGCCGAAGCAGAAACCGAAGGCTGCCAGCTTCGACGTATCAACGGCTGCCTCGGTCTGGCCTTGCAGTTGCTCGAAGGCCGCCTGCATACGCTTGTTCAACAATGGACGATCATTTTTCAACGGCATCATCGCTGCGCCGGCTTCATCGCCATTGGTCGGGCGTACAGTTTGCCCATACAAGTCGGCAATCAGCACCACGTAGCCTTTGCCGGCAACACTCTTGGCGATTTCTTCGGCACCCGCACTCACGCCCATCCAGTTCGGTGCCATCAGCAGCCCCGGCAGCGGGCCCTTGTGGCTGGCATCGAACGCCAGGCGGCTTTCATAAGACTGGCCATCAATCTGATAGACCACGGAACGTACTGTGACTTGGCTCATCATTTTCTCCAGTTGAGGAGGATTAACGAAAAAACCCGCCGAAGCGGGTTTTTTCTACAACGGTGTTAAACCGACAATTCAACCAACAGCTTGTTCAGTCGGCGCACATAGGCGGCCGGGTCTTTGAGGCTGTCGCCAGCGGCCAGAGCCGCCTGGTCGAAGAGGATGTGCGACAGGTCGCCAAACCGCTCTTCGCTCTGCTCGCCATCGAGTTTCTCGATCAGCGGGTGAGCCGGGTTGAATTCGAAGATCGGCTTGGAGTCCGGGACCTTCTGGCCGCTGGCTTCAAGGATCTGACGCATCTGCATGCCCAGGTCCTGCTCGCCAATGGCCAGGATCGCCGGGGAGTCGGTCAGGCGGTGGGAAACCCGCACTTCACTGACTGCTTCGCCCAGGGACGCCTTGATCCGTTCAACCAGGCCCTCTTTGGACTTGGCGACTTCTTCGGCGGCTTTCTTGTCTTCCTCGGAATCCAGGTTGCCCAGGTCCAGGTCGCCACGGGCAACGTCAACGAACGACTTGCCGTCGAACTCGGTGAGGTAGCTCATCAGCCACTCATCGATACGGTCGGTCAGCAGCAGCACTTCGATGCCTTTCTTGCGGAAGACTTCCAGGTGCGGGCTGTTTTTAACCTGCGCGTAGGTTTCGCCAGTCAGGTAGTAGATCTTGTCCTGACCGTCCTTGGCGCGTGCCAGGTAGTCAGCCAGGGACACAACCTGCTCGCCGTCTTCGCCCTGAGTCGAAGCAAAACGCAGCAGGCCGGCGATTTTTTCCTTGTTGGCAAAGTCTTCCGCCGGGCCTTCCTTCATCACCTGACCGAAGTTTTTCCAGAAGCTCTTGTATTGCTCAGGCTCGTTCTTCGCCAGTTTTTCCAACATGTCGAGCACACGCTTGGTCAGCGCCGACTTCATGGAGTCGATGATCGGGTCTTTTTGCAGGATTTCCCGCGACACGTTCAGCGACAGGTCGTTGGAGTCGACCACGCCCTTGATAAAGCGCAGGTACAGCGGCAGGAAGGATTCCGCCTGGTCCATCACGAACACGCGCTGCACGTAGAGCTTCAAGCCCTTCGGCGCTTCGCGCTGGTACAGGTCGAACGGAGCACGGGCCGGTACGTAGAGCAGCGAGCTGTATTCCAGCTTGCCTTCAACCTTGTTGTGGCTCCAGCTCAGCGGGTTTTCGTAGTCGTGGCCGATGTGCTTGTAGAACTCCTGGTATTCCTCGTCCTTGATCTCGGTACGCGGACGGGTCCACAGGGCGCTGGCGCGGTTGACGGTTTCCCATTCCTCGGCAGGCTTCTCTTCGCCTTCGGCAGCCGTCTGTTCTTTCGGCAGCTCGATCGGCAAAGCGATGTGGTCGGAGTATTTCTTGATGATGTTGCGCAGGCGCCAGCCATCAGCGAATTCGTCTTCACCGGATTTCAGGTGCAGCACGATGCGGGTACCGCGATCTGCCTTGTCGACAGTGGCAATTTCAAACTCGCCCTCGCCTTTGGACGCCCAGTGCACGCCTTCGCTGGCGTCGAGGCCGGCACGGCGGCTGAATACTTCAACCTTGTCGGCAACGATGAAGGCCGAATAGAAGCCCACGCCGAATTGGCCGATCAGATGAGAATCTTTTTTCTGGTCGCCCGACAGGTTCTTCATGAAATCTGCGGTGCCGGATTTGGCGATGGTACCCAAGTGGGTAATCGCGTCTTCACGGCTCATGCCGATACCGTTGTCTTCGATCGTGACGGTCTTGGCGTCCTTGTCGTAGCTCACACGGATTTTCAGTTCCGCGCCACCTTCCAGCAACTCAGGCTTGGACAGGGCTTCGAAACGTAATTTGTCGACAGCGTCAGAGGCGTTCGAGATCAATTCGCGAAGGAAGATTTCCTTGTTGGAATACAGCGAATGGATCATGAGGTGCAGCAGTTGCTTCACCTCGGTCTGGAAGCCCAGGGTTTCCTTTTGAGTTTCCACACTCATGGTCATCAAACTCCAATTGGATGGCAGTGGCCGCGCCCGAAAGGGTTGGCGGCGGGTTGTCATCAAAGTTGGGGGCTAAGACCGGGATTTCAAGGGCGGGCCAATTCCTCAATCTTGAAATGTGCGCGGGCGGTGGCAATCGGCTCGGCCTCGGTGGTTTGCCAGGCGGTGATCGCCACATTGGCGACGCGCCGGCCCTGGCGGCACACCTGGCATTTGGCGTAAGTGTCGCGAAACTGGCCGGCGCGCAGGTAATCCAGGGAAAAATCGATGATTTTTGGCAGGCCCGGAGCCCCGGTAAATACCCTTAGATGCAGGGCCGCCGACAGCTCCATGAAGCCGGCGATCACCCCGCCGTGCAACGCCGGCAATATGGGGTTACCAATATTGTCCTTGTTGGCCGGCAGGCGAAACAGCAGCTCATCTCCCAGACGGGTGCATTCGATGCCGATCAGCTTGGCGTAGGGCACCAAGCCCAGCAGTGCGTCGTAGTTGCCACGCTCGAGAGCCTGCTCCAGACGGGTCTTGAATCGATGCGTCATGCCTGCTCTCCCTTGATCGTGCTGCCCAGCCCTTGCGTACCTTTTAGGCGCTTGCCCATACGCATGAACGTGCCCACCACATGGGCGATGGGTTGTTGCGGGTCATCCTGATAGGCGAACCCGCGCGTGAAGATCACATCGGTGGTCACCCGGTAACATTGCGCGAAGCCATACACCGGCTTGTGCGGCTCGGCTGCACGCATGTAGTCGATACGCAGGTCCAGGGTCGGGCACACCTCGAATTCGGGTAATACGCACAAGGTGGCCATGCCGCAGGCTGTGTCCATCAACGAGGTCAGGGCGCCACCATGAATCACGCAGGTTGCGGGATCACCAACAAGATGTGGCCCATACGGCAACACCAGGGTCATGCCCTCCTCGCTTGCAGCGTGGACAGCCACACCCAGCACCTGACAATGGCGCAGCGCCGAGACAAAGCGCGCAGCACGCTCTAACAAGGGGTTTTCGGTCATTGTTTTTAGACTCTTATTAGTGTGAAAGCAGCGGACTAAATCGCCGGAAAAAGTTTTTGTGCGAAAAGCGTTATATATCTGTGGGACAAAAGGAACTAATGCTGGCCCCTTGGGTTCGAAAGGCCAGTAGATATCTTCAATAAGGAGAAACACCCCATGCGCAAGACATTAGCTATTTCCATGATGCTGGCCGCTGCACTCGGTCTGGCTGCCTGCGACAAGAAATCCGAAGACAAAGCCCAAGATGCCGCTGCACATTCTGAGCAAGCACAGCAAGACATGGCTAAAGCACAGGATAAAGTGAACGACGCTGCGAAAGAAAACGCCGAAGCTGCCAAAGCTCAGGCTGAATCGAACGCCGAAGCTGCAAAAGAAGCTGCACCTGCCGCACCTGCAGAACCTGCCAAGCAGTAATTGCCGGGTGTGAACCTGTAGTGCTGCAAAAGAAAGCCCGCTTATAAAGCGGGCTTTTCTTTGCCTGCTGTTTTATCCGGCCTTTAAGAAACACTCTCTTTTGCAGCATCCGAAGCTTGCATATTAGTCGGGGTATACACCATCACCTGCAAGACGTCGGAGTGAAACTCGCGGCGATAAAGCACCAATACCACCCCGCTGCTCATCAACATGAACAACCAAGGGCTGACAAACCAGGCCAGCATGGTCATGCCGAAGTAATAAGCGCGCAGCCCAAAGTTGAACTGGTTGGCCGCCATCGAAATCACCCGCGCCGCCCGCAAGGCAAATGCATTGCGCTCCTGCTCCGACACGTGCCGCTCACCAATCATCGGCGCCGAGCCCACTAGCACCGCAGCGAAGTTGTACTGACGCATGCACCAGCTGAAAGTAAAAAACGCATAGACAAATACCAGGGCCAGGCACAGCAACTTGATCTCCGACATGCCTTGGGAGGCCTGCTGCACCATAGGAATGTCTGCCAGCAACGACACCGCCCGCTCGGAAGCACCGAGCACGGTCAGAATACCCGCAAGGATGATCAAGGTGCTGGAGGCAAAGAACGAGGCATTACGCTCCAGGTTGCCGATCACGCTGGCATCGGCGATGCGGTTATCGCGCAACAACATGCGACGCATCCAGTCTTCGCGGTACAGGTGCAATACGCTGGCCAGGCAGGCCGTATCCCGGGCTTTCCAGGTGGCATAACGGGTATAGCCACCCCAGCACAGGATGAACCAGAGGGCGGCAAGCAGATGGACTTGATTGGTTTCAACGAACGACATGCGGGTCCTTGTACACAGGATGATAGGGCCGACACGGTCCAAATGTGGGAGCTGGCTTGCCTGCGATAGCGTCTTTGCAGTCACCACCGCGCCAACCGATGTACCGCCATCGCAGGCAAGCCAGCTCCCACACCGACCGGTGATTTCAACTTGAGATTTTTGACGCCATCCCCAAAAAAAAGACACTGCCATCGACTCAAAAAAAATGCCCCGTATCGTTTGATACGGGGCATTTCAGTGCAGCACAAACCGCGGGTTATGCGACGGCTTCGCTACGCTTGCCCAGCATACGATCGATCACCACGGCCACCACCAGCGTCATCACTGATGGCACCAACCACGCCAAGCCTTGCTCGCTCAGCGGCAAGTTTGCCAATTGTGTAGGCATCCAACCCGCCAGGCCCGCGCCCTTGAGTGCGTCGATACAACCAAAGATGAATGACACCAACATCACCGGGCCGACGATACGGCCCTGTTCCTGCCAGAAGCCTTTGCAGAAACTCAGGGCTACCAGCACGATGCACGGCGGGTAGATCGCTGTAAGCACCGGAATCGAGAACGCGATCAGTTTGGTCAGGCCCAGGTTGGACACGAACAGCGAGAACAACGCCAGAATCACCACCAGTGTCTTGTAGGACAGCGGCAGGATTTTGCTGAAGTACTCGGCGCAGGCGCAGGTCAGGCCGACGGCAGTGACCAGGCACGCCAGGGAGATCAGCACGGCGAGGAAGCCGCTGCCCAGGGAGCCGAATGTGTGTTGCACATAAGCGTGCAGTACGGCTGCGCCGTTGCTGGCACCGGCAGCCACGGCATGGCTGCCCGAACCCAGGCGGAACAGGCTGATGTACACCAGCGCCAGGCCCACGCCGGCAATCAGGCCGGCGATAATGGCGTAACGGGTGATCAGTTGGGGCGACTCGACACCCCGTGAACGGATCGCGTTGACGATCACGATGCCGAACACCAGCGCACCCAGCGTATCCATGGTCAGGTAACCATTGATAAAGCCCTGGGAGAACGGTGCGGCCACGTATTCCGGCGTAGCGACGCCCACTTCACCGGCCGGCAACGCAAACGCGGCAATGCCGAGGATGGCCAGGGCGATGATCTTCAGCGGCGCGAGGAAGCGGCCCACGGTGTCCAGCAGTCGACCTGGGTACAGGGACACAAAGAACACCACCAGGAAATACACCGAGCTGTAGAGGAACAGCGCCAACGGGCTTTCACCGGTCAGTGGCGCCAGGCCCACTTCGAATGACACGGTCGCAGTACGCGGGGTAGCGAACAGCGGCCCCACCGCCAGGTACGCCGCCGCCGCCAGCAGGCCACCGGCGATCTTGCCGATCGGGCTACTCAGCGCATCCATGCCACCACCGACCTTGGCCAGGGCAATCACGGTGACCACCGGCAAACCGACCGCGGTGATCAAAAAGCCAAGCGCGGCCATCCAGACATGTGGCCCGGACTGCAAACCCACGATAGGCGGGAAGATGATGTTGCCAGCGCCCACGAACAGGGCAAAGGTCATAAAGCCCAGCGCCAGGATATCCTGGCTTTTCAACACTTTCATTTGAGGAAATACCACACTACTGAATCGGAATTTAGAGAGGGCTTCCCTATGGATGAGGGAAATGCTGCCGGCCCTTATGGGGACCGACCGGTCTAGCGCGCAGCTTCCTTTTGGGATGCGGACGCATAAAGAGGCGGCTAGAGTACAGAATCAGGCTGACAAACGCACTGTTGCGGGGCGAACTGTCCGATAAGCGACATTTGAATGTCGCGTTTTCATACTTAATTGGGCAATGCTGGCCCCTGTGGGAGCTGGCTTGCCTGCGATGGCATCGACTCGATGTGTCTGATGCACCGAGGTGCCTGCATCGCAGGCAAGCCAGCTCCCACACGGGACCAAGTACATCCTCACTCTATTTCAGAATGCACAAAGGCCACCCGAAGGTGGCCTTTGTGTGGTGAAGCGTCAGCTAAGCGCGAGGCTTACTTGACAGCCCAACCGGTCAGCTCGGCCAGGGCCTTGCCGATGTCTGCCAGCGAACGCACGGTTTTCACACCTGCGTCTTGCAGTGCAGCGAACTTCTCGTCTGCAGTGCCTTTGCCGCCAGAGATGATTGCGCCAGCATGGCCCATGCGCTTGCCCGCAGGGGCAGTCACACCAGCGATGTAGGAAACAACCGGCTTGGTCACGTGTGCCTTGATGTAGGCAGCCGCTTCTTCTTCAGCCGAACCGCCGATCTCACCGATCATCACGATCGCTTCGGTCTTCGGGTCTTCCTGGAACAGCTTCAGGATATCGATGAAGTTCGAGCCTGGGATCGGGTCACCGCCGATGCCGACGCAAGTCGACTGACCGAAACCGGCGTCAGTGGTCTGCTTAACAGCTTCGTAGGTCAGGGTGCCGGAACGGGAAACGATACCGACCTTGCCTGGCAAGTGAATGTGACCTGGCATGATGCCGATCTTGCATTCGCCTGGGGTGATCACACCTGGGCAGTTAGGGCCGATCAGGACTACGCCCAGCTCGTCGCACTTAACTTTGGCGTCCAGCATGTCCAGGGTAGGAATGCCTTCGGTGATGCACACGATCAGCTTGATGCCGCCGAATGCCGCTTCCAGGATCGAGTCCTTGCAGAAAGGAGCTGGAACATAGATCACACTGGCGGTAGCGCCAGTGGCAGCTACAGCGTCTTTCACGGTGTTGAACACTGGCAGGCCCAGGTGCTCGGTACCGCCTTTGCCCGGAGTTACGCCGCCAACCATCTTGGTGCCGTATTCGATGGCTTGCTGGGTGTGGAAACTACCTTGCGAACCGGTAATACCCTGGCAGATAACTTTGGTGTCTTTATTGATCAGGACGCTCATTATTTGCCCTCCGCAGCTTTGACAACTTGTTGAGCAGCGTCGGTCAGGCTGGTAGCCGCGATGATGTTCAAACCGCTTTCTGCCAGTACTTTAGCGCCCAGTTCAGCGTTGTTACCTTCAAGGCGAACAACAACCGGGATTTTAACGCCAACTTCTTTCACTGCACCGATGATGCCTTCGGCAATCATGTCGCAACGAACGATGCCGCCGAAGATGTTGACCAGTACTGCAGCGACGTTGGAGTCGGACAGGATGATCTTGAACGCTTCGGTAACGCGTTCCTTGGTAGCGCCACCACCTACGTCGAGGAAGTTGGCTGGTTTGCCGCCATGCAGGTTGACGATGTCCATGGTACCCATGGCCAGGCCAGCACCGTTGACCATGCAACCGATGTTGCCTTCCAGCGCTACGTAGTTCAGTTCGAACTTGGCAGCGTGCGCTTCGCGCGGATCGTCTTGCGACGGATCGTGGAAAGTCTTCAGCTTAGGCTGACGGTACATGGCGTTGGCGTCGATGTTGATCTTGGCATCAAGGCAATGCAGGTCGCCGTCAGCCTTGATCACCAGCGGGTTCACTTCCAGCAGGGCCAGATCGTGATCCTGGAACAGTTTGGCCAGACCTACGAAGATCTTGGCGAACTGGGCAACTTGCTTGCCTTCCAGACCCAGCTGGAACGCCAGTTCACGACCCTGGAACGGCTGTGCGCCAACCAGTGGATCGATAGTGGCCTTCAGAATTTTTTCTGGGGTTTCGTGAGCGATTTTCTCGATGTCCACGCCACCTTCGGTGGAAGCCATGAACACGATGCGACGGCTCGAACGGTCAACGACAGCGCCCAGGTACAGCTCTTTAGCGATATCAGTGCACGATTCAACCAGGATCTTGGTGACTGGCTGGCCATTGGCATCAGTCTGGTAAGTCACCAGACGCTTGCCCAGCCACTGCTGTGCGAAGGCCTTGGCGTCTTCTTTGCTGCGAACCAGCTTAACGCCGCCCGCTTTACCGCGACCACCGGCGTGGACCTGGGCTTTGACAACCCACTCGCTGCCACCGATTTTGTCGCAAGCTTCTGCTGCTGCTTCCGGGGTGTCTACTGCGTAGCCCTTGGAAACTGGCAGGCCGTATTCAGCGAACAGCTGCTTACCCTGATACTCGTGAAGATTCATGCTTTTTACCGTCTTCGTTAGGTACTGCGCATTCGGCGCTGCGCTCATTATGAGTGCCGCACCACCTGTGACTGCTGCTTGCGCAACTTGCGGGGCTTATGGCCCGTAAAGCTGCGCAAGGCTGCGTCCAGCGGATATTCCGCGGTGAGTCTTGCGCGCAAGGCTCACGACGGGCAACTCCGCCGTGGTTTCTTATTATCTCGCTTAGCGCTTCTTCTTGTTGGCGATGTGGATGGCACCGCCATTCACTGCCAACGCTGCTTCGTGCAACGCTTCGGACAGGGTCGGATGGGAGAAGACCATCATACCCAGGTCCTCGGCACTGGTGCCGAATTCCATACCGATCGCGCCTTGCTGAACCAGTTCTGCAGCGCTTGGGCCAATCACGTGGACGCCCAATACGCGGTCAGTTTTGGCATCAGCGATGACTTTGACAAAACCACCGGTGTCGTTGGCTGCCATGGCACGGCCGGAAGCGGCAAACGGGAAGGTGCCGACGTTAACTTCAACGCCTTCAGCTTTCAACTGCTGTTCGTTCTTGCCGACCCATGCGATTTCCGGGTGGGTGTAGATAACCGACGGGATCAGGTCGTAGTTCATCTGGGTCTTGTGACCCTTGATGCGCTCGACGACCATGATGCCTTCCTCGGAAGCCTTGTGGGCCAGCATCATGCCACGAACCACGTCGCCGATCGCATATACGCCCGGCACGGTGGTTGCGCAGTGATCATCAACGTGGATGAAGCCACGCTCGTCAATGTTCACGCCGCTGTCGGAAGCCAACAGGTCGTTGGTCACTGGACGGCGACCAACGGCAACGATCAGCTTGTCGAAGGTGATGGTCTGCTCGCCGTCTTTATCGGTGTAGGTCACCACGACTTCTTCGCCGTTGACCTTGGAGCCGGTGACACGGGCGCCGAGCTTGATGTCCAGACCTTGTTTGGTCAGGGTTTTCAGCGCCTCTTTGGAGACTGCAGTGTCGGCCGCCAGCAGGAACGTGTCCAGGGCTTCCAGCACGGTGACTTCAGCGCCCAGACGGGACCATACCGAACCCAGTTCCAGACCGATTACGCCAGCGCCGATCACGCCCAGGCGCTTAGGCACAGCCTGGAATTCCAAGGCGCCGGTCGAATCAACGATCACGTTGTTATCAACTGGGGCAGGCGGAATGTCGATTGGACGCGAGCCAGGTGCCAGGATCACGTTTTCGGCTTCGATGACTTCAACCGAACCGTCTGGCTTGGTGACTTCGACTTTCTTGCCGGCCAGCAGCTTGCCGTGACCCTGAATGGAAGTCACACCGTTGGCCTTGAACAAGGTGGCAACGCCGGAAGTCAGGCCTTTGACGATGTTGGCTTTACGGCCGACCATTGCTGGCACGTCCATGGTCACGCCAGCATGGTTGATGCCGTGGATCGCGAAGCCGTCTTGGGCTTCGTGGAATTTCCAGGAGCTGTCCAGCAGCGCCTTGGAAGGAATGCAACCAACGTTCAGGCAGGTACCGCCCAGCGCCAGTTTGCCTTCCTTGTCGGTGTACTTTTCGATGCAAGCAGTCGAGAGGCCCAGTTGCGCAGCCTTGATGGCGGCAACATAGCCGCCAGGGCCTGCACCAATCACTACAACGTCAAATTTCTGTGTCATGAAAATAGATCCTCTATTTGCGACAAGCTTCTAGCCACACATTGCAAGCCAAGCTGCTTTTTCCTACAGCTTGTAGCTCGCAACGTGCAACTGCTTCTATCAGATGTCCAGGAGCAGGCGAGCCGGGTCTTCCAGCAGGTTCTTGATGGTCACCAGGAACGTCACGGCTTCTTTACCGTCGATCAGGCGGTGATCGTAAGACAGTGCCAGGTACATCATTGGGCGGATCACGACCTGGCCGTTGATGGCCATCGGACGCTGGATGATGTTGTGCATGCCCAGGATCGCGGCTTGCGGTGGGTTGACGATCGGCGTCGACATCATCGAACCGAAGGTACCACCGTTAGTGATGGTGAAGGTACCGCCGGTCATCTCGTCGATGGTCAGCTTGCCGTCACGGGCTTTCTTGCCGAAGCCGGCGATGCCGCCTTCGATTTCGGCCAGGCTCATCAGCTCGGCGTTACGCAGCACTGGAACCACCAGGCCACGGTCGCTGGACACGGCAACGCCGATATCTGCATAGCCGTGGTAAACGATGTCGCCGCCGTCGATGGAAGCGTTGACTGCCGGGAAGCGCTTGAGTGCTTCGGTGGCCGCTTTCACGAAGAACGACATGAAGCCCAGGCGCACGCCGTTGTGGGACTTCTCGAACAGGTCCTTGTACTTGGAGCGCAGGGCCATGACTTCGGTCATGTCGACTTCGTTGAACGTGGTCAGCATCGCCATGTTCGACTGCGCTTCAACCAGGCGCTTGGCCACGGTGGCACGCACGCGAGTCATCGGTACGCGCTTCTCGGTACGGTCGCCGGCAGCGAACACCGGGGCAGCAGCCGCTGGAGCAGCAGCCTTGGCAGGCGCGGCAGCCGGAGCGTTCTTCTTGGCTTCAACCGCAGCAACCACGTCTTCCTTGGTCACGCGGCCGTCTTTGCCGGTACCCTTGATGGAAGCCAGGTTGATGCCGTTCTCTTCAGCCAGTTGACGCGCAGCTGGTGCAGCGATTGGATCTTCGCCACCGGCTGCCGGTGCAGCGGCAGGCGCCGAAGCAGCCGGTGCAGCAGCAGCGGCGGCAGGAGCAGGAGCTGCAGCAGCGCTGCCCTCTTCGATCGAACCCAGTACCTGGTTCGACAGAACGGTAGCGCCCTCTTCAGCCACGATCGCGCCCAGCACGCCGTCAGCTTCGGCCAACACTTCCAGTACGACTTTGTCAGTCTCGATGTCGACGATCAGGTCGTCACGCTTGACGGCCTCGCCTGGTTTCTTGTGCCAGGTGGCAACGGTGCCATCGGCAACCGATTCCGGGAATGACGGGGCTTTGATTTCGATAGCCATTATCTGTAGGTCCTTAAAATTCGGTTTCAGTCAGCGCGAAGGCGTTAAACAGTGAAAGCATCTTGCAGCAGTTTTTCCTGCTGCTCGGCGTGCATCGACGCATAGCCACACGCAGGTGCAGCAGAAGCATCACGACCGGCGTACTCAAGGACCAAGGCCTTGTTGTGGTTGCCGATGCTGCGACGCAGATGATGCTGGCTGCTGTACCAGGCGCCCTGGTTCATCGGTTCTTCCTGACACCACACCACGTTCGTGAGGTTGGTGTAAGGCGCGATGATCTCCATGAGGTCATCTTCCGGGAACGGGTAAAGCTGCTCGATACGCACGATGGCGATGTCTTCGCGGCCTTCGGCACGGCGTTTTTCCAACAGATCGTAATAGACCTTGCCGCTGCACAGGATCAGGCGAGTGACCTTGGCGGCGTCCAGTGTATCGATCTCTGGAATCACGGTCTGGAACGAACCTTGGGCCAGATCTTCCAGGGTCGAAACGGCCAGTTTGTGACGCAACAGCGATTTCGGAGTCAGCACGACCAGCGGCTTGCGCAGCGGGCGGATCACCTGGCGACGCAGCAAGTGGTAGATCTGCGCCGGGGTGGTCGGCACGCACACCTGGATGTTGTGCTCGGCGCACAATTGCAGGTAACGCTCCAGACGGGCCGAAGAGTGCTCCGGACCCTGGCCTTCATAACCGTGTGGCAGCAGCATGGTCAGACCGCACAGGCGGCCCCACTTGTGCTCGCCGCTGGTGATGAACTGGTCGATAACCACCTGGGCACCGTTGGCGAAGTCGCCGAACTGGGCTTCCCAGATCACCAGCGCATTAGGCGTGGTGGTGGAGTAGCCGTATTCGAACGCCAGTACGGCTTCTTCGGACAGGAACGAATCGTACAGGTCGAAACGTGGCTGGCCTTCGTACAGGTTCTGCAACGGGATGTAGGTGCCCGCATCTTTCTGGTTGTGCAATACCGCATGACGGTGCGAGAACGTACCGCGGCCGATGTCCTGGCCGGTCATGCGGATCGGGTGACCTTCGAACGCCAGGGTCGCGTACGCCATGGTTTCGGCGTAACCCCAGTTGATCGGCAGGCCGCCGGCTTGCATCTTCTGACGATCTTCGTAGATCTTCGCCACCTGGCGCTGTACGACGAAGCCTTCGGGAATTTCCAGCAGCTTGGCGGACAGTTCCTGCAACGTCTTCAAATCGAAGGATGTATCGTGACGTGCAGTCCAGGTGTGGCCCAGGTACGGACGCCAGTCAACGAACAACTCTTTGTTCGGCTCCTTGACCAGGCTTTTCACTACATGCAGGCCATTGTCCAGCGCGTTGCGGTATTCATCGACTTTCGCCTGAACACGCGCATCGTCAACCACGCCGGCCTTGGTCAGGCTTTCGGCGTACAGCTCACGGGTGGTGCGCTGCTTGGTGATCTGCTGGTACATCAACGGCTGGGTGCCGCTTGGCTCGTCCGCTTCGTTGTGACCGCGACGGCGGTAGCAAACCAGGTCGATCACCACGTCACGCTTGAACTGCATGCGGTAGTCGACTGCCAGTTGGGTCACGAACAGCACGGCTTCCGGATCATCGCCATTCACATGGAGGATCGGCGCCTGGATCATCTTGGCAACATCGGTGGCGTACTCGGTGGAGCGCGCGTCCAACGGGTTGCTGATGGTGAAGCCGACCTGGTTGTTGATGACGATGTGAACGGTACCGCCGGTCTTGAAGCCGCGAGTCTGCGACATCTGGAACGTTTCCAGGACCACGCCTTGACCGGCGAATGCCGCGTCACCGTGGATGGAAATCGGCAGAACCTTCTCACCGGTGGCATCGTTACGACGATCCTGGCGCGCACGTACCGAACCCTCGACCACTGGCGAAACGATTTCCAGGTGGGATGGGTTGAACGCCATGGCCAGGTGAACTTCACCGCCGGTGGTCATCACGTTGGACGAGAAGCCCTGGTGGTATTTAACGTCACCGGAACCCAGCTCGACCTTCTTCTTGCCTTCGAACTCGTCGAACAGCTCGCGCGGGTTCTTGCCGAAGGTGTTGACCAACACGTTCAGGCGACCACGGTGAGCCATGCCGATCACGATTTCCTTGGTGCCGTAGGAACCGGAACGCTGGATCAGCTCGTCGAGCATCGGAATCAGGCTTTCGCCGCCTTCCAGGCCGAAACGCTTGGTGCCCGGGTATTTGGTACCCAGGTATTTCTCGAGGCCCTCGGCCGCGGTCACGCGCTCCAGCAAGTGGCTGCGGACATCGGCGGACAAGACCGGACGGCCACGCACGCCTTCCAGGCGGTGCTGGAACCACTGGCGCTGCTCGGAATCGGTGATGTGCGTGAATTCAGCGCCGATGGTGCGGCAATATGTCTGCTGCAACGCTTCGTGAATTTCGCGTAGGCTCGCTTCCTCTTTGCCGATGAACAGGTCGCCGGCACGGAAGGTCGTATCAAGATCGGCATTGGTCAAGCCGTAATGATTGATCGACAGGTCTGCAGGTGCAGGACGCTGCCACAGCCCCAGCGGGTCAAGCTGGGCTGCCTGGTGGCCACGCATACGGTAGGCCTGGATCAGTCGCAGTACTTCAACTTGCTTCTTCTCGTGCTCACTGCTCACGCTGCCGGCGGAAACCGGTTGGGCGCGGCGCTGGTTCTTTGCCAGCAGCACGAACTGATCGCGAATTGTTGCGTGCGATACATCGGTGGCAGCGTTACCGTCTGCAGGCAACTTCTGAAAATAGGTGCGCCATTCTTCTGGCACAGCGTTAGGGTCGTGCAGGTAGAGCTCATAGAGCTCTTCCACATAGGCAGCATTACCACCGTCTAAGGTGCTGCTGTTCCACATGCGCTGCATCACGCTTTCTTGCATGCTTGGTCACCCTCATTTTGGGGACACCACCGGCGAATACACCGAGTTTGCTTGCAAAAGGCCAAGTGCAGCGACCAAAACAAGCCACTTAGGATCACGCTGATAGTTCGGGTACCAACCCGAATGCCCCTGCTTGTCTCATTTCTTCAAAATAAGAGCCGCGGCTTTGTAAGTCGCTGCTCAAGTTAAAACTACGGCGCCGGTTGAAGCCTGCGCCGCAGCATTTACGGGCACAACGGTCCTGCTTTACTACAACGTCAGTTACACGCCGCTGTGCAGCAGCATGTTACGGATGTGACCAATGGCCTTAGTCGGGTTCAGGCCTTTGGGGCATACGTTGACGCAGTTCATGATCCCGCGGCAGCGGAATACGCTGAACGGGTCATCCAGCGAAGCCAGACGCTCGGACGTCTTGGTGTCACGGCTGTCTGCCAGGAAGCGGTACGCTTGCAGCAGTGCAGCTGGACCCAGGAATTTGTCCGGGTTCCACCAGAAAGACGGGCACGACGTCGAGCAGCAAGCACACAGGATGCACTCGTACAGACCGTCGAGCTTCTCGCGCTCTTCCGGGGATTGCAGACGCTCGATGGCCGGAGCCGGCGTGTCATTCTGCAAGAACGGCTTAACTTTCTCGTATTGCTTGTAGAAGATGCTCATATCGACGACCAGGTCACGGATAACCGGCAAACCTGGCAGAGGACGAACGATCAGCTTGTTGCCCTTGACAACAGCAGACAGCGGCGTGATGCACGCCAGGCCATTCTTGCCGTTGATGTTCATGCCGTCGGAGCCGCAAACACCCTCACGGCAAGAGCGACGATAGGAGAAACCTTCGTCCTGCTCTTTGATCAGTGCCAGTACATCCAGCACCATCAGGTCTTTACCACCGGTATCGACCTGGAACTCCTGCATGAACGGCGCAGCGTCCTGATCAGGGTTGTAGCGATAAACACTGACTTTCAACATGGCAGCCACCCTTAGTAAGTCCGAATCTTCGGTTCAAACGTCGGCACCGTCTTCGGCGAGAAGTTCACGGCACGCTTGGTTACGCGCTTGTCACCCGGGAAGTACAGGGTGTGGCACAACCAGTTTTCGTCATCGCGATCTTCAAAGTCTTCACGAGCGTGAGCACCACGGGATTCTTTACGAACCTCGGCGGCGATCGCCGTCGCTTCAGCCACTTCCAGCAGGTTTTGCAGCTCAAGGGCTTCGATACGAGCGGTGTTGAACGCCTGGCTCTTATCGTTGATCTTGACGTTGGCGATACGCTTGCGCAGGTCAGCCAACTGGGCGATACCTTTCTGCATGTATTCGCCGGTACGGAACACACCGAAGTAGTTCTGCATGCAGTTTTGCAGCTCGCGACGCAGGGTTGCCACGTCTTCGCCATCTGTGCGCTCGTTCAGAGCGTTCAGGCGCGCCAGGGCCGCTTCGATATTGGCGTCGGTGGCGTCATCGTATTCGATGCCGTCGGTCAGCGCCTTTTCCAGATGCAGGCCGGCCGCGCGACCGAACACTACCAGGTCGAGCAACGAGTTGCCGCCCAGGCGGTTGGCACCGTGAACCGATACACAAGCCACTTCACCTACCGCGAACAGACCATGGATGATCTCGTCCACGCCTTCGGCATTCTGGGTGATCGCCTGGCCGTGAATGTTGGTCGGTACGCCGCCCATCATATAGTGGCAGGTCGGAACAACCGGAACCGGAGCAACCACTGGATCAACGTGAGCAAAGGTCTTGGACAGTTCGCAGATACCTGGCAGGCGGCTGTGCAGCACTTCTTCACCGAGGTGATCGAGTTTGAGCAGTACGTGGTCACCATTCGGGCCACAACCGTTACCGGCGATGATCTCTTTAACCATCGAACGGGCCACGACGTCACGACCAGCCAGGTCTTTGGCGTTCGGAGCATAACGCTCCATGAAACGCTCGCCGTGCTTGTTGATCAGGTAACCACCTTCACCACGGCAACCTTCGGTTACCAGTACACCGGCGCCGGCGATGCCGGTGGGGTGGAACTGCCACATTTCGATGTCTTGCACCGGTACGCCAGCACGCAGTGCCATGCCGACGCCGTCACCGGTGTTGATCAGGGCATTGGTGGTCGAGGCGTAGATACGGCCTGCACCGCCAGTCGCCAGCACGGTAGCCTTGGCGCGGATGTAGGTGGTTTCACCGGTTTCGATGCAGATGGCGATCACGCCGACGAACTCGCCCTTGCCGTTCTTCACCAGATCAACAGCGTAGTACTCGTTCAGGAACGTGGTACCGGCTTTCAGGTTGCCCTGATAAAGGGTGTGCAACAGCGCGTGACCGGTACGGTCGGACGCAGCGCAAGTACGGGCAGCCTGCCCGCCTTTACCGTAATCCTTCGACTGCCCGCCGAATGGACGCTGGTAGATACGACCTTGCTCGGTACGCGAGAACGGCAGACCCATGTGGTCCAGCTCGAACACTGCGGCCGGGCCTTCCTGACACATGTACTCGATAGCGTCCTGGTCACCGATGTAGTCGGAACCCTTGACGGTATCGTACATGTGCCAGCGCCAGTCATCGTTCGGGTCGGCGGAGGCGATGGCGCAGGTGATGCCACCCTGGGCCGATACGGTGTGGGAGCGCGTCGGGAACACCTTGGTGATCACGGCAGTCTTGTGACCACCCTGGGCCAGCTGCAGAGCAGCGCGCATGCCCGCACCGCCGCCACCAATAATGATGGCGTCGAATGAAATAGTTGGAATGTTAGCCATGAATCAGATACCCCAAAGAATCTGCACACCCCAGACGAAGTAAGCGAACATCGCGACGCCGCATACTGCCTGGAAGAGGAAACGTACTGCAGTCGCGGACTTGCCAAGCGCCATAGGCGTCAGGTAGTCGGTCGCGATGGTCCACATGCCAACCCAGGCGTGTGCGCCCAGGGCTACAAGGGCCAGCAGACTGAAGATTCGCATCGCATTGTGGGAAAACAGGCCGTGCCACTGCTCATAGCCGATGCCCGGGTTTGCGACGAGGTATCCGATCAGAAAAATGAAATAAGCCGCGAGAACGACCGCAGACACACGCTGTGCCATCCAGTCATAGAGGCCCGAACGCGACAGATTCGTTACGCTGGTTACCATATCCAAACTCCTGCCAGAACGATCAGCACCACGGAAATGGCGATGATGATTTTCGAGCCCAGGCGGCCGCCTTCCAGCGTCTCACCGATGCCCATGTCCATGATCAAGTGGCGCACACCGGCTACCAGGTGATACAGAAGAGAGGACAGGAGGCCCCATGCTACGAACTTGGCCAGCGGGCTGGTCAAGCATGCCTTCACCTCGGCGTAACCTTCCTCGGAACCCAGGGATTTGCTCAATGCATAAAGCATGATGCCCAAGCCCAGGAACAGGATGATGCCGGAAACACGGTGCAGGAACGACGTAACGCCGGTGATGGGGAGTTTGATGGTCCTTAGGTCTAGGTTTACAGGTCGTTGGCTATTCACGGCTTTTTTTCACACTGAAGAGCCCCTAACAATCAGGGCAAAGTTGTTGGGGAGTGCGACTGGTCAGGTAAGCACCACCCAGGGAGTGCGACCCCCAATGAAAGCAAGCCCAAAAGCCCTTGGCGGTCGGTGGCCGAGTATAGACAGTTAGGTTACTAATGACAACGCGCACACCTCACCCTAATAGCTGATTGCGCTGGCGGGATAAAAGGCGTAAATGGCAGGCAATTTCGACGAAAAAGTACGGTTAAAGCCTTCTGGCGCAAGACTTTAGGCAAATTGACATCTGGATTTATATCAATATAGTGGTGCGGGCCCTGCGTGGGGGGTCTGTCTGATGATTTGAAGCATAAATAGGAGGCCACATGGCTGACAAAAAAGCGCAGTTGATCATCGAGGGCGCAGCCCCCGTCGAGCTGCCCATTTTAACCGGCACCGTTGGTCCCGATGTTATCGACGTACGGGGCCTGACGGCCACGGGCCGTTTTACTTTCGACCCAGGCTTCATGTCGACCGCTTCCTGCGAGTCGAAGATCACCTATATCGATGGTGACAATGGCATTCTGCTTCATCGCGGCTACCCGATCGAACAACTGGCTGAAAAGTCGGACTACCTGGAAACCTGCTACCTGCTGCTAAATGGCGAATTGCCAACAGCCGAGCAAAAGGCCCAGTTCGTCAGCACCGTGAAGAACCACACCATGGTTCACGAGCAGTTGAAGACCTTCTTCAACGGCTTTCGTCGCGACGCCCACCCGATGGCCGTCATGTGCGGCGTGGTCGGTGCCCTGTCGGCCTTCTATCATGACTCCCTGGACATCAATAACGCCGAGCATCGCGAAATTTCCGCGATCCGCCTGGTTGCCAAGATGCCGACCCTGGCCGCAATGGTTTACAAGTACTCCATGGGCCAGCCCATGATGTACCCGCGCAACGATCTGACGTACGCGGAAAACTTCCTGCACATGATGTTCAACACCCCGTGCGAGATCAAACCGATCAGCCCGGTGCTGGCCAAGGCAATGGACCGGATCTTCATCCTCCACGCCGACCATGAACAAAACGCCTCCACTTCTACCGTCCGCCTGGCCGGCTCTTCGGGTGCCAACCCGTTTGCCTGTATCGCCGCCGGTATCGCCGCACTGTGGGGCCCTGCCCACGGCGGTGCGAATGAAGCCGTATTGACCATGCTCGATGAAATCGGCGATGTATCCAACATCGATACGTTCATCGCCAAGGCCAAGGACAAGAACGATCCATTCAAGCTGATGGGCTTCGGTCACCGGGTCTACAAGAACCGTGACCCTCGCGCAACCGTCATGAAGCAGACCTGCGACGAAGTGCTGAAGGAACTGGGCATCAAGAACGATCCGCAACTCGAACTGGCCATGCGCCTGGAAGAGATCGCCCTGACCGACCCGTACTTCATCGAGCGCTCGCTGTACCCGAACGTCGACTTCTACTCGGGGATCATCCTCAAGGCGATCGGCATTCCAACCAGCATGTTCACCGTGATCTTCGCCCTGGCGCGGACCGTGGGCTGGATTTCCCACTGGAAGGAAATGCTCTCCAGCCCGTACAAAATTGGCCGTCCACGCCAGCTGTACACCGGCTACGAGTCGCGCGACATCACCAAGCTGGAAGATCGCAAGTAAGCACTTAACTGCTTGTTTGTCATGAGAACGGCCTCCCTTAGCGGAGGCCGTTTTTGTTTGTGTGGCCTGATCTACCGCCATCGCAGGCAAGCCAGCTCCCACAGTCGATCGGGTTCACACAGTCAACCTGTGGGAGCCGGGCTTGCCCGCGATGAGGCCAGCCCAGGCAACACAAAAGACCCAGGCAAAAAAATACCCCGGCCTTGCGACCGAGGTATCTCTTATGCATCTGACGACTTAGTGATTAACCGCCCCACTCGCCCCCAGGCCAGTCTGCGAACGCACAAACTGCGGGAAGTACAGCGCACGCTCTTTCTCTGCCGCCGCCGATTTGTCGGTGATGGAGAAGAACCAGATGCCGATGAACGCAATGATCATCGAGAACAGCGCCGGATACTCGTACGGGAAGATGGCTTTTTCATGGTGCAGGATCGAGACCCAGATGGTCGGGCCGAGGATCATCAGGCCCACGGCACTGATCAAGCCCAGCCAGCCGCCGATCATGGCGCCACGGGTGGTGAGATTTTTCCAGTACATGGAAAGCAGCAACACCGGGAAGTTACAGCTGGCGGCAATCGAGAACGCCAGGCCGACCATGAACGCAATGTTCTGGCTTTCGAACAGGATGCCCAAGCCAATCGCCAGCACCGCCAGGGCGATAGTGGTGATCTTCGATACGCGAATTTCATCCTTCTCGTTGGCCTTGCCCTTCTTGATCACGCTGGCATACAGGTCATGGGACACCGCTGAAGCGCCGGCCAGGGTCAAGCCGGCAACCACCGCAAGGATGGTGGCGAAGGCCACAGCCGAGATGAAGCCCAGGAAGATACTGCCGCCCACCGCGTTAGCCAGGTGCACCGCCGCCATGTTGTTACCGCCAAGCAAGGCGCCTGCTGCATCCTTGAACGCCGGGTTGGTGCTGACCAGCAGAATCGCGCCGAAGCCGATGATGAACGTCAGGATGTAGAAGTAACCAATGAAGCCGGTCGCATACAGCACGCTTTTACGCGCTTCCTTGGCGTCGCTCACCGTGAAGAAGCGCATCAGGATGTGCGGCAGGCCGGCGGTACCGAACATCAGGGCCAGGCCAAGGGAGAATGCCGAGATCGGGTCTTTCACCAGCCCACCCGGGCTCATGATCGCTTCACCTTTAGGGTGAACCTTGATCGCCTCGGCAAACAGCGTGTTGAAGTCGAAGTTGACGTGCTTCATCACCATCAGCGCCATGAACGAAGCACCGGAGAGCAGCAGCACTGCCTTGATGATCTGCACCCAGGTGGTCGCCAACATGCCGCCGAACAACACGTACAGGCACATCAGGATGCCGACCAGGATCACCGCCACATGGTAGTCCAGGCCGAACAGCAGCTGGATCAACTTGCCCGCGCCAACCATCTGCGCGATCAGGTAGAACGCTACCACCACCAGCGAGCCACAGGCCGACAGGCTGCGGATCTGAGTTTGCCCCAGGCGATAGGACGCCACGTCGGCAAAGGTGTACTTGCCCAGGTTACGCAGGCGCTCGGCGATCAGGAACAGAATGATCGGCCAGCCCACCAGAAAGCCGATCGAGTAGATCAGGCCATCGTAGCCGGAAGTGAACACCAACGCGGAAATCCCCAGGAAGGACGCGGCCGACATGTAGTCACCGGCAATCGCCAAGCCATTCTGGAAACCGGTGATCTTGCCGCCTGCCGCATAGTAGTCAGCCGCCGACTTGTTGCGCTTGGACGCCCAATACGTGATGCACAGGGTGGCGCCGACAAACGCGACGAACATCACGATGGCCGAGACGTTCAGCGGTTGCTTGTGCACTTCACCGGTCAATGCGTCCGCCGCCCAGACGGCCGGAGCAAACAGCGAAGCGCCGAATATAGCCAATAGACGCCGGATCATTGCGCAGCCTCCTTGAGAATCGCATTGTTCAGGTCGTCAAATTCGCCGTTGGCCCGGCGTACGTAGATGCCAGTGAGAATGAAGGCAGACACAATCAGCCCGACGCCCAGGGGAATGCCCCAGGTAATCGAGGAACCGGGGCTGATCTTGGCCCCCAGTATTTGTGGCCCGTAGGCAATCAACAGGATGAAAGCGGAGTAAAGCCCTAGCATGATCGCCGAGAGAATCCAGGCGAACCTTTCCCTTTTCCTGACCAGCTCCTTGAAACGCGGGCTGTTTTGAATCGAGAGGTAAATGCTGTCGTTCATTGTTTTTATCCTCGCAGCACAGCTTTTTTATTATTTTGGAACATATCCACTGTATGCGGCTGCGGAAGAGGTTCCAGACGACCTTAGTAGTAGATCGAGTGTAGCGAGGGATGGCCAAAGCGCAGGAAGATTTGAGGCGGTGCGAAACCAATGTGGGAGGGGGCTTGCTCCCGATAGCGATGTGCCAGTCAAAAAATCTGTGACTGACCTACCGCTATCGGGAGCAAGCCCCCTCCCACAGGGGTGCATCAGTGGCTTTTATTTAGCGGTCCACTCGGCGACGCGCTCAGGGTGCTTGGCCACCCAATCCTTGGCCGCTGCGTCTGGCTTGGCGCCTTCCTGGATAGCGAGCATGACTTCACCGATTTCATCCTTGGAGGCCCACTGGAATTTTTTCAGGAAAGCTGCCACTTCCGGCGCTTTCTTTTCCAGGCCCTTGCTGCCGATGCTGTTGACGGTTTCAGCAGCACCATAAATCCCTTTTGGGTCGTCCAGGAAACGCAGTTTCCACTTGGCGAACATCCAATGGGGCACCCAACCGGTTACCGCAATGGATTCCTGCTTGTCTTCGGCACGTGTCAGTTCGGCGATCATCGCCGCGCCCGAGCTGGCTTGCAGTTTGTAGTCCAGGCCGTATTGCTTGATGGCGTCGTCGGTCTTGAGCATCACGCCTGAACCGGCGTCGATGCCGACGATCTTGTTTTTGAAGGTGGTGTCGGTCTTGAGGTCTTCGATGGATTTGGCCTTGACGTACTCCGGTACGATCAAGCCAATTTTTGCATCCTTGAAGTTGGGGCCGTAGTCGACCACCTTGTCCTTGTTCTTGGTCCAGTATTCACCATGGGTCACCGGCAGCCAGGCAGACAGCATGGCATCGAGCTTGCCGGTGGCGACGCCCTGCCACATGATCCCCGTGGCGACCGCTTGCAGTTTCACGTCATAACCGAGCTTTTGCTTGATCACTTCCGCCGCCACATGGGTCGTGGCAACGCTGTCGGACCAACCGTCCACGTAACCGATGCTCAGGGTTTTGCTGTCGGCACTGACCAGTGTGGAGCCCATCGCAACTACCAGCGTGGCAGCTGCGCCCAAGAGTCGTCGCATCTTCATATGTACTTCCCCGAAAGTGCTGCGCCCGACGGATGCCGAGCGACATCAACCTGTTGTTATGCGGTGCACCGCGCCCCCTTCACGCGCATCGATCCGGTTGCTGAGGCATCAGTGGAGTACTGACAGTTTTATCATCAACCTGCGTAGGCCTTTGCCCTGCTCTGTGGGCGACCTTGGTTGAGCAAGAAACGACATCACATCGCCAGCAGGACGTTTTGTAGGAGTTATCGTCAGAATCCCGCCCGAAGTTTGCATGTCAAAATTATGCAGCCGCACTGGCACGCGCCAAATCCGGGTAAGATGCGCGCCTTTGCTCCCCCAGATAAGCCGACCATGCCTGCGACTGCCCGCTTTCCTGCCCTGCCCTATTTTCTTGCCTTGATCCTTGGTGTGCTTGCACTCGCTGGCTACTGGTATGGCCTCGGCCGGCCGGTAGTGCTGCCGGATGTAGCGAGCGCCAGCCACAAGTTGCAGTGTGCGTCCTACACGCCCTTCGACAAAGACCAGTCGCCGTTTGACCAGCCATTCAAGCTGCGCCCCGAACGCATGGATGCCGACCTGGCCTTGCTGGCCACACGCTTTGAATGCATCCGCACCTACTCCATGACCGGCCTGGAAGCCTTGCCGGACATGGCACGCAAGCATGGTTTGAAGGTCATGGCCGGCGCCTGGGTCAGCAGTGATCCGGTGGCGACCCAGAAAGAAATCAACGAACTGATCGCGGCGGCCAACACCAATCCCGATATCGTCACTTCGGTGATCGTCGGCAACGAGGCGCTGCTGCGCAAGGAAGTCACGGCCAAGCAACTGGTGGCGCTGATCCATCAAGTCAAAAGCCAGATCAAGCAACCGGTCACCTATGCCGATGTGTGGGAGTTCTGGCTGCAACACCCGGAAATCGAGCCGGCGGTGGACTTCCTGACCATTCACCTGCTGCCGTACTGGGAAGATGAGCCGTCCGGCATCGACCAGGCGCTCAAGCATGTAGGCGACGTACGCCAGACCTTCGGCCACAAGTTCGCGCCCAAGGACATCGTGATCGGCGAGACCGGTTGGCCCAGCGAAGGCCGTCAGCGCGAGACTGCCGTGCCGAGCCGGGTGAATGAAGCCAGGTTCATGCGCGGCTTTGTCGCCATGGCCGAAGCCAATGGCTGGCGCTACAACCTGATCGAAGCGTTTGACCAACCTTGGAAGCGCGCCAGTGAAGGTGCCGTCGGCGGGTATTGGGGGCTGTTCGATGCAGACCGCCAGGACAAGGGCATCCTCGCAGGGCCGGTGACCAATGTGCCGTACTGGTCGTTGTGGCTGGGCGTAGGCGCCGTGATTCTGCTCGGTACCCTGGCGCTCGGTGGCCGCATTCGCAGCAAGCGCTCCGCGGTGCTCCTGCCACTGCTCGGTGCGGTTGCTGCCTGCTCCATCGGCACCTGGGCCGAACTGACCCGCGTCACTGCGCGTTTCAGCGATGAATGGGTATGGGCAGGCTTGCTGGTGGTCTTGAACCTGTTGGTGCTGGCCCACGCCGCCCTGGCCCTCAGCGCCCGTGACGGCTGGCGCGAGCGTGCATTCAACTGGCTGGAGCAACGCGCTGGCTGGCTGGTGGCGATTGCCGGGTTTGCGGGGGCGGTGATGATGCTGGCGCTGGTGTTTGACCCGCGTTATCGCAGCTTTCCAAGCGCGGCGCTGGTGCTGCCAGCCCTGGTGTACCTGGTGCGCCCGGTGACCGGGCCGCGTCGGGAGATTGCGCTGCTGGCCTTCATTATCGGTGCCGGCATTGCGCCGCAGTTGTACCGCGAAGGGCTGTTGAATCAGCAGGCCTGGGGTTGGGCTGTGGTCAGCGTGCTGATGGTTGCGGCTTTGTGGCGTTGCTTGCGAGTGCGCAAGGCTTAAGATCGCTATCGCAGGCAAGCCAGCTCCCACATTTGACCGTGCTCACAGATAGAAATGTGTGAACCCAATCAACTGTGGGAGCTGGCTTGCCTGCGATGAGGCTACATCAGGCGCCGCCAGGCTTTCTGACCAACCGTAATCCCGCAATCACCACCGCAAACACCGCAAGCGTCGTGTTGTACAACGCCAAGGCCGGTAACCCGAACACCATCCCCAGCACCGCCAAGCCCCATCCCGCACGCCCCGGTACAAAAAAGCCCAACACCGAGGTGATCAACGCCGCCCAGCCCAGCACCTTGAAGTGAATCATCAACCCCAGGTTCGCACGCACCTGGCACTCCCAGCGGCTGGCCTCCTCTGCGCAAAGGCCGACCCACTGCCCATCCTCCATAAAGCCATAACGTGCGGCATAACTGGCAGCCAGCCATAACGGCAGAGCAACAAGCGGCAAAATCAACGGCAAGCGGCGGGACATGGGGCACTCCGATAGGCAAAAACGGCGCTCAGCTTAATCCCACCGCGGCCGTTAGCAAGGTGTTCGCGCAGATATCTGTTCAACAATGCATGGCAAAGTGTATCGTCTGGCTACTATTACCCCGACTCCGACGTTTTTTCCGACTTTTCGTGCCGCTGCCTGGCACTTCGGTGGCAACGCGGTGGTCATAGCCTGCGAATTTCATTCAGCACGTTTCCTCTTAGGGATTAAGTCATGCTCCGTTCCTTGCGCTGTGCTGCCTTGCTGGGCAGCCTATTTTTGAGTGCGTCAGCACTGGCCGTCGATATCGACCAGGCCAGCTATGGCTACCCTTTGACCAACCCGTTCGAAGCGACCATCGCCACCACGCCTCCCGACCTTCGGCCAACCTTGCCGACCGATGATGAGATCAACCAATCCGATTACACCCTGAATATGCGCCCCGAGCGTGAGTTCAGCCTGCCCGATAACTTCTGGGCAGTGAAGAAGCTCACCTATCGCATCGCCAAGCAGGACCGCGCCGCGCCGCTGATCTTCCTGATTGCGGGCACCGGTGCGCGGTTCGACAGCAGCATCAACGAATACCTGAAGAAGCTGTATTACCAGGCCGGCTACCACGTGGTGCAGTTGTCATCGCCCACCAGCTTCGACTTCATCAGCGCTGCCTCGCGCTTCGCCACCCCGGGTATCACCCAGGAAGACGCCGAAGACATGTACCGCGTGATGCAAGCCGTGCGCGCGCAGAACGCCTCGCTGCCGGTCACCGACTTCTACCTCACCGGCTATAGCCTGGGGGCGCTGGATGCGGCGTTCGTCAGCAAGCTCGATGAGACGCGCCGCACCTTCAATTTCAAGAAAGTGCTGCTGCTCAACCCGCCGGTCAACCTCTACACCTCGATCACCAACCTCGACAAGCTGGTACAGACCGAGGTCAAGGGCATCAACAACACCACCACTTTCTATGAACTGGTGTTGAGCAAACTGACCCGCTACTTCCAGCAAAAAGGCTACATCGACCTCAACGATGCCCTGCTCTATGACTTCCAGCAGTCCAAGCAGCACCTGAGCAATGAACAGATGGCCATGTTGATCGGCACCTCGTTCCGCTTCTCGGCTGCCGACATTGCCTTCACCTCGGACCTGATCAACCGCCGTGGCCTGATCATTCCGCCTAAATACCCGATCACTGAAGGCACCAGCCTCACGCCGTTCCTCAAGCGTGCCCTGCAATGCGACTTCGACTGCTACCTCACCGAGCAAGTGATCCCGATGTGGCGCGCCCGTTCCGACGGCGGCAGCCTGCTGCAACTGATCGATCAGGTCAGCCTGTACGCCCTCAAGGACTACCTGCGCGACAGCCCGAAAATCGCCGTAATGCATAACGCCGATGACGTGATCCTCGGCCCTGGCGATCTGGGTTTCCTGCGTAAAACCTTCGGCGATCGCTTGACCGTCTACCCGCTGGGCGGCCACTGCGGCAACCTCAATTACCGCGTCAACGCCGACGCCATGCTGGAGTTCTTCCGTGGCTAAATATCTTCTGCTGCTCGCCGCACTGATGTGCGCAGGCGTGGCCAATGCCGACAACAGCAAGGCTCAAGAGCCCATCAAGGTCGATGCCGACGGCTTCAAGGAGCCGCTGACCAAGCTCAAGTTCAACCCGGGCCTGGACCAGCGTGAATTCGAGCGTTCCACGCTTACCGCGCTCAACGTCTACGACCCGCTGGAGTCGTGGAACCGCCGCGTTTACCACTTCAACTACCGCTTCGACCAATGGGTGTTCCTGCCGGTGGTCAATGGCTACCGCTACGTCACGCCGAGCTTCCTGCGCACCGGTGTGAGCAACTTCTTCAACAACCTGGGCGATGTGCCCAATCTGTTGAACAGCCTGTTGCAACTCAAGGGCCATCGCTCCCTGGAAACCACCGGGCGCCTGCTGGTCAACACCACCATCGGCGTCGCCGGCCTGTGGGACCCGGCAACGGCCATGGGCCTGCCACGCCAGAGTGAAGACTTCGGCCAGACCCTGGGCTTCTACGGCGTACCGGGCGGTGCCTATGTGGTGTTGCCGATCTTTGGCCCGTCGAACCTGCGTGATACCACCGGCTTGCTGGTGGACTACACGGCAGAATCGCAGATCAACTTCCTCAACGTGTCCGAAGTCAGCTCCAACCACCCGGAAGTCTGGGCCCTGCGCGCAGTGGACAAGCGCTACCAGACCAGCTTTCGCTATGGTCAGATGAACTCGCCGTTCGAGTATGAAAAGGTGCGGTATATCTACACGGAATCGCGCAAGTTGCAGATTGCCGAGTAATTCGCCCCCATGAAAAAGGCCATTCGATTGAATGGCCTTTTTTGTACGTGCTACGTCATGCCCTGAGTGCTTTCCAGCCCTTGCCCACGATGCTGACCGCCGCCAGCACCACAGCCCCGGCAATAATCCCCGCCACCGCATTCAGCAACGTCGGCATCAACCATGCCAGCGCCCCGGTGCTTTGGCTTACCGTTTCGATCCAGTGATGCACCACGGGCACGCCATGGGTGAGGATGCCGCCACCGACCATGAACATCGCCGCCGTGCCAATCACTGACAGGCTCTTCATCATGTAGGGGGCCGCACTCAGAATCGCGCCGCCAATACTGCGCGCCACCTGACCCGGCTTCTGCGTCAGCCACAGCCCCAGGTCGTCGAGCTTGACGATACCGGCCACCAATCCATATACGCCGATGGTCATGACAATGGCGATACCCGACAGCACGATCACTTGCTGCGTCAGTTGCGCATCGGCGACGATGCCGAGGGTGATGGCAATGATCTCGGCCGACAGAATGAAGTCGGTACGGATCGCGCCCTTTATCTTGTCTTTCTCGAACGCCACCAGATCGGTTGCCGGGTCGGCCACCGCTTCAGCCAACTGCGCGTGTTCGGCTTGATCTTCAGCCTTGCTGTGCAGGAATTTGTGGGCGAGTTTTTCGAAGCCCTCGAAACACAGGTAGGCGCCGCCGAGCATCAACAGTGGTATCACCGCCCACGGAGCGAAGGCGCTGATCAACAGGGCCGTCGGCACCAGGATCAACTTGTTGATAAACGAGCCCTTGGCCACCGCCCACACCACCGGGATTTCCCGCTCGGCGCGCACGCCGGAGACCTGCTGGGCGTTCAGTGCAAGGTCATCGCCCAGCACGCCCGATGTCTTCTTGGCGGCCATTTTTGTCATCAGCGCGACGTCATCGAGTACCGCCGCGATATCGTCGATCAACACCAATAAGCTGCTTCCTGCCATGAACCGGACTTCCGTTAGAGAGAGATGACGCGAGCATAGCCCGGCGCACGGCCTTGCGGCCAGATTGTTGAGGCCTGCTGATGGCCGGTGCTACCATGCGCAACCGCCTGTCATGGCAAGGAAACGTCTGGTTTATGAGCAGCATTCGCGAGCGCAACAAAGAAAAAATCCTGCGGGCGGCGAGCGAGGAGTTTGCCGACAAGGGCTTCGCCGCGACCAAAACCAGCGACATCGCCGCCAAGGCCGGGCTGCCCAAGCCCAACGTCTATTACTACTTCAAGTCCAAGGACAACCTCTACCGCGAGGTGCTCGAAAGCATTATCGAGCCGATCCTGGCCGCTTCCACGCCGTTCAACCCCGAAGGGGAGCCCAAGGAAGTATTGAGCAACTACATCCGCTCCAAAATTCGCATCTCCCGCGACCTGCCGTTCGCCTCCAAGGTGTTCGCCAGCGAAATCATGCACGGCGCCCCACACCTGAGCGCCGAGCAGGTTGAACAGCTCAATGCCCAGGCCAAGCACAATATCGATTGCATCCAGAACTGGGTGGATCGTGGGTTGATTGCGGCTATCGACCCTAATCACCTGATGTTCAGCATCTGGGCGGCGACCCAGACCTATGCGGACTTTGACTGGCAGATCTCAGCCGTTACCGGCAAGGCCAAGTTGGATGAAGCCGATTATGAGGCGGCGGCGCAGACGATTATCCGGCTGGTGCTCAAGGGGTGTGAGCCGGATTGATAGACCGCGGCGAGGCTATCGCAGGCAAGCCAGCTCCCACACGGATTTGCGCCGAACACAAAATGTAAAGTGGTCACAATCCCCTGTGGGAGCGGGCTTGCCCGCGATAGCGCCCATCCAGACACATCCTGCTAAAAGCCTGCCGATCAGCCTTCGCCCCTCAGTCTAGCCTCTCAGAACACCATCTGAAGAGAGGCCAAGGAATGCCCGATCTCCCTGCTTCAAATCGCCTGCGCATCGGACGCTATAACGAATCCAACCGCATTTACCTGCTCACCACCAACACCCTTGAACGCGAGCCCATCTTCAGCGACTTCAGACTTGGCCGCCTGGTCGTACACCAATTCAGGATCGCTCAATATAAAGGGCTCGCAACATCATTGGCCTGGGTAGTGATGCCTGATCATTTCCATTGGCTTGTTTCTCTGGAGAAAGGTTCGCTTGCCGACTTGATGCGCCAAGTTAAATCCAAGAGCACACGAGTGGTGAATGCGGTGGCGGGCCGCCAAGGTCGCCTCTGGCAGCCGGGCTTTCATGATCATGCCGTGCGTCGAGAGGAAAGCCTTGAGGGGATTGCACGTTACATCGTAGCCAATCCACTCAGGGCCGGGCTGGTAAAGAAATTTGGCGACTATCCGCTATGGGATGCCATTTGGGTTTGACTGTAGACCGAGTCGACTGCATCGCAGGCAAGCCAGCTCCCACACTGAGTGGGCTCACACAGTTAGATCTGTGAACACCGTCAATGTGGGAGCTGGCTTGCCTGCGATAGCTTACTCACAGTCAGAACGACTCAAGCCGACACCCCCGCATCCGCCATCAACCCCACCCCCTCAATCGCCGTGATCGCACACTGCTCGTCAATGTCCGACGTATCCCCGGTGATTCCAATCGCCCCCAACACCACCCCCGACTGATCCCGTATCAACACCCCGCCCGGCGCCGGCACCACACTGCCCTGCCCCAGGCTGTTCAACGCTGCGATAAACGCCGGCCGCTGCTGCGCATCCAGTGCCAGTAAACGTGAGCCCTTGCCCAAGGCAATCGCCCCCCAGGCCTTGCCGATGGCGATTTGCGGGCGCAGCAGGCTGGCGCCGTCTTCGCGCTGCAAGGTAATCAAGTGCCCCCCGCTATCGAGTACCGCGATGGTCAGCGGCGCTGCAGAAATCGTGCGGCCTGCGGCGATAGCATGGCCGGCCAACTGGGTGGCGAGTTTCAAGGTTAAAGCGCTCATGGTGCCGTCCTTCTTTTGTTATTGGAAAGCGGTGGAGTTCTGTTTGATCAGATGCTCGATCGAATAAATAGAACACAATGACATTTGTTTTTGTATACAATATTTTCAAACAAAGGCTCCATACGTCGAAAAAAGCCGTTCCGACGAACGCAAAGGCCGTTTCATAAAATGCATTGACCTGCGCCGTCCGCCGTGAATACACTTTGGACAGACACCACTTGTATACAATTACAAAACGCAAGAGGCACCAAAACCATGAGCAAAATGAGAGCAATCGAAGCCGCTGTCCTGGTGATGCGCCGTGAAGGTGTGGATACCGCCTTCGGTATCCCGGGCGCCGCGATCAACCCGCTGTATTCAGCCTTGCAGAAGGTGGGTGGCATCGATCACGTCCTTGCTCGCCACGTTGAAGGCGCCTCGCACATGGCCGAGGGCTATACCCGCACCAAGGCCGGCAATATCGGCGTGTGCATCGGCACTTCGGGCCCGGCGGGCACTGACATGGTCACCGGCCTGTACAGCGCCTCGGCCGACTCGATTCCGATCCTGTGCATCACCGGGCAAGCGCCACGTGCACGGATGCACAAGGAAGACTTCCAGGCCGTCGATATCACCAGCATCGTCAAGCCCGTGACCAAGTGGGCCACCACCGTGCTCGAACCCGGCCAGGTGCCCTACGCGTTCCAGAAGGCTTTCTATGAAATGCGTTCCGGGCGCCCAGGCCCGGTACTGATCGACTTGCCGTTCGACGTACAAATGGCCGAGATCGAATTCGACATCGACGCCTACCAGCCACTGCCCCTGGCCAAGCCCTTGGCCACCCGTATCCAGGTCGAGAAAGCCCTGGCGATGCTGGACCAGGCTGAACGCCCATTGCTGGTGAGCGGTGGTGGCGTGATCAACGCCGACGCCAGCGAGTTGCTGGTGGAGTTCGCTGAGTTGACCGGCATCCCGGTGATTCCGACCCTGATGGGCTGGGGCACCATTCCCGATGACCACCCGCTGATGGTAGGCATGGTCGGCCTGCAGACGTCCCACCGTTATGGCAACGCGACGATGCTCCAGTCGGACGTGGTGCTGGGTATCGGCAACCGCTGGGCCAACCGTCACACCGGCTCGGTGGAGGTGTACACCGAAGGGCGCAGATTCATTCACGTTGACATCGAGCCGACGCAGATTGGCCGCGTGTTCACCCCGGACCTGGGTATCGTCTCCGACGCCGGTTCCGCGCTGACGATGTTCATTGAAGTCGCCCGCGAATGGAAAGCCGCCGGCAAGCTCAAGGATCGCAGCGCCTGGTTGCATGACTGCCAGCAACGCAAAGCCACGCTGCACCGCAAGACGCACTTCGACAACGTGCCGGTCAAGCCGCAACGCGTGTACGAAGAGATGAACCAGGTGTTCGGCAAAGACACCTGCTACGTCAGCACCATCGGCCTGTCGCAGATTGCCGGCGCGCAATTTTTACATGTGTACAAGCCACGCCACTGGATCAACTGCGGCCAGGCGGGCCCGCTGGGCTGGACCATTCCGGCGGCACTCGGCGTGGTCAAGGCCGACCCGAGCCGCAAGGTGGTGGCGCTGTCAGGCGACTACGACTTCCAGTTCATGATCGAAGAACTGGCGGTGGGCGCGCAGTTCAAGCTGCCGTACATCCACGTGGTGGTGAACAACTCTTACCTGGGGCTGATCCGCCAGGCCCAGCGCGGCTTTGAAATGGACTACTGCGTGCAGTTGTCTTTCGACAACCTCAACGCCCCGGAACTCAACGGTTATGGCGTCGACCATGTGGCCGTCGCCGAGGGCCTGGGCTGCAAGGCGCTGCGTGTGTTCGAGCCGGGCCAGATCCAACCGGCCCTGCGCAAGGCTCAGGAAATGATCGAAGAATTCAAAGTGCCGGTGATCGTTGAGATTATTCTGGAGCGAGTGACCAATATTTCCATGGGCACCGAGATCAACGCCGTCAACGAATTCGAAGACCTGGCCCTGGTCGGCAACGATGCGCCGACTGCCATTTCCCTGCTCGATTAAGGAGAACCCTATGCCGCGCTTTGCCGCCAACCTGTCCATGCTGTTTACCGAACAGAACTTCCTTGCTCGCTTCAAGGCAGCCGCCGATGCCGGCTTCGAAGGTGTGGAATACCTGTTCCCGTACGAATTCAGCTCTGCCGATATCAAGGCACAGCTCGATGCCAACGGCCTGACCCAGGTGCTGTTCAACCTGCCGGCCGGTGATTGGGCCAAGGGCGAGCGCGGCCTGGCCTGCCACCCGGACCGGGTCGAGGAATTCCGCGCCGGGGTCAAGCTGGCCATCGCCTATGCCCAGGTATTGGGCAACACCCAGGTCAACTGCCTGGCGGGTATCCGGCCACAAGGCGTCGATGACGAGACCGTGGAAAAAACCTTCGTCGCCAACCTCAAGTACGCCGCCGAGAAGCTGCAGGCGGCGGGTATCAAGCTGGTGATGGAGATGATCAACACCCGCGACATTCCGGGCTTCTACCTCAACAACACGGCGCAGGCTCTGTCGATTCGCGAGCAAGTGGGCAGCGCCAACCTGTTCCTGCAATACGACATCTACCACATGCAAATCATGGAAGGCGACCTGGCGCGGACCATGCAAACGCACCTGGGTGAGATCAACCATATCCAGCTGGCAGACAACCCGGGGCGCAACGAGCCAGGTACCGGTGAGATCAACTACCGCTTCCTGTTCGAGCATCTGGACCGCATTGGTTACGCAGGTTGGGTCGGCTGTGAGTACAAGCCGTTGACCACTACCGAGGCGGGTTTGGGTTGGCTCAAGACCCATAACGCCATCTGACAACTGACAACTGACACAACATAAAACAATGTGGGAGCTGGCTTGCCTGCGATGCAAACACCTCGGTGTATCAGTCAGGTCCGGTTGATGCCATCGCAGGCAAGCCAGCTCCCACATTAAAAGAGGATTTTGATCATGGCTAAAATCGGATTTATCGGCACCGGCATCATGGGCCAACCCATGGCCGCCAACTTGCAGAAAGCCGGTCACCAACTGTTTCTCTCCGAGCACCACGGCAAAGCGCCCGCCGAGCTGCTTGCTGCCGGCGCCATCGCCTTGGCCAACCCGCAGCAGGTCGCCCAGGAATCGGAATTCATCATCGTCATGGTGCCCGACACCCCACAGGTCGAAGACGTGCTGTTGCGCGCCGATGGCGTGGCCGCCGGTCTGTCACCCAATAAAGTAGTGATCGATATGAGCTCGATCTCCCCCACCGCCACCAAGGCGTTCGCGGCGAAGATCAACGACACCGGCGCGCAGTACCTGGATGCACCGGTGTCTGGCGGTGAAGTCGGCGCCAAGGCCGGTACCTTGAGCATCATGGTCGGTGGTGAACCGCAGACGTTCGAACGCGCATTGCCGCTGTTCCAGGCCATGGGCAAGAACATCACCCTGGTGGGCGGTAACGGCGATGGCCAGACCGCCAAGGTCGCCAACCAGATCATCGTCGCGCTGAACATCCAGGCGGTGGCCGAAGCCTTGCTGTTTGCCTCGAAAAACGGTGCCGACCCGGCCAAGGTGCGTGAAGCGTTGATGGGTGGCTTTGCGTCGTCGAAGATTCTGGAAGTACATGGCGAACGCATGATCAAGGGCACCTTCGATCCGGGCTTCCGCATCAACCTGCATCAGAAAGACCTGAACCTGGCATTGGCCGGCGCCAAGGAACTTGGGATCAACCTGCCGAACACCGCCGGCACCCAGCAAGTGTTCAGCACCTGCACGGCGATTGGCGGCGGTAACTGGGACCACTCGGCACTGATCAAGGGCCTGGAGCACATGGCCAATTTCTCCATCCGCGACAAGTAACCCACCTTGGAATGCAATCCAGTGTGGGAGGGGGCTTGCTCCCGATAGCAATCGGTCATTCAACCACTATGTCGACTGATACACCGCTATCGGGAGCAAGCTCCCTCCCACATTTTGACCGCATTTCAAATCTGAAATGGCTGCACTCCTAACAACAAGAATCCCCCGGGAGCCCGCTTATGTCGGTCGATCCGCAACACCTGCTTCGCGAGCTGTTTGCCACAGCCATCGACGCCGCCCACCCCCGGCAAGTCCTTGAACCCTACCTGCCTGTTGACCGCAGTGGCCGAGTGATCGTGATCGGCGCCGGCAAGGCCGCGGCCGCCATGGCGCTGGTCGTCGAAGACTGCTGGCAGGGAGAGGTATCGGGCCTGGTGGTCACCCGCTACGGGCACGGTGCGCCGTGCAAAAAAATCGAGGTGGTCGAAGCGGCCCACCCGGTGCCGGATGCTGCCGGCCTGGCTGTGGCCCAGCGCGTACTGGCGCTGATCAGCAACCTGGGCGAAGAAGACCGTGTGATTTTCCTGCTGTCCGGCGGCGGTTCGGCGCTGCTGGCCTTGCCCGCCGAAGGCATCAGCCTGGCCGACAAGCAAAGCATCAATAAAGCCCTGCTCAAATCCGGTGCCACCATTGGCGAGATGAATTGCGTGCGCAAGCACCTCTCGGCGATCAAGGGCGGGCGACTGGCCAAGGCCGCTTGGCCGGCTACCGTGTACACCTACGCAATTTCCGATGTGCCGGGCGACCAGGCCACGGTGATCGCCTCGGGCCCAACCGTCGGTGACCCGAGCACTTCGCAACAAGCCCTGGCAATCCTCAAGCGCTATGGCATCGACGCTCCCGCCTCGGTGCGCAGTTGGTTGCAAAACCCCGCCTCGGAAACCGTCAAGCCTGGCGACCCGATACTTGCCCGCAGCCACTTCCAATTGATCGCCCGCCCCCAGCAATCCCTGGAAGCCGTGGCCGTGAAGGTCCGCCGGGCAGGGTTCAGCCCACTGATCCTCGGTGACCTGGAAGGTGAAGCGCGGGAGGTGGCCAAGGTGCATGCCGGCATCGCCCGGCAGATTGTGCAGCACGGCCAGCCCCTGGCAGCGCCGTGCGTGATCCTTTCGGGCGGCGAAACTACCGTCACCGTGCGCGGCAACGGCCGTGGCGGACGCAATGCCGAATTCCTGCTCAGCCTCACCGATAGCCTTAAGGGCATGCCCGGCGTTTACGCCCTGGCCGGCGACACCGACGGTATCGACGGCTCGGAAGACAATGCCGGCGCGATCATGACCCCCTGCAGCTACCGCCGTGCCGAAGCCCTCGGCCTGAGCGCCAGCGACGAGTTGGATAACAATAATGGCTACGGCTATTTCGCCGCCCTGGGCGACTTGATCGTCACCGAGCCGACCCGCACCAACGTCAACGATTTCCGCGCCATCCTGATCCTTGAGACTGCCAACCATGACGCCTGACAAGAAGGTCAAAATCCTCGCCACCCTGGGCCCGGCCACCGACGGTATCGATGACATTCGCGAGCTGGTGCAGGCCGGGGTGAATATCTTCCGCCTCAACTTCAGCCACGGCGAGCACGCCGACCATGCGCAGCGTTACCAGTGGATTCGCCAAGTGGAGCGCCAGCTGAATTACCCGCTGGGCATCCTCATGGACCTGCAAGGGCCGAAGCTGCGGGTCGGACGTTTTGCCGAAGGCAAGGTACAGTTGATTCGCGGCCAGGCTCTGCGCCTGGACCTCGACCCGACACCCGGCGACCAACGCCGCATCAACCTGCCCCACCCAGAGATTATCGCGGCCCTTGAACCGGGCATGGACCTACTGCTCGACGACGGCAAGCTGCGCCTGCGGGTGATCACCAAACACGCCGATGCCATCGACACCACCGTGCTCAACGGCGGCGAGCTGTCCGACCGTAAAGGCGTAAACGTCCCACAAGCGCTATTGGAACTCAGCCCGCTCACCGCCAAGGACCGCCGCGACCTGAGCTTTGGCCTGGAGCTGGGCGTGGACTGGGTGGCGCTGTCCTTTGTGCAGCGCCCGGAAGATATCCGCGAGGCCCGCGAGCTGATTGGCGACAAGGCCTTCCTGATGGCCAAGATCGAGAAGCCCTCAGCCGTGCAGCGCCTGCAGGAAATCGCCGAGTTGAGCGATGCGATCATGGTGGCCAGAGGCGACCTGGGCGTGGAAGTGCCGGCCGAAAGCGTGCCGCAGATCCAGAAAGACATCATCAGCACCTGCCGCCAACTGGGCAAGCCGGTAGTGGTCGCCACGCAGATGCTCGAATCCATGCGTTTCTCCCCGGCGCCGACGCGTGCCGAAGTCACCGATGTCGCCAACGCCGTGGCTGAAGGCGCGGACGCGGTGATGCTGTCGGCCGAAACCGCGTCGGGCGAGTACCCGCTGGAAGCGGTACAGATGATGAGCAAGATCATCCGTCAGGTGGAAAATGGCCCGGATTACCAGGCGCAACTGGACGTCAGCCGGCCCAAGGCGGATGCCACGGTGTCGGACGCCATCAGCTGCGCGATCCGGCGCATCAGCAGCATCCTGCCGGTGGCGGTGCTGGTGAACTACAGCGAGTCGGGCAGTTCCAGCTTGCGCGCCGCAAGGGAGCGCCCGGTGGCGCCGATCCTCAACCTCACGCCGAACCTGTCCACGGCGCGACGCTTGAGCGTGGCGTGGGGCGTGCATTCGGTGGTCAATGATCGTTTGCGCCAGGTCGACGAGGTGTGTTCCACCGCGCTGGAAATTGCCCAGGCCCAGGGTATGGCGCAGCGTGGGGATACCTTGGTGATTACCGCAGGGGTGCCGTTCGGGCAGCCGGGGTCGACCAACTCGCTGCGTATCGAGACATTGCTCTAGCGCCTGTAGGGGCCTCATCGCAGGCAAGCCAGCTCCCACATTTGGATGTGTGAACACCGTCAAATGTGGGAGCTGGCTTGCCTGCGATGGGGACAACTCGGTCTCATTGAATACCTATCATGCACAACCACACCTGCCCCGACTGGGCCGAAGCCCTGCTCAACGGCTTCAGCCAGATTTTCCTGCAGCGCCACCCGCTGTGCGGCCTGCTGTGCCTGCTGGCGATCCTGATCGGCGCCCCGGACTTGCTGGGCGGTGCGTTGCTGGGCGGTGTCGCGGGGTTGCTCACCGCCCAGCGCCGTGGGTATCCCAAAGCTGAGCGTCAGGCCGGGCTGTATAGCTACAACGGCGTACTGCTGGGCTTGTTGATCAGCCAGCACTTTGCCTGGTCGGCGCTGGTGCCGCCGCTGATCCTGGCGGGCGGCGGCTTGAGCGCTATCCTCACCCGGCAATGGTTGAAACACGCCAGCCGGCCCCACAATTTGCCCGCCTACACTGCCCCCTTTGTTGGCCTCGGCTGGCTGCTGCTCGGCCATGTACCTCAAACTACGCTTGCGCCGGCCCAGGCCGACATGTTCGCGGTACTCACGGCGCCCTTTTCCGGTCTTGGGCAAATCATGCTGCTGGAGCAGCCCCTGGCGGGTCTTTTAATCGCCCTGGGTTTGCTGCTGGCTGACCGCCGTGCCGCCGCATGGGCCATGATCGGCGCCAGCCTCGGTGTGCTGGCCGGCCTGTGGTTGAATGAGCCTTCCGGTGCCCTGCTCGGTCTGCACAGCTATAACCCGGCATTGGCGGCCCTGGCCCTGAGCCCGTTACGTCGCCAGCCCTGGTTACCGCTGCTGGGCATCGGCCTGGCCATCCTGCTCACGCCGGGCTTCACCGCCCTGCACCTGCCCGCACTGACTGCACCGTTTATCCTCGCCTGCTGGCTGGTGCGCGCCGGTCACCGGTTGCTTCACAAACCCCGCATGGACAGCCCGTTCGAATCCCCCTAGGCTTGCTCGATATTCGCTTCAGGCAGGATTTATGGACAGCAACAACGACTGGCGCCAGCGGCTCTACATCATGGTGTTTCAAAGCGATACCGTCGCCGGGCGGCGCTTTGACGGCATCCTGCTGCTGATCATCCTCGCCAGCCTGGTGATCGTGATGCTCGACAGCATCGACCAGATCCACCAGAACTACGCGGACGTGCTGGCCTATATCGAATGGGGCTTCACGCTGATCTTCGCCATCGAGTACGGCCTGCGCCTGTATTGTTCGCCCAAGCCGCTGCGCTATGCCTTCAGCTTTTATGGCCTGGTGGACCTGCTGGCCATCGTCCCCGGCATCCTCGCCCTGTACTACAGCGATGCGCAGTACCTGCTGATCATCCGCATCATTCGGATGCTGCGAATCTTCCGCGTGCTCAAGCTCAGCCCGTACCTCAAGCAAGCCAATTATTTGATGGCGGCGCTGCGCGGCAGCAAGCAGAAGATCGTGGTGTTCCTGGTCAGCGTGTGCACGCTGGTGACGGTGTTCGGTACCTTGATGTACGTGATCGAAGGCCCGGAACACGGGTTTACCAGCATTCCCAAGGGCATCTACTGGGCCATCGTGACCCTGACCACCGTGGGCTTCGGCGATATCGTGCCCAAGACACCGCTGGGCCAGGTGATTTCATCGCTGGTCATGATCACCGGTTATTCGATCATTGCCGTACCCACGGGCATTTTTACCGCCGAGCTGGCCAGTGCCATGCGTGGTGAACAGCTGCGTACCGAGTGCCCGGCGTGCAAGAAAGACAGCCACGAACCCAACGCCGCGTTTTGCTCGCGCTGTGGCAGCAATCTTTTCCATAAACTGGAATAAGCAAAGTTCGTTTTAATCTTTAAAGGTCTATGCAGGCCCGGCTATAGTCGCTGGCAAATTGCCTCCCCTCTTCTCGAACAACAAGGAATGAGCAGTGAAAAAAATCCTCAGCGCCTCTCTTCTGGCCGCCGGCCTGGCCCTGGCGGGCTCTGCCCAGGCAGCGACCACCCTGCTCAACGTCTCCTACGACGTGATGCGCGACTTCTACAAGGACTACAACGCCGCATTTCAGAAGCATTGGGAAGCCGAGCACCCGAACGACAAGTTGACCCTGCAGATGTCCTTCGGCGGCTCCAGCAAACAGGCGCGCTCGGTAATCGACGGCCTGCCGGCTGATGTGATCACCATGAATATGGCCACCGACATCAATGCCCTGGCCGACAATGGCAAGCTGGTGCCGGACAACTGGGTCACGCGCCTGCCGAACAACAGTGCACCCTTTACCTCTGCGACCGTATTCATCGTGCGCAAAGGCAACCCCAAAGCCCTGAAAGATTGGCCGGACCTGCTCAAGGACGGCGTGCAGGTGATCGTGCCCAACCCGAAAACCTCGGGTAACGGCCGCTACACCTACCTGTCGGCCTGGGGTTATGTGCTCAAGAACGGCGGCGACGAAGAGAAGGCCAAGGCCTTCGTCGGCAAACTGTTCAAACAAGCGCCCGTGCTGGACACCGGTGGGCGTGCCGCGACCACCACGTTCATGACCAACCAGATCGGCGACGTGCTGGTGACCTTTGAGAACGAAGCAGAAATGATCGCCCGTGAGTTTGGCCGCGATCAGTTCGAAGTGATCTATCCAAGCGTTTCCGCCGAAGCCGAGCCGCCCGTTTCGGTGGTCGACAAAGTGGTCGAAAAGAAAGGCACCCGTACTGCCGCTGAAGACTACCTGAAGTACCTGTGGTCGCCAGAGGGTCAGGAAATTGCGGCCAACAACTACCTGCGCCCACGGGATCCGAAGGTGTTGGCCAAATACACCGACCGCTTCCCGAAGGTGGACTTCCTGTCGGTGGAGAAAACCTTTGGTGACTGGCGCACGGTGCAGAAGACCCACTTCAACGATGGTGGGGTGTTTGACCAGATCTACTCCGGCCAGTGAATGATCTTGACTGAATAGACTCGATCAAAATTGTGGGAGGGGGCTTGCTCCCGATAGCGGTGTGTCAGCCAATGCCTGTGCTGACTGACACACTGCTATCGGGAGCAAGCCCCCTCCCACATTGGGTTTTGCATTGAGTCATTATTTCGCGGCATGACAGTTATCACGCCAAGCGGCCTACTCACTGCCGGCCCTTGCCTTTACTCTCTCACCCCATCGTCCTTCGCCTTACGAGCCACGCCATGAACGCTACCTCTCACGCCACAGGCACCATGACCCGGAGCATGGTCATGCTGTTCGCGTTTTGCTGCGGCGCCATCGTCGCCAACATCTACTACGCGCAGCCAATCATCGAACTGATCGCCCCGGACATCGGCCTGACACCGGCGATGGCCAGCCTGATCGTGTCGCTGACACAAATCGGTTATGCCTTGGGCCTGTTCTTCCTGGTGCCGTTGGGTGATTTGCTGGAAAACCGCAGGCTGATGATCTTCACCACCGTGGTGGCTATCGCGAGCCTGTTGGGCGCAGCGTTCACCGAACAGCCCAACCTGTTCTTGCTGGTGTCGCTGCTGATCGGTTTCAGTTCGGTATCGGTGCAGATCCTCATCCCGCTCGCCGCGCACCTGGCCCCTGCCGAGTCCCGTGGTCGTGTGGTCGGCAGCATCATGGGCGGCTTGCTGCTGGGCATTCTGCTGGCGCGGCCGGTGTCCAGCGTGGTGGCCGACCACTTCGGCTGGCGTGCGATGTTTATGGCCGCCGCCGCCTTGATGGCGTTTATCAGCGTGGTGCTGATGCTGACCATTCCCAAGCGTCAACCCGATCACAGCGCCAGCTACGCCCAATTGCTGCGCTCCCTGGGCACCTTGCTGCGTAAGCAGCCGGTATTGCGCCAGCGTGCGTTTTACCAGGCGTGCATGTTTGCCACCTTCAGCCTGTTCTGGACCGCTGCTCCACTGGAACTGGCGCGCAACCATGGCCTGAGCCAAAGTGAAATCGCGCTGTTCGCCCTGGTGGGTGCCCTGGGCGCCATCGCCGCGCCCATCGCCGGTCGCCTGGCCGATGCCGGCCACACCCACCGCGCCTCGCTGCTGGCAATGCTGTTTGGCGCGTTGAGTTTCCTGCCCGCGTTCGTGCATCCGGTGTACAGCGTGATCGGCCTGGCAGTGACCGGCGTGGTTCTGGACTTCTGCGTGCAGATGAACATGGTCCTCGGCCAGCGCGCTGTATACGCCCTCGATGCCCACAGCCGCAGCCGCCTGAACGCGCTGTACATGACCAGCATCTTCATCGGCGGTGCGTTCGGTTCGGCAATTGCCAGCAGCGTGTATGAACACGGCGGCTGGCTGAGCGTGATGCTGGTGGGCAGCGCTTTCCCACTGGTGGCGTTGTTGCGTTTCCTTTCTGCATCGCGCCAGGTGAAGGTGGCAACCGCCTAAGAGCGCACCAACTTCTCCAGCGCCGCGTCCGCCAGAAAGGAGGACCGGCTTTTGACCTTGTGCTCGCGCACATAACGGTCAATGCGCTGAATGACATAGCCGGGCAAGGTCACATTGACCTTCTCGGTCTTGCCAAGATAAGGCGAGATGTCCAGTTCCAACATGCCCCAGCCCATGCCCAGATAGTCTTCATGAGCGTGATGAGTGGCGACCGAGGTTGGCATCGGAATCACCCCACCCTCTGCGGCGATTTCCTGCAAAAGGATATGCGCCACTTCCACGGCGGCATTGTAGGCTTCTTCGAAACTGTCCCCGGCAGTGACCGCGCCTGGGATATCAGGGATCTGGATACCGGTGGCGGTGAAATCATCGCCCCATTCGATACAGATTGGGTATTGCATGAATGCTCTCCTTAAAACTGAAACAACCCAACCCGCTTCCTGCAACTCCTTGATCAATAGCCTGCTCTGCACCGCTGCCTCCTTGGCTTGGCCTGAATAAAAGCAACCCTAGAGTTACCATTACTCAAGCACAAAAAGCATCGCCCGGACTGGCGGCTGTTTTACCGAATGTTGAAAACTCACGAAAAAATCGAAAACAGCCTGCTTATAAAACCCGTGAACGATGAAAAAACGTTCTGGATAAAGCTCCCCCCTGGCCTGGGACCCGGTTCGTGCGGCTGGTCTGTGTCTGGAGTCGGTTCTGGAATAGGCGTCGGGAGAGGTTCTGGAACAGGCGCGACAATGGTTTCAGGGGTGGGGAAAGGAATCACCGTTGGGGCCTGCCCGCTCCACACCACATCCGTCTGTTTGATCTGGCCTTGGCTGGTCACCAACAAATCTGCTGTGCCAGTGCCAGTCGTATCCACCGCCAGGGTGAAACGCCCCGTCGCCGAGTCATGCCCGAGCACCGCATCCCCCGCCCGGCCTTTGAATCGGTCGGAGAAATTCAGCGACTTGAGCTGCGCAGTCTGAAGCACTCCGGTCAGGTCAATCTTGTCGATCCCGCTTTGGAAGTCCTGGATGATGTCCGGGTTCTGCGGCGTTGAATCGACGACACGGTGATAAACGAACGTGTCCGCCCCAGCACCACCGTGAAGCTTATCCGCACCCCGGCCGCCCGTAAGACGATTGCCAGCTTCGTTGCCTATCAATGTATCGTCGCCGGAACCACCAATGGCATTCTCCACGCTCACGCCCTTGGCAATCGACACATTCCCCCGCAAGCCACCTACATCCGAGAACGTTTCGGCCTTGAGGCTGATGGTTTGGTTCTGGGTGAACCCGGAGAAGTCGAGCGTGTCGTTACCACCGCCGTCCCAAACGGTGAAAATCGGTTTGTCACTCCCGCGCTTGAGGCTATAGAACTCCCGAGCGGAGTTGGAGTTGAAGCCGTAGGTGGTATCGGTATTGCGGGTTTTGCTATTCGCCCCGTAAAGCCGCTGGGCCGCGGCGATATCATCCATCATCGGCGCTACCGGGCTGTGCCTGGCAAAATTATGCCCAGGCTGATAAGTCTCCGCCCAATAACTCATGACACTGCGTGCCTTGGTGTCCTGGGCATATTCGGCAGAGCGGGAGTAATTGAAGCCCCCGCCGTTGTATTCACCCGGATGACTTAGCCCGAGGGTGTGCCCCAGTTCATGGATCAACAAACCCAGGAAGTGGCTGCCCATTGTCGGGTTTTGCCCACCGCTGGTGCCGATGTTGGCCTGGACTCTGGAGTAATGCCTGTTAGGCAGCCCCGCCCAGCCTGACGAACCCGACGTGCCCCTGATACTGATGGTGCCATCGGTGTTCGAGCCGTTTTCGACAAACTCGATATTGGCGACATCCGCCCAGTATTGCAGTGCTTGTCTGGCTCGCTCTTTCTGCGCGGCATTGAAACCGCCGGCGAAGTTAAAGCCGACGACAACCTTGCCATCTTTATTGAGATCATGAAACTTGGATCCACTGCGCGTAATATGTTTCGCTGCCTGATCCGTGGTGAAGGTTTTTTTATTGTTTGCCCAGAGAACAACTGCGTTCTCAGCGGCTGATAACCGGGACTGCGACATCGCCGGAGCGCGCGTACGGGCAGAATGCCTAACAGGGATTTGCATGGTGTATTGATACTCTGAACAGTGAGGAGTTAACCGTCCATATATGAATTACCGACACTGACTTATCCGTTGCCAGCCCGATAAAAATCCCATATCAAAAACACCTTAACTACCGTTATTTTTTTGCGAAAGCATTTATTAAACACAACAGCAAAAAGTCCGTACAAGTATTAATCGGATCGACACACCCCTACATACCAATCGCCACAAAGGCGTTAAGCCACAGAAGAAACAGTTTTCAACAAATCAACTTAATTCAATCAAGAGTTTTACTTAACAACATCAAGAAACCCACTCAAACATACCGAAGAAAACACGCTTGAGGTGAAGGCTTTTATCTGATCTGAAACATGATCAATGCCTACACACCTTGATTGCCCGCAGCTACCGAGTGCGCCTGATCCAGGCAGCACAGCAAGCGTTCGACGGTATGCTCCAAGGGCCCGGAATTATCCAACACAAACAAACCTGCGCCGTTTCCGGCAATCAGCTCAGCGGTAAATCGCGCGTTGCGCGCCAATCGCTCTTCGATGTCCGCCAATGACTCACGCCCGCGTGCGATCAAACGTTGGCGCAATACGGCTTGATCGACCGTCAGCAGCAACACCAACAATGTCGGGTAACGCTCACGGGTCTGCGCCAGGTGGGCGCGAGAGCCATTGACCAGCACATCGTCCCCTGCGGCCAGCCACTCGTCGATTTCCCTGGGGATGCCATACGACAAGCCATTGGCCTGCCAGCTCAAGGCAAACGCGCCCTCGGCGTCCATCCGCGCAAACTCCTGCGGGCTCACCCCTTGCGCCGCTTCGCCGACTGCCTCCGCCGAGCGTGTGATCACCCGGCGCACCATGCGGCAACCACGCGCCTGCAAGCGCAGACGTGCGGCATCCAGCAGGCTGTCCTTGCCCGAACCCGATGGCCCGATGAGATAGATCAACCTGCCCGTCATCAAAACACCCTCTTGGCTTGTCTCCAGGCTTGTTGCGCCCCCGGCAACGCTTCGCAGCAACCGACCTGCGCCAGGTAGCGGCCACTGGAAAGTATATCCAGCAATTTTTCGCCAGCCAGGCCGGCTGGCGGCCACATTACCCGAGTGCGCGCTGCCGCGCACCTGTGGGAGGGGGCAAGCCCTGATGCAAGTCAGTTAAGACAGAACTGGCAACTGTGGCGAGGGAGCTTGCTCCCTCGCCACAGGTCATTGCGCGTACTGCTTGCTCAACCCCGGCGGCACGCCTTGCACATTGGTTTCTTCCCAAGGCCCGTTGGGGCTGATGGAACGGCTCCAGCCGTTGCTCCAGCGGTAGTAGGTACGCTGGCGGTAGAAGGTGTCGGGCTGGTCGTCGAGCACGTACACCTGCATCTTGCCGTCCCAGTGGCTGGCAGCCCCCGGTGGTGGAGCAAAGGTGGGGGACTTGCTTGGCAGTGGCTTTGGCGGCGGGGTCAGCGGGCCGGAAGGCTTGGTGCTCGGCTGAGTCGACGGGCCCGATGGCGGGATGGTCGGGCCGGTGGGTGCCGCAGGTGGGCGGTGGACCGCACAGGCGCTCAGGCCGAGTACCAGGCTGAGCAGGGTGATGCGTGCAAATGCGGTCATGGGCGTTTCCTCAGAATGACTTGTCCGGAGTATCGATGGTCAATTGCTGCAGCGCAGTGGTGCTGCTGGCCAGCGGTTGGCTGCGGCCGATCCATTCGCCAGTGGTCGGTTGGCCGGCCCGGGATATGCGCGCAACCAGTTGGACTTCGGGGAAGTTGGACAGTTTCAACTGCGGCATCATCGCGTCGGCATCGCCCAGTTCGACGGTGATGGGCAGTTCGGCAACGGTGACGCGCTTGGCCGCCAAGGGTGCCGGTGGGCCGCTGACTGCACGGGCGAAGATGAACACAGTGTCGGTCGGCAAGGCTTTGGCTTTCGCTTCGGCGGACAGGTCTACACGCACGGTCATTACCGCCTTGCGCGCGACCGTACCGCCGCTCTCTTTAAGCTTCTCGCCAGCCCGGTCAATACCGCCTTGCAGCGCTACACGGGAGTTGTCCTGCGGTGGCAGTTGCGCCAGCAGACGGTTCCAGTAATCGATCGCTTCCTGATAACGCTGGCCTTCAAAAGCCGCGATCCCCAACAGGCCAAGGCTGGTGACTTCCTTGGGATCGAGCTTTAACGCCTCGTCGGTCAGCGCCTGCACCTTGGGCGACCACTGTTTATTGTCGGCAAAGTATTGTGCCTGGGCCCACTGGCCAAGCAATTCCGGCTGGCGCCCGGCCAAGGCTACGGTGCGTTCAAAGACTTTGGCGGCATCGGCGGAACGGTCCTGAGCCATGTAGGCGCGCCCCAGGAAATACAGGCCCTCGGCCGAATCCGGCTGGGCTGCCGCGGCACGCTCCAGGCGCTGAGTCATGTCGGCCATGGACACCGGAGGCTGTGAGAATTCGCGGGTCAGTTCGACCTTGTCGCTCGCCCCATAATGCAGGTACAGCGCAACGCCAAGCACCGGCACCAGAAACGCCGCCAAAAACGGCAGCGGTTTGCCCAGGCGCGATTCACGGGGCTTTTCCACGCCCTCGGTATCGGCCAGCAACTCGCGAGCCGCCTCGGCGCGGCCCGTATCCAGTTGCACGGCGTTCAATACACCTTCGTCCTGCTGCACTTGCAGCTCGGCGACGCGTTCCTGATACAGCGCCACGTTCAGCGCGGTACGATCCTCTTCACGCTGGGCGCGACGGTCACGCAGTACAGGAATCAACAGGAAACTCAGGGCAATCAGAAGCAGCAAGCCGGCTGCGAGCCAGAAATCAATCATCAGTCTTGGTGTCCAGCAATTGGTCGAGGCGTTTACGCTCTTCAGGGGACAGCGCATCGGAACCATCGGTAGGCGCGGCGCGGCGACGGCGCACGATCACCGCCATCACCACAACGCCGGCCAGCAACAGCCCGGCGGGGCCGAACCAGAGCAGCGCGGTTTTGCCGGTAAGGGCCGGTTTGTAGCGCACGAAATCACCGTAGCGGTCGACCATAAAGTCGATGATCTGCTGGTTATCCTTGCCCTCTCCCAACATGCGGAAGATTTCTTTGCGCAGGTCAGCGGCGATGGGCGCGTTGGAGTCGGCGATGTCCTGGTTCTGGCACTTGGGGCAGCGCAGTTCCTTGGTCAGGTCGCGGAAACGCTCACGCTCGGCGTCATTGGCAAATTCATAGGTGTCGATGGCGGCATGGGCCACACCGGCCAGGCCCAGGGCTAAAACAGCAGCGGTCAACCAACGCTTCATGGCTTGGCCTCATCGACCAGGGCCTGGTACTTGGCGGCCAGTTGCTCACGCCAGACTACCTCGTCGATCACGCCGACGAACTTGTCACGGATCACGCCCTTGGCGTCGATGAAGAAGGTTTCCGGCGCGCCATAGACGCCCAGGTTCAAACCCAGGTTGCCGTCTTCATCACGGATATCGAGCTGGTAAGGGTTATGAAACTCGGCCAGCCATTTCAAGGCCGCCGCATTGTCGTCCTTGTAGTTGATGCCGTAGATCACCACGCCCTTCTCGGCCAGTTTGTTCAGCACCGGGTGTTCGACGCGGCAGGAGATGCACCAGGTGGCCCACACGTTGACCAGCGCCGGCTTGCCCTGCAGGTCGGCCTGGGTCAGGGTCTTGTCACCCTGCACCGTCGGCAGGTTGAACGCGGGAAACGGCTTGCCGATCATCGCCGAGGGTAACTCGGCCGGGTCCAGATACAGCCCGCGATACAGGAACACTGCCATCAGCAGAAACAATGCCAGCGGCACCACCATCAACCAACGTTTCATACTGCCGCTCCTGAAAGGCCCAATGCTTCACGCACACGGCTGCTGACCTTGACCCGATAACGCCGATCCAGCGCGGCGAGCAAACCGCCAAAGCCTGTGAGCAACCCGCCGAACCAGATCCAGCGCACGAAGGGTTTGACATGCACCCGCACAGCCCAGGCGCCGTCGCCCAAGGGTTCACCCAGCGCCACATACAGGTCACGGGTGAAACCGGCGTCGATACCGGCTTCGGTCATCATTGAACTTTGCACTGTGTACAGGCGCTTTTCAGGATGCAATACGGCGATTTCCTTGCCATTGCGCACTACGCGCACGGTGCCTTTATCCGAGGTGAAGTTCGGCCCTTCGAAGTGCCTGGCACCTTCGAAGATGAACTGGTAACCGGCCAGGTCCATGGACTCACCCGGCGCCAGGCGCAGGTCGCGCTCGGCGCTGTTCTGGCTGGAGAGCACTACGCCCAAAGCGCACACGGCGATGCCAATGTGAGCGATCTGCATGCCCCAGTAACTGCGGGTCAGGGTGGGCAAGCCTTTGATCAGGCCTTTGTGGCGCGTCTTGTCGAAGATGTCCCGCACGCCGGCCAGCAACACCCAGGCCGCCAGCAGGAACGTGGCGAGTACCGCCCAATTGAAGTCGCCGTAGGCGAACCCGGCGATCACTGCCAGGGCCACGCTGCCCAACAGCACCGGCATCAACATGCCTGCCAGCCATTTCACCGGGGTGTCTTTCCAGCGCACCAGCACACCGACCGCCATCACTACCATCAACAGGCCCATCAACGGGATGAACAACGCATTGAAGTACGGCGGGCCCACGGACAGCTTGGCGCCGCTCAAGGCATCCAGCACCAGCGGGTAGAGGGTGCCGAGCAGGATCATTGACGCGGCTACCACCAGTACCAGGTTATTGCCCAGCAGCAGGGTTTCGCGCGACCACAGGTTGAAACCGACCTGGCTCTTGACCACCGGCGCGCGCAGGGCGAACAGGGTCAGGGAACCGCCCACCACAAACAGCAGGAAGATCAGGATGAACACGCCGCGTTCGGGGTCGGAGGCAAACGCATGCACTGACGTCAGCACCCCCGAACGCACAAGGAAAGTGCCGAGCAGGCTGAGGGAAAACGCGGCGATGGCGAGCAATACCGTCCAGCTTTTGAATACGCCACGCTTTTCGGTCACTGCCAGGGAGTGAATCAGCGCCGTGCCCACCAACCAGGGCATGAAGGACGCGTTTTCCACCGGATCCCAGAACCACCAGCCGCCCCAGCCGAGTTCGTAGTAGGCCCACCACGAACCCAAGGTGATACCGATACCGAGAAAAGCCCAGGCGACGATGGTCCATGGCCGTGACCAACGCGCCCACGCCGCATCCAACCGCCCGCCAAGCAAGGCCGCGATGGCAAACGCAAAAGCTACGGAGAAGCCCACGTAACCCATGTAGAGCATCGGCGGGTGCACAATCAGGCCGATGTCCTGCAACAGTGGGTTGAGGTCATGCCCGTCTGCGGGGATCTGCGGCAGGATGCGGCTGAATGGATTGGAGGTCATGATCAGAAACAGCAGGAAGCCGATGCTGATCATGCCCATCACCGCCAGGACTCGCGCCAGCATCACTTGCGGCAGTTGGCGCGAGAATACCGACACGGCAAAGGTCCAGCCGCCGAGGATCAGCGCCCACAGCAGCAACGAACCTTCGTGGGCGCCCCACACGGCGCTGAACTTGTAGTACCAGGGCAAGGCGCTGTTGGAGTTGTTCGCGACATAGGCGACGGAAAAGTCGTCGGTCATGAAGGCATAGGTCAGGCAACCGAAGGCGAACAGCAGGAAAGCAAACTGACCCCAGGCGGCCGGCTGCGCCAGGCTCATCCACAAACGATCGCCGCGCCAGGCACCGAGCAACGGCACCACGGCCTGGACCACGGCAAAGCACAGGGCGAGGATCATCGCCAGTTGGCCCAGTTCAGGAATAAACAATGCGGACGTCATCACTTAGCCCTCCTTGGCTGGGGTCGCGGGCGCGGACTGGCCACTGTCTTTCAGGGCCTTGGTGACCTCGGGCGGCATGTACTTTTCATCGTGCTTGGCCAGCACTTCGTCCGCCACTACCACACCATCGGCGTTGAGTTTGCCCAGAGCGACGATGCCCTGGCCTTCGCGGAACAGGTCCGGGAGGATGCCGCGGTAAGTGATGGTCACGGCCTTGTTGAAATCGGTGACCACGAAGGTCACGTCCAGAGAATCGCCGGAACGCTTCAACGAGCCCTGCTCCACCATGCCGCCGGCGCGGATGCGCGTGTCCAGCGGGGCTTCGCCGTTGGCGATCTGGGTGGGGGTGTAGAACAGGTTGATGTTCTGCTGCAGGGCGCTCAAGGCCAGGCCCACGGCAATGCCGACGCCGACCAGGATGGCAAGGATGATCAACAGACGCTTTCTACGCAGCGGATTCACTTTTCGGTCTCCCGGCGCAGACGTCGCGCCTCTTGTTGCAGGTAACGCTTGCGGGCCAGGATCGGCGCGGCAACGTTGAGGGCCAGCACTGCCAGGCAGATGCCGTAGGCGCTCCAGACATACAGGCCGTGGTGGCCCATGGCGAGAAAATCACTGAAAGAAGCAAAGTTCATCCCCGCGCTCCCAGGCTGGTTTGCACTTGGGCTTTGACCCAACTGGTGCGGGCTTCACGCTTGAGCACTTCAAGGCGCATGCGCAGCAACAGCACGGCGCCGAAGAAGCAGTAGAACCCCAGCACCATCAGCAGCAGTGGCGCCCACATTTCCACGGGCATCGCCGGTTTTTCGGTGAGGGTGAAGGTGGCGCCCTGGTGCAGGGTGTTCCACCACTCTACCGAGTATTTGATGATCGGGATGTTGATCACGCCGACAATCGCCAGCACCGCGCAGGCCTTGGCGGCGCTATCGCGATTGCTGATGGCGTTGCCCAGGGCAATCAGGCCGAAGTACAGGAACAGCAGGATCAGCATCGAGGTCAGGCGTGCATCCCACACCCACCAGGAACCCCAGGTCGGCTTGCCCCAGATCGCGCCGGTGACCAGCGCCACGGCGGTCATCCACGCACCAATAGGTGCAGCGCATTGCAGGGCCACATCGGCCAGTTTCATCTTCCACACCAGGCCGACGATGCCGCAAACCGCCAGCATCACGTAGCAGGACTGGGCCAGCATCGCAGCAGGGACGTGGATATAGATGATGCGAAAGCTATTGCCTTGCTGGTAGTCCGGCGGCGCGAAGGCCAGGCCCCAGACCAGGCCGGTGCCGATCAGCAATACGGCGGCGACGCTCAACCACGGCAGCAGCTTGCCACTGATGCCATAAAACCATTTGGGCGAGCCGAGCTTGTGAAACCAGGTCCAGTTCATTGCATTTTCCATCACGGGTGCTTTTCGTCGTGGCGAAAAGCTTAGGGTCTTTACTGACTCAACGTCATTAACGCCGAGTCAGACCTCATTATTCACCGACGCTGATTTTCAGGCCGGCGGCTATAGCAAAGGGTGTCAGGGTTACCGCCAGGGCGGTCAGGCTACCAAGCCACAAGAGGTAACCGGTCGCCGGCATCCCCATGAGCGCGGCTTGCAAAGCGCCGCTGCCCAGGATCAACACCGGGATATACAAAGGCAGAATCAACAGGGCCAGCAGCAGGCCACCCCTTTTCAGGCCCACAGTCAAGGCGGAGCCCACCGCCCCCAACAGGCTGAGCACCGGCGTACCGAGCAACAAGGACACCAGCAACACGGGCAGGCATTCGACGGGCAAGCCCAGCATCATCGCCAGCAGCGGCGAGAGCAAGACTAGCGCCAGGCCGGAAAAAGCCCAGTGTGCCAGTACCTTGGCCAGTACCAGAAGTGGCAGGGGGTGCGACGAAAGGACCCACTGCTCCAGGGATCCGTCTTCGAAATCACTGCGAAACAGCCCGTCCAGCGAGAGCAGGACCGATAAAAGCGCCGCGACCCACACCAGTCCCGGGGACAAGGTTTGCAACAGTTTAGTCTCCGGGCCGACCGCCAACGGAAACAGCGCGATCACAATCGCAAAGAACACCAGCGGGTTGGCCAGTTCAGCCGGGCGACGGCATAACAGCCGCGCTTCACGGGCCACCAACAGGGCAAACACACTCATGCCGACCACCGTCCGAGATCCAGCTCCCGGTAACCACCCGGCTTGCGTGCCAGGGTATGGTGGGTGGTGAGCACCACCAGGCCGCCCTGCTTGCAGTGCCGGGCCAGGTGCTCTTCGAGTTGGGCCACGCCTTGCTTGTCGAGAGCGGTGAAGGGTTCGTCGAGAATCCACAGCGGCGGGCCGGGCAGGTACAAACGCGCCAGGGCCACGCGGCGCTGCTGGCCGGCTGACAGCGTGTGACAGGGCACATCTTCAAAGCCCTTGAGGCCAACGGCGGCCAGGGCCTGCCAGATGCCATCGCGGGTAGCAGGGTGATGCAGGGCGCTGAGCCAGCTGAGGTTTTCTTCGGCGCTGAGCACGTCCTTGATACCCGCGGCGTGGCCGATCCAGACCAGGTTGCGTGCCAGCTCGGTACGTTGTTCGTGCAGGGGCTTACCGTTGAGCCGAACAACACCCGCCGTGGGCTGCATCAAACCGGCCAGCAGACGCAGCAGACTGGTCTTGCCGCTGCCATTGGGGCCGCTGATTTGCACCATGTCGCCAGCCGCCAGACGCAGGTCGAGTTGCTCGAACAACAGGCGCAGGTCGCGTTCACAGGCAAGCGCTACGGCTTCAAGAAGAGGGCTGGTCAAGAGATCGCGGGCCTTTACGGTTCAAGTCGGCGGTGCAGCGGCCGTTATAGAGAGATGCACAATAACGACTTTGGCGACCGATTTTAGAGAGCTGGATCAAATAGTTGTGCGGTTTTTACCGCTCTCTTTGCAGACGGGCGGCATTATACATGCGATGCCCTACTCTAAAGAGGGCAATTTCCCCAGAGACGATGCGCACGATGACCGGTGAGATCAATCTTCCTCCACTGCCTCCAGCCTCAGCACCCAAGGCTGCCCCGCTGCCTGCGGCTGGCGAGTTGCTCAAGCTCCTGGAGCCACAGGCCGGGTTGATTGGCGCCGGAAAAACCGTAAACGCTGAAGTCATCGCGCTGAAACAAGGCAGTGAAGCCTTTCAGCTGTTGCTCAAGCTGACCCTTGAAGGTGGTCGCCAGACCCTGGTTCAAGCCAGCAGCGCCCAGCCCTTGCCTCTGGGCAGCAATGTGGCAGTGAGCCAAACGCCTGCGGGCAACCTGGCCATCAGCTTGCAGCAAGCCATGAGCGCCAACGTGGCCGCCCTCACCCGCCTCGACACCACACAAATGCCGGTGGGCACCCTGCTGCAAGCCAAGGTGCTGACCACCCAGATGCTGCCTCAAGGCTCAGCGCAAGCGGCGATCTATCGCTCGCTGGTGAGTGTGCTCAATAATGCCCTGGCCGGTACCACGCTGACGCTGGAAAGCCCTCAACCCTTGCGGGTCGGCAGCTTGCTCAGTGCCGTGGTGCAGAACGCGCAAACCCTGAATTTTGTGCCGCTGAGCGGGCTGAAAGACCAACTGGCCGTGACGCAACAACTGGCAACCCAGCAAAGTCGCCAAGGCTCGCTGGATGCGGTGTTCACTGCCCTGCAGAACCTGCCCCGTGGCGACAACACCTCGGCCGAGCTGCGGGCCGCTGCCGAGCGTTTACTGGCAGCCTTGCCCGATCTGGCGCAAGTCAGCAATCCCAAGGTACTGGCACAAGTGGTGCAAAACAGCGGCGCCTTCCTGGAAGCCAAATTGCTCGCTGGGCAGAACCCACAAATCCCACCGCTGGATATGAAAGGCGCGCTGTTGCGCCTGGTCGCGGACCTGCTGCCCGCCCTGCCCGCCAACACCAACCTGAATGCGATCCTCGCTGCCAATACCCTGGCCCAGGTGCTGCCGCACTTTGTGCGCAGCCCGTTGAACACTCTCGGCCAGGTCGGCGCTCGGCAGATACCTGCCGGTTTCCCGTTGCCGGAGCGGCTGATCGCGAAACTGGAAGGTGAAGGCGACCTGGAAAACCTGCTGCGCCTGGCCGCCGGGGCGATCTCGCGCTTGCAGAGCCACCAACTGTCGAGCCTGGAACAGACCGGCACCACCGCCGATGGCCGCCTGCAAACCACGTGGCAGTTGGAAATCCCCATGCGCACCCTGCAAGACATAGTGCCGTTGCAGGTCAAGTTTCAGCGCGAGGAGCCTGCGCCTGACAAGGATCAGCCCGAGCGCAAGGATAAAAAAGATCCGAAGCAGATGCTTTGGCGCGTCGAACTGGCCTTCGACATGGAGCCGCTGGGGCCGCTGCAAGTTCAGGCGCAGTTGTCCCAGGGCAAACTGTCCAGCCAGTTGTGGGCCAGTCGCCCTTTCACCGCCAGCCTGATCGAAAGTCACCTGGGCAGCCTGCGCGAGCGCCTGGTGTCATCCGGACTTAACGTCGGCGACCTGGATTGCCACCTGGGCACCCCGCCACGCGGTGCAAAAACCGGATTGGAACAACGCTGGGTGGATGAAACCGCATGAAGAACGCCGCCCCACCCCGCCAGGCCATCGCCCTCAAGTACGACGGCCAACAAGCCCCCACCCTGACCGCCAAGGGCGATGACGCCCTGGCCGAAGCGATTCTCAAGCTGGCACGGGAGAATGAAGTACCGATCTATGAAAATGCCGAGCTGGTGAAGCTGCTGGCGCGTATGGAACTGGGGGACAGTATTCCAGAAGAGCTCTATCGCACGATTGCCGAGATCATTGCGTTTGCATGGACGTTGAAGGGCAAGTTCCCGGTGGGCTACGACCCGGATGCGGGGCCGATGGAGCGGGATGTCACTGAGCGTGGCGACGATTACTGAGTAGCCACAGGCATACCAAGATCCACTGTGGGAGGGGGCTTGCTCCCGATAGCGTCATTACAGCCAACCTATCTGGGGCTGATACACCGCTATCGGGAGCAAGCCTCCTCCCACATTTTTTGATCTGTGTTCAGTTCAGGACTTCGCTCAGGGGGATGAAATTGACCCGGTCGCCAATGGCCAATGTGGTCCCCTCCATCACCTCCACAAACCCCTCCGCCCACGCCGCACTGCGCAGCACCCCGGAGCTCTGGTTGCGATAGATAATCGCCTTGCCCTGCTCGATACGCCCGCGCAGATATTCGCGGCGGTTGCCAGGCTTGGGCCAGTCGAATCCTGCCGGCACCTCGAAACGTAGCGGCTGCACCTGCGCCACGCCTTGGCGGCGCAGCAGGTACGGGCGCGCCAATAGCGCAAAGGTCACCAGGGTCGAGGCCGGGTTACCTGGCAGGCCGATCACCGGCACGCCACGAAAATGCCCGAAGGTCAGCGGTTTGCCTGGCTTGATCGCCAGCTTCCACAACGCCAACTCGCCCTCTTCACGCAAGGCAATGCCGAGGAAGTCCGCTTCGCCCACCGACACACCGCCGGTAGACAGAATCAGGTCGACACTGCCCAGGCCGGCCAGACACGTGCGGGTCTGTTCCAGATCATCCGGCAGAATCCCGGCATCGATCACTTCGCAGCCCATGCGCGCCAGCCAGCTGCACAGCACGCGACGGTTGCTGTTGTAGATCTGTCCCGGGCCCAACGGCAAGCCTGGCTCGATCAATTCATCGCCGGTCGACAGCACGGCCACGCGCGGGCGACGCACCACATCGAGCCGATCCCGCCCCAGAGACGCAGCCAGGCCCAACTCGATGGGCCCCAGGCGCGTTCCGGCGCTGAGTACGCACTCACCCACCGTAGTCTCCTGGCCCTGTGGTCGGATGTTGTCGCCCACCCGTAACGGCTCGGTGAAACTCACGCGCTGATCGGCATGAACCACCGCGTTTTCCTGCATTTGCACGCAGTCTGCGCCTTCAGGTACCGGCGCGCCGGTAAAGATCCGTGCGCAGGTGCCGGCCGCCAGCGGCTCGGGCGCAGTGCCAGCGAAAATCCGTTGGCTCACCACCAGCGGTTCCCCGGTCCAGTCCGCCAGGCGCACGGCGTAGCCGTCCATGGCACTGTTGGGCCACGGCGGCAGGTCGAGCGTCGAGATCAGGTCCTGAGCCAGTACGCGGCCATCGCACTGCGCCAGGGGCAGCACATGCTGGTCACGGATCGGCGCCGATTCCGCCATGGCGAGCAGCCGCTGCAAGGCAGCTTCCACCGGCATCAGTGCGCCGGTCTTGCCCGGCTTATCCACGGGATTCACAGGGTTGGGCCTGCTTCAGGTGCGGGACGAAATTGCATGGGCGGTGACGATTATCCAGTTGCTCGGCGAGGATGCCGTCCCAACCGGTGCGCACGGCATTGGTGGAGCCCGGCAGGCAGCACACCAGGGTGCCATTGGCCAGGCCGGCCAGGGCGCGTGATTGCACGGTGGAGGTGCCGATATCGGCCACGGAGATCTGGCGGAACAGTTCGCCGAAGCCATCGACCTGCTTGTCGAGCAGGCAGCTCACGGCTTCAGGGGTGCTGTCACGGCCGGTGAAGCCGGTGCCCCCGGTGATCAGCACCACTTGCACCACGTCTTCGGCGATCCAGTGGGCAACCTGGGCGCGAATCTTGTAGAGGTCGTCCTTGAGCAGCACGCGCTCGGCCAGATGGTGGCCGGCGGCGGTCAGGCGATCGACGAAGACCTGGCCGGAGGTGTCGGTGTCCAGGGTGCGGGTGTCGCTGACGGTCAATACAGCAATATTCAGGGGTACAAAGGGCGCATCGGCCTTGGCTTTCATGGCTCGGTCCAGTTGTCGAAAAAACAGCCCGATGTTATATCACAGGCCCCTCTTTACCTGCCGCAGTGGAACCGCCATGTCTCTTGAATCTTCACCCCTGCCTTGTTCGATTCTGTTGTTGGCCGGTGGTCGTGGCCAACGCATGGGCGGCCAGGACAAGGGGCTGCTTCAATGGCGGGGCGAGCCCTTGATTGCCCACCTGCAACGGCTGGCCAGGCCGCTCACGGATGACCTGATCATCTCGTGCAATCGCAACCTTGAACACTACGCGCCCTATGCCGACCAACTGGTCAGTGATGACAGCCCGGACTTTCCCGGCCCGTTGGCGGGTATCCGAGCAGGACTCTTCGCTGCACGCCATGAACATCTGCTGATCTTGCCGTGCGATGTGCCGCAGATTGATGAGCGACTGCTGGCCGACTTGCGTCAGATTGCCCAACGCAATCCGCAGGTTCCCGTCATGGTGCGTCATGGCGAGTTCTGGGAACCCTTGCTGTGCATTATCCCAACAGGCCTGAGAGATCAGGTGGAACGGGCCTGGCAAGCGGGTGAACGCAGCCCGCGCAAGGTCCTGCTGCAACTGGGTGGCGTCGGCCTGGAATGCCCGGCCGATGACCCGCGCCTGGCCAATCTTAATACGCCCGAGCTGTTGCACCCACGGGCTGGCGTGTCAGAATGAGCCTTTCACAAGGAACTTTGCCGACGTCCCATACGTCACAAGGTCAGCAATTTATAAGTATTTTCTCGGAGACAAACTCATGACTCAACGGACCATCGCCGCTCTCATGCTTGCACTGGGCCTCGCCACCCTCGCCGGTTGCGCCTCGCCAACAGTGATCACCCTGAATGACGGTCGCGAAATCCAGGCCGTCGACACCCCGAAATTTGACGAAGATTCGGGTTTCTACGAATTCCAACAGCTTGACGGCAAGCGCACCCGCATCAATAAAGACCAGGTTCGCACCGTTAAAGATCTGTAAGCCTTAACGCTTGCCAACAAGGCCCGCCTCGCGCGGGCCTTGTCGTTTGCGGCGTTTACCAGTCGAGGGTGATACGGCTGTGAAAACTGCGTTCTTCACCATTTAGAGGGTCGATGAAACGCACGCCCTGGGCCAGCAGCTTCAGGGGGTGGGCGTAGTCGTCCTCGGCGTCCTTGACCACCTCGGGATAGAACGGGTCATTGCAGATACTCGCCCCGAGGGCAGTCATGTGTACGCGCAGTTGGTGTTTCTTGCCGGTCACCGGGAACAGACCGTAACGCCATAAACCACCCTTTTTCTCGCGCACTTCAACGGCCGTCTCGGTGTTGCTGGCGCCCGGCCCTTCCTGCATCCGAAAGAAGGGTTCGCCATCCACCAGGCGGCTTTTATGCACCAGGGGAAAGCTCAGATTCGGCAGGGCCGGGGCGATGGCTTCGTAGAATTTGTCGATACGCCGCGTGGGAAACAGTTGCTGGTACGCCGAGCGGCTTTGCGGGTTGGCCGAGAACAGCACCAGCCCCGCCGTGTGCCGATCAATGCGGTGCAACGGCACCAGGGCGGGGTTGTCCAGGCGACGGATCAGGCGACGCAACAGGGTTTGCTCAACGTACTCGCCGGCGGGAGTCACCGGCAGGAAATGCGGCTTGTCCGCCACCACCAGATGTTCATCGGCGTACAGGATAGTTTCCTGTACCGGAATCACTTTTTCGTTGGGTACTTCGCGAAAGTAATAGATGCACAGGCCTTCCTTGTAGGCCAGGCCCAGGCTGATCGGGCTGCCATTGATATCCAGCACTCGTTCCCGGGCAATGCGGTCCAGCCACTGCTCACGGCCAATGGCCGGGAAGTGATCGCACAGGCAGTCGATCACCGTTGCCCAAGGCCCCGGTGGCAGATACAACGTGCTGGCTTGGTGCTGGGCAGCGGAAAAACCGGAAGTGGACATGCAAATGCTCGAACCTGGAAACAGGCGGGCATTATCCCGCATGGAGCGCGATTGCGCCTAGGGCCGTTCTCATGCCTTGGCCAGTTGGGCCCGCAGCACCGGCGAAGCGCTCGCCGCCTCGGTGAACTCCTTGAGCCAGCGCAGTACGTCCACTGCTTCCCAACGGCCCGGATCATAGAGCGCGTAGAGCAAGCCTTGATAACCCACCACATCCAACTGTTTGTGATAACCGGCACGCTGGAACAGCGCCTCGATTTCCGCAAAGCAGGTGTTGAAATGCACTTTGTTGAAGGGCGTCTTGCCTTCCGTGACCAGCCCATCGAGGCGCAGCTCGTTGACCGCGTCGCGCACCACATCGGCGGACATGCGATTGACGCTGCTTTTCAATTGTTCAACATTCACCACGGGCGTTCCCTCTATTCAATCGCTGTACGAATATACAGTAACGTAATATTCGCAAGCCCGCCATCGGATAAACGTCAGCGCAGAAAGGCAACGACCTGGCCGGTGTCGAACGGCCAGTCCAGTTCCGCCCCGGTGTCCATGCGGCGAAGCACCGGAATCCGCAGGCCGTAGTCTTCTGTCAGGTCATCTGGCTCAGTGATATCCACCAACTCCACCAGCAGCCCGTGTTCGACGAGCGGCATGATTTCGGCTTCGGCAATTTCACACAGATGGCAACCCAGGGTGCCGAACAGCTGGCATTCAGGAGGCATGACGAAAGAACCCGGTCAGAAAAACAAGTGACCATTCTAAACCCGCTCGCGCCGTGAAATCCCATTGCCGACAAAACACCTGACCCAGGTCACCATGGCCTATAACTGATTCAGCGATTCTCGCGGCTTTTTGCCCGTCCACCTGCAATGGAGATGCCTGTGTTTGCCAACCTGCTGATCATCCTGGCCTCATCCCTGGTGGTGATTGCGCTGTTTCGCCGGCTGCAACTGCCGCCCGTGCTGGGCTACCTGTGCGTGGGCCTGGCGGTGGGGCCGACTGCTTTGGACTGGGTGAACGACAACGAGGACCTGCCGGACTTGGCCGAGATGGGCGTGGTGTTTCTGCTGTTCTCCCTGGGCCTGGAGTTTTCCCTGTCGAAAATGTTCGCCCTGCGCCGCGTGGTGTTCGGCCTGGGCAGTTTGCAGGTGTTGGGATGCGGCGCCCTGCTCGGCGCTGCGCTGATGGGCTTGGGCCTGGCGCCGGGCATCGCGCTGTTACTGGGTGCAGGGTTGGCGTTGTCGTCCACGGCCATCGTCAGCAAGGAACTGACCAGTCTTGGGGAGATCTTCAGCAGCCACGGCCAGAATGCGATAGGCGTGCTGCTGTTCCAGGATGTGGTGGCGGTATTGCTGCTGACACTGGTGCCGGTGTTTGCCGGCAGCAGTGACCAAGCCTGGTACTGGGCATTGCCGCTGACCCTGGGCAAAACCGTGGTGTTGTTCGTCGGCCTGTTATTCGCCAGCCGCTGGTTGCTGCCGCGGTTGTTCCATGAGGTCGCCGCGTCCCATTCCGCAGAGTTGTTCGTGCTGCTGGCGCTGGTAATTGTCTTGCTCACCGCCTGGCTCACCCACCTGCTCGGCCTGTCCCCTGCCCTTGGTGCGTTTCTGGCCGGTATGTTGCTGGGCGAGAGTCATTATCGTCACCAGATAGAAGCGGATATCCGGCCGTTTCGCGACATTCTGCTGGGGCTGTTTTTCGTCAGCATCGGCATGTTGATCGACCTGCAGTTATTCGTCAGCCACAGCCTGTTGATCCTCGGCCTGACCCTTACGCTGATGTTGGTCAAAGGCTCTGTGGTGGCCGTACTGGTCAAGCTGCGTGGCAGCGACACTGAAACCGCCTGGCGCAGCGGCCTGGCCCTGGCCCAGGGTGGCGAGTTCTGTTTCGCGCTGATGGCGCAGATGCAGCAGAGCCGGTTGATTCCGGATGAGTTCAACGGCCTGCTACTGGCCGCCACGTTCTGCTCGATGCTGTTGACGCCGCTGCTGTTGCGCGCAGCGCCGGCCATTGCCCTGCGCCTGCATCGCAAGCCCAACCAGCAAGTGCAACTGGAGCACATCACCGCGCTCAACGCTCAGTTGCACGGGCACGCGGTGATTTGCGGTTATGGTCGGGTGGGACAATCGATCGGGCGGTTTTTGCGCCGCGAGCACCAGGCGTTTATCGCCCTGGATGACGACCCCGAACGGGTGCAGGAGGCCGCTACCGAGGAAAGCAGCGTGCATTATGGCGACTGCCGCCGGGGTGCCTTGCTCAGTGCCGTGGGCCTGGAGCGCGCGCGGTTGGTGGTGATCGCCGTCGACAACAGCGATGTCGCCCTGGTGGTGCTCAAGGAAGCGCGACGGATCAACCCACAGGTGCCGATCCTGGTGCGCACCCGTGATGACAGCCAGTTGGCTGAACTCAAGGCCGCGGGGGCCAGCGAAGTGGTGCCCGAGTTGCTTGAGTCAAGCCTGATGCTCGCGTCCCACGCCCTGATCCTGCTGGGCCTGCCGGACCAACAGGTACAGGCTCGGGTGGATGAAGTGCGGCAGAACCACTATCGCTTGCTGCACGGGTTTTATCCGCCGCCACACACTGATGAACAAGCGCCGATCAATCCTGACTGACCGCACCGATCTTGTGGATCGACAGGTCCGCGCCGTAATACTCCTCTTCCTGACTCAAGCGCAGCCCTTGCACGCGCTTGATCACGCCGTACACCAGCAAGCCGCCACCAAACGCCACCGACACGCCCAGGCCGGTGCCGATCAACTGGCTGATCAAGCTGACGCCGCCAAGCCCACCCAGGGTGGCCTGCCCGAAGATGCCGCAGGCGATGCCGCCCCACACGCCACACAAGCCGTGCAACGGCCATACGCCCAGCACATCGTCGATCTTCCAGCGTGCCTGGGCGGCGATAAAGCACCACACAAACAAGCCGCCTGCGACTACTCCGGTGACCAGCGCGCCCACCGGATGCATCAGGTCGGAACCTGCGCAGATCGCCACCAGCCCGGCCAAGGGGCCGTTGTGCAGGAATCCTGGGTCGTTACGGCCGATCACCAGCGCGGCCACGGTACCGCCAACCATGGCCATCAACGAATTGACGGCCACCAGGCCGCTGACCCCGTTGAGGGTCTGCGCACTCATCACGTTAAAGCCGAACCATCCCACGATCAGGATCCACGACCCCAGCGCCAGGAACGGGATGCTCGACGGTGCAAACGCCACCAGGCGCCCTTCGCGATAACGTCCATTGCGCGGCCCCAGCAGCAACACCGCCGCCAGCGCCAGCCAGCCTCCCATGGCGTGCACCACCACGGAACCGGCAAAATCGTGAAAACTGGCGCCAAAGCTTGCAAGCAGCCAGGCTTGCAGACCGAAATTGCCGTTCCACACCATGCCCTCGAAGAACGGGTAGATAAACGCCACGATCAGTGCAGTGGCGCACAACTGCGGCGCAAACTTCGCACGTTCGGCTATGCCACCGGAAATGATCGCAGGGATCGCCGCGGCGAAGGTCAGCAGGAAGAAAAACTTCACCAGGCCATAGCCATGATCGGCGCTGATGACGGCTGCCGGTTGCATGAAGCTCACACCGTATGAGATCCAATAGCCTATAAAGAAATAGGCCAGGGTGGAGATGGCGAAATCGCTGAGGATTTTCGACAGGGCGTTGACCTGATTCTTCTGGCGCACCGTGCCGACTTCAAGGAAGGCAAAACCGGCGTGCATGGCCAGGACCATGACCGCGCCAATCAGGATAAACAGGGTGTTGGAACTGTGGACGAGTGTATCCACCGCACTTTGCAGATTTTCCATGGAGGTTGGCAGGCCTGCATCAAGGCAAAAAGCACCAAATCGGTTCAAGCTGAGGGTTGGCGCACTAAATGGGTACCACCGGCTTCGTCCCTCTTGGGAGGGCACGAACCGCTTTAGCGCAGCGATCAACACAACTGACCGTTGCCGACAGGGTTTTTCCGCGGGTTTTAGTTATTTAGGGTAAGGTTTTTCAAGGCTTGCGCCCCGACCGCCCATATTCGGCGCGGGCCTCTGAGCCTGCGCACCAATGCAAAGCAAAAGCTGTACCACACAATTGCAGTGAACCTTCAGCGAACGCCGCGACTCGAAACCACACGTACAGATCAGCCACACACGGAGACAACCATGGCCGGTAAAACAGCAAAGACTGCTCAAGAGATACTGATGGCGGATTTTCAAACCCTGGTCAGTGATACCGAAAGGTTGCTGGACGACACCGCAGTGCTGGCCGGCGATCAGGCCGACGAACTGCGCACCAGGATCCACGAGAGCCTGCTCAAGGCCCGCGAGACCTTGCAACTGACCGAAGACTCCCTGCGCGAGCGCGGTCAGGCGGCCATCACCGCCACCGAAGACTACGTGCAAGCCAACCCATGGCAGTCAGTCGGCATCGCTGCCGGCGTGGGCTTTTTGATCGGTCTGCTGGCTACAAGGCGCTAATCATGTCTATCGGCGAATCCAGCTCATCAACGAGCGCACATTCTTCGGCAAGCGGTTCCACCTCCCGACGCCTGGGCGCCGCTGTGCTGGGCTTGCTGCACAGCCATGTCGAGTTGTTTGGCATCGAATTGCAGGAGCAAAAGGCCCGCACTGTCAGCCTGTTGTTGTTTGCCGGTCTGGCGTTGGTGTTCGCCCTGCTGTTGCTGGTAGGGTTGTCGACGCTGGTGATGATCCTGGTGTGGGATACCGGCTACCGCCTGACGGGGATCATCTGCCTTTGCGTGTTCTATAGCCTGGCCGCGGCCTTCTGCGGTGTGCGCCTGAAAGCCGCGGTGTTCGATGAATCCACGCCCTTCCACGCCACGCTCGAAGAGCTGGCCAACGACCGGGAGCGCCTGCTGCCATGAGCATGACCGAGATCCCGAAAAATACCTCCCGCCGGGAAATGCGCAAGACGCTGATCCGCCTGCGCATGGAAATGCACCGCCAGGAAATCCGTCATGAGTCCCAGCAACTGATGGCCCCTCTGCAGAAAATGCGCAACATGCGCCACAACTGGCAGGACAGCCTGGGCATCAAGCACGCGCCACTGTGGGGCGTGGCGGCGGTGACGCTGATGGGCTTTTTCACCGGCAAGGGCGCCAAGGGCGGCAGTATCAGCAGCGTGACACGTCTGGTGCGGCTGGGTGCAGGGTTGATCCCATTGATCAAATTGGCCATGCAAGGCTCGCGCAAAAGTTAAACCTTTGCCGGCGTTTAGCGTGCCGATACCAGTGGCCCGGCCCTCGTCAACGGGTGCCGGGCCTTTTTTCGCCCGCACCGCCGACCTGTAGATTTTTGCTTGCTCCGCCACGCCGGAAACGGGAAGCTGGCGGATGTCATTCACCGAACGGAGAGTAGTTGCCTTGGATTGGCCCACCCTGCTGAACCGCGAACGCCTGGGAAAACCTCTGCACAGCCCTGAAGAACTGGGCCGCAGCCCCTTTCACAAAGACCACGACCGCATTATTTTCTCCGGCGCGTTCCGGCGCCTGGGCCGCAAGACCCAGGTGCATCCGGTATCGAGCAACGACCATATCCACACGCGCCTGACCCATTCGCTGGAAGTCAGTTGCGTCGGCCGCTCCCTGGGTATGCGCGTGGGTGAAACGTTGCGCGGCGCCCTGCCCGACTGGTGCGACCCGAGCGACCTGGGCATGGTGGTGCAATCGGCTTGCCTTGCCCACGATATCGGTAACCCGCCGTTCGGACACTCCGGCGAGGATGCCATTCGCCACTGGTTCCAACAGGCCGCCGGGCGCGGCTGGTTGGACGACATGAGCAGCGCCGAACGCAATGACTTTCTCAACTTCGAAGGCAATGCCCAGGGCTTTCGGGTACTGACCCAACTTGAATACCATCAGTTCGACGGCGGCACGCGGCTGACCTACGCCACCTTGGGGACGTACCTCAAGTACCCCTGGACCGCCCGCCACGCCGACTCGCTGGGCTACAAGAAGCACAAGTTCGGCTGTTACCAGAGCGAGCTGCCGATTCTGGAGCAAATCGCCCATAAGCTCGGCCTGCCCCAGCTTGAAGAGCAACGCTGGGCCCGTCACCCGCTCGTATACCTGATGGAAGCGGCCGACGACATCTGCTATGCGCTGATCGACCTGGAAGACGGCCTGGAAATGGAGCTGCTGCAGTACGCCGAAGTCGAGTCGCTGTTGCTTGATCTGGTGGGCGATGACTTGCCGCAGACGTACCGCCAATTGGGCCCGCTTGACTCTCGGCGCCGCAAGCTGGCGATCTTGCGCGGCAAAGCGATTGAGCACCTGACCAATGCAGCGGCGCAGGCCTTTGTCGAACAGCAGGACGCCCTGCTCGCCGGCACGCTGCCGGGCGATCTGGTCGAGCATATGCACGGGCCGGCGAAGCGCTGTGTGCTGGATGCCAAGGACATGGCGCGCAAGAAGATCTTCCAGGACAAGCGCAAGACACTGCACGAAATCGGCGCCTACACCACCCTGGAAATCCTGCTGAACGCCTTCTGCGGCGCGGCCCTTGAACAACATGGCGGGCGCACGCCGTCATTCAAGAATCGGCGCATTCTGGACTTGCTCGGCAATAGCGCGCCGGATCCGGCCTGGCCGCTGCACGCCTCATTCCTGCGGATGATCGACTTCATCGCCGGTATGACCGACAGCTACGCCACTGAAATGGCACGGGAGATGACCGGGCGCTCCAGCCCTCAATAACGATCCGATCAAGCCGCCCGTTCCCTGAAACGAATCGCCCTACGATGGGAACAGAGCGGCCTGATCGAATTCGTACAGGCACCCGAAGAATAATCACGCACGCTCCTAACGGGCCAGCCGCGCAATTCCTACCGCCCCCATCGACGCTTGCATCACTGTGTGCACTTTTATGCCCAGACACTCTCTTCGTATTCTTTTGGTGGAGGATCACCCTTTTCAACTTCTGGCCACCCAGTGCCTGCTCAAAAGCTTCGGCTTCGAGCAACTGACACCTGTGGAAAATGCCGAGCAGGCCATACACACGATGAGTCGGTCCGAACACCCCTTCGACCTGATGCTGTGTGACCAATGCCTGCCTGACCTGCCGGGGCTTGAACTGATCGAAATCGCCAACCGCCAGCGCTTCATCACTGGCGCCATTCTGTTAAGCGGCTTACCCACACAGGAATTGATCAACCTGAGCAGGCAAGCCTTGCAACGACGTCTTCCACTGCTTGGCTATTTGTCCAAGCCCTTGAACAAAGATGAGCTGGAAAGGCTAATAGGTTAATTTTTAACTCTCTCATGTAGGAACTTAAACATCATTTTCAATGAAAAACACTATAAGGCCCGTCGTAAAATCCAAGGCCCCGTTTATTGGCGCAACCACCTTCAAATTGTTGATATACCCTGTAACGCCCCCCTAACAACTTGTAGGCTTTTGCCTTATTAAACGTAGGAACTTTCCTGTTTTGCATTTACTCCCTGTGAGCTTCATGCTGAGCCCTCATCTTCTGAGCTAATGTGCCCGCTTTATTTGCACCAGCATGGAATGTGATTATGAACTCAGTTTTTATTATCGATGACCACCCGGTAATCCGGCTTGCCATTCGAATGTTACTGGAGCATGAGGGTTACAAGGTCGTCGGCGAAACAGACAATGGGTGCGATGCGATACAGATGGTCCGCGAATGCCTTCCAGACCTGGTGATTCTCGACATCAGCATCCCGAAACTCGACGGCCTTGAGGTGCTCTGCCGATTCAACGCCATGAACACCTCGATGAAAACCCTCGTGCTCACGGCGCAATGCCCTACGCTGTTTGCAACGCGATGCATGCGCTCGGGTGCCGAGGGCTATGTGTGCAAGGAAGGGGACTTGAGCGAGTTGCTGAGCGCCATCCGTGCGGTCCTGTCCGGCTACAACTACTTCCCCAGCCAGGCGTTGAACGGCCCCGGAACGGAAGGCCTGGATGTACAAGAACTGGAACTGTTCAAGACAGTCAATGACCGGGAGCTGATGGTCTTGCAACTTTTTGCACAAGGCCGCACTAACAAGGAAATAGCCAAAGGCATGTTTTTGAGCAACAAGACTGTCAGTACTTATAAAAAGAGGTTAATGCAAAAACTCAAAGCCAAATCCTTGGTAGAACTCATCGAGATGGCAAAACGAAACGCGCTAGTGTGAGAAAGCGGATGCCCAGGCGTATAAAGGACTATCTGATTATATTGAGTGCCGGTCTGTACTTCAGCACTGCCGTGCTCGCAGAGCACCAAACAAACCCGGAACGCTTCACCTTATTGAGTCGTGCGGGAGCCGTTCAACTCGGCACTCATTTTGACAAGGCTCAGCACCAGTGGCTACAGAACAAACGCGAACTGGTGCTGGGCACCTCCGCGCCCGATTACCCGCCATTCGACCTGACGTCCAGCGGCTATGATTATGAAGGGCTGACCGCCGATTACGCGGGGTTGTTGGCCAAAGCACTCTCCTTGCCGGTCAATGTAATGCGCTACCCGTCCCGGGATGCTGCCATTCGAGCCTTGGAAACCGGGGAAATCGACTTGTTGGGCTCATCCAACGGTTTTGAGGCTGCGACACCGAACCTTATCCTCTCTGAACCCTACGCCGTGGACCAACCGGTACTGGTCACCCGCGAGGGAGAAACCCGTAGCCTCAACGAGGGCCTGGACGGGCTGCGCTTGAGCCTTGTCTACCATTACCTGCCGCTCAATGAGGTAGAAAAGCTGTACCCCAAGGCCATCATCCGCGCCTATCCGTCTTATCAGAACGCCTTGAATGCGGTGGCCTTCGACCAGGCGGATGTGTTTCTGGGTGACACCATTTCCACCCACTACATGATCAACAAGGGTTATCTCAAAAACATCCGCATGGCCAATTTCGGCAAGCATGAGGCTTATGGTTTCAGCTTCGCCATGCGTGAAGATAACCGCGTGCTGCTGAGCATTGTCGACGCGGTCCTGGCTGCGGTCCCCATCACCGAACGAGACAGCATCGCCAAACGCTGGAGCGCCGGCAGCGATATCCTGCTCACCGACAAGAAATTGCAACTGACCCAACGCGAAGAGCGCTGGCTTAAAGAGCATCCGGTGGTCAAGGTGATCGTCAATGAAACCTTCGCGCCTCTCACGTTCTTCGATGCGGACGGCAACTTTCGCGGCATTACCGCCGATCTCCTGGAGCTGATTCGCCTGCGCACCGGCCTACGCTTTTCGATTGTACGCGGGCGTGATGTCAACGCGATGATCGATCAGGTCACCAGCCAGAAGGTCGATATGATCGGGGCCATTGTGCCGAGCAACACAAGGGACTCGCAGCTCAATTTCAGCCGACCCTACCTGGAAAACTCCTACGTATTGTTGACACGCAAGGAGCCAGGGCCGCCCGCGAACATCGCACAAATGGCAGGAAAGCGCCTGGCGATAACCCAGGGCAACCCCTTGATCGAGACCTTGACCAACGATTTCCCCCAGGTTCACCTGGTCGAAACCAGTGATACTTTCAGGGCATCGGAGTTACTCGCACAGGGCCAAGTGGATGGCGCAGTGAGCACACTGGTGATCGCCAACTACCTGCTGTCTTCCAAGGCTTTTCAGGACAAGCTGCAGATCAGCGCCAGCATTGGCACTACGCCGGCAACTTATACCCTGGCGACATCGCGCCACGCCACGGAACTGAGCTCAATCCTCGACAAGGCGCTGCTCAGCATCGCCCCGGATGAAATGGGCGTGATCAACAGTCGTTGGCGGGGTTACACCGCCGCGTCCGACAGCTACTGGCGCAACTACCATCAATTGATATCTCGAATCATCATCGGTACCGGGCTGTTGCTACTGATTTCCCTGACCTGGAACGCCTACATGCGGCGCCAGATAAAACACCGCAAAATGGCCGAACGGGCCCTGAACGACCAATTCGAATTCATGCGTGCGCTGGTCAATGAAACCCCCCATCCGATCTACGTGCGTGACCGCAACGGCCTGCTGCAAACCTGCAACGACAGCTACCTGCAGGTATTCGACGTCAAACGCGAAGACGTGATCGGCAAAAGCGTCACCCAGATGAGCATGGCCCTGGAGTCGGAGGCGGCGCAATACCATGCCGACTATCTGCGCGTAGTGGCCGAGGGCATTCCGCTGATCCTGGATCGCACATTGCATATCCACGAGCGCAAACTGACGATCTATCACTGGATCCTGCCGTACCGCGACTCCACAGGCGAAGTCCAGGGCATCATCGGCGGCTGGATCGACATCAGCGACCGACGCGAGTTGTTTGATGAGCTACGCGCCGCCAAAGAGCGGGCCGATGAGGCCAATCGCGCCAAGAGCACGTTCCTTGCCACCATGAGCCACGAGATCCGTACGCCCATGAACGCCGTGATCGGAATGCTCGAACTGACGCTCAAGCGCGCCGATCAAGGGCATCTCGACCGCCCGGCCATCGAAGTGGCGTACAACTCGGCCAAGGATCTGCTGGAGTTGATCGGTGACATCCTGGACATCGCGCGTATCGAGTCCGGCCGTCTCAGCCTGGCGCCGGAGCGCGTCAACCTGCGCGAGGTGATTGAGTCGGTGGTGCGTGTCTTCGACGGTCTGGCACGCCAGAAAACCCTCAGCCTGCTGCTGGAATTCAAGCCCGACCTGAACGATATCGAAGTGCTGATAGACCCTCTGCGCTTCAAGCAAGTACTGTCGAACCTGGTGAGCAACGCGATCAAGTTCACCGAGCAAGGCCAGGTGAAGATCAAAGTGGAAGTACAGCCGACCCAGGCACCGGAGCAGATCGAGCTGAAGCTGGTGGTGGAAGACACCGGCATCGGCATCAGCAGGGAGGATCAACTGCGTCTGTTCGAACCCTTTGCCCAAGCGGACAATTCCGGTCAACTGGCCAGGAGCGGCGCGGGGCTGGGGCTGGTGATCTGCCGCAGCCTGTGCGCCATGATGGGCGGCCAGTTGAGCCTGAGCAGCGTGCCCATGGTAGGTACCCAGGTGCACGTCAACCTGAGCGTACCCCGCCTGCAAACGATCACGGTGGTGGGTGAGCAACAGCCTGAAGCACCGGCCGCCACTCGGGTGCTGAATGTACTGGTGGTAGACGACCACCCGGCGAACCGCCTGCTGATGTGCCAGCAACTGGGCTACCTGGGTCATCAATTCACTGCCGCCGAGCACGGTGCTGCAGGGTTCCAGGCCTGGCGCAAGGAGCATTTCGACCTGGTGATCGCCGATTGCAACATGCCCATCATGAATGGCTATGAGCTGAGCCGTTCAATCCGTGAATATGAGCAACGCGAGCAATTGGTACCTTGTGTGGTGCTGGGCTTTACTGCCAACGCCCAGCCAGAGGAAAGACAACGTTGCGTGCAGGCCGGCATGGATGACTGCCTGTTCAAGCCCATCAGCCTGACCGTACTGGAACGGCAACTGGCGCAAATCGCTCCCAAACCTGCGAACCAGCGCCTGAACCTCGAGTGCCTGCAAGCGTTGACCGGCGGCGACCCGCAATTGAGTCGACGCCTGCTGGAGGAGCTGCTGAGCAGCAGCCGTGACGACCGTCAGGCGCTTGTCACGCTGTTGAATCGGCAGGCCCACCCCCCCGAGATCATTGAACAAGCCCACAAAATCAAGGGCGCTGCCCGTATCGTTCAGGCCCATTCATTGGCTGGGCAATGCGAAGCGCTGGAGCAAACCTGCGCTCGCAATGAAGAGTGGGCAACCATTGAAACCGGCATCAAGGCGCTGGAGCATCTCATGCTGGAACTGGAGAGGATGCTGCAGATTCAACTGGCCGAGCTGCAAGGCCAATAAACGCCCGGGCCCGCAACGGCAGGAGCGAGTCACTCGCTCCTGCACTCCTCTGCCGTGGCTCCCAGGTTCAGCAGTCGGTCAGCCGCAGGAAAATCGCCGCCAGCCGTTCAATCCCTGCCTGGTCCTGAGGTGTAAAACGGGCCAGCGAGGGACTGTCGAGGTCAAGCACGCCAATCAGCTGACCGTCTTTGACCAATGGCACCACCAACTCACTGTTCGAGGCGCTGTCACAGGCGATATGGCCTGGGAACGCATGCACATCCTCTACTCGCTGGGTTTGTCGTGAAGCCGCAGCAGCGCCACATACGCCACGGCCGAACGGGATACGTACGCAGGCTATCTGACCCTGGAACGGCCCAAGCACCAGTTCTTCATTGCGATTAAGGTAAAAGCCTGCCCAGTTCAGGTCATCGAGCTGGTTGAACAGAAACGCAGAAAACTGTGCACTGTTGGCAATAAAGTCACGCTCATCCGCCAGCAATGACTCCAGTTGTGCACACAGCATGGCGTAGCCATCAAGACCGCTGCCGGCCTGTTGCAAATCGATCATGGTTGACGTTCCAGCAATTTAAGACCTACCCAGTAACGGGCAAACTGATAGGCACAACGGCCATTGCGGTTACCGCGCCCTGTGGCCCAGCGCACCGCGAGTACATCAAGCTGCTCATCGCGCTGCCACTGCAAGCCGGCCTTGCCGGCCAACTCGCCGATCCAGTGTTCCACCACATCCAGGAAATGCTCCTGGGAAAACGGATAGAACGACAGCCACAAGCCAAAACGGTCCGACAAGGCAATCTTGTCCTCTACCGCCTCGCTCGGGTGCAACTCGCCATCCACACGTTTCCAGTTGTCGTTGTCGCTCTGGTTCTCCGGCACCAGATGACGGCGGTTGGACGTGGCATACAGCAGCACGTTTTCCGGCGCCTGCTCCAGGGAGCCGTCCAGCACGCTTTTGAGCACGCGATAATCGCCTTCGCCGGCTTCGAACGAGAGGTCATCGCAAAACAAAATGAAGCGCTGCGGCAGTTTTATCAACTGTTCGACCACGCGCGGCAGGTCGGCCAGGTGGTCGCGTTCGATTTCGATCAAGCGCAGACCCGCCGTGGCGTGCTGAGCCAGCAAGGCGCGCACCATGGAAGACTTGCCGGTGCCGCGAGAACCCCACAGCAGCGCATGGTTGGCGGGCAGGCCATCGAGGAACTGCTGGGTATTACGCGCCAGTTGTTCACGTTGCTTGTCGACGCCAATCAGGTCCGACAAGCGCATATCCAGGCTCACTTCCAGCGGCAACAGGAAGCCACTGCGACCTTCACGCTGCCAACGAGCGGCCAGGCATTGGCGCCAGTCGATGGCTTGGCGCGGGGCCGGCAATAAGGGTTCCAGGCGAGCAAGTACGGCGTCGGCCCGCTCAAGGAAGGCATTCAATCGAGAATCCATGATTATTCCTCTGGCAAGTTCTTGTAAAAGATGGCGTATTGGCAACCCTGCGGCAGACCGCATGAGGCTGCGTCAAAAAACGATTCGTGCCCGGCAAGCAGAAGCTTGGGGATGTTCAGCTATGCTTGCCGGGCGAAAGGAAACGTGAAGTGGTTCAACACTCGATGGATATCAAGTTCGCCCACCGCTTGTCTTATAAACAAGCCAGATTGACTGTGCTGGTCGGTTTCGTGTTGGGAACCTTGCTCAGTCTGATCCAAATCGGCATTGATTATGCCAGTGAAGACGCATCCATCAACCGTGAAATACGCTCACTGATTGAAATCAGCCATAACCCCGCGTCGCGTATCGCCTACAACATCGATGCCGAACTCGCCCAGGAGCTGACCCTGGGCCTGCTGCACTCCCCTGCCATCACCCGTGCGCAGCTGATCGACAACAATGGCGCGGTGCTGGCCGACGTCAACCGCCCGCGCAAAGAAAGCAACTATCGTCCGGTCAGCGATTTTCTGTTTGGCGCCAATCGTCAGTTCGAGGACCGACTGTTTCTCAACCATATGCCCAACGAATCCCTCGGCGTATTGCGCCTCGACGTTGATACCTATGCCTTTGGCAGCCGTTTCCTGCATCGCGCCGAGATCACCCTGCTCAACGGATTTACCCGCAGCCTGCTGCTGACCGGGATCTTGCTGGGCTTATTCTACGTAATGCTCACGCAACCGCTGGTACGTATTATCCGAGAGTTGAGTACCCGCAAACAGGCACGCCTGGATTGCCCGCCGGGGCATGAGCACGACGAAATCGGCGTATTGGTCGACGTCGCCAACCAGCAATTTGAAAACATGGAAACCGAGATCCATCAGCGGCGTCACGCCGAGGACCGCCTCACCGAATACCTGGGCCAATTGGAAAATATCGTTTCGGCGCGCACCCTTGAACTCAAGGCCAGCAACCAACGCTTAAGCCAATCCAATGATGAACTGGAAGCAGCCAGGATGACCGCGCTGGGGATGGCACAGGCACGGGCCGCGTTCCTGGCCAATATGAGCCATGAAATCCGTACGCCGCTCAATGGCCTGCTGGGGATGATTGCACTGTCGCTCGACAGCCCACTGAATGCCGAGCAGCGCCAGCAACTGTCGATCGCCCATGACTCGGGCAAAGTGCTGGTCGAATTGCTCAACGATATTCTCGATCTGTCCAAGTTCGATGCCGGCCAACTGGAACTGGAACATATCCCCTTCGACCTGGGCTCACTGGTGGAAGACACTGCCAACCTGCTGTCGCAGAATGCAGCGCCGAGTGTCGAGCTGACGTGCCTGATTGATCCACAGTTTCCCGCCCAGGTCATCGGCGACCCGACCAGGGTGCGGCAAATCGTCAGTAATCTGCTTTCCAATGCCTTGAAGTTCACGCGCTTCGGCCGGGTCGATGTGCGCCTGCGTGCCCTGGAAGGCAGGGTCAATATTGAAGTCTGTGATACCGGCATCGGTATCGCCCAGGAAGCCCAGGTGAAAATCTTCCAACCCTTCACCCAGGCCGGTGCGGGCATCACCCGTCAATTTGGCGGTACGGGTTTGGGACTGGCCTTGACGCACAATCTGTGTGAAGCCATGCAAGGCCGCTTGAGTATCAGCTCGGAGGTGGGCTTTGGCAGCCAGTTCTGCGCCGACCTCCCGCTACCCACCCATTTACCTGCCACGCGCTATACACCGCTCACAGGTGATGTAATCGCCATCACCCATGCCGGTGGCGGGTTGACAGAGCTGCTCACCACCCTGCTGCCCTCTTGGGGGCTGACACCAAGGTGCTATTCCCAAGACGATGATTTGAGCGCACTGGCCCCTGACCTGTTGATTACCGACTGCCCTGAATGCTTGTTCCGCTTGCGCCCGGCAATCAGCGCGCCGATTCTGCTGGTCACCGCCTATGGCAACTTCATGCCCAGTGAAGAAGTCGCGGCGCTGGCACCGCTGCAGCAACAAGCACGCCCATTGAGCCGTAACGCGCTGTACCAGATCCTGCAACGCAACCTGCGCAGCAGCACGCAACCGATCCTCGACCCGATCCAGATGGAAGCCGCGCCGCTGGCTCACCGCGCGCGCATCTTGTTGGTGGAGGACAACGCGGTCAATCAACTGGTGGCCAAGGGGATGCTCAGCAAGCTGGGGTGTGAGGTGATTATGGCTGCCCATGGTGGGGAAGCGCTCAAGCTGCTTGAGGACCAGCGCTTCGATATGGTGCTGATGGACTGCAACATGCCGGTGATGGATGGCTACGAGGCCAGCCGGCAAATTCGCCGTAGCGGGCGCTGGCCAGACCTGCCCATTGTCGCCTTGACCGCCAATGCCCTGTCCGAAGAGCGCGAGCGTTGCCGGGCGGCGGGCATGAACGATTACCTGGCCAAGCCGTTTCGCCGCGAAGAGCTCCATGCGCTGCTGGAGTTGTGGGTACCGACGACGACAAGCCTCTGAGGCTGCGCCCGCACTATCGTGGTCATTTGAGCAAGGCTTCGATCTCCTGGCTCAGGTCCTGTGGCTTGGTCGTTGGCGCAAATCGCTTGACCTGCTTGCCGTCGGGGCCGATGAGGAACTTGGTGAAGTTCCACTTGATATTCTTGGAGCCCAGCAGCCCCGGGGCCTGCTTTTTCAACTGTACGAACAATGGGTGGGCATCGCTGCCATTGACGTCGACCTTCTTGAACAGCGGAAAACTGACACCGAAGTTCAGCTCGCAGAACTCGGCTATCGCGCCTTCGTTACCCGGTTCCTGCTTGCCGAACTGGTTGCAGGGAAACCCCAGCACCACCAGCCCCTGGTCCTTGTAGCGCTGCCAAAGTTGCTCCAGGCCCTTGTACTGGGGGGTGAAGCCACATTTGCTGGCGGTGTTGACCACCAAAATGGCCTTGCCGGCGAAATCGGCCAGGGTCTTTTGCTCACCCTTGATGGTGGTGCAAGGGATGCTCAGCAGGGAGTTGCTCATGGCAATGCCTCAATTCAGGGGAAGAAGTGATACGCGTACGCTTGACCGACTGGCATTCGGGCCTGTTTATCGCTTCAAGCCGAGCGCGGCACCAGGTCCAGGCACACCGAGTTGATGCAGTAGCGCAGGCCCGTCGGCGGCGGCCCGTCCGGGAACACATGCCCCAGGTGTGCGTCGCACTTGGCGCAGGTGACTTCGGTACGAATCATGCCGTGGCTGACGTCACGAATTTCGATCATCGCGCTGTCGGCAATCGGCGCGTAGAAGCTCGGCCAGCCGCAGCCGGAATCAAACTTGGTGGTCGAATCGAACAGCGGCTCATTACAGCAGATGCAGTGATACACGCCGTCGGTCCTGGTGCCGTTGTACTTGCCGCTGAAAGGCCGCTCGGTGCCCTTGAGGCGGCACACGTTGTACTGCTCAGGGTCGAGCATGGCCTTCCACTCATCAACGGTTTTCTGCAACTTTTCCATCGGTACACCTCGGCAACTGAAAAACCCTGATCTGTGTCTTTTCCATGGATCAGGCGGCACGTATGATTGCGCCTCTTCAAAACGCCAGTCTGGCACCCGCGCCATCGGCATTCAAACGTATTTATGGGGGCGAACCGCGCAGGATTCACCCTACGGTAGTGCCTACGCCGTCTGAATCGTTCATTTTCAGGATCACATCGCCATGCAGGTCAGCAAATCGAACAAGCTCGCCAACGTCTGCTACGACATTCGCGGCCCAGTGCTCAAGCACGCCAAGCGCCTGGAAGAGGAAGGCCATCGCATCCTCAAGTTGAACATTGGCAACCCGGCGCCGTTTGGTTTCGAAGCGCCGGACGAAATCCTCCAGGACGTGATCCGCAACCTGCCGACCGCCCAAGGCTACAGCGACTCCAAGGGCCTGTTCAGTGCACGCAAGGCGGTAATGCAGTACTACCAGCAGAAGCAGGTCGAAGGTGTCGGCATCGAGGACATCTACCTGGGCAACGGCGTGTCCGAGCTGATCGTGATGTCGATGCAGGCGCTGCTCAACAATGGCGATGAAGTGCTGGTGCCGGCACCGGACTATCCGCTCTGGACCGCTGCCGTGACCCTGGCTGGCGGCCATCCGGTGCATTACCTGTGTGATGAAGGCGCCGACTGGTTTCCGGACCTGGCCGACATCAAGGCCAAGATCACCCCCAACACCAAGGCGCTGGTGATCATCAATCCGAACAACCCTACCGGCGCCGTGTACTCCAAGGAAGTGCTGCTGGGCATGCTTGAACTGGCACGCCAGCACAACCTGGTAGTGTTCTCCGACGAGATCTACGACAAGATCCTCTACGATGACGCCGTTCACATATGCACCGCCTCCCTGGCTCCGGACCTGCTATGCCTGACCTTCAACGGCCTGTCCAAGTCGTATCGCGTGGCGGGCTTCCGCTCCGGATGGATCGCCATTTCCGGCCCCAAGCATAATGCCCAGAGCTACATCGAAGGCATCGACATGCTGGCCAACATGCGCCTGTGTGCCAACGTGCCGAGCCAGCACGCCATCCAGACCGCCCTCGGCGGCTACCAGAGCATCAATGACCTGATCTTGCCCCAGGGTCGCCTGCTGGAGCAGCGCAACCGCACCTGGGAGTTGCTCAACGCGATCCCCGGTGTGAGCTGTGTGAAGCCTATGGGCGCGTTGTATGCGTTCCCGCGGATCGACCCGAAAGTCTGCCCGATTCTCAACGACGAGAAGTTCGTGCTCGACCTGCTACTGTCGGAAAAGCTGCTGGTGGTCCAGGGCACTGCGTTCAACTGGCCATGGCCGGATCACTTCCGCGTGGTGACTTTGCCACGTGTGGATGACCTGGAAATGGCCATCGGTCGCATCGGCAACTTCCTGAAGTCCTATCGCCAGTAAGGAAATTGACGCTGTACGACTCACATTGGGTCGTACAGCGATTATCTGGCAACACTTCTTTCTCGCTTACGCGCGGTGGTAGTTCACTCAGCCCCTGCCTGAGGCGTGCCCCCTATAATCACGGGGCGGCAAGGCAAACTCACGCCGGTCATGGCCGACAATACAGGTCGGAAAATCCCTTCAGGGCCTTACGTTCATGCTGTAGGACACAGTTTGAAATAGTCGCTCGGTTGAATCACCCCATGCGGCACCTTATATACCCCGCAGTACGCGACATATTAAGCATGAGGAGAACCCTACAACCATGATGCGCATCCTGCTGTTCTTGGCCACTAACCTGGCGGTCGTGCTGATTGCCAGCATCACCCTGAGCCTGTTCGGCTTCAACGGGTTCATGGCGGCCAACGGGGTTGACCTGAACCTCAATCAGCTGTTGGTTTTCTGTGCGGTCTTTGGTTTTGCCGGCTCGCTGTTTTCGCTGTTCATCTCCAAGTGGATGGCGAAGATGAGTACCAGCACCCAGGTCATCACTCAACCTCGCACTCGCCATGAACAATGGCTGATGCAAACCGTGGAGCAGCTATCTCAAGAAGCAGGCATCAAAATGCCCGAAGTGGGGATTTTCCCTGCCTATGAGGCCAACGCCTTCGCCACCGGCTGGAACAAGAACGACGCGCTGGTGGCCGTAAGCCAGGGCTTGCTGGAGCGTTTTTCGCCCGATGAAGTCAAGGCGGTGCTGGCCCACGAGATCGGTCACGTGGCCAACGGCGACATGGTCACCCTCGCGCTGGTACAGGGCGTAGTGAACACCTTCGTGATGTTCTTTGCGCGGATCATCGGCAACTTTGTCGACAAGGTCATCTTCAAGAACGAAGAAGGTCGCGGCATTGCCTACTTCGTGGCGACCATCTTCGCCGAGTTGGTGCTGGGCTTCCTGGCCAGCGCGATCACCATGTGGTTCTCGCGCAAACGCGAGTTCCGCGCAGATGAAGCCGGCGCACGCCTGGCGGGCACCAGCGCAATGATCGGCGCGCTGCAACGCTTGCGCTCCGAACAGGGCCTGCCGGTGCATATGCCGGACAGCCTGACGGCCTTTGGCATCAACGGTGGCATCAAACAGGGCATGGCTCGCCTGTTCATGAGCCATCCGCCGCTGGAAGAGCGGATCGACGCACTGCGTCGTCGGGGCTGATAACCCAGGCAAGACAAAAAAGGGGCGATTGAATCGCCCCTTTTTCGTGGGCGTGATTTACCGCCTGGTCAGCCGATAAACACGCTCATCAAGCCGAGTAACGCCGTCCGCCTTGAATTTGCTGCTTTCACTCAAAATGTCCCGCTCTTGCAGCGTGACCACATTCCAGTGCGGGCCCAGCAACGACTGCACTTCCTCATCCGGGACGGCGAAAGGCGGGCCAGCCCTTTGTGCCTGGTCGTAGTCGACAGTGATCAACAACCCCTCACAGACGGGGGTCAGCAGGGTATCGAGATGCTCGGTGTATCGCGAGCGCATTGGCTGCGGCAAGGCGATCAGTGCCGCACGGTCATACAGCGCCGTGCAATCAGCCACGGCACTTGCGTCAAGGGCGAAGAAGTCACCGCACCACACTTCGATCAGGCCCGCCTGATACACCTTGAACACGCCTCTCTGATCGATCTGCGGCGTAAGCCCCTGCTCGCTGAAGAACGCCTCAACGGCTTGATCAGACACCTCCACACCCATCACGCGATGCCCGCGATCCGCCAACCACTTCATGTCCAGGCTCTTGCCACACAAAGGCACGAAAACCCTGGCACCATCAGCCAGACCCAACGTTGACCAATGCCGCTGCAAGTAAGGATTAACGTCGGACTGATGAAAACCGATCTGATTGGTTGCCCAGCGTTCCTGCCAAATTTTTGCGTCCATGCATCACCTTGAAAAAATCGATTAAAAGACACTAAATCTTATATTAGATCTCGATCAATAATCTGAATGAAGATAGCGCCATATTATTCTTCAGGACCCCTCTTATGCTCCCCAGCCTGTTTATCTCCCATGGCTCCCCGATGCTGGCCCTGCAACCCGGTGCCAGCGGCCCGGCGCTGCAGGCCCTGGCAGCCGCGTTGCCACGGCCCAAGGCGATTGTGGTGGTATCGGCGCATTGGGAAAGCCACGAGTTACTGGTGAGTGGCAGCGCCGCGCCCGAAACCTGGCACGACTTCGGCGGCTTCCCTCGCGAACTGTTTGCGGTGCAATACCCTGCGCCGGGTGATCCACAGCTGGCAAATGAAATTGTCGAGTTATTGCAGGCTGACGGCCTGACTGCACGCGTCGACAACCAACGGCCCTTCGACCATGGCACCTGGGTGCCCCTGTCGCTGATGTACCCGGCGGCGGATATTCCGGTGGTGCAAGTCTCCCTGCCAAGCCGCATGGGCCCGGCTTTTCAAACCCGGGTTGGACACGCCCTCTGCAGCCTTCGCGATCAAGGTGTGCTACTGATCGGCTCCGGCAGCATCACCCATAATCTCGGTGAGCTGGACTGGCGCGCCGGGCCGGAAACCATCACGCCATGGGCGCTAGCCTTTCGCGACTGGGTGGTCGAAAAACTCGCTGCCGGTGACGAAACAGCCTTGCATGACTATCGCCTCCTGGCGCCCCATGCAGTGCGCAGCCACCCCAGCGACGAGCATTTGTTGCCGCTGTACTTTGCGCGGGGTGCCGGCGGTGATTTCAGCGTGGCGCATCAGGGCTTCACCCTCGGCGCCTTGGGCATGGACATCTACCGCTTTGGCTAACGCAAGTGCACAGCCTGAAATCCCAGGCAAAAAAAATCCCCGAACCAGTCGGGGATTTTTTATGTGCGATCAATCAGCCCAGAGGCGGATCAATCTTCGCGGTAGCGACGCAGTTTGAGCTGCTTACCGGCAACGCGAGTGTCTTTGAGCTTGGCCAGCAGTTTTTCCAGGCCATCCTCCGGCAGCTCCACCAGGGAGAAGCTGTCACGTACCTGGATGCGACCGATGGCTTCACGCGCCAGGCCACCCTCGTTGAGGATAGCGCCCAGCAGGTTCTTGGCAGCGATACCGTCACGCGCACCCAGCGCGGTACGGCAACGAGCACGACCTTCAGCCAATGGAACCGGAGCACGACGTTCACGATCGCCACGCTCTGGACGGTCGCCGGAACGCTCTGGACGATCACCGCGTGGGGCGTTGTTCGGTACCAGTGGGCGCTCTTTCTCGATGGCAGCCAGGGTCAGGGCTTGACCGTTGGTCGCTTTGCGCAGCAGGGCTGCAGCCAGGGCACGCGGGGTGCAACCGATATCGGCGGTCAGGCGGTCCAGCAGGTCGCCGTGGGTCGATTCAGCGTCAGCCACCAATGGCGCCAGGCTGTTGGTCAATTTCTTGATGCGAGCATCAAGAACGGCCTGGGCATCCGGCAGGCGTACTTCGGCAACTTTCTGACCGGTGACACGCTCGATCACTTGCAGCATGCGGCGCTCGCGCGGAGTCACCAGCAGCAGTGCACGACCTTCGCGACCCGCACGACCGGTACGGCCGATACGGTGAACGTAGGACTCTGGATCGTACGGCATGTCAACGTTGAACACGTGGGTGATACGTGGAACGTCGAGGCCACGGGCAGCAACGTCGGTCGCCACAACGATGTCCAGACGGCCATCCTTGAGGGAGTCGATCACGCGCTCACGTTGGTTCTGGGCGATGTCACCGTTCAGCGCAGCGGCTTTGTAGCCTTTGGCTTCCAGGGCACTGGCCAGGTCCAGGGTCGCTTGCTTGGTGCGCACGAACATGATCAGGGCGTCGAAGTCTTCGACTTCCAGCAGGCTCAATACAGCCGAGGTCTTCTGGTCAGCGTGAACCAACAGGTGAGCCTGTTCGATCGCGGTAACGGTCTGGGTCTTGGTCTGGATCTTCACGTGTTGCGGATCGCGCAGGTGGCGTTCGGCAATGGCACGGATCGACTGCGGCAGGGTAGCCGAGAACAATACGGTCTGACGGGTCGGTGGCAGTGCCTTGAAGATGACTTCCAGGTCATCCATAAAGCCCAGCTTCAACATTTCGTCAGCTTCGTCCAGAACCAGGTGGTTCACGGTCGACAGGACTTTCTCGTCACGACGCAGGTGGTCGCACAGACGGCCCGGGGTGGCGACAACGATCTGTGCGCCGTTACGGATAGCCTTGAGTTGTGGGCCCATCGGCGCGCCGCCGTAAACGGCCACAACGGTTACGCCTGGCATTTGCTTGGCGTAGGTTTCAAAAGCGGTTGCTACTTGCAGCGCCAACTCTCGGGTTGGCGCCAGGATCAGGGCTTGCGGCTCGCGCTTGGCAGGATCGATGCAATGCAAAATAGGCAGGGCGAACGCGGCGGTTTTACCGGTACCGGTTTGCGCCTGGCCAATCATGTCCTGGCCGGCCATGATGATCGGGATCGATTGCTGCTGAATAGCCGAAGGTTCTTCGTAGCCAGTCGCGATGACAGCGGCGAGAATGTTCGGGTTAAGATTAAAAGCGGCGAAGCCGCCGGTTTCCTGGGTCATGGGTCTGCCTCTAAGTGCATCCGCAAAGACCCATGCTCCAAAGCTGCGCATGCCGTGTTGAGACTCAAGAGTCGCCCTGGCTGCTTTGTCGGCGGGGATTTGCGAAAACGAATGAATGAAAAAGATTCGTCAAGGGAGAGTCCGCTGTGCGGACGTGCAGCCGAAGCTGACTTCGGGGAATTGCGCTACCTAAACGCGGCCCGGTTAAAGGCCGGCGCGCACTATACCGGAAATAGCTGAAAAAGGGAGCTTTTTTTATCGCAGCGCACTGATAAACCGCGCTGCGTCGCGGGCTTTGCAGATCTGTGCGCCAGGGTCTATTTTTCAAAGGCCCGGCCCTGCTGGTCATCAAGCTTAAACGGTTCACCCACCCACTCAGGCCCTTCGGTCTGAAACCCTACCCGCGCCCGAGGGCACACCCGATGAAACAAGCCAGCAGTAGCCGCGTCAGCCGTGCACTTGAGGGCCATGTTCTGTTGCTGGGCCTGGACCGCGTGGCCAAACGCAATGCCTTCGATCTGGATTTACTCAATGAGCTGAGCCTGGCCTATGGCGAATTTGATCGAAACGATGACGCCCGGGTGGCCGTGATATTTGCCCACGGCGATCACTTCACGGCGGGGCTGGACCTGGCCAATGTCAGCGGCGTGATGGCGGGCGGCTGGCAACCGCCGCTGGGCGGGTGCGATCCCTGGGGCGTATTCGCAGGGCCCAGGGTCAGCAAACCGGTGATCGTCGCGGCCCAGGGCTACTGCCTGACCATTGGTATCGAGTTGATGCTGGCGGCGGATATCAACCTCTGCGCCAGCAATACACGCTTTGCACAGATGGAAGTGCAACGTGGGATCTTTCCGTTTGGCGGCGCGACAATGCGCTTGCACCAGATCGCGGGCTGGGGCAATGCGATGCGCTGGCTGCTTACCGGAGACGAGTTCGACGCCCATGAAGCCCTGCGCCTGGGCCTGGTACAGGAAGTAATGGCCAGTGAAGACCTGTTGCCCCGCGCCATCGAACTGGCCAACCGCATTGCTCGTCAGGCGCCGCTTGGCGTGCAGGCGACGTTGATGTCGGCGCGTCTGGCGCGTATGGAAGGCGAAGCTGTCGCAGCCGCCGCCCTGCCGCCCATGGTGGATAAATTGCTCAACAGCGAGGATGCCAAGGAAGGCGTGCGGGCGATGATCGAGAAGCGGCCCGGGGTGTTCAAGGGGATTTGAGTTGGCAATACCGACGCGATCGGGGGCAAGCCCCCTCCCACATGTGTACGTGTAAACGGATCTGAAATGCGGTCGAATATGGGAGGGGGCTTGCTCCCGATCGCGCCGGAACAGACAACTAGGTCGCCGGCCGAATAGCCTTGATCAACGGCTGCAACGAGTACCCCAATCGCGGCGCCAAGGCTTCGGCGCGGGCTGACAGGGCATCGAGGTCCAGTTCCTGATCCAGCTCGGAAGGCACCAGCAGAATCACATTGCCCTCCTTCACCGGCAGCTCCCAGTAGTGTCGGTGATACAACCCACGCAGCAATGCCGCGCCCAGCGGTTTACCATCATCGGTGGCCCACTGGTTGATCACCAGCCAGCCGCCGGGGTTGAGTTTCTTCTGGCAGCTTTCCAGAAAGGTCCAGGCCAGATGCCCCACACCGGGGCCGACATCGGTGTAGAGGTCGACGAAGATCAGGTCGGCCGATTCAGCGGTATCGAGCAATTGCAGGGCGTCCCCCACGCGAATGTACAAGCGCGGGTCGTCATCGAGCCCCAGGTATTCGATGGCCAGGCGCGGTACATCAGGGCGCAGTTCAATGGCCTCGACGTCTTCCAAAGGCAGAAACCTGAGGCATGCCTGGGTCAACGTGCCCGCGCCCAAACCGAGGAACAACGCGCTCTCCGGCTGCTCATGGCACAGCGCACCGATCAACATGGCCCGGGTGTAGTCATACTCCAACCAGCTAGGGTCGGCGGTGAACACGCAGCTTTGCTCGATGGCGTCGCCGAATTCGAGAAAGCGGTAATCGGCTACTTCGAGCACACGGATCATGCCGAAATCATCATGGACTTCGGCCAGCAGGCGCTCGACACGCTCCTCGGTCATCACTACTCCTAAGGGGTTACCGCTTGGCAAAGGCGCGATTGTCGGCCAACCGGCAGCAACAGGTCACGCACTAATTGCTGATAACATCAGCGTTATCCGTCAATCACCCAATCGAGTTCATGATGAGCCAACCTTGGAGCCCCGACAGCTGGCGCGCCCTGCCAATCCAGCAACAACCCCAGTATCCGGACGCTGCACACCTGTTGCAGGTGGAGCAGAACCTGGCCAGCTACCCGCCGCTGGTGTTTGCCGGGGAAGCCCGTGAGTTGCGTCGCCAGTTTGCCGAAGTGACCCAAGGCCGCGCCTTCCTCCTGCAAGGTGGCGATTGTGCCGAGAGTTTTGCCGAGTTCTCCGCGGCAAAAATCCGCGACACCTTCAAGGTGCTGCTGCAGATGGCGATTGTCATGACCTTCGCCGCCGGTTGCCCGGTGGTGAAAGTCGGACGCATGGCCGGCCAGTTTGCCAAACCGCGCTCGTCCAACGATGAGACCATCGACGGTATCACCCTGCCTGCCTACCGTGGCGACATCGTCAACGGCATCGGCTTCGATGAAAAAAGCCGTGTGCCGGACCCGGACCGCCTGTTGCAGTCCTACCACCAGTCCACCGCCACCCTCAACCTGCTACGCGCGTTTGCCCAAGGGGGGTTCGCCGACCTGCACCAGGTGCACAAGTGGAACCTGGACTTTATCGCCAACTCAGCCCTGGCCGAGAAGTACAGCCAACTGGCCGACCGCATCGACGAGACCCTGGCCTTCATGCGCGCCTGTGGCATGGACAGCTCGCCGCAATTGCGCGAAACCAGCTTCTTCACCGCCCACGAAGCGTTGCTGCTCAACTATGAACAAGCCTTCGTGCGCCGCGACAGCCTGACCAACGACTACTACGACTGCTCGGCCCATATGCTGTGGATCGGCGACCGTACACGCCAGTTGGACGGCGCCCACGTCGAATTCCTGCGCGGGGTGAACAACCCGATCGGCGTGAAAGTCGGGCCGAGCATGAACCCGGACGATCTGATCCGCCTGATTGATATCCTTAACCCGAACAATGACCCTGGTCGCCTCAACCTGATTGCGCGCATGGGCGCAGGCAAGGTCGGCGACCACTTGCCCAACCTGATCCGCGCCGTACAGCGCGAGGGCAAGCAGGTGCTGTGGAGCTCCGATCCGATGCACGGCAACACCATCAAGGCCAGCAGCGGCTACAAGACCCGCGACTTTGCGCAAATCCTCGGCGAAGTGAAGGAGTTCTTTCAGGTGCACCACGCCGAAGGCAGCTACGCCGGCGGTATTCATATCGAGATGACCGGGCAGAACGTCACCGAATGCATCGGCGGCGCACGGCCGATTACCGAAGACGGGCTGTCGGACCGCTATCACACCCATTGCGACCCACGGATGAATGCCGATCAGTCGCTGGAGCTGGCGTTTCTGATTGCCGAGACCTTGAAACAGGTCAAACGCTGATCAACATCGCCGCCCTTAATCGGGCGGCATCGGGTCGCAGGCAATTGAGCTGGACCTGCTCCAGCCCCAGCCAGGCGGCCATTCGCCGCAGGTTGACGGCCAGCGCCAACATGCCTTCGTCATCCAGCCCCGATTCTTCTTCGTGCACTGCATGCACCGCCAGCCGCCCGTGGGCACGCTCGGCCCGCAGGTCGACGCGCGCAGCGATCCGCTCATTGTGCAAAAACGGCAGCACGTAGTAGCCATACACCCGCTTGTCTTGCGGGGTGTAGATCTCCAGTCGATAGCGGAAATCGAACAAACGCTCGGTGCGGCTGCGCTCCCATATCAATGAATCGAACGGTGACAGCAAAGCGCTCGCCGGCACTTTGCGTGGCACTTTGGGCTCCGGCAGACAGTACGCTGGTTGCTTGAAGCCTTGCACCTGGCACGTCAGCAACTGCCCGTCCTCGACCAGTTCGGCCAAGCGCGGGCGGCTGTCCGCGGGGTCGAGGCGAAAATAATCGCGCAGGTCCTTTTCGGTGGCGATACCCAGCGCCGTTGCGCTATGCATCAGCAAGCCGCGCTGGGCTTGAGCCTCGCTCATGGACGTTTGAAGAATCTCGCCCGGGATCACACGCTCCGGCAAATCATACAGTCGCTCAAAACCTCGGCGCCCCGCGACGGTGACCAAACCGGCGGCGAACAGCCATTCCAGTGCGTGCTTCTCATCACTCCAATCCCACCAGGGCCCAGCACGCTCCTCTCGGGTCGACAAACTGCCCGCACCCAAGGCGCCCTGCTGCTCGACGCTGTGCAACACACGCCCAATAGTCGCCTGCTGCTCACGGCCAAAACGCGCCATCTGCGCATAGATGCCTTGCCCTTGCCTGGCCCGCTCCATGCGCCAGCGCATCAGCGGGTACATCGCCATCGGCAACAGCGACGCCTCATGCCCCCAATACTCGAACAATGAACGCCGCCGCCCCTGGCTCCAGGCTGCTTGCTCAAGGAGCAACGGGGTGTACTGGCCAAGGCGGGAGAACAACGGCAGGTAGTGGGAACGCACCAATGCGTTGACCGAGTCGATTTGTATAACGCCCAGGCGTTCGATCAGCCGGTTGAGGTGCGCAGCTTTTATCTGGGCAGGCGCCTGGCGCCCCGAGAAACCCTGGGCGGCCAGCGCCATGCGTCGAGCTTGCTTGAGTGAAAAGGACAGGTCGGCGGGCATGGCAATCTCCATAAAAGCTCGCCCCCTACCCTACTGCATCCTGGCTTACTTTCGCAGCGGGTCTTCCCAGAAATGCCGATGGCTTTCCTGCTCGACGTCGGCGCGGTTGAGCCCGATATCCTTGAGTGCGTCATCGCTCAACGTCGCCAGCATATTGCGCTCTTGATGCAACAACTGCCAACGCGCAACCCTATTAAACAGACCGGCAAACCACCACTTATTCAGTAATACAAAACCTTTTCGACCTTTCATCTTCTCGCCCTCCAGTAGGGATGACGAAAGTGTGTGCCTGCCGCTATGATCAATCCAACGAATGTTTCTTATGCAATACATCTCGGAGATTGATCCATTGTCCGGCTACCCGAGTATCGACACTGACGTGCTACGCACCTTCGTGGCCATTGCTGACCAAGGCGGCTTTACCCGCGCCGGTGAGCTGGTCAACCGCACTCAATCGGCGGTGAGCATGCAGATGAAACGCCTGGAGGAGGATGTGTTGCAGCGCAAGCTGTTCGAGCGTGACGGCCGACAAGTGCGGCTCACGCCCGAAGGCCAGGTGCTGCTGGGGTATGCGCGGCGCATCCTGAAACTGCACAGCGAGGTGTTCAATACCCTGCGCGAGCCACATATGGTGGGGCTGGTACGCATCGGCACGCCGGATGACTACGTCATGCGTTTTTTGCCGGGAATCCTGAAGCAGTTTTCCAAAGCTTACCCACTGATTCAGCTTGAGATGCACTGCGAGGCGTCGTCTGTATTGATGCAACGGCGGGACCTGGCGCTGACCGTCATCAGCCGCGAGCCTGGTAATGATATCGGTGAGCTGTTACGCACTGAACGCATGGTGTGGGCTGCGTCACCGTGCTTCTGTGCCGATGAGCACGATGCCCTGCCACTGGCGATTTCCGGCGATGACTGCCTGTACACCCATTGGGCACGCGCCGCACTGGATGCGGCCGGACGGGATTATCGCTTGGCCTATCACAGCTCCAACGGCGCGGCGATCCAGGCGGTGGTCAGTGCTGGCCTGGCGGCGATGGTCAGCATGGAAAGCCTGATCACCGACGACCTGCGAGTGCTTGGCAGCGAAGAAGGCTTTCCCCCGCTGCCGTCGATGAATCTGCGCTTGCTGCGCAACCCGCAGATGACGTCGCCGATCACGGAATGCCTGGCGGAGTACATCGTTGAAGGCTTCAAACTTTAAAGGTCAGCATCACCGCGCACACCACTAAAAAACCACAGAACAGGCCGCGCAACAGGCGCTCCGGCATGGCGTGCGCGACTTTCACACCCCAACTGATACTGAGCAGGCCACCTACCGCCAGTGGCAGGCCGATCATCCAGTCCACCTCGTGGTGCCAGGCATAAGTGACCAGGGTCACGCTGGTGCTGGGCAGCGCCAAGGCCAACGATAAGCCTTGGGCAACCACTTGGGTGGTGCCGAACACACTGGTGAGTACCGGCGTGGCGACCACCGCGCCCCCCACCCCGAACAATCCGCCCATGGAGCCGGACGCCGCGCCCAATACCCCAAGCCACGGCCATGAATAGCGCATCTGCGCCGTGGGCGGCGCGTTGCGGGTGAACATGCGCAGCAAGTTGTAGGCCGACAGCGCCACCAGGAACGCAATAAAGCCGATACGCATTGCGCCCGCATCCAGCCCCACCGCCCAGATAGATCCCAGCCAGGCAAAGCAGAATCCCATCACGCCCAATGGCAAGGCGTGACGCAATTCGATGCGATTACGCTGGTGATAGCGCCACAGGGCAAGCATCACATTGGGCACCACCATGACCAAGGCGGTGCCCTGGGCGATCTGCTGATCCAGGCCGAACAGCACGCCCAGCACCGGGATAGCAATCAGCCCGCCGCCAATGCCAAACAGCCCACCCACCGTGCCCAGGGCCGCGCCCAATATCAGGTACATCACTAAATCCAACACCGCGCTACTCCGTCATCCCAAGCCTTGCATGCTACGCAGTCGGCTCTAGCGCGGAAACGCACAGCAACGCACAATGGCTATGCCAATCTCGCACAAGCGCTAGCCAATGAACCCCAATACCCTCACCGAACAACTGGGCCTGTTTCTGGACGTATTGGAAACCGGCAGCTTTTCCGCCGCCGCACGGCGCCATCCGCTGACGCCCTCCGCGGTGGCTAGGCGTATCGACAGCCTGGAAAGCTCAGTGGGCAGCCAGCTGTTCCAGCGCAGCACCCATGCGGTGCTGCCGACACCGGCGGGTTTGGCCTTTGCCGAACGGGCCCGGCGGATCGTCAGTGAGTTGCAACTGGCGCGGGCGGAAGCAGTGTCCCTGAGCCACGCGCCGGAAGGCTTGATCCGGGTGGATGCACCTGCGGCATTCGGTCGACGGCACCTGGCACCGGTGATTGCGGATTTTTTGAACGTGTACCCGGGCCTGGACGTGCACCTGCACCTGATCGACAGCTTTGTCGATATGCAGGGCGCACACCTGGGCAAGGTCGACCTGGTGCTGCGCGCCGGGCATATCGTAGACACGCGGTTGATCGCTACCCCGCTGGCGAGCATCGTGCGTATCGCCTGTGCCAGCCCGGCCTACTTGAAGAGCCGCGGCACACCGACCCATCCTCGAGAACTGAGCGAGCATGACGGCCTTGACTGGGATGGCCTGGCGCCGATGTTTGCCTGGCGCTTTGAGCACGACGGGCGCCGCACCACTTATCGTCCGCGGCGTATCCGCCTGAGCGCCAACAACGCCGAGGCCCTGCTCAGCGGTGCGCTGGCGGGGCTGGGCATCGCGCATTTGCCTACCTGGCTTGCCAGTGAATACCTGGTACGGGGTGAGCTGCTGCCGCTGTTTTGTGAAAACGGCCTGCCCAGCCCGGAGACCGCCGGCATTTATGCGCTGCGCCTGGAACAACAACCCAACGCCCGTAGCCGATTACTCCTTGAATACCTCAAGTCGCGCTTCAGCCCAGTGCCGCCTTGGGATTTGGCCTTGCAAAGCGGCCTGATCTGACCCGCCAGGCAAAATTACCTGGCGCATTAAAGATTTGCCCGCTAGATTCCAGCGCAGACACGCTTTTACGAGGCACCCCAATGAGTAAAAACCCTGATCCCTGCCAATCGCTGCTGCTGGACAATCAGCTGTGCTTCGCCTTGCATTCCACCTCGTTGCTGATGACAAAGGTGTACAAACCCTTGCTCCAGGCGCTCGGCCTGACCTACCCGCAGTACCTGGCCATGATGGTGCTGTGGGAAGAGGATGGTTTGACCGTCAGCGAAATCAGCAGCCGCCTGCTGACGGACCCCGGTTCACTCACGCCATTACTCAAACGCCTGGAAGCCGAGGGCCTGCTTAGCCGCACCCGTAGCCGCGAAGATGAGCGGGTGGTGGTGGTAGAGCTGACCGACGCCGGGCGTGCCTTGCAGGGCAAGGCCAAGGATGTGCCCCAATGCATCCTGGGCGCCAGCGGGATGCAGCTTGCGCAATTGCGCAAGCTGCAAGCCGACCTGATCGCGTTGCGCGGCAATCTGCAAAGCGCTATTTAGAAAACAGCAAATCACTTGAATGTGGGAGGGGCGGTGCGCCCTCCCACATTAAATTTCAGCAAGTCAAAAACATTTATCTTGCGCGCAAAACATTAGCGCTATACATTGGCCCTACCAACTACTTAGCGCGCAAATATTTAGCGCTAACAATCAAAGAGGAACGCCCCATGCAAACGCTCTATACCGCTGTAGCCACCGCCACTGGCGGCCGTGATGGTCGCGCTGTTTCCAGCGATAACATCCTCGACGTCAAACTCTCCACCCCCAAGGAACTGGGCGGTGCTGGTGGCCAGGCTACCAACCCGGAGCAACTGTTCGCCGCGGGCTACTCCGCTTGCTTTATCGGGGCGCTGAAATTTGTCGCCAGCCAGACCAAACGCAAAATCCCGGATGACGCCTCTATCACCGCCCACGTTGGCATCGGTCAGATCCCCGGCGGTTTCGGCCTGGACATCGACCTGCACGTCAGCCTGCCGGGCCTGGCCCAGGAGGATGCGCAAAGCCTGGTCGACGCCGCCCACCAGGTATGCCCTTATTCCAACGCCACCCGTGGCAACGTGGATGTGCGCTTGCATGTAACAGTCTGATAAACAGACGCCCACAAAAAAGCCCGACACCAGGTCGGGCTTTTTGCGTACCGCCGGGGCCAGAATTACTTCTTGGCGCGACCTTTGTACGAACCACCTTCGCGGGTGTCGATCTCGATCAGGTCGTCGATTTCGATGAAATCGGCCACTTGCAGTTCGGTACCGTTGCTCAGCTTGGCAGGCTTCATCACCTTGCCCGAAGTGTCGCCGCGAGCGGAACCTTCGGTGTAGGCAACCTTACGCACGATGGTAGTCGGCAGCTCTACGGACACCAGGCGCTCTTCGAAGAAAATCGCTTCGCAGACGTCTTCCATGCCTTCTTCGATGAACGGCAGAACGGCTTCGATATCTTCAGCGTTCAGCTCGTACATGGTGTAGTCGGTGGTGTCCATGAACGTGTAGGTGTCGCCGCTGATGAAGGACAGGGTCGCTTCCTTGCGGTCGAGGATCACGTCGTCCAGTTTGTCGTCAGCGCTGTAGACGATCTCGGTCTTGTAACCGGTCAGCAGGTTCTTCAGCTTGGTCTTCATGATTGCGCTGTTACGACCAGACTTGGTGAACTCAGCTTTCTGAACCAGCCAAGGGTCGTTTTCGAGACGGATCACTGTACCGGGTTTCAGTTCTTTACCAGTTTTCATTGCATATATCCGAAATTTGGATGGGATTTACAAAAATCAAGGTGGCGTATCATATCCAACTTTCATAAAACTGTACCAGCGCCGTCGCAAGATCGGCCTGCAAGCCTTGTTCCAGACACCAGTTCTGCGCGTGCTCATTCACCTCGGGCCAGTGTTCCAGCAGCATTTTCCAGGACTGTGCCATGTCGCCATCAGCGTTCCAGGCTTGCCAAAGCGCAAAGACAGCCGCTTTGGCGGCAGGCGAGAGTGCAGCGGTGTACAACTCAAGGAAGGCATCCAGTTTGTCCAGGTGGATGTCTTCATCCTGGCGGTAGATATGCCACAGCAACGGCCTCCCCGCCCATTGGGCGCGCACGAAGGAATCCTCACCGCGCACGGCGTTGAACTCGCAACACCACAGCAAATGGTCATATTGCTCCTGGCGCATGAATGCAATGACCTGCACCGTCAGCGCCCCGCGTACCTGGATGTCTCCCGCCGACAGGCTGGTCACGCCCAACCAGCGTTGCACATCCCCCAGAATTCGCCCTTCCGGCACCAGCAAGTGAGTCGCACGCCCATCCTTGGCGAGCACGTCCAGCCAACCGGCCAGCCCAGGATTCTCATAGGCAAACAATGAGATCAATCGTGCCCCGCCCGCAGGAGACACGCCCAAGCTCTGCAGGAATTGTCGTTGCGCAACGTCATCCTGCTGAAAAGCCTGGCGTCGCTCCACCAACCCGGCTTCACGCAGCAAACCACCGGTACCAGGACGAAAGCCGGGGAAGAAAAAGTACTTCTGCACCCCCTTGAACTTCACCGAAGGCAGGCGATGACAACCCACCACCCAGTCTTCTGCGCTGAGGTAATCCAGGTTCATCCACAACGGCGGGCGCACACGCTCGGCCATGCGCTCCATGTAGTGCGGCGGCAGCTGGCAGGCGAATGCAGCAATCACCACATCGGCCGACTGCGCGCCCGGCCACTCGGCCGGCCAGTGCCGCACCTCTACGCCCTCTTGCCATTGCTGGTCCATCTGCACATCAATGTGCGGGCACATGCGCTCGAACGCCCGCAGGTCATCGACCCACAAGCGCACCTCACAACCATGCTCCGCCACCAACTGTCGGGCCAGGCGCCAGGTCACGCCGATGTCGCCGTAGTTGTCGACGACGCTGCAAAAAATATCCCAGCGGGCTTTCATTCCGGGCTCCATCGTCCAAAGGCTCGATTGTCCGCATAAATGCGCTGATGCAGAAGGCTTGATCGCGATTATTCTGCACGGCGGCTGTGCGACAATCGGCACCACGCCGTCAATGTCTGCAAGGAGGCCATCATGTCCGACCGTCAGCTGTCACTGTTCAAGCTGTGCATCGCCATTGCCGCAGGCGTGTGGCTGGGGTTTATCGCCATTGCGCTGACCGCCTGGCTGGCAACTCACTATCTGTTTCCCCAAAGCCTGGCACCCGTGGCCCAGGCGGTTCAGCAGTTGGGCGAGCCGGCCGCAGTTGTGCCGCAGCCACCGAACCGCATGTTCGAACAGTATCAACAAAACCTGCAAAAGCAGGAACAACAACAGGCCCTGGACCAGGCCCGCAGCAATGCGCGCAACCTGTCCAACCCCAAATGCCAGTTCTGGCTGCAACAGGACCAGAACGCCCCCAGTGAAAAGACTCGGGCCAATGTCCTGCAATTTTGCGATTGAAGACCATGAATAAACACGCCGTCCTCCAGTTGATCCTGGAAAAACTCACCGCCGACCTCGATATTGCCCAACGCGCCGCACAGACTGCCTACGAAACCGCGACCCACGAAGAAAACATCGCCGAGAACAAATACGACACCCTGGGGTTGGAGGCGTCATACCTGGCGGCCGGGCAGGCCAAGCGAGTCGAGGAGATCAAGCAATCGCTGACGCTGTGCCAGAACCTTCAGTTGCGAGGGTACGATGAACAACGCGGGATAGAAGTCGGTGCGCTGCTGGGCCTGGAAGACGAGAACGGTCGCCAGCAATGGCTATTTTTGGCGCCGGATGCGGCAGGGTTGAAAGTCGATGTGGTCGGGCAACCGGTGACCGTCATCACCCCGCGCTCGCCCCTGGGCAAAAGCCTGCTCGGCAAGTTTGAAGGCGATGAGGTAGAGATTCTGGTGGCAGGCGCTCGGCAACACTTTACGGTTACCGAGGCCCGATAAATCACTCAGTGGACGGGCAATTCAACGCCGTCGAACAAATCTTCCAGCTCTTGCTTGTTGTGGCACTGGATCGCCTTGGCCATGACTTCGCGGGTCAGGTGCGGTGCGAATTTCTCGATGAAATCGCACATGAACCCCCGCAGGAAGGTGCCGCGACGGAAGCCGATCTTGGTCACGCTCGACTCGAACAATTCGCTGGCATCCAGCACCACCAGGTCTTTGTCGAGGTTGGTGTCGACCGCCATCTTGGCGACGATCTCGACGCCCAGGCCCAGGCGAACATAAGTTTTGATCACGTCGGCATCCGCCGCGGTGAACACCACTTTTGGCGTCAGACCACGATGACTGAACGCTTCGTCGAGCTTCGAACGACCGGTAAACCCAAATACATAAGTCACAATCGGGTATTCGGCCAGGGCTTCCAGCGTCAGCTTCGGCAGCTTGGCCAAGGGGTGCCCCTGGGGCACGACCACGCAGCGGTTCCAGCGGTAGCACGGCATCATCACCAGGTCGCCGAACAGCTCCAGGGCCTCGGTGGCGATGGCAAAATCGACGGTGCCATCAGCGGCCATCTCGGCGATCTGCATCGGTGAGCCCTGGTGCATGTGCAGGGCTACGTCTGGGTATTGCTTGATGAAATCGCGAATCACCGGCGGCAATGCATAACGCGCCTGGGTGTGGGTGGTGGCGATCGACAGGGTGCCCTTCTTTTCGTTGGAGAATTCCTGGGCGATCTGCTTGATGCTCTCGACTTTACGCAAGATCTCGCCAGCGGTGGTGATGATCCGCTCGCCAGCCGGGGTGACGCGGGTCAGGTGCTTGCCACTGCGAGCGAACACTTCGACGCCCAACTCGTCTTCGAGCAGGCGGATCTGCTTGCTGATACCGGGTTGCGAGGTGTAAAGGCTTTGAGCGGTAGCGGAAACGTTGAGGTCGTGGTGCGCCACTTCCCAGATGTAGCGCAGTTGTTGAAGCTTCATATCAATCCCTCAAAGCAGATAGACGCCACGGGTATCAGCGACGATATATAACTATATTAAAGGTTAGACAGATAAATCTAGAACTTTTTATCGTTTTTACCGATCAGCTATCTTCGCTGCGTCTACGCTGCAGCGACGGCACCAGATAAACCGGCACCGGAGACAGCTGCAACACGCGAGCAGCGGTGCGCCCCAAGGGCACGGCCACGCCGGTTGCCTGGCTATGACTCCCTACGATCAGCAAGTCGACGGAGAGTTTTCGCAGTTGGTCGAGAATCACCTCGCAGGTATCCCCTTGGATCACCCTGACCGAACGAATCAATTGCAGGTCCTGCTCCCCTTCTCCCAACTCATCGCGAAAGCCGTCCAATACGCGCTGTTCGATGGTCGCCATGACCGTGCTCACCCCCTGGCTCTGCCATTCGCTCAGCGCCTTCTCATCAAGGTAGCTCTGTAATACTGATTCGGCGAACAACCCGATGGGCTCGACCACATGGATCACATACAGGTCAGCCTTGAACGTTCGCGCCAGCGCCAGCGCATGTTGCATCACGTACGGCGCATACAGACCCAGGTCCGTGGCATACAACATCGAACGAATCATAGAACCTCCTGGACTGCCAGGATGGCGGAGATTGAATGAGCTTAGCAGCTAGCTCTCGGTCTGGACTCTCAACTCGTTACTGATGCCATGGGGCACATGCCCGGTGGCCACCACCTCCCTGGCTTTCTCGCAATGCCCGGCCTGGTCATCAAAAAATACATCGGCCGCAAAGGCCTCCAGGAAGGCGGATTTTTCCAGCCCCCCGAGAAACAGCGACTCGTCCAGGCGGATATCCCACTCACGCAGCGTACGAATTACACGCTCATGGGACGGCGCCGAACGTGCAGTGACCAGCGCCGTGCGGATCGGGCAGGCGTCATCGGCAAACTCGCGCTGCAACAGGTTGAGCGCCGCCAGGAAGCCTTTGAACGGGCCGCCGTGCAACGGCTGGCGCGCCGACTCCCGCTCACTGGCCTGAAAGGCTTCCAGCCCGCCAGCCTGGTAGACACGCTCGGACTCGTCGGAGAACAACACTGCGTCGCCGTCGAATGCGATGCGCAGTTCTTCGCTCGAAGCCCGACGCGCACCGCCCGACAGAATCGTCGCCGCGGCAAAACCGGCATCCAGGGCGCTGCGCACATCTTCAGCATGGGTGGAGAGAAACAGATGACAACCGAAGGCCGCCAAATAAGGATAAGGACTACGCCCGCCGACGAAAGCGGCGCGCGAAATGTCCAGGCCGTAATGCTGGATCGAGTTGAACACCCGCAACCCGGTATCGGCACTGTTGCGCGACACCAGTACCACCTCAACCCGCGCACGGCCCAAGCTGGCATTCAGGCTCAGCAGTTTTTTGACCAGCGGGAAGGCATCGCCGGGCTCGAGGGTTTCTTCCTCGTGTTCGATCTGGTATTTGCGGTAAGCCTCAACACCTTCAGCCAGGTAGACCTTGTGACTGTCACTGAGGTCGAACAGCGCCCGCGAGGAAATCGCCAGCACCAGCTTGTCACCCAACCCCTTTGCCATGGTGTCTCCCCCCAATCAGCGATTGTGCCGATCAATAAAACTCAAGGCCTGGAACAGCGCCCGCATACGCGGCAGCTCGCAACCGGCCGCCCTCGCAGCGGCCAGGGGCCGGGCGTAGATCGCCGCCAATTCCAATGGGCGCTTATGCACGTGATCGTGATACATGCTGGGCAAGTAATCGTCCATGGTTTCGGTCATGGCAAACATCTGCCCTGCGTAGCTGACGGGAATTTCATGGCCGCAGGCACGGGCGCCTTGCACCACTTCGGCCATCAAGGCCTGGATCAATTCGCGGCTGGACTCATCCGCCATCATGGCCTTGGTTCCCGTGCCCAGCAACACAGACAGGCCGTTATACGGCACGTTCCACACCAGTTTATGCCAGCGCGCCTGATGCACGTTGGCCATGGCCTGGGACTCGATGCCGGCCCGGTGAAACAGCCCCGCGCCCTCTTCGACAATTGCCTTTTGCTGCGCCTCATCGTTGGCAGCCGTACCGCTGTGATACCCCAGGTTGACCCGGCCCAGTGCCTGATGCTCGACCACACCCGGAGCGGACCGGTACACGCCGATGTAGCACAGCCCGCCGAGCAGGTGCAGCGACGCTGGCAAATGTTCACGCAGACTGTCCTCTACATCGAGGCCGTTTTGCAGCAGCACCACCTTGGCATCCGGCGCCGCGACCTGGGCGATAGTAGGCGCCAGGTCCACGTTGCCGGTGGATTTGGTGCCCACCAACAGCCAGTCGCATGACGGCATGTCGGCGGCGCAGGCATAGGCCTGAACCGGATGCAGGTGCAACGGGCCATGCACCGTGCTGTTGACATGCAGGCCATGTTGACTGACCGCTGCATATTCGCTGCGCAACAGGAAATGCACGTCGAAGCCAGCACGCGCCAGCATCAAGCCGTAGTAACCACCAATGGCACCCGTGCCAATAATGCCAATGCGTGGCGACGGGGATGAAAGGGCTGTCATGGCAAATCCTCTGGTGTGCGTGTGAGCGCCTGGTTTACACATTTGGCGAGGTCGGATGCCGTAAGCCGTGTCTGTAATTGCCCGAGGAACTGACCCTCGCACACCAGGAACAACGCCGGCAAATGAAAGATCTGGTAGCGTTCGACTGCACCGCCATTGTGCCCGGCATCAACCCAGCACACGCGGTCCACCGGCAGCGGCCAACTCGGCAGTTGCTGGCGTGCCCAACGGCAACTGGAGCAGCCGACACTGGTAAACACTACCAGCGAAATACCTGGCAATCCCAGCAATTGCTGGTCAATATCCAGGTCGGTCAATTCCAGTTCCTTCACTATACTGCTGCCACTGCCGTCAACCGGACGGCGCTCGGAGTCCGTGTACATGGGTCGTTTTTTACCTCACCCTGATGATGTCGCTGTCGAGTTGATCCAACGTCCCTCTCCTGCCCTGCCCCGTCAACGCCTGCACACTATCGGCCGCGGCGGCGTCGCCTGCAATTGGCCGCGAGCCTGGCGCCCAGGCACGGCGGTCGACCTGCATATCCCCTCCCTGGGGCCCAGCGCCCGTTATCCGGGCTATGTAGCCTGGTGCCGCAAAGGCGAAAACGCTTATCGCGTCGGTATTTGCTTTACCGATGAGCACGCCTTGTTCGGTGCCCGAATGGGCGAGCAAGTGTGCCAGATCGAACGTTACTGTCGCCTGCACGAAAACACCGAGCCAACACCTGCGCAACTGGAAGCCATGGCCCGTGACTGGGTGTCGCGCCACGCCGCCGAGTTCTCCAATGAGGCCGTTGTGCAATCGGCGCTGGATTAAACCGGGCTTTGCCCATTGTCGCGGGCCCGTGTTACGCGCTAAGGTTCCTCCCCCCTGTATTCAAATCATGCTGTGCCCGCCGCACGGGGATGGCTGGCGGCCGGCACCCGTGACCCTGGCGAGTAACACGATGGCTGATTTACCGATCAATGACCTTAACGTCGAATCCAACGAGACCCTGATCACACCCGATCAGCTCAAGCGCGAAATCCCCCTGAGCGACGCTGCCCTGCAGACCGTCACCAAGGGTCGCGAAGTCATCCGTGACATTCTCGATGGCACCGACCACCGTCTTTTCGTGGTGATCGGGCCTTGCTCGATCCACGACCTCAAGGCTGCCCACGAATACGCCGAGCGTCTCAAGGTGCTGGCCGCGGAAGTGTCCGACACCCTGTATCTGGTGATGCGCGTCTATTTCGAGAAACCGCGTACCACCGTCGGCTGGAAAGGCTTGATCAACGACCCGTACCTGGACGACTCGTTCAAGATCCAGGACGGCTTGCACATCGGGCGCAAACTGTTGCTGGACCTGGCTGAAATGGGCCTGCCCACTGCCACCGAAGCGCTGGACCCGATCTCCCCGCAGTATCTGCAGGACCTGATCAGCTGGTCGGCCATTGGCGCACGCACCACCGAATCCCAGACCCACCGCGAAATGGCGTCCGGCCTGTCTTCGGCCGTAGGCTTCAAGAATGGTACCGACGGCGGTCTGACCGTGGCGATCAATGCCTTGCAATCGGTCTCCAGCCCTCACCGTTTCCTGGGTATCAACCAGGAAGGTGGCGTCTCCATCGTCACCACCAAGGGCAACGCCTACGGTCACGTAGTGCTGCGCGGTGGCAACGGCAAGCCCAACTACGATTCGGTCAGTGTCGCACTGTGCGAACAGGCGCTGAACAAAGCCAAGATCAAGCCAAACATCATGGTTGACTGCAGCCACGCCAACTCCAACAAGGACCCGGCCTTGCAGCCACTGGTGATGGAAAACGTCGCCAACCAGATCCTGGAAGGCAACCAGTCGATCATCGGCTTGATGGTCGAAAGCCATTTGAACTGGGGTTGCCAGGCAATTCCAAAGGATCTGGCCGATTTGCAGTACGGCGTGTCGATTACCGATGCCTGCATCGACTGGGCGGCTACCGAAAACACCCTGCGCAGCATGCACGCCAAGCTCAAGGACGTGTTGCCCAAGCGCAAACGCAGCTGAACCACGCATTTTTCTGGATCAGACGCACACAAAAACGCCGGGCTAAGCCCGGCGTTTTTATTGGCAACTGGTCAGTTACAGCTTTGCGGCATGGCGCTGGTGGCGCTCCATGTAGCGTTCGACATACGAGCACGACGGGATCACCGTGTAGCCGGCCTCTTCGGCAAACTTCAAGGCTTCTTCTGTCAACGCGGCGGCAATGCCTCGTCCGCGCAGCGCGTTGGGCACGAACGTGCGATAGATATCCAGCGTCTGCTTCCCGAGGTCCATATAGGTCAGATAGGCACGATGACCGTCCACATTGGTCTCGAACTGATGACCAGCCTGGTCATGGTGGATGGACAACGCCTCGCTCATCACTACTCCTCGCGGGTCTTGAATATTGACCCTACCTTACCGATGTTTTTCCGGCGAAGGAACATCTACGCCACCCCGTGCCGGTTTCGACAACGAGAAAACCCTGAGCGCTCACAGCCAGCACGTAGGGAATAGTAGGCACCAATCCTGCAATTGCTCAAGGCGCACTCATCATTCCCTGCCCCGGCTGGATATATAGAAAGGGCCTCGATCAACCGTTGACCGATAGCCTGAACATTGCCGGCAGTTGAAGCTTGAGACGAACTGCCGCTCTTAAAGTCACCTCTAGATGCGCAAAAGATGCCAGCCGGAGTAAAGCCGATGGCAACGAAAGTGCCCGCTTCGATATATAAATTTTCATCTGTTTACAAGGCTTAACACATGCGGGCCGGCCCTTTCAGCCTGGATCCAATGTCGATCGAGATGAAAAAAATTGGACAGTTTTCATACAAACCTTCAAAAGGTTAGCCAAAATAGATTCGGCACAGGAATTTTTTTTGCTTCTTGCGCAACGTCAGTTTACTTACTACAAGTAATGGGTAGTATGTACGCCGGCTATTAGCTCACTCTGAGCAAGTAGCCATCTAATTGAAAGTCCTTGAAGGGGAACACGATGAACAACGTTCTGAAATTCTCTGCTCTGGCTCTGGCCGCAGTTCTGGCTACCGGTTGCAGCAGCGTCTCCAAAGAAACCGAAGCTCGTCTGACTGCAACTGAAGACGCAGCAGCTCGCTCCCAGGCTCGTGCAGACGAAGCCTACCGTAAAGCTGATGAAGCTCTGGCTGCTGCTCAAAAAGCACAACAGACTGCTGACGAAGCTAACGAGCGCGCTCTGCGCATGCTTGAGAAAGCAAGCCGCAAGTAATAATCCTTCGGGGTTGTTATCAAGCCGATCCATTTATGGGTCGGCTTTTTTTTGCCTCGCGCTTGACGCGCCTACAGGTCGGCCGGCGTGCTGGAGGCCACCGGCGCCGCGCCCGGCACGCCAATCTCGGTCGGCAAACCATCCTCGGCCGCGACCACATCACGCACCTGGTCCCAGTTCACGCGCAGGTTGTTGGACAGGTCTTCACGCTTGAGCAACGCGTTGATGACCGCCGTGTGCTTGTCGACCACCGAAGGCGTGCCGTCATCGTTCAACGGGGTATGAGCTTCAAGGTAGACCTTGCCACCACTGCTGCCGAACTTGTAGGCGTCGTTGATAATGCGTACCGAGGTGCCCACCGGCACCATGCCGGCCATTTCCAGTACGTTGTTATTGAACATGCGGAAACAGCCGTGGCTGGTACGCGTGCCGATACCAAATTTCATGTTGGAGCCATGGATCAGGTAACCCGGCGTGCCCAGCGTGAACTTGAACGGCCCCAGCGGGTTATCCGGACCGGCAGGCACCACGTTGGGCAGCGGGTCACCGTTGGCGGCGTGCTCGGCCTTGATCGAGGCCGGTGGCGTCCAGGTCGGGTTCGGCGTCTTGGCGATGATACTGGTGTGGGCGATCGGCGAGCCCCAGCCTTCACGGCCGATGCCCAGCGGGAAGGTGTAGACGACGTCCTGGCCCTTTGGATAGTAGTAGAGTCGGTACTCGGCCAAATTGATCACAATGCCTTCCCGTGGCCCCGGCGGCAGGATAAAACGTGTCGGCAGCACAATATCGGTGCCCGCGCCCGGCAGCCAGGCATCGACGCCGGGGTTGGCCGCAACCATTTCCGAGTAGCCCAGGTCGTACGTGGTGCCCAGGTCGGCAAAGGTATCTTCGTACTTGGCCTTGATGACCTGGACCTGACCGACAATGTCCTCGCCTGGCGGCGGCAGGGGCAACTGCAAGGCTGCCGCCGGACCGGCCGCACAAAGCGCAGCGAGAGACAGGCAGCAGGTGACGACGGAAAGGCGCGACAACATCCGGAAAATCCTTCGCAAGACGACGGGTAGGGAAAAATTGATTGTATACGGCTTCGCAGCGCCAGGCTTCAAGCTGTTTTATAGCTCGAACCGCAGCTCCGGCCAGATCGGCGGCGTGCCGCGCTTTTGCGATTCCAGAATCGCCCGGCACAACGGGCACAGGCGCTGATCCTGGAAGATCGAGCGATTCACCGACGACCAGCGTGGCTGCGCCGGCAATAAAGTGCCACAGAGCGTGCGGTCGATCGAGCCGCCCAACTCCAATTGACGCGCCACCAGATGCACCCGAACTTCCTGACAGGCGAACAGATCCAGCTGCTCGTCCGGCTCGATCAGTTGGTAGTTAAACAGGGACCAGGCAGGGCGCGACATCGAGGGCTCCAAATCAGGGGGGCGCCACCTTAGCCGAAAGCCTGCCGGTAGAAAAGCGTCATAACAGCGGTTTTAGCGCCGGCCAGACATTTTCCAGCAACTTGCCTTGGGCCGCGACCGCCGGGTGCAATTGATCAGCCTGCATCAGCTCTGGATGACCGCCCACGCCTTCGAGGAAAAACGGTACCAGCGGAACGTTTTTTTCCTTGGCCAACACACCATAGACTTCGGCAAACGCAGTGGTGTATCGAGGCCCGTAATTGGGTGGCAACTGCATACCCAGCAGCAGCACCTTGGCACCGCCAGCCTTGGACTGGTCAATCATCGACGCAAGATTTTGTTTCAATTGCGCCGGCGGCTGCCCGCGCAAGCCATCATTGCCCCCAAGTTCGATAACCACTACGTCAGGCTTATGCTCTGCAAGCGCCGCAGGCAGGCGTGCGAGGCCACCCGCACTGGTGTCGCCACTGAGGGATGCGTTGACCACTTTGTCGTCAAAACCCTCCTGCTTGAGCCGTTGCTCCAGCAGCGCAACCCACCCTTTGCGGGTATCCAGGCCGAAACCGGCACTGATACTATCGCCAACGATCAGGACTGTACCCGCCGCTGCGTTCTGGGCCATGCACATCAAGGCCAGGCCAGCACTCAAAAACCACATTCGCATCGGATTCTCCATGGGCGCAAGCATTCTCACCGCGCGAAACCTTAGCAAAGTGGTTCCCAGCGCGGAAGGTGAACTGACTATCCTGCACGAACTGAGCCTGGAACTGAACAAGGGCGATAGCCTGGCTATCGTCGGCAGCTCCGGTTCCGGTAAATCCACCCTGCTGGGCCTGCTGGCCGGCCTCGACCTGCCCAGCAGCGGCGAAGTCACTCTGGCGGGGCAAGCCTTGAGCACGCTTGACGAAGACCAGCGTGCACGCATCCGTGCCGAACATGTGGGTTTCGTCTTTCAATCCTTCCAACTGCTCGACAGCCTCAACGCACTGGAAAACGTGATGCTGCCGCTGGAGCTGGACGGCCGCAAGGACGCCCGCGAGCGTGCCCGGCATCTGTTGGAACGTGTGGGTCTGGGCCAGCGCCTGACCCACTCGCCGCGCCAACTGTCCGGTGGCGAGCAGCAACGGGTCGCCATTGCCCGCGCGTTTGCCGCCGAACCGGACGTGCTATTTGCCGACGAACCCACCGGCAACCTCGACAGCCATACCGGCGAGCGCATCAGCGACCTGCTGTTCGAGCTCAATAAAGAGAGCGGCACGACCCTGGTACTGGTCACCCATGACGAGCGCCTGGCCCACCGTTGCCGACGCCTGATCCGCCTTGAAGCCGGCCTGATGGTCGCGCCCCTGGAGCCTTGATGGCACGTTTGCCGCTGTTGCGCCTGTTCAGCCTTGCCATGCGCCAGTTACTGCGCGACGCCCGCGCAGGTGAACTGCGCGTGCTGTTCTTTGCCCTGCTGGTGGCCGTGGCGGCCAGCACCGCCATCGGCTACTTCGGCGCGCGCCTCAACGGCGCCATGCTGTTGCGTGCCACCGAGTTCCTCGGCGCCGACCTGGTGCTCGAAGGCAGCTCACCTGCCCGCCCCGAGCAAATCAGGTCCGGGGCCGAACTGGGCCTGGATCACGCCCGCATCGTGGAGTTCTCCAGCGTTATCGCCACGGACAATGGCATTCAGCTTTCCAGTATCAAGGCCGTCAACGAGCAGTACCCCTTGCGCGGCGAGTTGAAAAGCAGCGCCGAGCCCTTCGGTACGCAAACGCAGGGCGGCGGCCCCAAACCCGGTGAAGCCTGGGTGGAAGCAAGGCTGCTGACCGCGCTGGACCTGAAAGTCGGCGACAGCATCGATGTCGGCATGAAGACCCTGCGCCTGGCGCGTATCCTGACGTATGAGCCCGACCGGGCCGGCAACTTCTACAGCCTCACGCCCAGGGTGATGATCAACCTGACCGACTTGGACGCCACCGGAGTAGTCCAGCCAGGTAGCCGTGTGAGTTACCGCGAACTGTGGCGCGCCCCGCAAGGCAGCACGGCGCTGCAAACCTATCGCGACTTGATCAAGCCTGGCCTTGCCGCCAACCAGCGACTGCAGGACTCGCGCGATGGCAACCAGCAGATCGGCGGCGCCCTGGGCAAGGCCGAGCGCTACCTGAACATGGCCAGCCTGGTGGCCGTGCTGCTGGCCGGCGTAGCCGTGGCACTGTCGGCCAACCGATTCGCCAGTCGTCGTTTCGATGCCAGCGCGTTGTTGCGCTGCCTGGGATTGTCACGACGTGAAGCCATGTTGCTGTTCAGCCTGCAACTGAGCGTACTGGGCTTGCTGGCAAGCCTGGTCGGCGCCCTGCTCGGCTGGCTGGCGCAATTTGGTTTGTTCTATTTCCTCCACGACCTGCTGCCCGCCGATGTGCCGCCGGGCGGATTGCTGCCGGCCGTCGCGGGGATCGGCACCGGGCTGGTCGCCCTCGCAGGCTTCGCCCTCCCACCACTGGCGGCACTGGGGCGCGTACCGCCGCTGCGGGTATTGCGCCGCGATTTGCTGCCCATCCCCTCAAGCACCTGGATGGTCTACGGCGCGGCGCTGTTTGCCTTGGGCCTGATCATGTGGCGCCTGAGCCTGGACCTGGTATTGACCTTCGCTCTGCTGGGCGGCGGCGTGGTCGCGGCATTGATCCTTGGCGGCTTGTTGCTGCTGATGTTGCAAAGCCTGCGACGCCTATTGGCTCGCGCCTCCTTGCCCTGGCGCCTGGGCCTGGGCCAATTGCTGCGCCACCCGCTGGCGGCGGCAGGCCAATCCCTGGCCTTTGGCCTGATTCTGCTGTCCATGGGATTGATCGCACTGTTGCGGGGCGAATTGCTCGACACCTGGCAAAATCAACTGCCCAAAGACGCGCCCAACTACTTCGCATTGAATATCCTGCCGGCCGACAAGGACACCTTTGGCGCCCGCCTGCTGGAAGTACAGGCGCAAGCGGCACCGTTGTATCCGGTAGTGCCGGGGCGATTGATCAGCATCAACGGCGAACCCGTGCAAGAGATTGTCAGCAAGGACTCCAGTGGCGACCGTGCGATTCAACGCGATCTGAGCCTGACCTGGGCTGCCGATTTACCTCCGGGTAACGCCCTGACGGCAGGCGCCTGGTGGTCGGCGCAACCAAGCGATGAGATTCCTGGCGTGTCGGTGGAAGCCAAGGTGGCCGAGAGCCTGAAACTCAAGCTCAACGACCATTTGCTGTTCACCATCGGCGGGGAAAACCGCGAGGCACGGGTCACCAGCCTGCGGACCATCAACTGGGATAATTTCCAGCCTAACTTCTTCATGATCTTCCAGCCCGGCACCTTGAAAGACTTACCCGCGACCTACCTGACCAGTTTCTACCTGGCACCCGGTCACGACCAACAGATCGTCGATCTTGCACGGGCCTTCCCGGCTGTCACTATCCTGCAGGTCGAAGCGTTGCTGGAGCAGTTGCGCAGCATCCTTGCCCAAGTGACACTGGCGGTGGAGTACGTGCTGTTGTTTGTGTTGGCGGCGGGCATGGCGGTGTTGTTCTCCGGCTTGCAGGCCACTCTGGACGAACGCATCCGCCAGGGAGCCTTGCTGCGAGCCCTGGGTGCCGAGCGCAAATTGCTGATCAAGGCGCGACGCATTGAGTTCGGCCTGCTGGGTGCCGTCAGTGGCCTGCTGGCGGCATTGGGCACCGAACTGGTGACGTGGGTGCTGTACCGCTACGCCTTTGACCTGGCGTGGCACCCCCACCCGTGGCTGCTACTGCTACCCGTGATCGGGGCCGTGCTGATCGGCGCTGCCGGGGTATTCGGCACGCGTCGCGCACTGAATGCCAGCCCGCTGACCGTATTGCGCGAAGGCTGAGACCTGGCTGGCCCGTGCTCGGTTCAGAGCACGGGCCATTATGCCTGCTTCACATATTCAATCTTGGTGATCCACCAGCACACCTCGCCGCCTGGGGTGTGCACGATTGCCTCATCGTCCACCTCCTTGCGCAGCAGAGCCCGTGCCATGGGCGAGTCGATGGAGATGTAATCCATTCGGTCATAAATCTCGTCATAACCCACGATACGAAAACGCTTGGTGTCACCCTGTTCGTTTTCGATTTCGACCCATGCGCCGAAAAACACCTTGCCCTCCTGCTCGGGCATGTATTCCACCACGCGCATATCTTCCAGGCGTTTACGCAGGTAGCGCACCCGCCGGTCGATCTCCCGCAACAGTTTCTTGTTGTACTGGTAGTCCGCGTTTTCACTGCGATCGCCCAGGGAGGCCGCCCAAGTCACTTTGCGCGTGGTGTCCGGACGCTTTTCCCGCCACAGGTAATCCAACTCTTTTTTAAGCGCTTCATGGCCTTCTTTGGTAATCAGCTTGGTACTCAAACGCTTGCATCCCCAGGCAGTGTCCAATGGTGCCAAATACGCCAGGCATCATGCCCAGGCGTTGGCTGGCTGGGGGTGATGATAAATGAACCTGGGCGGCGAGCCCATCGGCTTATCCCTGGCCATCCAGGACCTGATCCAGGCCAAAGAGCGTCCCGTGCAGATGCTGGCGCACTCCTGACAGCTGCGACATCATCATCGCCAGCTTTTCCGCCTTTTGGTTGACCTCTGATTGCTGATCCTGCAATTGAGTATGACGCTGCTCCAGCTCTCGGTGTTTTTCGTCCAATTGGCTTTGCTGCTCTTGCAGCCGCATCTGCCACTGCTCAAGTTGCTCTTCCTTTTCGAGGACAGCGCGTTTTTTTTGCGTCAGCTCCTGAGCGACCTTGGCGAGATTGCTCAGGGTGCTGTCCATCTCAAGCAAAGACTCTTGCTCCAGCGGCGCAGGCTCCTCAAACAGTGGGACTTCAGGCTGTTCAACCTGAAAAGGCACCTTAACTGCCTCAGCGGGCGCCTGCGGCATCTGCACAAACGATGGCACCGGTTCTTCCACGATATCTTCAACCACAGGCTGTGGCGCAATCCTGGGTGGGGTTGGGTTGCGTGGCGGTGCAACCATTTGCGATGAGAAGCGGATCGACGGCACGATCACCGTACTACTTTCGATGGCAGGCAACGCAGGGGCTGACATGCCCAAGGTAATCACCTTCATCACCAATGCTTTCTTGATGATCACCGAGTGGTGATCCTCGGGTCGGGCAGGCGGCAACCTGCACCCCTTCAGGTCAATGAAATGGAACGGAACCTGGGGCTCGGCAGCCGGAATCGCCTTGGAGCCAGGTGCAGCCGCCTGCGTCAGAACCTGCTTGAAGACCTGCATCGCCACCTGCAAATCCTCCTTCGAATCAACGCCGCCCAGGAAGTAGCGTTCAAGCTTTTTACGCAGAACCGCGATGTAGACCCTGGAATGACCAGGTTCGGCTTCTTCATCGAGGCTATACACAAGAAAGTTCGACGCCGTTTGGGCGACAGCAAACCCACAGAGCAACGCACCGTTTACAGGTGCCTGCGCATCGCTGCGCTCAAGAACAAGAGTACGTAGAAGCATCATGGCGATCAGGCCTCGTTACGAAAGAGAAAACCTTATATAAACATCAGATAAACATCCGAACATTAATAAGCCCTCCAAACAAAACAATTGTTTCAGCGAATTATCGAGCCGAACGTAGGATTCTTCTTATAAGTCGCGCCGTGCGTTCCCAACCACAACTAATGAACGTACTCTTTTTAAGGCCCTTCCCTATACAGCGCCGCTTCGCACACGCCCCGAACACTTATTCGGTAACGACATGATCGAGATAAGCAACTTAACAAAACAGCTGGGCAGAACAAGCGCAATTACCAACATCTCCTTCAGTGCGCAGCATCAGGAATGCGTGGGCCTGCTGGGAGAAAGTGGCGCAGGGAAAACGACCTTATTGAACTTGATCGCCGGTACGATCAAACCGACTTCTGGGCAAATCAATATTCTGGGGTTCAATACCCAAACTCATTCACTTCAAGCCAAAAAAGCCATTGGCTATCAACTTCAAGGCGGACTCACCCACCATAGAATGTCCGTCAAAAACATGCTTAATTTTATTGCGGCCATTCGTGGTTTGAGGGGCCTGGAAAAGCGCAGCCAGGTAGAGCAGGTAGCCGCACGGCTGGACCTGATGCCCGTGCTCGACTGCCCCGCCGACATACTGCCCCCTGATTTGAAGCGCAGGGTTGCATTGGCCCAGGCTTTAGTCCACTCCCCAAGCCTGCTCCTGCTCGATGAACCCACGCAAGGGCTATGCCCTGATCAACGGCTCAAGTTCAGCGCACTCATCAAGTCCCTGACCGAGGACATGACGGTCATTATCGCCTCCCGCCAGTACCACGAACTGACGGACATGTGCACCCGTGCCCTGGTCATCGCCGGTGGCCGCCTGGCCGCCGATGCTTCGCTGGCGGATCTGCAGCGCAGTTCCCGGCATTTCCAGGCGGTGACCCTGGCATCAGACAGCCCCTTGGACTTACTCGCACTTGCCGTATTACCCGGTGTCGCGGGCATCGAGGAGGACCGACATGCACAGGGCAAGGTGACTGTCCTGGCCATGCCCGGGCACTCCATCTTCCCCTCAATTAACGCGCTTATCGCACATCGCGGCTGGAACATAACGTCTTTGAGCCTGGAGCCGGGTCGCCTGGGCGATGTCGTTCACCATCTGAGCCAGGAGATACCTGCTTGAGACTGCTACCTGTTATTTTCAAGCGTCAACTCGCCAGTTATGCCTGCTCACCAAGCACTTACCTGAGTGTGGCGGTTTTCCTCGTGCTGTGTGCGACATTGGGATTGGACACCCAGCACTGGATGGAGCGAAACAGCAGCGATTTGCAGGCTTTCTTCGAACTGCACCCCTGGCTCTATCTATTGTTGGTCCCCATTTTATCGACGCAGTTGTGGTCGGATGAATACAACAGCAGCTTTTGCGACATGCTGAAATCCTTGCCTGTCACCGCCACTGAACAGGTGGTCGGAAAATTCATCGCAGGCTGGACCGTCTGCGCCATTGCCTTAATGTTTAATTTCCCTTTGGTGATCGCGGTCAACTATCTGGGCACACCAGATAATGCCGTTATCGCGTCACAATTCCTGGCCAGTTGGTTGCTGGCCGGAAGTTATCTCTCGGTGGGCTGCTTCATCTGTGTACTTGCCAAGCAACGCATCATTATTTTCCTGCTCACACTGGGCTTATTGCTGATTGCCAGCGCGCTTTCCTCAATGCTGGATGCACTTGATAGCCAGACACCCATTTGGATTATCGACAGCCTGATGTCCCTTGACCCTATTGCTCGCTTTAGCACGATGGATAACGGCAAACTGACACTGCATGACGGCTTTTACTTTATAAGTATGATCCTGGCTTTTCTCTTTGCGACGACCATCACACTCAACTACAAGAACAGCTGAGAAGGAAAGCCACTGATGGGATCCGCTCTTCGTGCGGGTATGACCTTACTTGTCATATCGCTACTGTTTCTGGCCTTCAATCTGGTCTGGGTACCGAAACTACCCAATATCCGCTGGGACTTTTCACACACACAAATGCATACCTTATCGTCATCAACGCGCCAACTGCTGACAACACTTGAAACCCCACTGGACCTGTATTACTTCAATGCGATCAATGCCCCTCAACGGAGCCAGGCAGTGAGTCGTTACGGCCGTCGCGTTGAAGACATGCTCAAGGAAGTCGAAAAAGCGGCCAACGGCATGATCAATCTACATGTCATCAACCCAACGCCTTTTTCAGAAGACGCTTACAAAGCCGGTTTGTTTGGCCTGGATGACACGCAAGGATTCCTAGGCCTTATTGGCACCCGTGCCGGACATAGCGCGCAACGCATTGACCTGTTCAGTCCTGAGCATGAGTCATTGCTTGAATATGAAATCAGCCACCTGCTCCACAAACTCATGCACCCTGAACGTCCCACTATCGGCCTGCTGTCGGGACTGGCGCTACATGAACCTGCCGGCGAACTACTGGAACAGATGCGCGAACAATTCAACGTGGTGGAACTGGCATCGACCATCGCTCAAGTGCCGTCATCGATAAGTACATTGATGGTCGTACAGCCCGGTGCCCTGCCCGAGCAGGCTCTGTATGCCATTGAGCAAGCGGTAATGAGAGGCGCAACGCTGATGGCCTTTATCGACCCGGTGAGCGAGATAGCTGCGCAAGCCATAACGACCAACGCCAGGCTGGATGCGCTGCTCACTGCATGGGGTATACAAATGCCTGCGGACAAGCTGTTGGTCGATAATATTTACGCCTCATCGGCTACGCCCGGCCCCGGAATGCCAAAGGTACTGCACCCAGCCAGGCTGGAACTTCCACGGCAGGCAATGAACCCGACAGACCTGAGCACCTGGAACCTGGATGCCGTGACCGTGTCCAGCAGCGGCGCCCTCTCCCTGTCCAACAAAAATCGTACGCTGCTGACCCCCTTGCTACAGAGCTCCCGGCAGTCCGCACTGCTGGATGCAGGGCGCTTTGCTTCTGCGACCACGTTCGACTCACTCATCGATGAAACCGCCACGACAGGAGAGCGCCACGTGATTGCCGCCCGCGTTGAGGGCCCCGCTTATTCAGTGTTTCCCGACGGCCTCAAGGGCCAGCCACCGGGGATGCAACATGCCGAGCAGATCCAGGTGGTGGTCGTGGCCGACACTGACGTACTCGCGGACGCTGTCAGCAACGCTCAGCCCAACGGTAATGCGCAATTTGTATTGAATACCCTGGATAACCTGGCAGTTCCGGAGATACTCAGGCGCATCCGACCGCGCGTCATCACCCAGCCACTGCACAGGCTCGAACACATGCGCGAAGAAGCCGCACAGGCTTATCGCAAAAGTGCGGTTGAACTGGAGCGACGACAAGAGCTCACAGAGCAAGCATGGCAAAGGCTGAATCCAGGGCACGCAAGCCTGGTCACACAGGCCGTGGATACCAACACCCAGTTGCAGGCACTCAACAAGGAACGCCTGCAATTGCCCATCGAGTTGCATGCACTCAAAGCCCAGGCATACGCGCCCTTGCAGCGTTTCGAGCGATACCTTAAAGGGCTGATGATCGCCACGATGCCGTTACTGTTATGCCTGATTGCCTGGGGACTTTCCCTCCACCAACGTCGACGCCGATCAGCCGCGCCAGCGGTCTATGACTGACGGCTCAACGCCGCGCAATCAACCCCTGGCGGGCAATACGCGTCAGTTGGTGAATCACTTCATGGGCGTCGCCGGCATTGGGCGCCTGGATCACTGCAAGGTCGAAACTATTGCTGGCAAAACGAGCCAGGGATTCGCCGTCCTCGACAAACTGGATCAGGAACGCCGAGGGCCGACCGCTACGGCGTGGCCAGCCGTCCAGATAACGCAGGAGCGTCGGCTGGTGTTTACCACCCAGGAGGATTTTCGGATTGCGTTGAGTCAGGTCCGCGGTAATCGGGGCCAGGCGTATGAGAGGGCGTGGTGCATTCATCGTGTCGTGTCTCTGCCTCAAAAGTCTGCGGGCAGGTGAGAGGCAACACCGAACCAGCGCTTTAGCGGTATTTCGAAGAGCGCCCTGGGTGAGGATACGGACTTCTATCGGGCTGCATTGAGTCCCAGTGGCGCCCCGCAATTAGCTGTTTAAATCGGCGCATGAACAGCATCCTAGAGAAGCCGGTGGGGCAGTGTCAAGAATCCCGAGCAACGAAAAGGCCCGCAGATGCGGGCCTTTTCCGGGACATGCAAACAGATCAGTCAGTGATGGCGCGATCAACCGACAGTTTGCCCGCACCTTCAAGCAATACCGCCAGCGCCCCGCCGAGCAAAGCCAAAGCAAATTCATACCCGTTGTTGGCCATGAACAAGCCGTTATGGATATGCACCGAGAAGATCGCAACCAGCGTGAGGAAGGTCAGGCCCAATGCTGCCGGGCGAGCGAGCAAACCAATGATCAGGGCCAGGCCGGCGAAAAACTCGGTACCGCCCGACAACACTGCCATCAGGGTACCCGGCGTCAGGCCGAGGCTTTCCATGAATTGGGCAGTACCCGCCAGGCCGCCGCCGCCAAACCAGCCGAACAGTTTTTGCGAACCGTGAGCGGCAAAGATGATGCCGACGAAGATGCGCAGGATAGTCAGGCCGTAACCGGCGCGGGTGGACAGGACGCGTGTAATCATTGGGCTCATTTAAGTAAATCCTTTTCCAGGTAGGGGTTGGTTGGCCGCTATATTAATCAGTTTAAACAATGACAAAAGCGCAAATATTGCCTAATTAATATCGATAAATTTGATTATTTGCGTAAGGCAATTTTTGCTGCAGGCGGCTCCAGGGACTCTCGCTCCCGGTCGAACGCCAAGTAATACTTGTTGACGCTATTAACATAGCTGACGCCGCCCATCCCCACCTGCTCCATGGCGATGCGTTCAACCTGGAAGAACCATTGATTGGGGTTCAGCCCGCGGCGCTTGGCCTCGGTGCGCATCCCCTGGACCCGCTCCGGGCCCATGTTGTAGGCCGCCAGCACAAAAGCCATGCGCTCGCGCTCGTTGAGCTTGGGGCTGGAGAAAAATTTACGCCGGATCAACGCCAGGTAACGTGCGCCAGCTTGCACATTGCTATCGAGACTCTCGATGTTGTTGACCCCCACCCGTTGCGCCGCCGAAGGCGTGATTTGCATCAGGCCGGTCGGGCCGCCGCTATTGCGTGCGCCTGGGTCCAGGGAGGACTCCTTGAATGCCAACGCCGCCAGGTTCAGCCAGTCCATCCCTTGCTCGCGCGCATGTTTTTGCAGGACCGGGCGCAGTTTTTCCAGACGCTGGCGGTCGGCGCGCGCCAGCGGGTTGCGCACCTGATAGAGGCGTCGGTAGATACGCTGGAACGCCACATCCTGATCGGCAGGGGTTCGATAGGTCTTGAGAAATCGGTCAATGCTGGCGCGCAGCATCGAAGCGTCCTGGCGCACGAACCAGAACTCGTCACCCGGTTCGCTGATTACCACCTGCTTGTCAAAGCGCAGCTTGGGCAGGATTTTCGACCAGCGCTCGGCAATCGGTTTTTCAACGATCGTCAGGTGAAAAATCCCGGCCTGCACCATCTCCAGTACATCCTCTACCGCCAGGCTAGGGTCAACCCACTCCACCTTCACCGGCGCTCGTTTGTGCAGCGCCAGTTTCTGATTGACCTGACTGATGGCATCCGCCGCCGCACTGCCGGTGGTCAGCGTCAACGTGCGACCAGATAATTGCTCCAACTTGGTAAATCGTCGCTCTCCCTTGACGCCGACCAGCCACAACGGCACATCGCTGACAATCGGCTCGCTGGCGCTGATTTTGTGTATGGCCTTCACATCCAGCAACTCGCCGGGCGCCACCAGGTCGCCTTCGCCACGGGCCAACGCGCCGAGTAACTGGTCCTTGGCCTTGGGGATGATCTTGAGGTTGATTTCCTGGCCATCGCGGGCGTGACCGTTGAGGTACTGTTCGAAGGCACGCAACCGATGGTATTCGACGCCGATGGCCTGGCCCTGCACTTCACCGGAGCTGTTGCGGCTCTGGTTGACCAGTACGCGCAGGGTGCGACTGGAACGAATTTGCGCCAGGTCACGCACCTTGCCAGGCTTGGTGACTTCCAACGGCCCGTCCAGACGTGCGACCGCCGCCATGGGCAGTAGCAACGTCAGGCACAACATAAGCAACGCCGAGGGTCGGATCATCCGCTCTCCGGAAAGAATACTGGCCAGCGCCTTCGCGAATAACAAAGTGCTGGAGGTCAGAAACAGAGCGCTCTATGCGCTGGCAAGGCGCGCAACGGCGACACAGTGACAGGCAACTGGCCAACCACAATGTCGCTTGCGACGTTCAAAGACAGCGATAACGCGTTGTAGTTCTTGGTTTTTCTTATAAATCTACAGCTCTGATATGCTTTCCGGCCGCAGGCGGAGATAGCACCATGCAACTCATTGATATCGGCGTCAACCTGACCAACCCCAGTTTCGACGAGAGGCACCAGGCTGTCCTCGAACGCGCCTACGCCGCTGGCGTGCAGCAATTGGTGCTCACCGGCACCAGCATCGAGGGCAGTGAACAGGCCCTGGAGCTGTGTGCAAAACTTGATGAAAGCGGCCAGCGCTTGTTCAGTACCGCTGGCATCCACCCTCACTCTGCCAGCGACTGGAACGGCGACAGTGCACAGCGCCTGCGTAGCCTGTTGGGAGAAAGTCGGGTGCGTGCCGTGGGCGAGTGCGGGCTGGATTTCAACCGCGACTTCTCCCCTCGCCCCCAGCAGGAAAAAGTCCTCGAACACCACCTGGCCCTGGCCGTCGAGCTGAAACTGCCGGTGTTTCTCCACGAGCGCGACGCCAACCAGCGCCTGCTGGAGATCCTCAAAGACTACCGCGACCACCTGCCCGCCGCCGTGGTGCACTGCTTCACCGGTGAACAAGCGGCGCTGTTCAGCTACCTGGACCTGGACTTGCATATCGGCATCACCGGCTGGATCTGCGATGAACGCCGTGGGACGCACCTGCATCCGCTGGTCAGGGAAATTCCCAGGGGCCGCCTGATGCTGGAAAGCGACGCGCCGTACCTGCTGCCGCGCACCCTGCGCCCCAAGCCAAAAAACGGTCGCAATGAACCGGCGTACTTGCCCGAAGTCCTGCGCGAAGTGGCCTTGCACCGTCATGAAACCCTCGAAGACCTGGCATTGCACAGCACCGCCTGCGCCCGCCGTTTTTTCGGCTTACCTGATGTGGATTGATGCCGTGCATTGACGCATGTCAAAAACGCTTTTCTGAGTAGCGGCACAATAATGGCACCTTGCCAATACTGTTTCCGCTATCAGAGAAAACCTTCCATGGGTGCCTGGCTTAGCAATATCTCGCTCAAGTACAAATTCTGGGCCGTCAATGCGGTCGCCTTCATTACCACCCTGCTGCTGGTGCTGTACGCGGTACAGCTTGAGCAACAGGCACGCAGCCAGGCATCCCAGGCTTCGGCCCAGGCTCAGGGGCGGTTGCTCAGCGCCTGGCCAGCCGACAAAGCCCTGCCCACCGGCGAGCAATGGCTGGTCTATGCCCAGGGGCAAACCCCACAATTGGGCGACCAGCCTCTTCCAGCCTTGAGTACTGCCAGCGGCTGGGTCGAACTCAATCACATGCCGCTGTTGGGCAAAAACCCACTGATAGGCGCCGAGGTGATCGATCGCGTTGACGGTCAACACGTCGCCGTCCTCGCCTACGCACCCAGCCTTGGCCAAGTGTTCAGCGAGCGCTTCGCCAACTATGCCGTCGCCGTGGCAATCCTGATGCTGGCCATGCTCGGCGCCTCACAACTGTTGATCCGCTTCCTGCTCAGCCAACTCAACACCCTCAAGGACGTGATGCTGCACGTCGAGAAAACCGGCGACCTGTCGGCACGCGTGCCCTTGGCCTGCAAGGACGAAGTCGGCCAGATGGCCAGTGCATTCAACGCCATGCAGGCCGGCTACCAGCGCGTGGTCAACACCGTGGCACGCACCGCCCGGCAACTGGATGACGGCGCCGCACGCCTGGCCAGCAGCATGAACGAGGTGCAGCACGGTATGCTCGGCCAGCAGAGCGAAACCGACCAGGCCGCCACCGCCATCAATGAGATGACCGCCACCGTCCACCATATCGCCCAGCACGCCGGCGCTACCCGCGACCTGTCCCAGACCGCCGACACCCTCGCCGGCAGCGGCCAGGAGGTGGTCATCCGCGTACAGCGTTCAATCGCCGGGCTGTCCAACGGCGTACAACAGACCGCCGAAATGATCCAGAAACTGGCCCAGGACAGCCAACAGATCAACGGCGTGGTCGGGGTGATCCACAGCATCGCCGAACAGACCAACCTGCTCGCCCTCAACGCCGCCATCGAAGCCGCCCGCGCCGGGGAAATGGGCCGAGGTTTCGCGGTGGTTGCCGACGAAGTTCGCAACCTGGCCAAGCGCGTGCAAAGCTCTACCGACGAAATCACCCGCATGGTCTCGGCATTGCAAGCCGGTACTCGCGATGCGGTGGACTTTATGCAGGAAAGCTCATTCAAGGCCGACGACTGCGTACAACAAGCCCAGGAAGCTGGCGCCGCACTGGCGCAAATCACCGGTGCCGTGGCGCAGATGCGCGAAAGCAATACTCAGATCGCCGTCGCCGCCGAACAGCAAAGCCATGTGGCCGAAGAGATGAACCGCGCCGTGGTGAGTATTCGCGATGTCACCGAAAACACTGTACAGCAGACCGTGTCGTCGGCGACCACCAGCAATGAACTGGCGACGTTGGCGGGTGAGTTGAGCAAGGCGATTGGGCAGTTGAAGCTGTAAGACTGTTCCACCTGTAATCCGATTCCTACCACCAAGCCTCGGTTTACCTGAAGTTTAGGCGAAACTTCCTCGCCATCTCCGCGAATAACGCCGACTTCTTTTACCCAAGAACCTCTGCAAAGTCCCTCGCCTGATCAAACAGTGCGAGGGATTGCAGATGGTTGTTTTCGTTAGAGCCCTGGTTGACGGGGCTGGCTCTTGATTCCGGTGATCGCTGGCTTTGTGTTGGCCCCCATGGATCCCAAGGCGCCGGATGTCACTCGCGTTCTAGCGGATTTTCGTACCTGCCTGAACACGTTCGACTCGTGGGCCGACAGCCTGTTGGGTGGTTCGGCACTTGCCGTGGAGCAGGTGTTCAAGGTTGGGGAAGACGTCGCACTGGTCGCGCCGGCTTCTTCCGATAAACCCAGCCGTACCGTCGCTCAATGCAAAGCCCAGGGTGGGTTGACCCTGGTGCATCTGTTTGAAAGTACCCGGTTTGTACCCATCGGCAACACCCAGGTGGAACTGCAAGCCCTGGCTCGGGATGGCAGCCCAGTCGGCGCGCCGCTTCATCGGACCATCGGCCCCAGCGGCATTCTCGAAGTCAACGACTGTACCCGCGATCAGCAGTACCAAATCACCTTTTACCCCAATGTCTCCAGGGATCACGTCAAGGCGCTGTATGCCTCCTACACGTCAGTGATTGCCGGGTTGGAAGCTGATCTGCGTAAACAGTGGGACGAGCGTTTCGCGCCTCAATGGGCAGACTTTGCCAAAGATCCTGCTTACAAGCGCAGTGCGATGCAGGGCATTGCCTTCGCTACCGGACTTGGCAAGGCGCTCTACAACCTGTGGGACAGCATCACCGAGCTGTATGACCTGCTCGCGAACCTCAAATCCAACAGCGAAAAGTTGCTGAAGTACCTCTCCCGGGCCGAACTGGACGCGCTGCTTGCGCTGGGTAAAGACACGCTGGCCAAGGGATTGCTGGTGCTCAGTGATGAGCCGCTGCTGTTTATCTACGTGGCAGCGGTGGTGGCCTGGATACGGATGCTGCCGCCGCCCGAAATGTACGAGCTGCTGGGTGAAATCACCGGCGAAGTGTTGATCAATTTGCTGCTGATCTGGGCGACGCGGGGTATTGGCGTAAAGCTGCGGCTGGGTGCGCAGGTGCTGAGTGGCGTCAAGTCCGGCGGGGCGCGGGCGTTGTTGGAGTTGCTGGCCAGGCAGGTGGCGGGGCCGCGGTTGGACACGCATGTTGAGGCCGCCAAGCCTGTGTTGCTGAGCAGTTCAGCGACACCGGTCAAGGCCGTGCCGGTGGTGCCGTTGAAGGCAGGCGACACGCTGGTTTCGAACCCGGTGCCGGTGGTTCGCAACAAGACCCGAC